>NZ_CP085193.1:11079664-11772886 GCF_024298965.1 Streptomyces rapamycinicus NRRL 5491 | reverse complement strand
CGTTCACCGAGCGCCGGGCCGAGCCGCTGGCCGCCATGATCGTGGAGCAGGCCGACGCCTTCCTCCAGTCGGCGGCTCAGCCCGCGACACGCGGGTCGCATGCGTCACGCGACGAACTGGTCACACCGATGGGCCCGATGAGCCTGGAGGTACTGGGGTCGTATCTGCTGACCCATATGCTCGGCCACGGCTATGACCTCGCCCGTGCGCTGGGCAGCCCGCATATGCTCGACCGGACCCGGGTCGAGCTGACCCTGCCCTTCCTCACCACGGCCATGCCACGGGTGTTCGACACCGCCGCCACCGCCGGGCTCACCGCCCGCTACGCCATCCGCCTGAGGGGTGGCGCCTGTTTCGGCGCCACCTTCACCGACGGTGCGGTGACCGTCACACCGCGGCCGCCGAGCCGCCCGGACTGCACCATCCTCACCGAGCCCGTGGCCTTCCTCCTCATGGCGCTGGGCCGCCTCGGACCGTGGAGCGCCGTCGCCAGGGGCCGCGTCCTCACCTGGGGCCGCAAGCCCTGGCTCGCGCCCCGCTTCCCCGCGCTCTTCTCGCCGCCCTGATCCACCCCGTGGCTCAGGTGGCGCAGGACGGATGGCCCCAGCCGTCGGAGTTCTTGCTGATGCTCTCGCCCTTGGCGTAGGGCGTACCGCAGCGGCACCGGCCGGGGAACTTCGCCTTGATGGACCCCTTGGAGCCGGTGCCCCTCCTCGTGCCGGTGCCGCTCCCCCGCCCCTGTGCCGCCGCCGTACGCGGGCGCGCCGTGCCGCCACGACCGGCCGAGCGTGTCCCCGTCCGGGCCTCGGGCGGCGGCAGGGCGGAGCCGAGCGAGGTGCCCACGGGCTGCTGGGTACGGGCCGTGTGGCTGGCCGCCCGGTCGGCGGCCGCGTTGAAGGGGTCGCCGTCGACCTGGTGCGCCGGCACGTAGACGAACTCCACCGTACGGCCGTCCAGCAGCTCATCGATGCGCATCACCAGCTCGCGGTTGGCCACCGGCGACCCCGAGGCGGTCTTCCACCCCTTCTTCCGCCACCCGGGCAGCCATGTGGTGACCGCCTTCATCGCGTACTGGGAGTCCATGCGCACCTCCAGCGGCACGCCCGCGTCGGTGGACTCCAGCAGCTCTCGCAGCGCGGTCAGCTCGGCGACATTGTTGGTCGCGGTGCCCAGCGGCCCGGCCTCCCAGCGCTCCACCTCGCCGCCGGTGCCCGCGATGACCCATGCCCAGGCCGCGGGCCCGGGGTTTCCCTTCGATGCCCCGTCACACGCGGCGATGATCTGTTCAGCCATAGGCCGATACTGCCAGCTCCGCTGATCCGGCCCGACGGCAGACCCTTCGGTCGGCCCGCTCCGCGACCCCGGGGCGTCCACCGGATCCGCGCGGAACGGTCACATCGTGTACACGCGTTCGGGCGTCACACGTGCGAGTCTCCGAGGGCTTGTGCCTTGAACGTCCGTACTCGCGGCGCCAGTTGGCGGCCCGGGTACTCGTCTCGGAGAGGACACCCCCCACATCATGTCCACTCATCGCGCGCGCCGGTCACGGCGCCTTCCCCTGCTGGCTGTCGTGGCCGCGGCCGGTGTGGCCGCCCCTTCGGTCGCCGTCGCCAACACACCTGCCCCGGCGGACACCACCCGGCCCGCGGCCGTGCAGGCGCCCGACGACTACTACCAGGACGCGACGGGCAAGAGCGGCCCGGAGCTGAAGGCCGCGCTGCACACGATCATCAGCGAGCAGACCAAGCTGTCCTACGACGAGGTCTGGGACGCGCTGAAGTCCACGGACGAGGACCCGGACAACCCGTCGAACGTCATCCTCCTCTACTCCGGCCACTCCCAGGCCAAGGACGCCAATGGCGGCGACCCCGACGACTGGAACCGCGAGCACGTCTGGGCGAAGTCGCACGGCGACTTCGGCACATCCACCGGGCCCGGCACCGATCTGCACCATCTGCGCCCGGCCAATGTGAAGGTGAACAGCATCCGCGGCAACAAGGACTTCGACAACGGCGGCGAGGAGGTGCCCGACGCCGCGGGCAACCGCACCGACGACGACTCCTTCGAACCGCGTGACCAGGTCAAGGGCGATATCGCCCGGATGATCCTCTACATGGCCGTCCGATACGACGGGGACGACGGCTTCCCCGACCTCGAGCCCAACGACAAGGTCGACAACGGCTCCGCGCCCAACATCGGCCGTCTCTCCGTACTGAAGGAGTGGAGCGCCGAGGACCCGCCCGACGACTTCGAGAAGAACCGCAACGAGGTCATCTACGACAGCTTCCAGCACAACCGGAATCCGTTCATCGACCACCCGGAGTGGGTCGACTCCATCTGGAAGTAGTCCAGCCCCCGGCCCTGGTCCCCTGCCCCGGCACGAAGACGCGCCGAGGCAGGGGCGCCGGTCCTGTGGTAGGCAGTCCCCGTGCTTATCCTTCTGCCGCTGCCCGACCGGGACTTCGACGTCACCGAGGTGGCCGTGCCCTGGAAGTCGCTGACCGACCTCGGCCATGAGGTGGTGTTCGCCACCGAACACGGCGACGGTCCGCCCGCCGCCGATCCGCTGCTGCTCACCGGAGTGCTCTTCGGGCAACTCGGCGCGGAACCCGAGCCCAAGGAGTTCTACGAGCAGCTGACCGGCGAGACCTCCTTCCGCCATCCCGTGGCGTGGGCGGACCTCCGGCCCGAGGCGTACGACGGGCTGATCCTGCCGGGAGGCCACGCCCCCGGGATGCGCCAGTACCTCGGCTCCGGCCTCCTGCGCGAGAAGATCGCGGAGTTCTGGCGGCTGGACCGCCCGGTGGGCGCCATATGCCACGGCGTACTCGCGCTGGCCCGCACCCGCGACCCGGCCACCGGCCGCAGTGTGCTCGCCGACCGGCGCACCACCTGTCTGCCCGGCTACATGGAGCGGACCGCGTACTACCTCACGGCCTGGCGACGTGGCCGCTACTACCGCACCTACCCGGCCTACGTCGAGGACGAGGTCGTCGCCGCCCTGGACGACCCCGCCCAGTTCGAACGCGGGCCCATCGAGCTGCGGCGCCGTGGCACGGCCACCGATGACAGCCCCGCGTTCGTCGTCCAGGACGACACCTACCTCTCCGCCCGCTGGCCCGGCGACGCGTATCTCTTCGCGCGGCGCTTCGCCACCATGCTCGCCTGACCGGGCTCGCCTGACCGGCGCGCCCGTCAGGACGGGCGCTGCGTGGCCAGTCGGAGAAGGGTGGTGGCGAGGACGTTGACGCCGTGGGCGCACGCTTCGGGGGTGGAGTACTCGCGGGGGTTGTGGCTGATGCCGTCGTACTCACCACGTACGAAGACCATGGCAGTGGGGCAGAGCGCGGCGATCTCCTGGGCGTCGTGTCCGGCGCCGGAGAGCAGGGAGATGTGTTCCAGGCCGTGGTCGTCGGCGGCCTGCGCGATGACCTTCTGGAGGCGCTCGTCGAAGGGGATGTACGCGGTCTTGGCCATGCGCCGGGTGGCGAGCGTGAGCCCCGGCGTGCCGTCCTCCAGGGTGCGCAGGAAGGCCGTGAGGTCCTCCTCGGCGCGGGCCATCCGGGCATCGTCGGGGTTGCGCAGGTCGACGGTGAGCTCGGCGCGCGCCGGGACGATGTTGGTCAGGTCCGGGTGGACGGCCAAGTGGCCGACGGTGGCGCGCAGTTCGCCGTAGGCGCCGGAGTCGACCATGGACCGCAGGTGGACGCCGATCCGGGCGGCGGCGAGGCCGGCGTCGGCGCGCAGATGGGTCGGGGTGGTACCGGCGTGGGCGGCGCGGCCGTGGATGGTGATCTCCTGCCAGGAGATGCCCTGAACGCCGGTGACGACACCGACCTGGACATCGTTCTCGGCGAGCACGGGGCCCTGTTCGATGTGGCACTCGACGTAGGCGTACGGCGGGTCGAGATGTACATCGGCGGGGCCGTGGAATCCGGTGCGGATCAGCTCGCCGCCGAGGGTGCGGCCGTCGCGATCGGTCAGGGCGTGGGCGTACTCCGGTGAGAGGCGCCCGGCGGCGACCGCGCTGCCGAGCATGTCGGTGCCGAAGCGGACGCCTTCTTCCTCCGTGAAGACACCGATCTCGACGGGGCGGCGGGTGCTGATGCCCCGCTCGTCGAGGATCCGCACGACTTCGATACCGCCCAGGACACCGAGACAGCCGTCGAAGGCACCGGCGGTGGCCACGCTGTCGATATGCGACCCGGTCAGCACGGGAGCCGCCGTGGGGTCGGTGCCTTCGCGGCGGCCGTAGATGTTGCCCATCCGGTCGATCCGGACCCTCAGTCCGGCCTGCTCCATCCATGCGATGACCTGACGCCGCCCGGCGGCGTCGGCGTCGGTGAGGGCCAGCCGGTCCACCCCGCGCAGACCGGTGCGCTCGTCGTCGTACGCGCCGATCTCGGCGAGGTCCATCAGCGACTGCCAGAGCCGGTGGCCGTTGACGGTGATCGTGTCGGGGGTGGGGCCGGTCATGTTCGTTCTCCCATGGCTGGTCGGACGCGGATGGGTCGTCAATTGTCCGCGGTGGTGGTGGCGGGGTTGGCGGTGCTGCCCTCCGTGCTCAGCAGCACCACGGTGGAGGCGGGGCCGAGACCCAGTGCGGCGCGGCGCTCGTCGGCGCCGTCGCCGGTGAGCGCGGCGCGCGGTCCGGCGAGCGAGGAGGCGCCGCAGGGGCCGCTGGAGATGCCGAGCCGGGCGAGGTCACCCGCCGCGCGGGCGCTCGCGGCATCGGGGATGGCGATGGCCGCGTCGAGCCCGTCGCGCAGCTGGGGCCAGGCGATGCTGGAGGGAGTGCCGCAGTTCAGTCCGGCCATGATGGTCTCGCCGGTGGTGACGCTGACCGGTTCGCCACGCATGAGGCTTTCGAGGACACACGGGGCGGCCGTGGGTTCCACCGACAGCAGCGCCGGGGGCGGTCCGGCCGGGCGGCCGCGGTAGTGGGTGACGACGGCGTGGGCCAGCGAACCGACGCCCACCGGGATGGCGATGAGGCCGGGCGTCCCCGCTCCGGCGGCCGCGAGTTGTTCGTCGATTTCGGCGCAGAGCGTGGAGTAGCCCTCGACGATCCAGCCCGGGATCCGTTCATAGCCGGGCCAGGCGGTGTCCTGGACCAGGAGCCCGCCCGGTGCGGCGGACGCCTCGGCCGCCCGGCGCACGGCCTCGTCGTACGCGCCCGCGACCTGGGAGACCTCCGCCCCCTCCGCGGCGATGGCCGTCACGGCCGCCCGATGGACACCTCGCGGAACGAAGATCCGGGCGCGGTGGCCGAGCAGCCGTGCCGTCCGGGCCACGGCGCGGCCATGATTGCCGTCGGTGGCACTCACCAGGGTGACGGGCACGGTGGCATCGCCCCGCGCGGCCCGCGCGGCGAGGGCGCGGTGCACGGCCCAGGACGCGCCCAGGGCCTTGAAGGCGGGCAGACCCAGTCGGCACGACTCGTCCTTGACGAAGACCCGCCCGACACCCAATTCGGCTGCCATTGGCGGGAGTTCGGTCAGCGGGGTGGGGGCGTAGCCGGGCAGGGCGGTGTGGAAATCCCGTACCCCGGTGGGGGCGGGCGGACAGGTCCAGGCCCGGGCGGCGGGGCGGGCGAACCACGGTGGCTCGGCGGTGGAGGAAACGTATGCGGACACGTAGCCAGCGTGCGGCCGACGCCTCCCATCGGTCCAGCGAATGTTTCCCATCTATATTCATCGGGAGAACTGACGAATGGCGAGCCCTTCACAGCGAGGAGAGCGGGACCCCCGTGTTCGATCTGCACCGACTGCGGCTGCTGCGCGAGCTCAAGCACCGCGGCACCCTCGCGGCCGTCGCCGCCGCCCTCTCCTACAGCCCCTCGTCCGTCTCCCAGCAGCTGTCCCAGCTGGAGGCGGAGGTCGGTGTCCGGCTGCTGGAGCCGGTGGGACGGCGGGTGCGGCTCACCGAGCAGGCGGAGATCCTCGTCGCCCATACCGAGGCGGTGCTGGAGCGCTTGGAGCACGCCGAGGCGGACATCGCCACCTCCCTCACCGATCTGACCGGCACCCTGCGCATCGCCTCGTTCCAGACGGCCACCCTCGCCCTGGCGCCCGGCATGCTGAGCCTGCTGCGCGACCGTCATCCCGGCCTTCGGGTGCACGTCACACAGATGCCACCGGAAACGGCCCTCCCCGCGCTTCAGGCCCGCGATTTCGACCTTGTCGTCGCCGAGGAGTACCCGGGCAATCCCAACCCCCGGCCGCCCGGTCTCGAGCAGGAGGATCTGCTCGACGACCCCCTCCACCTCGCGCTGCCGCCCGTACCGGCCGGTGAGCGGAGCGGCACCGGGCCCGATCCCCAGGGCGGCCCCACCGCGTCGTTGCGCTCGCTCGCCGGTCATCCCTGGGCCATGGAGCCCGAGGGCACGGCCGCCCGCCACTGGGCCATGACCCTGTGCCGGAACGCCGGTTTCGAGCCCGATGTGCGGTTCGAGACCACGGACCTCCTGATCCATCTCCGCCTCGTCGAGCAGGGCCACGCCGCCGCCCTGCTCCCCAGCCTCGTATGGAACGGAGCGCCCCCGACCGTCGCCGTGCGACAGCTCCCGCGGGGCCGGCGCGCCCGCCGTGTCTTCACCGCGGTACGCCGGGGCCGCAGCCGCCACCCGGCGATCGCGGCCTGTCGCCACGCGCTGCGGCAGGCGGCCACGGACGTGGCCACCCCGGCCGGCGTCTGAAACCAGAGCATGGCCGGCCCCGACCGCGAAGGCATCGTCGGCCCCGACCGCGGACGGCCGGGGCCGACGATGAGTACGCTCAGGCTCAATCGTCCTTAGTCGTCAACGCACTTGGGGTACTTCGAGCCACGGTTGCAGTCGTGGTAGTCGTACTTGCTGACCCGGAACTTCTTCCCCTCGCCGCCCTTGGCCGGATCGACGACCAGGTAGAACTTCTTCCCGTCCTTGACCTTGTCGCTGACTGTCCCATCAGGGCCCCGGTCAAAGTCCTGCGCGCACCCGGCGAGTGTGAGGGCTGAACATGCCAGGAGGGCAAGGGCAAGGCGACGCATGTCGTGCTCCGATCAACGTGAGGATTGCGAGACAGTCTAGGGGGCACCGGATCATGGCCCGGCCAGGGGTGGCATTCGCCCATCCGCGGGAAAACGCCTGATGGACGGCGGCGGGAAAAGAGGAGAAAAACGCCCGGCAAAGGCCGTCCGGGGTGCCCTACAGTGGTGTCCGGGCCGTGACTGGCGCTGAGGTGGAGCACCACCGGGGAGCGGCCTGACGATCGGGTCGGTGCCGTGCGCCTGGGCGAGTAGTCGGTAACGCCTGGGAGGCGACCTTGTCCTCGACACAGACGGCCCAGCTCATGGATGGCGCCGGTCTTGCCCGGCGCATCGTGGCGGAAGCGGCGGGCCACGCCTCGGACATCGCCCGACGCACGGGAGCCACCCCCTGTCTGGCAACGGTGCTGGTGGGCGAGGATCCCGCCTCGGCCACGTATGTCCGTATGAAGCGCGCCCGCTGCGCCAAGGCGGGGATCGCGTCACGGTTCGTCGCGTTGCCTGCCGCCACGACGACCTCGGAGTTGGTCGACACCCTCGGCTCTCTGTCCCAGGACCCCGAAGTGCACGGCATCCTGCTGCAGCATCCCGTCGGGGCTCATATCGATGAGCGGGCGGCGTTCGAGGCCATCGCTCCCGAGAAGGACGTCGACGGCGTCACCATGAACTCCTTCGGGGCCATGAGCTTCGGGTTGCCGGGGTTCGCGTCGTGCACTCCGGGAGGGATCATGCGCCTCCTGGACGAGTACCGCGTCGAGCTCGCGGGGCGGCGCGCCGTGGTGGTGGGCCGTAGCCCGATCCTGGGCAAGCCCGTTGGAATGCTCCTGCTGGCCCGGGACGCCACGGTGACGTACTGCCACTCCAGGACCGCCGACCTGGGCGCGGTGCTCCGGGAAGCCGATGTCGTCGTGGCGGCGGTGGGCCGGCCCCGGCCCATCCACGGCGAGGACATCAAGCCGGGCGCCGTGGTGATCGATGCCGGATACAACCCCGGCAATATCGGCGATGTCGACTTCGACTCCGCGCGTGAGCGCGCCCGGCTGATCACTCCGGTGCCGGGCGGGGTGGGGCCCATGACCATCGCCGTCCTGCTGGCACAGACCGTGGACGCCGCCCGGCGGCAGACGGGGCTGACCGGCGTACGGGTGGATTGCTGAGCGGTCGGCTAGGGACGGATGTAGGGCCGGGTGATGATCTCCATGTTGTGGCCGCCGGGATCGTCGAAGTACGCGCCACGGCCACCGAAGAGACGGTTGATCCGGCCGGGATCGGTGTGGTTGGGGTCGGCGTAGTAGGTGACGCCGACCGCTTCCAGACGGGCGATCATCGCGTCGAACCGCTCATCGGGCACGAGGAACGCGTAGTGCTGCGGCTGTATCGGCCCGTCGCGCTTCTCGTAGTAGTCGAGCGTCACGCCGTTGCCGAGATCGACGGGCAGAAACGGGCCGAACGGCGCTCCGACCTCCACCCCCAGAATCGCGGCGATGAACTCGGCGGACAACTGCCGGTCGTGGGCGTAGACGGCGGTGTGATTCAGCTGGACGGCGGTGGCCGGGGACTCGGAGTCGTGCTGGGGCTGGGCGTGGTGGGGCATCTGTGGTGGTGTCTCCGCATCGTGGAATCCGCTGGAACAGGCGCCACATCCGGGCGCCAGGAGGAAGGACACGGAGAAAGGGGCGGGCCTCTGGCCCGCCTCGGGCTCACGCCGAGGCCGGGCGCCTCACTCGTGCGTGGCCCATGGCCGACCCGGCAGTCACGTCGCCGAACTTACCATCGGCGGTCCGGCTCCGTACAACCGCCGTCGAATGCGCTGGAGTCGAGTGCACTGGAGCCGAGTGCACTGGAGCTGCCCCGGCCGGGTCCGGCCGAAGTACCCCTTGCTCGACGACCCCGCGGGTTCGGCCAGGCTCGCGGAGGACGCCCGGCGGCGCCTCGCGCACGGCGACCCGGCCGAGGCGCTGGCGCTGGGCCGCGATCTGCACTGGGCGTCGGCCGGTGACCCCGTCAGGGAGTCGCTGGCGAACGAGCTGCCGGTCGGCGCCTACCAGGCGCTGGGCCGCCCCTCCCTCGCGGGGATCGCCCAGGCTCATCACGACCATCGCGACCTGCGCGACGTCATCGCCCTCGGCTCCCGCCAGGGGATGTCCGACGGATCGTGACGCCTGCGGCGGGCCGCTCCCCTCCCCGCCCCTTCCCACAACTGGGGCTCCGCCCCAGACCCCGGGTCCAGGGGCGAAGCCCTCGCCACGCGGCGGACACCCCGCAGCACCGGACCGGGCACGCCCCTCCCCCACGGCTGCACGGTTGCCCCGCCCCCGCCCCCGCCCCCGCCCCGGCCCCTGCCGCGGCCGCCGCACCACTGGAGCGCTGGAGCGGGAGCGCCATGTCCGTTTTCCGCCAGCACGCCTCCCTCCCAGGGCGCACAGTGGAGGTGTGATGAGCGACGACAGCAGGTACGAGGCGGTGTGCAGCCGCGACGCGCGATTCGACGGCGAGTTCTTCTTCGGCGTCGCCACGACCGGGATCTACTGCCGGCCGAGCTGCCCCGCCACCACGCCCCGGCGCAAGAACGTCCGGTTCTTCCCGACCTCAGCCGCCGCGCAAGGCGCGGGGTTCCGGGCCTGCCGCCGCTGCCGTCCGGACGCCGTGCCCGGCTCCGCCGACTGGAACGCGCGCGCCGACGCCGTCGGCCGCGCCATGCGGATGATCGGGGACGGGGTGGTGGACCGGGAGGGGGTGTCCGGGCTCGCCTCGCGGCTCGGGTACAGCGCCCGGCAGGTGCAGCGGCAGCTGACGGCCGAGCTCGGCGCCGGGCCGGTGGCGCTCGCCCGCGCCCAGCGCGCCCACACCGCGCGGATCCTGCTGCAGACCACCGCGCTGCGGGCCTCGGAGATCGCGTTCGCGGCCGGGTTCTCCAGCGTCCGGCAGTTCAACGACACGCTGCGCGAGATCTACGCCGCCACCCCCACCGAACTGCGCGCCGCCCGGCCGGAGAAGTCCTCCCTGCCCGGGCCCGCGGGGGCGCCCGGCGGGGTCCTGGGGACCAACGGCGGCACCAACGGCGGAACGGCCGGGGTGCCGCTGCGGCTCGCCTACCGCGGTCCGTACGACACCACGCAGGTCTTCGACTATCTCGCCCGACGTGCCCTCACCGGCCTGGAGGAGATGGTGGGCGCGCCGGGCGCCCGGACCTACCGCCGCACCCTGCGGCTGCCGCACGCCTGCGCCGTCGTCGAGGTCGACGAGCGGCCCGGTGACGGCTGGCTGGAGTGCCGGCTGCGCCTGGCCGAGCTGCGCGATCTGACCACCGCCATCCAGCGGATCCGGCGCCTGTTCGACCTGGACGCCGATCCGTACGCGGTCGCCGAGCGCCTCGGCGCCGATGCCGCGCTCGCGCCCCTGGTGGCCGCGCGGCCGGGACTGCGTTCGCCGGGCACCACCGACCCGCATGAGCTCGCCCTTCGCGCCGTGCTCGGCCAGCAGGTCTCGGTGGCCGCCGGGCGGGTGCTGGGCGATGGGCTGATCGCCGCGTACGGCAAGCCCCTGGAGCGGCCCGACGGCGGGCTCACCCATCTCTTCCCGCGCGCGGAGGACCTCGCCGAGGCGCCGCTGGCCGAGCTCGGCATGCCGGAGAGCCGCCGCGGCACGCTGCGCACGCTCGCCGCGGCGCTCGCGGACGGCACCGTGCGGCTGGACGCGGGCGCCGACCGCGACCGGACCGAGAAGGAGTTGCTGGGGCTGCGCGGCATGGGCCCCTGGACGTCCGGTTACATCAGGATGCGAGCGCTGAGCGACCCCGATGTACTGCTGGAGTCGGATGTCGCCGTACGGGCCGGGGCCCGCGGCACCGGGGCCCATCTGGAGGACTCCGAGGGCTGGCGCCCCTGGCGCTCGTACGCCATGCACCACCTCTGGAACGCCCCGCGGCCCCGGCCCGCGTGACCCCGCCGGGAGACACCCGCCGAGGGAGACACACCACCGAGGGACACCCGCTGGGAGACACCCGCCGAGCGGCACCGCGTCCGCCAGCTCATCGCCGGGAGGGGTGTGCCACTCTGCGCGCCGGGCAATCCGCCGCCGGGAGGGGTGAGCGGTCGGCGGTCGGCGGTCGCCGAGGAGGTGCACGGGCTCAACCGGCGGCCGCCGGGGAGGTGAACGGGGTCAACGGGCCGCCAGGTCGCGCACCGTGCGCAGCCCGGCGGTGACATCGGCGATGGTCGCGCAGTCGCCCACCGCCGCCCCCACGGGCAGGACGAGGTCCGTCGGGGGCCGGCGAGTGGCGACGGCGTCGGCCAGGTCGGACAGCGCGGCCCGCAGCCGGGCCGCCAGGGCGGGATCGGGCTGTGGGGCGCCCTGGTCGAGCCGTACGCCGCAGGCCGTGACCGCGTCCACGATCTTCTCCAGGGCCAGCACCACCGGCGCCCAGGCCGCCAGGTCACGGCCGAACGGCGGGTGTTCGGCACCGGCCACCTCCACCGCGCGGCGGGCGTCGGCGAGCGCGCGGTAGGCCTCGCGGCGCAGCCGCAGCCGGGTGGCGTACGGCGCCTCGGCGGTGAGCACCCGGTCGAGGTGGTCGCGGGTGGCGCGGACCGCGAGCGACAGCCGCACCGACACCTGGGCGCGCGGGCCGCCGAGCCCGGGCAGCGCCCCGGCGGCCAGCACCACACCGCAGGCCAGCAGCGTGTCGGTGAGCCGGGTGAACCCGGGGTCGGTGTCGCCGCCGAGGTAGACCAGGGAGAGCAGCAGCGGGGTGAGCACGGCGGTCTGCAGGGCGAAGTGGCGTACGGAGACGGGGATCAGCGCGGAGCAGACCGCCGCGACGGCGACCGGCCAGATGCCGGGGTCGTCCGCGCCGGGGGAGAACAGCGTGGCGAGGGCGCCGAAGACGGCCACGCCCACGGCGGTGCCGAGGGCGCGGGAGAGGGCCCGCGAGACGAGTGGGCCCATGTCGGGCTTGACCAGGAAGGCGGCCGTGGCGGGGAGCCAGTACCAGTGCGCGCCCGGCAGTTGCTGGGCGAGGGCGGTGCTGACGCCCACGCACAGGGCCACCCGGGCGGCGTACTCCCGGCCCGCCGGGCCGAGCGCACGGCGCAGCCGCTGCCGGTGGCCGGGGACCACCGCGCCGACGGGCGGCGCCGGTTCGCCGTCGAAGACCCGGGCGGCGAGCAGCACGGCCCGGTGCATGGCCACGTTGCCCTCGGTGTCGGGCACCGGGGCGGGCAGCCGGCCCGGTGGCAGTCCGGTCCGTACCGAGCGGGCCAGTTGGGCCGGGGTGCGCGCGATGCGCTCGGGTACGGGTTCGTCCTCCCACAGGAGGGTCAGGATGCCCTCGCTGAGCGCCCCGGCCACCGCCAGCCGGTCGCGCGACCGCCGTTCCTCCTCGTCGACGCGGTGCAGGGGGAGCCGATGGGCGTAGAGGGCCTCGTACGCCGAGTCGTAGGCGGCGGTCAGCTCGCGCCGGGCGGCCTGGCCGTCGTCGGTGCCGACCGCGGTCATCAGGTCGGCCAGGGCGTCGTACACGGCGGCCACCGCCTCCCGTTCGCCGGAGGGCGCGGCCTGGCGTGAGGGGATGACGCGTGGCAGCAGCGCGGCCATGGCGATCACCCATGCGGCGCCGATGAGCAGCAGGCCCGCCCGGGCAGGCGGGGCCACCGGGAGGGGCATGCCCGCGCCGACCACGGCGAGCACCATCAGCTGCACCCCGGCGGAGGAGCAGACCGGGCCGATGGCGCTCATCGCACCGGAGACCAGGCCGACGGCGGCGAGGGCGAGCGCGATCCACATCCCGAGGCCGAGCGTGCCCAGCCAGGCCCCGGTCAGCAGCCCGACGGCCCCGGCGAGGGCGGGCAGGCCGATGCGCACGACGCGGGTGGCGCGGGTGGCGGGGCGGTCGTTGATATGGGCGAACATCGCCCCCAGCCCGGCGAGCATCCCGAACGGGGTGTGTCCCGACGCCACGCCGACGGCCACCACCGGTCCCACGCCGAGGGCTCCGCGGACCACCGCCGACCAGGGCACGGGGCCCCGCAGCGCCCGCACCCCGCGCAGGGGGTGCGTCAGCCAGTCGGGCGGTGTGCGGAGCGCGCGCAAGGATCCTCCGTGCGGTGGAAATCGTGGGGCTCTTCGAACCGTACGTGAGCAATGCGGAACTTTCGTAACCTGCGTATTTCCGCCATGTGAGCCGCTGATGCCCCATCCCGCGCGAAAGCGGCCCCCGGCCCGTGGACCCGGGTGTGACCTGGTCTTTTGCACAGTCTTCCGGGACCGGCCGGTCGGCCTGTTCGGGGCGCACATGCCAGGCTCATATGTCTCGCTCCGTGGCCAGCTTCTTGCGGAGCGTGTTGTGCTGGGTACGCGGGGGAACTAGCCTCCCTTCCGCCCGTTACCGAACATTCGTCTGGTAACCGCCTTCCGTTGATCCCCAGCGCCGGAGAACGCCATGCAGGTGACCTTGCATCAGGACAAATGCGTCGCCTCGGGGCAGTGCGTCCTCGCCGCCCAGGACGTGTTCGACCAGCGGGACGAGGACGGTGTCGCCGTACTCCTCGACGACCGCCCGCCGGCGGAGCTGCACGACGACGTCCGTCACGCGGCCGCCGTCTGCCCCGCCCTGGCGATCGCCCTGGCCGACCAGTGAGCGCACCGCGGAACGTCGTGATCGTGGGTGCCTCGGTCGCGGGGCTCACCGCGGCCGTCACACTGCGCACCGAGGGATACGGCGGAAGGCTCACCCTCATCGGCGACGAGCCCCACACTCCCTACAACCGGCCGCCGTTGTCCAAGCAGATCCTGGCGGGCACCTGGGAGCCGGACCGGATCAAGCTGCGCACCAACGAGGAGCTGTCCGCGCTCGACGCGCGGCTGCTGTTCGGCAGATCCGCCACCGGTCTGGACACCGACGCCCGCCGGGTGGTGCTGGACGGCGGCGACAGCGTCTCCTACGACGCCCTGGTCATCGCCACCGGTGTCACCCCCAACAGCCTGCCCGGCGCCCACCATCTGGCCGGGGTGCATCTGCTGCGCACCCTCGACGACGCCCTCGCCCTGCGCGCCGATCTGCGCCGCGAACCCGATGTGAAGGTGGCGGTGGTCGGCGCGGGTTTCCTCGGCTCGGAGGCCGCGGCGGCGGCCCGCCGGATGCGGCTGGACGTCACCATGATCGACCCCCGGCCGGTGCCGATGCGACGGCAGTTCGGCGACCGGATAGCCGCTCTGGTCGGGCGGTTGCACAAGAAGAACGGGGTATCCATGCGCTGTGGCACCGGGGTGCGGCGGTTCTTCGAGTCCGGCGGGCGGGTGACGGGGCTCGAACTCACCGACGGCACACTGCTGGACGCCGATGTCGTGGTGGTCGCCATCGGTGCCGCCCCGGCGATCGGCTGGCTGGCCGGATCCGGCCTCGAGCTGCGCAACGGTGTCGAATGCGATCCCACCTGCCGCGCGGCGCCCGGAGTGTACGCGGCCGGTGATGTCGCCTCGTGGCACAACAACCACTTCGGCTGCCGGATGCGGCTGGAACACCGGCTGAACGCCACGGAACAGGCGCGGGCCGTCGCCCACAATGTGCTCGGCGAGAACCAGCCGTTCGCCCCCGTACCGTACTTCTGGACCGATCAGTACGACGCCCATATCCAGGCGTACGGCGTCTTTCCCGCCGATGCCGAACTCGCCGTGCTCCACGGTGAGCTCGAGGGCGGCCACTTCGTCGTCGCCTATGGACACCGGGGCCGGGTGGTCGGGGTGCTCGGCTGGAACAGCCCGTGCGAGCTGCGCAAACTGCGTCAACTCGTGGTTGACCGGGCACCGTGGGCATCGATCCTGCCCGCTCCCCAGGCGGTGTGGCCCGGCCGACACCTCTCGGCCAGTCTCCGGTGACCGCGAGGTCAATTTCCGGCCATGCACTCTCGCGAGGCTGGCCGGGTGCTGGTCCGTCGCCTTCTCCTTCAACGTGTCGCCGTCGCTCCCGGCCACTGCCGGCTCCTCGGGCTCGCCGGGTCGGTGGCCCTGGCAGCGGGTGGGGCGACCGCCGGAGCGCTACCGGTGGGGGACGCCCTCACCCCTGACTCCGGGAGAGAGGCGCTCGGGCTGATCGGCACCTACTTCGGGCTGGTGCTGCTGATCGCGGCGTGGTGGCTGCTGGGGCGCGAGGTGCGCGGGCCGAAGCCGCCCGGCCCGCGCTCCCTGCTGATCACGCTCGCCACCTGGGCGGCCCCCCTGCTGCCCGGGCCGCCGCTGTTCAGCCGGGATGTGTACAGCTATCTCGCACAGGGCGCGATGGTGCACGCCCGCATCGACGTCTACACCCACGGCCCCATCCGCCTCGGCGGGCCGCTGGCGGACGAGGTGGCGCCGGTGTGGCAGCACACCCCGACGCCGTACGGCCCGGTCTCGCTGGCCTTCGAATCGGCCGTCGCCCACGCCTCGCGCGCCGAGCCGTCGCTCGGGGTGATCGGGCTGCGGCTGATCGCGCTGCTCGGGGTGGCGCTGATGGTGCTCGCGCTGCCCGTTCTGGCCCGCCGCTGCGGCACCGATCCGAGCGCCGCCCTGTGGCTGGGCGGCCTCAACCCGCTCCTGCTGCTGCATCTGGTGGGCGGGGCGCACAATGATGCCGTGATGCTCGGGCTGCTCGGGGCCGGGTTGGTGGCCGCGACGGGCCGATGGCCGGCCTGTGGCGCGGTGCTGGTCACGCTCGCCGCCCTGGTCAAGGCCCCGGCGGCGCTGGGGCTGCTGGCGGTCGCCACGCTGTGGGCGCGCCGGGTGGAGGGCAGCGGGCGCCGCGTCGGCGCCGTGGCGGCCACCGCCGCGCTGTCCCTGGCCACCACGGGGGTGGCGACGGCCGTGACCGGCACCGGCTACGGCTGGATCTCCGCGCTCACCACCCCGGCCTCACCGGACAACTGGGCGCTGACCAGCACCCTCGGCCGCGCCACCGGCGCCCTGCTGGAGGCCGTCGGCAGCGGTCTGGCGCCGCTGGCCGCGCCCGCGTGGCACGGTCTGGGGCTGCTGGCCACCGCCGTGGCCATCGGGGCCGCCTGGCTGCGCCCGCCCCGCCCCCGGCCGGTGTACGCGCTGGGGCTGAGCCTGATCGCGGTGGCCGTGCTGGGCCCGGCGATCCGGCCCTGGTACGTGCTGTGGGGGCTGTTCGTGATCGCCGCGGCCGGTCCGGGCGGCACGGTGCGCAAGGCGGTGGTGGCCGGGAGCGGGGTGCTCGCGCTGGCCGTGCTGCCCAATGGGTTCGCGCCGGATTCGCGGCAGCTGACGTACGCCGTGTGCGGGGGTGCGCTGGCGGTGTGCGCGCTGTGGTGCGTACGGCACGCGCCGGGGTTCGCCGCCGGCGACGCGCTGCCCGCCGTCCCCGGCGGCCACCGATCGGGGCGTTCGGCATGACGGGGCCCGCCACCGCACGCGGACGGCTGGTGCTGGCGCTCGCCCTCACGGTGGCGGTGGCGCTGTTCCTGGCCTTCGTCCCGCTGCACCGGCACTGGTTCGACCTCAACGTCTACTACGACGCGGTGGGCCACTGGATGCGGGACGGCCGCATCTACGACTTCACCATCCCCGGTGCGGACGGGGCGGACTACGGCTTCACCTATCCGCCCTTCGCGGCGCTGTGCATGCTGCCGATGGCCCTGTTCACCTGGCCGGCCGCGATCACCCTGAGCATGGTGCTCAACGTGGCCGCCTCGGCGACCCTGCTGACCTGGCTGATCGGGCCGATCGTGCGGCGGCACGGCTGGAACAAGTGGTTCGCCTTCGTGGTGGCGGCCTGTCTGTTCGTCCTCCTGGAGCCGGTGCGGGACACCTTCAGCTTCGGGCAGGTCAACCTGCTGCTGCTGGTGCTGGTGTTCTTCGACGCCCGGCTGCTGTCCACGGGGCGCGGCCGGTTCGCCGGCTGCGGTATCGGGCTCGCCGCCGCCATCAAGCTCACCCCGGCGATCTTCATCGGCTATCTGCTGATCACCCGGAGGTGGCGCGCCGCCGCGACCGCCACGGCCACCGCCGCGGCCGCCACCCTGCTGGCCCTTGCGGTGGCGCCGGGGGCCTCGCGGGTCTACTGGACCGAGGCGCTGTGGGACACCGACCGGATCGGGGTACTCTCCTACGTCTCCAACCAGTCGTGGGAAGGGGTGCTGGCCCGGCTGGTCGATCCGGTGGAGCCGAGCGGGGTGGTGTGGGCGCTCGGGGTGCTCGCCGTACTGGCCGTCTGGGCGCACCGGGTGCGCTCCGCGGTGGCCGTCGGGGACGAGCGGGCCGGGTTCGCGCTGACCGGGGTGACCGCCTGTCTCATCAGCCCCATCACCTGGGTGCACCATCTGGTGTGGCTGATTCCGGCCCTGGCGGTGCTGGTCGACAGCGGGCTGCGGCCGGACGCGCCACCGGCCCGGCGCAGGCTGCTGCTCCAGGCCGGTGCGGTGGTGTACGTGCTGCTGTGCAGCAGTGTGGTGTGGCTGTGGCGGGTCGACTCCACCGGGGTCGACGGCTTCCTCGGCAGCAACACCTATGTGTGGATCTGCCTCGGCCTGCTGATCGCGCTCCCGCTGCGCGGCGCGCGCTCCGCGACGATGCTGAGCCAAGAGCCGTATCCGGCACGTATCCCATGACCGACAGGAGTGTCCGGACCGATGCCTGAAGCGATGCCGCGCCCCGCGGAGCAGCCCCTGGACCGGCCCGCGGAGCGCACGGAGCGCCGGTCCCGGTACCGGCGGCTGCCGCTGCGCCAGATCCTGTGTCTGCTGCCGCTGCTCGTCGTGGCCGTCTGGGTGGTCCAGCACCGCTCGCTGATCGGCTCCGGCGCCCGTCAGATGTTCACCGCCAATCCGTACTGGCTGCTGACGGCGGTTGCCACCACCGGGCTCGGCTGGGTGGCGGTGTCGTTCGCCCGGCAGGGCACGGTGCTGGAGCGGCTGCCGGCCAGGCGGCTGTTCGCCACCCAGTTCGCCGCCGGGGCGGCCAACCATCTGCTGCCGTCGGGGATCGGCGCCAGCGCAGTCAACATCCGGTTCATGACGGGCTGCGGGCTGCCGCCCGCCCGCTCCTCGGCGGCGCTCGCCCTGTACTTCCTGGCGGAGGCCACGGCCCGGGTGGGGTTGCTGCTGGTGCTGCTCGTGGCGTTTCCCGAGGCGCTGCGGCTGGGCCCGCTGCTCCCGGAGTCGGTGAGCGGGACGGTGGTGGCCGGGGTGGTCGCGGCGGCCGGGGTGCTGGTGGCCGGGGTGGCCCTGATCCGTCCGGTGCGCCGGCTCGTGATGACGTTCCTGCGCACCGCGCTGGCCGACGCCCGTTCGCTGCACATGCGGCCGTCCAGGGCGCTGGCGCTGTGGGGCGGTTCGCTGGCGTTTCCGCTGCTCCAGGCGACGGGGCTGGTGGCGGTCGCGCTGGCGCTCGAGCTCGAGGTGCGGCCGGCGCACGTGATGCTCGCGTATCTGGCCGCCACGGCGGTGGCCGCCGTGGTCCCCGCCCCCGGTGGTATCGGCTCGGTCGACGCGGCGCTGGTCATCGCGCTGGTGGCGGCGGGGGCGCCGGTCGAGTCGGCCACGTCCACGGTGCTGGCGTACCGCTTCATCACGGTGTGGCTGCCGCTGATCCCCGGGGCGCTGGTGCTGGGCGGGCTGGTGCGTTGGAAGATCGTCTGACCCGGCGGGGTCAGAGCCTGTGTCATATCCCCGGCCGGATCAGCGTGCGGCGTCAGGGGGCACCTCCCAGCGTTAGCTGGAGGAGCGTGCCAGGCGTCGCACGCCCGGCCGGGGATATGACACAGGCTCTCAGGGCCGGCGCAGGGTGAGGACGTCGTCGGGCCGGACGTCGACGTGCGAGCCGAGGAGGGCCCCGACCCGGTCGAGGGTTCCGCCCAGCCATGCGGCGTCGTCGTGGCCGGTGCGCTCCAGCCGCATCCGCCGGGACCGCAGGGGCACCATGCGAAGGCTCACCAGGCGGCCGGTGTCCGGGTCCAGCCCGGGGAAGTAGAGCAGCCGCAGATCGTCGCGGTACCGCTCATAGCCGCCGATGCCCTCGTAGTCGTCGACCATGTCGCCGCAGCCGTAGAGGACCAGCTTGCCGCGGTACACCTCGAGGGGGCGGGGGTGGTGGGAGGAATGGCCGTGGACGAGGTCCACGCCTCCGTCGATCAGGGCATGGGCGAAGTGGATCTGGTCCGGTGAGACGCCGTACCCCCAGTTGCCGCCCCAGTGGACCGAGGCGACGGCGAGGTCGCCGGGGCGCTTGAGCTGCCGTACCCGGACGGTGATCGCGTACGCGCGGGCGTCCGACAGTTCGGGCAGGAAGTCGACCCCGGACCGGTTCCCGGTCGCGGCCCACCGGCCCGGGATGCCGCTGGAGGCCGTGCCGAACGAGAAGACCAGCACCCGGCGGCGGTCCCCGGCCGGGACGACGGCGGGGCGCCGCGCGGCGGCCGCGTCACGGCCCGCTCCGGCCACCCGGAGGCCGGCGGCGGCCAGCGAGTCGAGCGTCTCGTCGAGCCCGCGCCGGCCGCCGTCGAGGACATGGTTGTTGGCCAGGACGCAGACATCGGGCCGGACCGCGGTCAGACAGGGGAGGTTGTCCGGGCTCATCCGGTAGTGGACGTCCTTCCCCGGGGCGAACTCATCACTGCGGGTGACGCTCGTCTCCAGGTTGAGCACCCGCACCTCGGGCGCCTCCTCGTCCAGCACCGCAAGGGCGTCGCCCCAGGGCCAGGAGAAGTCCACCGGGCGCGGGATCGGGCCGTTGGCCTCCTCGGCCAGCTCCACATAGGCCCGGGAGTCGCGGATGTAGGGCTCGTGGAGCTCCGGATCGCCCGGATGCGGCAGGATCTGGTCGACACCGCGGGCGAGCATCACATCGCCGCAGAGGAACAGCGTCACCGCCGTGTCGTGCATATCTCAACGATAGGCGTGCGTCGCCATGAGTGACCGTGGCCGGGGCGGGGACCCGGCGGGGCGGACGCGCAGGGAGGTGCGGCGGATGAACAGAGCGGAGACGAGTGAGAGCCCGCTGCGGCCCGGGGACCTGGAGGAGGCCACGGCCCGGCTGTCGGAGCAGGCGGACCGGCTGCGGTCGCAGCTCGCCCGGAACGAGGAGACCGCTTCGGCGTTGCGCGCGGACTGCGATCTCGACGCCGCGGACACGGGTGCCAAGGCCATGACGCTCAGGGAGCTCCACTCGCGGGCGGAGACGGACGCGGCCCTGCTGGAGCGGACCGTCGCGGCGCTGGACCGGCTGCGCGGCGGATCCTTCGGGATCTGCACGCGGTGCGGCCGGCCTCAGGGCCGGGAGCGGGCGCTGGCCCTGCCCCACGCGGAGCTGTGCGTCGTATGCGCCGGGGAGCGGGGGCGGGGCCGGGCGGCTGATCGGGCGACTGATGACGCGCGCCCCGCGCACGGCGTCCGGGCGCGCGGCCGTGGCCGCCGGGGGCGTGGGCGTCACCCGGGCAGCGGGCGTGGGCACGCGGGCCGCCGGGGGCGTGGGCGTCACGCGGCACGGGCGCCGACCTCCTGGCCCAGGTGGGCGCAGGTGCGGTTGATGAGCCGGGAGACATGCATCTGGGAGATGCCGAGCCGATCGGCGATCCGGCTCTGGGTCTCGTCGCAGAAGAATCGCAGGTAGAGGATCTCCCGCTCCCGCTCGGGAAGCCTGCGCAGGCACGGCTTGAGGGATTCGCGCTGGACCACCCGCTCGTAGGAGGACTCGGTGGCGCCGAGGGTGTCCACCAGTGCGTAGCCGTCGTCGGCGCCGCGCAGTGCGGCGTCCAGCGACAGCGTGCGGAAGCTGTCGAGCGCCTCCATGCCGACGAGGACGTCCTCCTCGGTCATGCCGGTGTGCCGGGCGATGTCCTTGACGCTGGGCGAACGGTCGTCCGGTGAGCGGGTCAGCTCCTGCACGGCGGTGCGGACCCGGTTGCGCAGCTCCTGGACCCGGCGCGGGACGTGCAGGCCCCACATGTGGTCGCGGAAGTGCCGCTTGACCTCTCCGACCACGGTGGGGACGGCGTAGCTCTCGAAGGCCGAACCCCGGTCCGGCTCATAGCGCTTGACCGCCTTGACCAGTCCGACCATGGCCACCTGCCGCAGATCCTCGGAGCTTTCACCGCGATTGCGGAACTGTGCGGCGATGCGCTCGGCCATCGGCATCCAGGCCCGGACGACATCCTGTCGCAGGGTCTCCCTCTCCTGACCGTCCGGCAGATCGGCGATCCGGCGGAAGTCGGCGGAGGTGTCGGGGGCGTCGTCGTGTGCGTGCTTGGGGTGTGTTCGGGGGTGTGCTCGTGCGGACGTCATGGGCGGTCTCCCTTGGGCTGTCGTCGGTGTCACCACAGGATCTGGCAATCCGGACAACTCGGGCGACCGTGAACACGCCTTCCGCAGCCGGGCTGCTCCCGTGGCGTGCCTCCGGTCCGAAGCACACTGTTCGCGTGCCCTTCCTCGGCATGGCGAAACGGAGTTCGCCTCCATGGCCGCCGGTCCATCCGGTGCGCCGTACGTCACATCGGTCCGATTCCTGACCGTATGGGCATGCGGGAAGAGCCCACGACAAGGATCCGGCCCACGATCAAGATTTACGGAGGCTTTCCCGCCGTTTCGCCCATCCGCCGTTGTCCGTACCGTCTTGGCGGAAGAGACTGCACCGGTTCCCCCGCTTCCCTTCGAACGCCACAGGAGACCGGAGCGCCATGACCTCCATAGACCGTCGAAGATTCATGCAACTTGCCGGCACCGGCACGGCCATGTCCCTCCTCTCCGCCAGCATCGCGCGCGCCGCGGAGATTCCGGCGAACCGCCGGACCGGAAGCCTGCGGGACATCGAGCACATCGTCGTGCTGATGCAGGAGAACCGCTCCTTCGACCACTACTTCGGAACCCTGCGCGGGGTACGGGGATTCGGCGATCCGCGGCCGGTGCGGCTGCCCAGCGGCAAGCCGGTGTGGCACCAGTCCGACGGCTCCAAGGAGGTCCTGCCGTTCCGTCCCGAGGTGAACGACCTCGGGCTGCAGTTCCTCCAGGACCTGCCGCACGGCTGGGGCGACGGCCATGTGGCGTTCAACGACGGCGCGTACGACAAGTGGGTGCCCTCGAAGTCGGCCACCACCATGGCGTATCTGACCCGCGAGGACATTCCGTTCCACTACGCGCTGGCCGACACCTTCACCATCTGCGACGCCTACCACTGCTCGTTCATCGGCTCCACGGACCCCAACCGCTACTACCTGTGGTCCGGTTACACCGGGAACGACGGCAAGGGCGGCGGCCCGGTGCTGGACAACGCGGAGGCCGGCTACGGCTGGACCACCTACCCCGAGCGCCTGGAACAGGCCGGGGTCTCCTGGAAGATCTACCAGGACATCGGCGACGGGCTCGACGCCAAGGGCGGCTGGGGCTGGATCGACGACGCCTACCGCGGCAACTACGGCGACAACTCGCTGCTGTACTTCAACCAGTACCGCGACGCCAAGCCCGGCGACCCGCTGTACGACAAGGCCCGCACCGGTACCGACGCCAAGAACGGCGACGGCTTCTTCGACGTCCTGCGGGCCGATGTGAAGGCCGGGAAGCTGCCGCAGATCTCCTGGATCGCGGCCCCCGAAGCCTTCAGCGAGCACCCCAACTGGCCCGCGAACTACGGCGCCTGGTACGTCGCCCAGGTGCTGGACGCGCTCACCTCCGACCCCGAGGTGTGGAGCAGGACCGCGCTGCTCATCACCTACGACGAGAACGACGGCTTCTTCGACCACGTGGTGCCGCCGTACGCGCCCGCCGCCGAGCGGGGCGCCTCGACCGTGGACACCACCGGGGAGTTGTACGCCGGCTCCTCCGCGCAGCCCGCGGGCCCGTACGGGCTGGGGCAGCGGGTGCCGATGCTGGTGGTGTCGCCGTGGAGCAAGGGCGGCTGGGTGTGCTCGCAGACGCTGGACCACACCTCGGTCATCCGGCTGATGGAGCGGCGCTTCGGCGTCGAGGAGCCGAACATCTCGCCGTGGCGGCGGGCGGTGTGCGGCGACCTGACCGAGGCCTTCGACTTCTCCCGGACCGATGTGAAGGTCCCGGCCCTGCCGGACACCAGCGGCTACCGGCCCAAGGACAACGAGCGGCACCCGGACTACGTACCGGCGCTCCCGGCGAACCCCTCGCTGCCCCCGCAGGAGTCCGGGCTGCGCCCTGCCAGGCCGCTGCCGTACGACCTGTCGGCCGATGCCACGACCGGCGCCGACGGCGGTCTGCGGATCGACTTCGTGCACCACGGCAAGGGCACCGCCGCGCACTTCCACGTGACCTCCGCGAGCCATGAGGGCGGGCCGTGGGGCTACACCGTCGAGGCGGGCAAGCGGCTGTCCGGCAGCTGGCAGCGCTCCTCGGCGGACAACGGCGCCTATGACCTCCAGGTGCACGGTCCGGCCGGTTTCCTGCGCCACTTCACCGGCCACGCCACCGGCGAGGGCCCCGAGGTGAGCGCCCGTCACGACCGGGCGACCGGGGCGGTCGAGCTGACCCTCGTCAACCAGGGCGACGCGACGCTGCGGCTCACCGTCACCGACGGCTACCACCAGGAGAAGCAGGCGGACTACCGGCTCCGGCCGGGCGCGCGGGTGGTGCACACCGCCCGCACCGGGCGCAGCCACCATTGGTACGACCTGTCGGTGGTCTCCGACCACGACAGCGGCTATCTGCGCCGGCTGGCCGGGCATGTGGAGACCGGCCGAGCGGGGATGAGCGACCCCGCGCTCTCGGCGGACTGAGCCACCGCCACCGGCCCCTCGTCGCGCGCCCGTCCGGCTCCCCGCCGGGCGGGCGCGCGGTGCGTCTCCCCACCGCGCATGACGTGCTCGGGCCGTCAGCGCCGCGCGCCCGAGGCGCGGATGCGGAACCCGGCCGGGGTCTCGCCCGAGCGCCGCCGGAAGAACTTGGTGAAGACGGTGGCGTCCGGGAAGCCCAGCCGCTCGCCGATGGCCGTGGCGGACAGACCGGTGTGCACCAGCAGCCGCTTGGCCTCGAGCAGCACCCGGTCGTCGATGAACCGCTTGGCGCCGCATCCCACGGTGGCGCGGGTGGCCCGGGTCAGGGTGCGGACGCTGTAGCCCAGCCGGTCCGCGTAGTCCTCGACCCGGTGGGTGCGGGTGTAGTCGCGCTCCACGGCCTGCTGGAAGCGGCGGAACGCCTCGCTGCCCGCCGTGTCCCCGCTCTGGGCGCCGGGCAGATGGGCCAGCCGCAGCACGAGGACGGCGACGAGGTGGCGCACCACCTCGACATGCGCCTCCAGCGGCCCTGCCACCGTCCGGTACTCGCTCTCCAGCAGGCCCAGGACGCCTCGGACGGCCTCGGCGTCGGCGCCCTCGGGCACCACCAGCGGGGACCGGGACACGGGCCGGTCCAGCCGGGCGACGGCGGCGGTGGCGGCGCCCTCGGGCACCACCAGCGGGGACCGGGACACGGGCCGGTCCAGCCGGGCGACGGCGGCGGTGGCGGCGCCGAGATAGCCGGACGGGAAGAGCACGGCGGCGCCGTCCGCCGCGCCGAGGGCGGACCGGAACTGGTGGATCTGTCCGGGGCGCACCCACATCCAGCCGCCCTCGGTCAGCTCGTGCTCGGTGAAGTCCACCGAGCAGCGCAGCGTCCCGGAGCGCACGGTGATCAGCTGGTGGAAGGCGAGCCGCATCGGGGCGTGGACATCGAGGCCATGGCTCCGGGCGCGGGCGGCGAGTCCGGGGAAGTCCAGGACGGCCGCTCCCGGCGGGGCTCCCACGGAGGGCCGGAACGGAACCTCGGTGACATCACGGTGTCCGTTTCTGTCCATAGCGCGTCCTCAGTGTACGGCCGGTGTGCCCTGGTCCGCATCTAGCGTGGAGTGCGTTGTGGTGAACGGGTGACCGAAAGAATCCCCGTGGTCACCGCTTCCCCTTTCACCGAGAGCATTCCGCCGAGAGCAGCCGATGGGAGCGCGCCGCCGTGCGATTGATCGTGGGCATGACAGGAGCGACGGGTGCCGTGTTCGGCGTCCGGCTGCTGGAGACGCTGGCCGAGCTGCCCGAGGTGGAGACCCATCTGGTGCTCAGCCGCTGGGCGCGCACCACGATCGAGCTGGAGACCGGCCGGTCCGCCCGTGAGGTGGCCGGGCTCGCCGAGGTGACCCACTCCCCCGAGGACCAGGGCGCCGCCATCTCCTCCGGCTCCTTCCGCACCGACGGCATGATCATCGCGCCGTGCTCGATGAAGACCCTCGCCGGGATCCGCGCCGGATACGCCGACGGGCTGGTGGGCCGCGCCGCGGACGTGGTGCTCAAGGAGCGGCGCCGGCTCGTCCTCGTACCGCGGGAGACCCCGCTCAGCGAGATCCACCTCGAGAACATGCTGGCGCTCTCCCGGATGGGCGTGCGGATGGTCCCGCCCATGCCCGCCTTCTACAACCACCCCCGGTCGGTGGACGACATCGTCGACCACCTCACGGCCCGCCTCCTCGACCAGTTCGACCTGCCCGCGCCCGCCGCCAAGCGGTGGGCGGGCATGCGCGCCGCCCGCGGCCCGAAGCCCACCGCCGCCTGATTCCCCCCACCCTCCCTCATTTGGAGTCCCCATGGCCTACGACGACTTCCGCGGCTTCCTCGACGCCCTCCGGAAGGAGGATCAGCTGCTGCACATCGAGGACGAGGTGATGCCCGAGCCGGACGTCGCCGCCGCCGCGAACGCCGCCCCGCGCCTGGGCGGCCACGCCCCCGCCCTCTATTTCGACCGCGTCAAGGGCTTCACCGACGGATCGTCCATGCCGACGAAGCTCAGGTCGGTGGACGGCCGTTCGCCACCCGTGTGGGGAACGGGGCTCGGGAAGCCGGGGTGGGAGAAGTCGGCGCTGAGCCGGGGGTCGGAGAGCAGGGTCTTCTGCTCGGCGTGGCCGGTCACCACCCAGGGGGTGCTGTCGTTCCAGGACCGGACCCGGGTCAGCGGACCCCAGCTCGCCAGCCCGCGCAGCTCCGGGGACGGGTCGAAGGGGCAGACCGCGGCGCGCGGCTGGGGGAAGGCGGGGATCTCGGCCGACGCGTCGTCGGCCACGGGCGAGGTGGTCATGGTCTTCCTCCGAGGGTCGGTCGGCAGTGGGGCCCCGTTGATCAGTCCGGAGCCTCGCCCAGCTGGATCGCGGCGGCCGGGCAGACGCTCGCGGCCTCCCGGACGGCCGTGTGGTGCCCGTCGGCGGGCTCGGCGTCGAGCAGCACGACGATGCCGTCCTCCTCGCGCTGGTCGAACACCTCGGGCGCGATGAGCACACACTGGCCCGCGCCGCAGCACTTTTCCTCGTCGACGGTGATCTTCATGTCCGGGCCTCCTCGGCTGGGGAACGGCGGGTGACGGGGGCGAGCAGCAGACCGGTGATGGCGTCGGTGAGCGCGCCGGCCGTGTCGTCCCAGGACGGCTGGCGCGTACTGGTCCCCTCGGTGAGGGCGCGCTCCCGTTCGGCACAGGTGTGGGTGATCAACTGGCGGGCCATGTCGCCGCGTTCGGCCCGCACCTCGGCGGGCAGCGCGTCCAGGCAACCGCCCAGGCCGTAGAGGGTCTCCCGCAGCGGCTCCCGGGTGAGGGCCTCGTCGGTGACGATCGCCCGCAGCACGGGGTCGGTCATCACCTGGACGGCGAACCGGGCGTACCACGAGGGGACGCCCAGGGTGGCCAGGTGCTCGGTGGCGGGGCGCACCAGGCAGGCGACCCAGTCCCGGACCTCCTCGCTGCCGCGGGCCTCCGCCACCATCCGCTGCCGGATCTCCTCGATCGCCTCGGAGTGCTTGCGCATGATGGCGCGCACCAGATCCGCCCTGGTGCCGAAGTGGTAGCCGACCGCGGCGACATTGCCCTGTCCGGCCGCCTCGCTGATCTGCCGGTTCGACACCGCGACCAGGCCGTGCTCGGCGTAGAGCCGCTCCGCCGCGGTTATGATGGCCTCGCGGGTCCCGGCGGAGCGGACGGTGCGTGCGTCGGTCACCGTGGCCTCCAGTCTCCGTGGTTCCTGTGAGCTGTCGCGGCCACTCTAAAACGCGTGAATTAAATAACGCAACTGATTGAAGGGCCCGCGGGAGTCCGGGCCCTGGGGAGAACGGCGATCAGCCGGCCGCGCCGGACGCGGGCGGGCGGCAGCGCAGGGCGCTCACCGGCCCGGACAGCTCGGTGTGCCCCGCGGCGTACGGAATCAGCACGGTCTGCCCAGCGCTCACGGCCAGCGGACGTCCCCGCTCATGGCCGAGCGCCCCGGCACCGTCGAGGACCACCAGTACCGAGAAGCCCGGGTCCAGCGCGGCCGTCGGCTCGCCCCGGCACAGCTCGGCCCGGAAGGAGCTCCCGGCCTCCGGTGGCAGCACACTGGCGCCGGAGGCCACGTCCGCGCCGGGTCCGCGCAGCCGGGCGAGCGCGGCGGCGTCCACACCGGCGCGGTCCACGGCGGCCAGCGCGCGGTCGAAGCCCAGTCCCAGATGGCCCTCGCTGGCTCCGTCGATCGCATAGCCCTCCCACTCCAGCAGGACGGAGAAGTCGGTGGGCTCCTGAAGCTCCACCAGCAGCACGCCCGCTCCGATGGCATGGGGCATCCCGGCGGGGCAGAGCAGCGCGTCCCCCGCGGCCACCGGCACCCGGTGCACGGCGCCGTGCAGCGCTGCCGTATCGCCGCGCTCCACCCAGCCCGCCAGCTCATCGGCGGTGACATCGCGGCTGAAACCCATGCGGATCTCGGCGCCCGGGGCCGCGGCCACCACGAACCACGCCTCGGTCTTGCCATGGGCGCTGCCCAGATGGGCCCGGGCGAAGGCCCGGCCGGGGTGGCTGTGCAGCGGCAGCCGCTGCCCGGCGTCCAGCAGCTTGACCAGCAGCGCGGTGTCGGCTCCGTACGCCCCGGTGTGCTCGGGGCCCAGCCAGGCGCCGGGGTCGGCGGCCACGGCATCGGACAGCCGGGTGCCGTCCGGCAGCGTGGTCAGCCCGGCGGGGGCCTGGGCGAACCGCGAGGTGGTGGAGGCGACCCAGTCCTCGGGGCGATAGCCGTCGCCGTCCGGGGCGGTGCGCCGGAAGCGGGCGATGGCGCCGGAGTCGCGGTAGAAGGAGCGCGGCTGGTTCGGTGGCAGCGGGACGGGCTCGGCGGTCATCCGGGGTCCTCCCAGATCGGGCGGTGGCGGGTGAACGGGCGGTGGCGGGTGAGCCGTTGGCGAGGGGCGGTGGGCGGGTCAGGGTCGCCCACCGCCCCCGTCACGGGGCCACGACGGGCGTCAGACGGCCGGGTGCCAGTCGTGGAACCACCCCTCGGGCAGGCGGTCCAGCGCCTGGTCGAGGGAGCGCCCGGGCAGGAACGGCCTGCCGTGCTCACGGATGACCGCGTTCAGTTCGTCCAAACGGCCCCTGGCCTGCTCGATGCCCCTGGCGCGCCCCTCGGGGTCGTGGGTGGACACCGCGTCCCGCCAGATCGACCGGCCCGCCAGATAGCCGCACGCCCCGGCCTGCGCCGAGATCCGCACCTGGGTGCGGAAGTCCTCGTAGCCCACCCCGGCGGAGAGGATCACCCAGGGGACCCGCACCGAGGAGTCCAGCTCCTTGCAGGCGGCCGCGGCACGCTCCCGCCCCTGCTCGGTGTCCACGTAGCCGGGGAACTCCACCTTGAGCATGTCGACGCCCAGCCGGTCGGCGTCCACGGCGGACCGGATGATGCCCTCGACCCGCCGCTCCTTCCACTCCGCCGAGCCGGGGTCCTCCCCGGGCAGTGGGTACCAGATGGGCTCCACGACCAGGGGCAGGCTCAGCTCGGCGCATTCGGCGACCAGGTCGCGCACCACCTGGCGCTGGTGTTCGGCGGTGGCCGGGTCGCCGTCCGGGCGGTACCACCACAGCAGCTTGGCGACATCGGTGCCGGCCAGCTTGATCTGCCGGGTGGACCACCCCTCGCGGTGCCGGGTGCGGCGCGGCCCCTCGGGGATGCTGTAGTCCTCGTCCTCGATGCTGGCCATCAGGCCGACGTCGCGGGGCAGGGCGCCGCTCGCCGTCAGATGGCCGATGCCGTAGTGGGCGTCGAGGAGTACGGCGGTCACGCTGGGCGCGACGGCCCGGATCACGGCGTCCTTGGCCCGGACCACATCCGCGAAGCTCACCGTCCCGGGGTCCGGGGCCAGCAGCTCGGCGAAGTCCGAGAGATGGTCCAGGGCGCAGATCAGGAAGAAGCCGTCCGCGCTGGTCACCCGGGTCAGGCCGCGCAACTTGCCCGGATCGGTGGTCAGGTCGGAGGTGCTCATGAGGGTCCTACCTTTCAAGGGTGGTTGCTCTGGTCATTCGTAAGATCGGAGGGCCCAGGGGTTCTGGGTATGGCTGGCATGTGGGCGCCGTTGGCAAGGCTCAAAGGACTTGGCCGCCCGGGACCCCGCGACGACTCGACCGCCAATTGGGAGACGCGACTCGATCGCTGCTGTAGGACAACGTCGGCGAGGTCGTCTGCGGGTGACATGTGAGACGGCGAGCTGGCGGAGGTGGCCGTGCCCGAGATCTGGGCCGGAGTGGACATCGGCAAGGAACACCACCACTGCGTGGTGATCAACGCGGACGGCGAACGGCTGCTGTCGCGCCGGGTCCTGAACGATGAGACCGAGTTGCTTCACCTCATCGGCGATGTCCTGGCGATATCCGCGGACGTGCTGTGGGCCGTCGATCTCAACCACGGCGGAGCTGCCCTGCTGATCTGCCTGCTCCTCAGCCACGATCAGCCGATGGCCTATCTGACCGGCCTGGCAGTCCACCGTGCCTCGGCCACCTACAAGGGCGAAGGCAAGACGGACGCGAAGGACGCCTTTGTCATCGCCGACCAGGCCCGCGTTCGCCGGGACCTCGGGCTGCTGAGGCCCGGTGACGAGATCGCTGTCGACCTGCGCACGCTGACCAACCGGCGCCTTGACGTGGTCTTCGACCGCACCCGGCAGATCAACCGGCTCCGCGCCCAACTGCTGGAGATCTTCCCCGCGTTGGAGCGGTCGCTGGACCTGGTCAATAAAGGCCCGGTGATGCTGCTGACCGGCTACCAGACCCCGGCCGCGATCCGCCGCGCCGGCGTCCAGCGGATCGAGACCTGGCTGAAGAACCGCAAGGTCCGCGGTGCCGCGGCGCTGGCGAAGACGGTTGTGGAGGCCGCCCGGGCCCAGATGACCGCACTGCCCGGCGAGAAGCTGGCGGCCGCCATGGTGGTCCGCCTCGCGAAGGGGGTGATGGCCCTTGATGAGGAGATCGTCGAGCTTGACGCCCTGATCGAGGCCACGTTTCGCGAGCATCCGCACGCCGAGGTGATCCGTAGCCTGCCCGGTATGGGCCCCAAGCTCGGCGCCGAATTCATCGCCGCGACCGGCGGTGACATGGACGCCTTCGGCAGCGCCGACCGCCTGGCCGGCTTCGCCGGCCTTGCCCCCAGGCCCCGTGACTCCGGCCGCGTCAGCGGCAACCTGCGCCGCCCCCGGCGCTACCACCGCGGACTGCTGCGGTCGATGTACCTCTCGGCGATGGTCAGCATCACGACATGCCCCGCGTCCAAGGCGTACTACCAGCGGAAGAGAAGCGAGGGTAAGGGCCACAAGCAGGCCCTGCTCGCGCTCGCCCGCCGCAGGCTCAACGTCCTGTGGGCGATGATCCGTGACGGACAGTGCTACCAAGGTTCACCTCCCGTCACGACTGCGGCTTGACATCACGATTGGGAAGTCCTTTCATCAAGGGGCGTCAAGGTCGGTCGTGGTGTCGGTCGTGGTGACGGTCGTGGCGCTGGGAGGGTCGGTCGTGGTGCGGGACGGTGGCCGGTGCGGCGGGTCGTCCGGCGGGAGCGAGCGTGCGAGCAGCAGCCCGCCCACGAAGGTGTCGCCGAGGCCGATGGTGGCCGCGGGCCGGCAGAGGTGGGGCGCGGGTACGCAGTCCGCCCGCAGCCCATCCCCCAGCGAGCCGTCGGCCGGGCGGTCCTCGGTGTAACCGGCCGCGGCCGCGGGTTCGAGGTCGGCGGTGGGCTCGCCGTGGGCGGCCCGCGCGGCGGCCAGCAGACTGCCGGTCATCAGCGCGGTCCGCTGCTCGGTGGGGTCGCCGCGGTGGACCGCGAGGACCCAGCCGTCGGCGTGCACACAGACCCGCTCCAGGTGGTACGCGGTGGCGAACCGGGCCGCGGCGGTGACGGGCGAGGCACGGGCCGAGGGCCCGGCGAGCGCGGCGAGTTCGGACAGGCTCATGCCGACGGAGTCGGCCAGCGGGGCGTACTCGTCGCATCCCGCGCGCAGGGCGCGGACGGTGGCGAACTCGGCGAGCTCGAGGTGGAGCAGCGGCAGTCCGGCGTCCCGCCAGGTGCGGACGACCTCGGTGAGCCAGGCCCGGTCGGCGGGCCCGGTGCCATCCTCGGGCAGCCCGTTCATGCCGGACAGCAGGCCCGCCGCGGCGGTGCGGGCCAGTTCGCCGGAGCGGGCGGCGAACCACTCGTCGCGCTCGATCCCGTCGTCCACGAACCGCAGGATGATCCGGGAGGAACGCGGCAGCCCGTCCGGCAGTCCGGGCACGGGGGTGCCCGCGGCGAACTCCAGGACACTGTGCGGCTGCTTGACCGCACCGGGACGGCCGGGACCGCCAGGGCTGTAAGGGCTGCCGAGGCCGCCGGGACCGCTCGGATCACCCAGGCCGCCCGCACCGCCCGCACCGCCGAGGTCGCCCGGACGGCCACCGGGGCCGCCCGAACCGCCCCGGCCGTACGGGCCGTACGCGGTACGGCCCGTGGGTGTGGTGGCGGTGGCCAGTTGTCCGGCCGCGACGGTGCCGGTGGCGGTGCACAGCCGTACCTCGGGGTGGAGCACCGCCAGTTGCTCGGTGCCGCGGTCGGCCAGCGGAACGACGCTGGGCGCGCCGAGCACGGCCAGCGCCCAGGATGCCTGCGGACCGCTGCCGCCGAGTTGCACCTGGTCGGGGGCGCCGAGCAGTGTGCTCACCCACTCGGTGCCGCCCGGCCACAGCTCGACGATCTCCCCGCCGTGGCCCTGGCGGATCCGCCGGTGGACCTCGGCGGCCACCCGGCCCGCCGGTCCGGCGGTCCCCGCCCACTCGACGAGTGCGGCGATCCGGGCGGGGTCCATCCGGTAGACGTGGTCGACGCAGGCGCTGAATCCGGCGAGGACCGGTGCGGCCGTACGGGCCCGGGCGCGGACCCGCGCGGCGAGGGCGCGGTACCGGTCCGCCCAGACCTCGTCCCGGCTGACCGCCCGCAGCGGCCGCGCGGTGGCCCGCCCGGTCATTCCTTCACCGCCCCGGAGGTGATGCCCGCGACGATGCGGCGCTGGAAGAGCATGACGATCAGCACCAGCGGCACGGTGACCACGACGGAGGCGGCGGCCATGTCGCCCCAGGGGACGAAGTACTGGGACTGGAAGCCCGCGATGCCGACCGGCACGGTCTGGTGCTCGGGTGAGGAGGTGAAGGCCAGCGCGAGCATGAACTCGTTCCAGTTGGTGATGAAGCCGAGCATTCCGGCGGCCGCGATCCCGGGCAGCGCGAGCGGCAGGATCACACTGCGCAGGGTGCGCAGCAGCCCCGCCCCGTCGATGGCGGCGGCCTCGTCCAGCTGGGTGGGCAGGGACCGGAAGTGCGCGTACAGCACGAAGATCATGAGCGGCAGGGCGAGCCCGACGTACGAACTGGACAGCCCCGTATAGGTGTCGAGCAGCCCGAGGGTGTTGAGCACCAGATAGAGCGGGACGACGATCGAGATCTGCGGGAACATCGACAGGCCGAGGACCACGGCGAGCACCACGCCCTTGCCGGGCACCGGCAGCCGGGCGAGCGCATAGGTGGCCAGCGCCGCCAGCAGCAGTCCGATCGCGGTCGCGGTGACCGTGACGATGACGCTGTTGATCATGTACTTGCCGAATTCGTAGTCGGTGAAGACGGCCCGGTAGTGCTCCAGCGTGCCCGGGACGGGCAGCCAGTGCGGGGTCACCGAGGACAGATCGCGGTCCCGCTGGAACGAGGTGCTGAGCTGCCACAGGAACGGTGCGACGGACCAGAGCACGACCGCGCCGACGGCGGTCCGGAACAGCACCCGGCGGGTCAGGGCCCGGCGGCGGGCCCGGATGGCGGCGGGCGCGGCGGGGAGGGGCGCGGGGATGGCGGTCATGGCTCAGCCCTCCAGGGCGCGGTAGCGCCGGCTCAGGTAGTAGGCGAAGCCCGCGGCGATGAGCACTTCGGTGACGAAGGCGGCGGTGGCGATCATCGAGCCGTAGCCCAGTTCGAGGCCGGAGAAGAGGGTCTTGTAGCCGAAGGTGGACAGCGTCTCGGTGGAGTCCGCGGGGCCGCCGCCGGTGAGGACGTACGGCAGGTCGAAGACCCGGAAGGCGTCGAGGACCCGGATGAGCGCGGCGATCAGCAGGGCGGGCGCGATCACCGGGAGGGTGACGCAGCGGAAGGTGCACCAGGGCGAGGCGCCGTCGATCTTCGCGGACTCGCCGAGCTCCCTGGGCACGGTCTGGAGCGCGGCGAGCACCAGCAGCGCCATGAACGGGGTGGTCTTCCATATGTCGGCGAGCCCGATGGTGGGCAGCGCGGTGTGCGGATCGCCGAGGAAGTTGATGTAGCCGTCGGTCAGATGGAGCCGGGTCAGCAGGTAGTTGGCGACACCGGACTGCCCGTCGAAGATCCAGCCGAACATGCGCGAGGTGACGACGGTGGGGATGGCCCACGGGATGAGCACGGCGGCGCGGGCCCAGCCGCGGCCGCGGAAGGACTGGTGCAGCACGAGCGCGAAGCCGATGCCGAGCGCGGTCTCCACGAGCGTGGTGCCGAAGGCGAAGGCCACGGTGCGCCACCAGGCGTTCCAGAACAGGTCGTCGCCGAGCAGCCGGGACACATTGGCGGTGCCGGTGAAGTGCGATCCGGTGGAGAACCCCGCGTCGTGCAGGGACAGCCACAGGGTGCGCAGCACCGGGTATAGGGAGACGGCGAGGACGGCGGCGAGCGCGGGGGCCAGCAGGACGATGCCCACCAGGCGCGGGCCCGCGGACGAGGACTCGCGCCTGGGTACCAGGCGGCGCGGGGCGCCCTCGCCGGGTGTGAGCCGCGGCTGCTCCAGGGAGGGTGCGCGGTGCTTGCCGCGCAGCGGGGTGTGCCCGGGCGTTCTGTGGAAGAAGGCGAGGTGGCCCATCAGACGATCGCCTCCAGGTCGCGCCGGGCGGAGCGGAGGGTGCCGCGCACATCGCCGTAGACCAGGGCGCGGGAGACCGCGGACTGGAGGGCGAGGCTGACCCGGGAGTAGTGCGGGGTGACGGGGCGGGGCACGCCGTTGCCGAACGCCTCCTTCAGCTTGACCATCGCGGGCTGGCCCTCGGCCAGCTTCTTCTCGTCGTAGACCGAGACGCGGGAGGGGGCGTTGCCGAAGTCGAGCGCGAAGGCGAGCTGGGCCTCGGTGCCGGCGAGCCAGTGCAGGAAGTCCATGGCGCCTTCCTTGTTGCGGGATCCCGCCGCGACGCCGAGCTGATAGCCACCGAGGCAGGAGGAGGACGTGCCGCCGGGGAAACTGGGCAGCGGGGCGACGCCGACCTTGCCGACGACCTTGGACTGGTCCGGGTTCTGGGAGACGCCGTAGACATAGCTCCAGTGCCGCATCATCCCGACCCGGCCCGCGGTGAAGGGGCGGCGGCTGGGCTCCTCGTCCCACGAGAACACCTCGGACGGGCTGACCTTGTAGCGGTACACCAGGTCGCGCATGAACTGGACGGCCTCGACGCATGCGGGGCTGTCCACGCGCACCGCGCCCGAGGGGTCGATGATGTGGCCACGGTTGGAGGCGATGAACTCGACCAGGTCGCACAGGAGGATCTCGGCCTGCTTGGCCTGCCACAGATAGCCCATGGGCACCCGGCGGTGCCGCATCTCGGCCGCGAGGTCGGCCAGTTGGTGCCAGTCGGTCGGCGGCTTGCGGCCGAGCGCCCGCATCAGGTCGGTGCGGTAGTAGAGGCCGCCCGCGTCCACGTACCAGGGCAGGGCGACGAGTCGGCCCCGATAGGTGCACGCCTCGACCACACCGGGGAAGAAGGAGCGCCGCAGCGCCGCGGAGACGTCCCTGTCCAGCGGGTGCGCCCAGCCCGCCGCGGCCAGTTCGGCGATCCACACCACGTCCTGGGCGAAGACGTCGACCGTGCCGTCCTTGCGCGCCAGCAGCTGGGTGAGCTGCTGATGGCATTCGGTGCTGGAGCTGGGCGGCGGCAGATCGCGCACGGTGACCCGGTAGCGGGTCTGGGCGGCGTTGTAGCGGTCGGCGAACGACTGCATACCGGCCGCGCCACCGGTGAACGCCGCGCAGGCGAAGGTGAGTTCTCTTCTGCGGCCACCGCCTCCGCCGACGCTCCGGCCGGGCTCATCGCCCCCGCAGGCGGTGAGCGCGGGGGCGGCGGCGAGGCCGCCGAGGGCGGTGGCGGCGGTGGCGGCGGTGGCGGCGACCCGTCGGCGGGTCCAGGGCGGCTCGGGGCGTATGGGTGGGTGGTGCGGCTCCACGGCGACTCCATTGACGCGCAGAAAGGCGTACAAAGCTGCGCTGGTTTATGCGGCTCTTTGCTGCAAGCTACGGCGGCCACACCCCACGGTCAAGGGTCGTGCTGCGGCTTCTTGCGGTAAGGTGCGAGAATCTGCGGTGTTACGCAGCGTCGAAAAGGGGGACCACACGATGACGTCAGCAGAGGGCACCCGGGCGGCGAACCTGCCCGCGCGCCGCCGCGCCGACCTCACCGCCTTCATCCAGCAGCGCGGCCAGGCCACCATCGCGGAGCTGGCGAAGGAGTTCGCCGTCTCGGTCGACACCGTACGGCGGGATCTGGACCATCTGGCGGCGCGCGGCCTGGTGGCGCGCACCCATGGCGGGGCCGTGCCCGGGGGCGAACTCGCCACGGCGGACAGCCCGATGACGGACCGGCTGAACGAGCGCCGGGAGGCCAAGGAGGCCATCGGGACCGCCGCCGCCCGGCTGGTGCGGGACAACGAGACGCTGCTCGTCAACGGCGGCACCACGGTGCTCTCGGCGGTGGCCGCGCTCGGCGGCCACCGGGGGCTGACGATCGTCACCAACAATCTGCGGGTGCCGGGGATGGTCCCGGTTCAGGCCCTGCGCGATCTGTTCGTCCTCGGCGGTGGCTGCCGGACCACCGCGCTGGTCACCATCGGCCCGATACGCTTCCCCGACACCGCCGGGGTGAGCGCGGACACCGCCCTCATCGCGGTGGGCGGGGTCAGCGCCTCGGGACTTTCGGTGTCCAACATCCCGGAGGCCCAGATGATCCAGGAGATGATGGACTCCGCGTCCCGGGTCGTGGTGCTGGCGGACTCGGCCAAGTTCGAGCGCCGGGCGCTGGCCCTGATCTGCCCGCTCAGCCGTGTCGACGTACTGGTCAGCGAGCGGCCGCCGGGCGATGAGCTGGCCCACGCCCTGGAACGGGCCGGGGTCACGCTCGCCGGCCCGTACCTCCCCGAGGACGGCTGACCACACAGTGGCTCACATGAGCCGGTCCTTGGCCTTGTAGTACGCCCCGGCGAACGGCAGAAACCAGGCCGTCCCGTTGTAGAAGGGCACCGGGATCCGCGGGAAGCCGATGCCGCGCAGTGGATTGGCCTCCGGGCGGCCGTCCATCACCTCGGCCATGGCACGGCCCATGTACGTGGCCAGCTGAACACCGTGGCCGCAGTAGCCCATCGAGTAGTACACGCCGTCGGCCTGGCCGGCGTGCGGGACGCGGTCGTAGGAGAACCCGACGCTGCCGCCCCACACACAGTCGATGTCCACATGGCGCAACTGCGGGAAGACCTCCGCCATTTCGCGCTTCAGCACCGCTCCGCCGCGGCGGTCCGAGGCCGGGTCGGAGGGGGCGAAGTGGGCCCGGCCGCCGAAGGCGAGGCGCTGATCGGGGGTGAGCCGGATGTAGTGGCCGATGTCCTTGGAGTCGACCACCAGCCGGGCCTTCGGGATGATCTCCCGGGCCGGCTCCTCGCCCAGCGGCTCGGTGACGATGACGAAGCTGCCGACGGACACCAGCCGCTTGCGGAACCACGGCAGCGAACGGTCGGTGTACGCGTCGGTGGCCGCCATCACCTGCTTCGCCCGGACGGTGCCGTGCCACGTCTCCACCAGGAAGGAGCCGTCCGGTTCGCGGGTCACGGCGGTGGCGGCGTTGCGCTCGTGGATCCGCGCCCCGGCCCGTTCGGCGGCGGCCGCGAGGCCGTGGACGTACTTGCCGACGTGCAGCGCCGCGCTGAGCGGGTCCAGCAGCGCGCCGTGGTAGTAGTCCGAGCCGAGTTCGGCGCGCAGCTCATCCCGGCTCAGCAGCACCGTCTCATGGCCGAAGTTCTCGGCCAGATCGCGCTGCTGGGCCCTCTTCCGCTCGAAGTGCTCGGCCTTGTACGCCACACCGAGCCGGCCGCACCGGGTGAAGTCGCAGTCGATGCCCTCCTTCTCGGTCAGCTCCTCGACGACGTCCACCGCCGCGCGGAAGGCGTCGTACAGCTCGCGGGCGCGCGGCTGCCCGTAGCGCTTGCGCGCCTCGCCGGTGGAGATGGTGATGCCCTGGGTGCACATGCTGCCGTTGCGCCCCGAGGCACCGGAGCCGATCTTGCCCTTCTCCACGAGCAGGACGTCCGCGCCCTTGCGGGCGGTGTGCAGCGCGGTGGACAGTCCGGTGAGGCCGCCGCCGAGCCCTGGGCGGTGTGGATGACCTGGGACGGGTCGACGCCGATGGTCTTGTGCGCGTACGCGAAGGTCTCCCGGGAGGGCTTGTACGCACCCGCCTGCTGGGCGGTGATCACATGGTCGAAGTCCACGCCGACGCGCTCGATGTTCCGGGCGATCAGATCGTCGTTGGTGTTGGAGATGATGGCGATCTCGTAGCGGGACTTCAGGGCCCGCAGCGCGTCCGGCACCTCGGGGAACGGCCCGAAGCCGGACACCGCCTCCACCAGGGCGTCGCCGTCCGAGGTGCGGAACTCCAGTCCGTGCAGCCGCATCGCCTTCTCCAGGCTGGAGTGCAGCACCTCGTCGTACGGGCGGTACGCCTCCAGCACGGCCTGGAAGCGCATGACCCGGAAGTTGTCGAGGAACTTGTCGACATCCAGCCCGTCCAGGTCGAGCCGGTCCTGGAGCGTCTTGAGGGTCGCGGGGACGAGTTCGAAGTCGACGAGGGTGCCGTAGGCGTCGAAGGTCACTACCTGGCGCATGTACTCCACCGCACTGGGTTCAGCATCGTTGGGGGCAACTCACACCACCCGTTCGCCGGGGGCCACGATGTCGTCGAGGGCGGCCAGATCGGCCGCGTCGGGTATCCAGGCGGCGGCCGCCGGGTTGGCGGTGGCCTGCTCCGGGGTCATCGCTCCGCAGATCACGGAGCCCACCCCGGGGAGGGCGGCGAGCCCGCCGACCGCCACCCGCAGCAGCGGCTGGCCGCGCTCGGCGCCGTATGCCGTCAGCGCCTCGGCCCGGTCGAGGGCCGCGTCGGTCAGCCACCCCTGCCGCCAGGACAGCCTGCTGCCCGGCGGCGGTGGTTCGCCACGCCGGTACTTGCCACTGAGCAGGCCGTTGGCCAGCGGGCAGTACGGCAGCGGCGCGGTGCCCGCCCGGGTGGCGGCGGGGGCCCGCGCGGTTTCGGCGGTGCGGTCCAGCAGGTGGTAGCGGACCTGGGTGGAGACGAATCCGGGCACCAGCTGGGGCCCGGCCATGTTCGAGCAGCCGTAGTGGCGCACCACGCCCTCGGCCACCAGCTCCTCCAGCGCGGCGGCGGTCTCGGCGACCGGGGTGACACCGTCCGGCTCGTGGTATTGGTACAGGTCGATGTAGTCGGTGCCGAGCCGCCGCAGCGACATCCGGACGGCGTGCCGGAGGTACGCCCGGGAGCCGCGCGGGCCGAAGCGGTCGTACTCCGGCCCCATGGCCATGCCGAACTTGGTGGCCAGCACCACGGTGTCACGGCGGCCCTCGAGCGCCGCGCCGAGCAGCCGTTCGCTGTCCCCCGCCTGACCGGCCCCGCCGTAACCGCCGTAGGTGTCGGCGGTGTCGAAGAGGGTGATGCCCGCGTCCAGCGCGGCGTGGACGACGGCCCGGGTGGCGTCGCCGTCCAGCCGTGAGCCGAAGTTGTTGCCGCCGAGGCCCACGACCGAGACGCGTGGCCCGGTGGCCCCGAGCCGCCGGTAGCGCATCAGCCCTCCCCCACCGCGGGGCCTTGGCCGAAGCCGATGCACACGTTCTTCAGCCGGGTGTAGCCGTCCAGGGCGGCCAGCCCCTTCTCGCGTCCCCATCCGCTGTGCTTGTAGCCGCCGAACGGCAGCTCCACCCCGGTGCCCACGCCCACCGCGTTGACGTTGACCTGCCCGGCCCTGATCCCGTCGGCGAGGCGCATCGCGGTGGTCAGGTCGTGCGGCGGACCCTGGTGACGCTCAACGAGGCGGGGTGGCTGCGCGCCAGCCGGGGCGACATCACACGCTGGGAGGTCGGCGCCCGGGTGCTCGCGGTCCGCCCGGCCGCCCACCAGGGGTCGAGCCTGTTCGCGGCGGCACGCGAGCCGATGTGCCGGCTGCGCGACGCGGTCGACGAGACCATCCATCTGGCCGTGCCGGACGGACTGCGCTGCATGGTCATGGTCGACCGGGTCGACCGGGTCGACTGCAACCAGGCAGTGCGCACGTACCACCAAGTCGGCGACACCTCGCCGATGCACGCCACGGCCACCGGCCACGCGGTCCTCGCCCTCCTCCCCGCCGACGAGGTCGACGAGGTCATCGCGGACGGACTGGACCGCTACGGCGATGCCACCATCGCCGATCCGCACGAGCTGCGCGAGGAGCTCGAGCGGGTCCGGCGGGACGGCTACGCCCTCAATCGCAACCAGTACCTGCCCGATGTCTGCGCCCTCGCGGCGGAGATCAGCGCCCGTCGTTTCGAGTGATGGCTGTGCTGTCAGAGGATGTGCGAGCCATGCTCGGCGAGCGAATGCATCTTCATCAATAAGTCGACTTGCGGAAAGAGACATCGGATCTGTCTCGAGGAATATCCGCAGTCCTGACCTTGAATTTGCCTCCATCCGTTGACCTCATCCGATGTTTCTCCTAGGTTTCGGTCGACCCTGAACACTGGAGGCGGTAGATGAGATCCACGCTCAGGCGCATATCCCTGGCCGTCGCCGCGGCGACGGCGGTCTTCACCGCGGCATTACCGGGCACCGCGACGGCGCAGGACGGGCAGGGACAGCAGGGGCGTACGTATCACGTCGCCACCTGGGGCGCCGACCACGACAGCGGCAGCTCGCGCCATCCGTTCCGCACCATCGGCCGCTGCACCGAGCAGGTCGGGCCCGGGGACACCTGTCTGATCCACCGCGGGAACTACCGTGAGCGGGTCGCCCCGCCCTCGGGCCGCGCCGACGCCCCGGTCACCCTGGCGGCGTACGGGGACGGGGCGGTCACCATCGACGGGACACGGGCGGTGACCGGGTGGCAGGACGCGGGCGGCGGTCTGGTGGCCGCCGATGTGGACCTCCCGCTCGACCGCAGCGAGAACGCGCTGTTCCTGGACGGCGAGCGCGCCATGGAGGGCCGCTGGCCCAACTCCGGCTCCGATCCGCTCAATCCGTCCTGGGCGGTGGCCGAGCGCTCCTCCACCGACCAGCACATCGACGACCCGGATCTGCCGGACGGCGACTTCACCGGCGCCACCGTCCATCTGTGGGCCGGTTCCAACCCGTGGAGCCAGCAGACCGGCACCGTGACCGCCACATCGGACGGCGCCCTCGACTTCAAGGGCGGCAACTACCGCTGCACCCCGCTGTGCATGGGCGACCAGAACTACCGCAACTACTACCTGGTCGGCGCCAAGGCCACGCTGGACCAGCCCGGTGAGTGGTACTACGACAAGGACGCGGGCCGCCTCTATCTGGTCCCGCCCAAGGGCGGTATCGCGGGCCACACCGTGACCGCGAAGCACGAGAGCTGGGGCGTGGACCTCTCGCACAGCTCGCATGTCACCGTCCGCGGCCTCGAGCTGTGGGGCACCTCGCTGCGCACCGGCGCCGACAGCACCGGTGTGCTGGTCGAGGGGGTCCGGGCCCGCTACATCTCGGAGTTCTCCACGCTCCCCATGCCACGCGACGACGAACTGGCCATCCCGCCCGGCGAGGGCCACATCGTCGCCTCGCGGGTGCTGAACTCCGGTGTCCAGATCCTCGGTCGGGGCAACACCCTGCGCGACAGCGACATCGGCTACTCCGCGGGCACGGGTGTGCTGCTGCGCGGCAGCGGCAACACCGTCACCGGCAACTACATCCACGACGTGGGCTGGATGGGCAGCTACACCCCCGGTATCGAGGTCAACGGCGGCGGCCAGACCGTCACCCACAACACCATCCGCCGCACCGGCCGCGCGAGCATCGACACCGCCTGGCAGCTGAACGGGGTGCCCTTCCACGACAACCGGATCGCCTACAACGACCTCTCCGAGGCGATGCGCACCTCACGCGACGGCAGCCCGTTCTATGTGTGCTGCAACCTGGACGCCAAGGGCACCAGCGTCGACCACAACACCGTGCATGACGCGGACGGCCAGGTGGGCTACTACATCGACAACTCCTCCGGCAACTTCCTGCTGCACCACAACGTGGCGTACAACACCGGCACCCGCGGCACCTTCTTCAACGGCCACAGCAGTGTCAGCCTCGGCAACCGCGACCACAACTCCTCGTACGGCACGGGCATTTCCACCGCCGCCGTCCGGCTGAGCGGCGCGACCGACGCCACCGGGACGTATGTGAGCAACGACGTGGCGCTCACACCGATGGAGATCTCCGGCCCCGGCGACCCCGCCCCCGTCGTACGGAACAACCTGCTGCCGCCGGCCGATCCGCGCTACACCGACGCGCGCAACGGCGAACTCTGGCCGCGCGCGGACTCCCCCGCCATCGACGCGGGCGAGCAGGTCGACGGGGTGACCGGCGAGGTCCGGGGCGACGGACCGGACCAGGGCGCGTACGAGTACGGCGAGCCCATCTGGTCCTCCGGCTGCCGGCTGGCGGGCTGTGAGACCCGGGTCCGCAACGACGGCTGGAAGGCGACCGCCTCGGGTGGCGCCGATGCCTCGGCCGCCGTGGACGGGGTGCAGACCACCCAGTGGAAGGGCGACGCCCCCCAGGCCGCCGGTCAGTCCCTCACCGTGGATCTCGGCACCGCGAAGACCTTCGGCCGGCTGGCGATCGACGCGGGTCTTGACGCCACCGGACACCCCTCTGGCTTCACCGTCTCGGTCAGCCGCGACGGTGAGCACTGGGGGACGCCGGTGGCCCGGGTCAGCGGCCGCTCCTTCACCCAGGACGCGGTCTTCGGGCAGCGCACCGCCCGCTATCTGCGGATCGAGCTGACGCGGCCGGGCGAGAACCCGTGGGCGGTGAACGAGATCCGGCTCTACGCCGACGGCCCCGACGCGGCCGCCGCTCTTCAGGCGGAGCGCGCCGAGGTGGTCCGGGGTGTCGAACGCGGCGAGGCGGCCACCTCGGTCCTCGGAACGGGGGACGCGATCGGCTTCCGGGGCGTACGGTTCGGCGCGGGCGCGGACACGTTGACGGTGCGGCTGGCGTCCGGCGGCTGCGGGGACTGCGCCCTGCGGCTGCGCCTGGACTCACCCGAAGGACCGGTGGCGGCCACGCTTCCGGTGCGCGGGACCGGTGGCACGGACGAGTGGCGGGAGCGTTCGGTGCGTCTCCCCCGCACGGTGACCGGCTCCCATGACGTCTATCTCGTCGCCACGGGCGGCCACCGGGTGGCCGCCGTGGACTGGCTGACGTTGCGTTAGCCGCTCGGAGGTGGGGTCGTGGCCGCTCCCTGGCGGACCGCGCGCCCCACCTCCGTCCGCAGCGCGATGAACTCCGGCAGCCCCCGGGTGGCGATCTGGTCGCGTTCGGCGGGCAGCGCCACCGGCAGATCCGCCCGCACCCGGCCCGGTTCCGGAGCCAGCACCACCACCCGGTCCGCCACATAGACGCTCTCGTCGATGTCATGGGTGACCAGCAGAATCGTCATTCCCTCGGCCCGGTGCAGCCGCAGCAGCAGATCCTCCAGATCCTCCCGGGTCTGCGCGTCCAGCGCGCCGAACGGCTCGTCCATCAGCAGCAGCGCGGGCCGGGCGGCCAGGGCGCGGGCGAGCGCGACACGCTGCTGCATGCCGCCCGACAGCTGCCAGGGGTGGCGGCGGGCGGCGTCGGCCAGGCCCACCTGCTCCAGCATGGCCACCGCCGCCGCATGGCGTTCCGCGCGGGGCAGTCCGCGCCGCCGCAGCGGAAGGGCGACGTTCTCCCGCACCGAGAGCCAGGGGAAGAGCGAGCGGCTGTAGTCCTGGAAGACCACTCCGAGCCGGTCCGGGACGCCGTCCACCACCTCCCCGTCCAGGGTGATCCGCCCGGCGGAGGGGCGGATCAGGCCCGCGACACAGCGCAGCAGGGTGGACTTGCCACAGCCGGACGGGCCGACAAGGGTGACCAACTGCCCGTCGGGGACGGTGAGTTCGATGTCCTGGAGCACATCGGGGCCGTCGCCGTAGCGATGGCTGAGCCGGTCGATCCGCAGCATGTCCGCCTCACCGGGCCCAGGGCTCGTACGCCGGGGAGTCGTCGGCGGGGACCCGGACCTGGAGCAGCAGCGGCCCGTCGTCGCGGCCGAGGGCGAGCACCCGGTCGAGGGCCTTGGGGAGGTGGCCGGGGTGCTCCACCCGTTCGGCCGGGCAGCCGAAGGACCCGGCGAGCGCCGCGAAGTCGATACCGCCGATGTCGGTGCCCGGCACGGGTGCGATGCCGATGCGGTGGCCCAGTGCCTTCACCGCGCCGTAGCCGCCGTTGTCGAGCAGGACGTAGCTCACCGGGGCGCGGTGCCGGGCCGCGGTCCACAGGGCCTGCACCGAGTAGAGCGCCGAGCCGTCGCCGACGACGCACACCACCCGTTCGCCGTCCGCGAGGGCGCGGCCGACCGCGAGCGGCAGCCCCCAGCCCAGCGCGCCGCTGCCGGTGGTGAGGAAACGGCCCTCGCCGCTGATGGGGAGGCGGGCGTGGAGGGCGTCGCGGTGGCTGGGAGTCTCCTCGACCAGCACGGTGTCCCGGGGCAGCCGCTCGCGCAGCAGGTCCATCACCAGCTCGGGCGAGATCTCCTCCGTCGAAGTGACCGGCGGCGGCCCGGGGGCGGGCCGCGGCGGTGGCGCGGGCCGGTCGACGGGCCGGACGAGTTCGGTGAGGGTGCGCAGGGCGGGGCGGAGGGTGGTGACGACGCTGGTGCCCACCGGGAGCCACGCCGCCTGCGCGGGGTCGCAGTCGAGGTGGTACAGCTCGGTGCCGTCGGCGAGCGGCGGGGCCTCGCTGTGCACGTGGTAGGTGAACAGCGGGGCGCCGAGCGCGACCACCACGTCATGGGTGGCCAGCCGCTCCGCCAGCTGGTCGGCGACGGGTGGCAGAAACCCCTGGAAGAGCGGGTGGCGTTCGTCGAAGCCGGAGCGTCCGGAGAGCGGGCTGATCCACACCGCGGCCCGCAGCCGCTCGGCCAGTCCGGCCACTTCCCGTACGGCGCGCTCGTCGTCCACGCCCGGCCCGACGACCAGCGCGGGGCGCGCCGAGGCGTCGAGTGCTCGGGCGAGGCCGGTGAGCGCGGCGGGGTCGGCGGTGTAGCCGCCGTGCACGGTGCGCGGGGCGACCGGCTGGGCGGGGCGGTCCCAGTCGTCCTCCGGTACGGAGAGGAAGACCGGGCCCCGGGGGTGGCTCATGGCGACGCGGTGGGCCTCGGCGAGCGCGGCGGGCACATCGGCGGCCCGCTCCGGCTGCCTGCTGAACTTCACATACGGGCGCGGGAACCGGGCCGGTTCGTCGGCGCCGAGGAAGGGCCGCAGCGGCAGCAGCGCACGGGACTGCTGCCCCGCGATGATCACCACCGGCACCCGGTCCCGGTAGGCGTTGAACACCGCTCCCAGGGAGTGGCCCACTCCCCCGGCGGAGTGCAGGCTGACCAGCGCCGCCCGCCCGGTGCCCAGGGCGTGGCCCGCGGCCATGGCGACGGCGGTGGATTCTTGCAGGCCGAGCACATAGCGGAAGTCCTCGGGCCAGTCGCGGAACATCCGCAGTTCGGTGGAGCCCGGGTTGCCGAAGACGGTCGTCATCCCGGTGGCGCGGCACAGTGCCAGCACCGCCTCGCGGACCGTGGTGGTCGGGGGGTGGGTGGTGGGCCCGGCCATGGGGCCACCTCCTCTGCTGGGTGTGGGGGCGTGTCCTGCGTCTGCTGGACGGGGGCGGGTCCTGCTCACGGGTGGTCAGGTGCGGTGCGCCGCGCGGTGTCTGCCGAGAGCCAGGCGCTCGACGGCGAGCAGCGCGCTGTTGAGCAGATGCCCGAGCGCGCCGAGCAGCACCATCACCGCCCACACCGTGAGCAGATCGGAGCGGGTCTGCGCGTCGGTGAGCGAGAAGCCTATGCCGTCGGCGGTGCCGGGCAGCAGCTCCGAGAACACCATCAGGATGAGCGAGAGCGACAGGCTCAGCCGCAGCCCGGCGAAGATGCGCGGGAGCGCGGCGGGCAGATACAGCAGCACGATCCGCGCGGCGGGCCGCATCCGCACGGTGGCGGCGACGTCCAGGCGCAGCGGATCGATGCCGCGGACCCCCTCGGCCGTGTTGATCAGTACGGGCCAGATGGCGCCGAAGACGATGGAGGCGAGCTGCATCGGCGTGCCGAGGTCGAAGACCACGACGAAGACGGGCACCAGCGCGGGCGGGGGCACGGCGCGGGCGAACTGCAGCACCGGATCGCACAGCGCGTACACGGTGCGCGAGCGGCCCAGAGCGAGCCCCAGCACGATGCCACCGGCCGCGGCGAGGGCGAATCCGGCGAGCACCCGGCCGAGGCTGGGCAGCAGGTCGCGGACCGCCGCGTCGGTGAGGAACGCCCGTTCGGCGGGGCCGGAGAACCACAGGTGATAACCGTGGTCGACGATCCGGGCGGGGGTCGGGAAGAACACGCTGCCGCGGGCCCGCGCGGCGAGTTGCCACAGCGCCACGGCCACCACCGGGACGCCGAGCCGCAGCGCGAGGGTCCGGGGCAGCCGTTGTGCGGCACCGGGCGGGGTGGCCTGCGCGGTCATGTGCCGCTCCCGCGGTGCTCGGGCGCCCAGGGGAACAGCCGCCGTTCGACCGCGGTGAGCGCCAGGTTGATGACGAGGCCGAGCGCTCCCGCCCACACCACTCCGGCCAGTACGTCGCGGGTGCCGTCGGTGGCCATGCCCGCCTGGGCGATGAAGGTGCCAAGACCCTCGCCGAATCCGGCGAGGATCTCGCCGGCCACGGCGAGGATCAGGGCGGTGCCCGCCGCGATGCGCACCCCGGCGGCGATGAACGGGGCGGCCGACGGCAGACCCGCCATCAAGAGGACGGCGAGCCGCCCGAAGCCGAAGGCGCGCAGCGTGTCCTTGGCCAGCGGATCGGTCTCGCCGAGCCCGTAGACGGTGTTGAACAGCACGGGCCAGACACACGCGTAGGTGACGAGGGCGACCGTGGTCTCGCTGCCGGCGCCGAGCAGCAGCGACACCAGGGGGATGAGGGCCACCGACGGCACCGGGCGCAGGAACTCGATCAGCACCCGCGTTGCCTGCGCGGCCGCCGGGACACTGCCCAGCAGCAGCCCGAGGGGGATGGCGAGGGCGCAGGCGAGGGCGAGCCCGGTGGCCCATGCCTGGAGGGTCGCGCCGACGCCGTTCAGGAAGGCGGTGTCGCCGCCGAGTTCGACGGCCCGTACCAGCACCTCGGAGGCGGGCGGCAGGAAAGCGCTCCGCACCGTCCCGGAGCGGCCCAGGGCCTCGCAGGCGGCGAAGGCCACGAGCACGCCGACGGCGCCGAGCAGCGCGCTCCTGGCCCGCCCGGCGCGCTTCCGCCTGACCGTCGCGGGGCTCACTCGGCGGGCTGGTAGAGGACGGCGGCGGGGTCGAGGTCCTTGGTGAGCAGCTTCTGCGCCCGCATCAGCGAGATGAGCCGCTTCAGCTGGACGGCACTGGAGGTGGCCGGGTAGCCGGGCAGGCCGATGGCGGCGGCCTCCGCCGGCTTGATCTTCGTATAGCCGGGCAGTGTCTTCTCCACGGCGCCACGGTCCTTGGCGGCCACGGCCTGGGCGGCGGAGATGGCGCGCTGGAAGGCGGCGGCGGTCTTGGGGTACTTGTCGATGAAGGTGTCGGTGGTGACATAGCCGCTGAGCGGCAGTCCGGCGACGGGGGCCGCGTTGCCGTCGACCACCGTGCGGGCCTTCAGCTCGCGCTTGAGCGCGGTGGCGAAGGGCTCGGCGGCGTGCACGGCGTCCACCTGGCCCCGCTCCAGTACCGAGCCCATCTGCGGGAACGGCACCTGCCGGTAGTCGGGCCGGCCGGCTCCGGCCTTGCCGAGGGTGGCGTTGAGGGTGAGCGACTGGATGTTGTTGAGGATGTTGACCGCGACCTTCTTGCCCTCGAGGTCCCGCGGCTCCTTGATCTTGGAGTCGGCGGGCACCAGCACCTCCATCATGCGCGGGGCGTTGCGCGCGCCCTCGGCCAGCACCCGGGTGGCCAGGGTGCCCTTCTCGCGGGCCTGGAGGAACGTCACGAAGTTGGCGCCGCCGATGACGTCCACCTGGCCGTGGGCGAGCGCGGGCAGCGCCTGGACGCTCTGCTGGACCGGCTGGACGCGGACGTTCAGCCCTTCCTTCTCGAAGAGCTCGCGGTCCATGGCGATGTGCAGGGCGGCCACATCGGCGAGCGGCAGTCCGGCGACCGTGATCGTTTTCTTCTCCGGCCCGCTCCCGGCGCCGGAGTCCTCGTCGGAGCCGCCGCATCCGGCGAGAAGCACGGCGGTGACCGTGGCGGTCGCGGCCAACTTTGCCGGGGGTAAGCGCAGTTGGACTCTCATGGCATTTCACGATAAGGGCCGTGCGCTGTTCACACCATGGCCGGGAACACCTCGTCGAACAGGTCGAGCATGGCCCGCCAGGCCCGCTCGGCGGAGGGCCGGTGGTACCCGATCCCCGGGCGGGCCACCGGATCGGGGTCGAGGCCGGGGTGGGTGAAGCTGTGCAGTGCGCCGCCGTGGAGGTGCATGCGCCAGTCCACCCCGGCGGCCCGCATCTCCGCCTCGAAGGCCAGACGCCGCTCGACCGGGATGAACGGGTCCTCGGACCCCACACAGACCAGGACCTTGCCGGTGATGTTGGCGGCGTCCTCGGGCCGGGTGCTCGTCAGACCGGGGTGGAAACCGACCACGGCCTTGAGGTCCACGCCGCTCCGGGCGAGTTCGAGGGCCAAGGTGCCGCCCAGGCAGTAGCCGATGACGGCGAGCCGCGAGGTGTCGGCCCGGGGTTCGGCGGTCAGCACCGCGAGCCCGGCTCCGGCGAGCGCGCGCATGCGGTCGGGGTCGGCGAGCAGTTCGTCGATCCGGGCGAACATCTCCTCGCGGTCCTCGATGAACCGTCCGCCGCCGTGGTAGTCGAGGGCGAATGCCACATAGCCGAGTTCGGCGAGCCGGTCGGCGCGCTCGCGCTGGTGGTCGGTGATGCCGGGGCCCTCATGGGCGATCAGCACGGCGGGGCGCGGGTCCGTGCCCCCGGGCAGCGCCAGATGGCCCACCATGGTGGTGCCGTCCACGGGGTATTCGATGCGTCTGGTCGTCACCATCGCCGGGCTCCTTGTTCTTCGCCTTGGGGATTGAGGGGAAGCTAACAGCGGCGGTGCGCCGGGTTCGTGCGGCTTCGCCGGGGGCCGATTCGGTCTGCCGACAGCGAAGGCGCACCGAGTGGCCGGGCGGTGTATGGCAACGGCGGCCACCACCTGGCAGAGTGCGGCGCATGGACTATTCAGCCCATTTCCACCGTGAGATCGTGGCGTTCGAGCAGGCGGCCCGTGGCGCCGCCGACGGGGCGGACGCGCCGCTGATCCCCTCCTGCCCCGACTGGACGATGTCGGATCTGGTACTGCACCTGGGCGGGGTGCATCGCCTGGTCGCCCGCGTCATCCGGGAGCGGCTCGACCGGCAGCCGGACATCACGGACGCCGCCCTCTTCGAGCTTCCCGAGGACCGCGAGGGCTGGCCGGCGGCCACGGGCGGGCCGCATCACGGGCCGGTGCCGGTGAGTCTCGTCGACTGGTTCGCCGAAGGGGCCGCGCGGCTCGGGGGGCTGTTCCGGAGCGAGGATCCGGGGCTGGCGGTGTGGACGTGGTCGGCGGAGCGGACCGCGGGTTTCTGGCTGCGGATGCAGACCATCGAGGCGGCCCTGCACCGCTGGGACGCCGAGCAGGCGGCCGGCGGACCGGCCCGGCCGGTGGAGCCCGACCTCGCGGTGGACGCCGTGGCCCAGACCTTCGAGGTGATGGCCCCGGCCCGGCGGGCGTGGCGGGAGGCCCCGCCCGGGACGGGCGAGCGCTTCCGGTTCCGCCGGACCGACGGTCCGGGCCGGTGGACGGTCCGCTTCGACGGCGACGACGTACGGCTCACCACCGGCGCCGGGGACGAGGACACCGAGGGGGGGTCCGGCGATGTCGAGCTGGCCGGGACCGCGTCGGACCTGATGCTGTTCCTGTGGCAGCGGCTCCCCGCCGACCGGCTCGACAAGGTGACCGGCGACCAGGCGGCGCTCGACCGCTACTTCACCCTCGTCCCGCCCGTGTGAACCGCGGCCCGGCGAGTCGGCACCCCGCGGCCGGGGCCGCGGGGTGCGACCATGGCCGGAGCCGACCACGAGCGAGGGAGCCGCGAATGAACAGCGCCGATCTGCTGGCCGACGCCTTCGAGCGGGTACGCGAGGAGGTGCGGACGGCCGTGGACGGGCTCTCGGAGGGCGAGTTGGCCGTACGGCTGGACGGCGGGGCCAATTCGATCGCCTGGCTGGTGTGGCATCTGACCCGGGTCCAGGACGACCACATCGCCGACGCCGCGGGCACCGAGCAGCTGTGGACGTCGGAGGGCTGGGCCGAGCGGTTCGGTCTGCCGTTCCCGCCCGAGGCCACCGGCTACGGCCACCGGAGCAAGGACGTGGCGGCGGTGCGGGCGGACGCCGAACTGCTCACCGGGTACTACGACGCCGTCCACGAGAACACCCTGGCGTTCGTGCGCGGCCTGCGCGACTCCGATCTCGACCGGATCGTGGACGAGCGGTGGACCCCGGCGGTGACCCTCGGCGTCCGGCTGGTCAGCGTGGTCTCGGACGATCTGCAGCACGCAGGGCAGGCGGCGTTCATCCACGGCGCGATCCGCAGGCGATAGCGCGAAATCACCGGGATGCGGGGCTGTCGCACCGCCCGCATTGACATGCAGGCAATCACCTGCATAACGTTCGGTGTGAGCTCAGAGATGGACAAGGTCTTCAAGGCGCTGGCCGACCAGACCCGGCGGTATCTGCTGGACCGGCTGCATGAGCACAACGGCCAGACGCTGGGCGAGCTGTGCCGGCGGCTGGAGATGACCCGCCAGTCGGCCACCCAGCATCTGGCCGTCCTCGAGGCCGCCAATCTGGTCAGCACGGTGCGGCGGGGCCGCGAAAAACTCCACTACCTCAACCCCGTCCCCCTCAATGAGATCCAGGAGCGCTGGATCGACAAGTTCGAGCGCCCGCGACTGCGCGCGCTGAGCCTGGTGAAGCGACAAGCGGAGGAAACGATGGCCGACAAGCCGGCGTTCGTGTACGTCATCTATATCGAGAGCACACCGGAGAAGGTCTGGCACGCGCTGACCGACGCCGACCTCACGGCCGAGTACTGGGGCCACAGCAATGTGTCGGACTGGCGGGTCGGCTCCCCGTGGGAGCATCGGCGGACGGACGGCTCCGGCACCGCCGATGTCGTCGGCACGGTCGTGGAGAGCTCACCGCCCACCCGGCTGGTGACCACCTGGGCCGCGCCCGACGCGGATGCCACCGCCGAGCCCTCCCGGGTCACCTTCGACATCCAGCCGCACGGCGACATCGTCCGGCTGACCGTGACCCATGAGAACCTGGCCGACGAGGCCGAGCGGACCGCGGCGGCCGGTGGCTGGGCCGCGGTGCTGTCCAATCTGAAGTCGCTGATCGAGACGGGGAGCCCGCTGCCGCAGCAGCCCTGGCTGATCCCCCAGTGAACCTCGGTCACCGTGGGACGTGGGGGCTCACCGTGCGGCCCCACCGTCCCGGACCGTGATCCCCAAGGCGTCGGCGAGCATCGGCGCGAGCTCCATCAGCTGCCCGCCGTCGATGGTGGCGCCGCCCAGCGCGTCATAACCGTCGGCGATCTCCAGCCGGGTGGCCCCGCGCAGATCGACCTTGGCCATCCGTGCCTTGCCGAACCGCACACCCTCCAGCGCCGACCCCGGGAAGGCCACCTCCGTCAGCCCCGCGCCGCCGAGGTCCACATCGCGCAGCAGACAGTCCACGAAGGTGACATTCCGCAGCGTGGCGGTGCGGAGGTTCACCGATTCCAGCTTGCATCGGTGGAAGGTCACCCGGTGCAGCCGCGCGGAGAACATCTCAAGACCGGCCAGCACACAGCCGCCCAGCTCGCCGTCCAGCCAGTCGGTGTCCGCCAGGTCGGTGCCCACCCATCGCACCCCGTCCAGCCACACCTCGTTGAACCGGGCCCCGCGGCCACGGCCCCCGGTGAACGTCACCGAGGAGAACGCGGACTCGAGGAACCTGGCGTGGTCGCACACGGCTCCGTCGAAGGCGTCGCCGTCCAGATGAACGGTGTCGTAGTCGCCTCCTTCCACCAAGTCCCCGTCGAACGGCCGCAGATGGTCCGCGAAGGGCAGATCGGTGAGTTCACGGGGGGACGGCACCATGCGAGGGCTCACTTTCGGGGGGGCGGACCGCGTACGAGGCCGATAGTGCCATCCCCCACCGACATCCCCGCCGGGAGCGCCGGAGGGGCGGCCTCTGGACCGCCGTACACTCGCCGGAGGGCGATTACGTGCGCCGGATGGCCCATTCTCCGGTGTGCTGAGCGCATTTCTCCGGGGCCCCCTCCGTTAAATCGGACTGTCAGATCCATTCAGTCTGCGACCCGACACGGAGGAATCCATGCAGATCGCGAAGAAGGCCGCCCTGCTGGCCGCGACCGCCGGCACCCTGGCGCTCCTCGGCACCGGCACCGCCACCGCCAACGGCTACGGCGGCGGCTCCGACAGAAGCTCCGACGTCCCCAGCAGCATCAACCTGTCCAGCTTCATCTTCCAGAGCAACGACTGTGACACCCTCAACGGGGGCGCCTACTCCATCGGCGGTGCCGCCCCGAGCGGTGACGTCAACATCGGCAGCACCTGCCTCAACAACATCGGCGGGTAATCTCCGGCGGAACCCCGGCGAACGGGGTCGCCGTCTCGGCGTGCTCCCCTCACCTCACAGCGGTGAGAGGAGCACGTCTCTTTCGACCCGGATGACATGGTGCACCAAACGGGTCACTTCCCGGTGCGCTTACCCGACTTTCTCCGCATTTCCTCCGTTAAATCTGATCGTCAGATATCTCGCACTGCGACCCGACACGGAGGAATCCATGCAGATCGCGAAGAAGGCCGCCCTGCTGGCCGCGACCGCCGGCACCCTGGCGCTCCTCGGCACCGGCACCGCCACCGCCAACGGCTACGGCGGCGGCTCCGACAGAAGCTCCGACGTCCCCACCAGCGTCGACATCTCCACCTTCATCTTCCAGAAGAATGACTGTGACACCCGTAACGGGCAGGCGTTCTCCACCGGCGCGGTAGGCCCGAGCGGTGACATCAAGATCGGCAGCACCTGCCTGAACAACATCGGCGGATAACCTCCAACGGAACCCTGGCCGCCACAGTCGCTGAAGCAGCGCGCTCCCCTCACCCCCCTCAGGAGTGAGGGGAGCGCCGACTCATCCCCGTACCTGGATCAGCGCATGGGCGCCGCTGGTGCGCCAGTGGTCCTCGTGCGCGTCCAGCGTGGCCACGGTCCGCTCGTCGAGCCCGACGATGACATCCGACTTCAGGGTGCGCAGCGCGGCCACCGGGCCGGGGAAGTACCCGGTGCGGTCGGCGAAGGAGGTGGTCGGGGGCCACAGCCGGTCGCCGACGAGGCGGCGGTAGTTCAGATCGCCCTTCAGGACGGTGAGCGTGGCCGCGGCGAACTCGCCGCGCAGATCGCCGGGCATCTGCTCGTACGGCAGCGGGGCGCGGAAGAAGTCGTGCGCCCGCACCGTGAGCCGCCCGTCGCCCATGGCGGCCCACAGCCGTCCGCCGGTCCCCGCCGCGGCGCCCTCCGCCCGCACCAGACGGCGCAGACAGTCGACGACATCCTCGGTGGTGGCGTCGGATACGTAGTACGGATACGGCTTCACCTGGAGCACCACCCGCTCGGCGCGCCCGTGGTGGAGCACATGGTCGATGAGGACGAGGTCGGGGAGCAGCTCCCGCCCGGCGTTGTCCGCCACCACGCACAGTGTGGCCGGGGAGCCGACGGGCAGCAGCGACCACAGCGCCTCCGAGTCGTCCGCGACCAGCGGCGGGGTGTCGGCGCCAGGCGCGTCCGCGGCCGATGCGGAGATGCGGAAGCCCAGGTCCGCACGGTTGCCCCAGAGTGAGCCGTGCACCAGCGCGGCCGCCTGTTCCCCGGCGGGCTTGCGCAGGAGGTCGTCGAGCGTGGCCAGTTCGGCCTCGGCCTCGGGGGTGTCCAGCTCGGCCTGTTTGAAGGGGCGGAACGGGTCAACGCCCCGCCAGGGGCCGTCCGCGAAGTAGCCCACGGCCTCCAGGAGCCGGCGGTAGAAGTAGCTCTCCGCCCACAGGAACGGGACGTCGAACCAGGACCGGCCGAAGTGTTCCCGGCCCCACACCGCCCACCGGTCGTGGTCGTACGCGGTGGGCGGGAGCGGGGCGATGGTGCCCTCGGCGGCGTTGTCGCGCAACGCGTCGAGGGCGCGGTGCTGCCCGGGGCCGTACGGGAAGGCGTCGCGCACCTTCTCGATCAGTGCGGGATGGCGCTCGGCCAGCACACTCCGAGCGAACGATCCTGGCTCATCGCTGCGGATCACGGGCGCGTCGACGGTGTCGGACATGGCAGCCAGGGTCGCACACCGCGTGGTGGCGCGGCGGGGTCACCAGTGCGCGGGGCGGGTGAGGGACGGCGGCAGCCGGGTGGCGGCGTCACCCTTGGCCGCGTTCAGCTGGGCCTGGGTGAGGAAGACGGCCCCCCGCAGGTCGGCCGCGCTCAGGTCGGCGTCCCGGAAGTCGGCTCCGATCAGATCGGCCGCCGTCAGATCGGCCCGGGTGAGGTTCGCCGCGATGAGACAGGCGCCGCGGAGGTTGGCGCCCCGCAGATCGGCTCCCCTCAGGTCGGCGCCGATGAGATCGGCTCCCCTGCGGTTCTTCTTCTTGCCCGGGATCCGGGCCCGCACCAGCTCGCTCGTGCGCAGCAGCAGCTGATTGACCCGGTCGCGGTGGGCCGCCACATCGAGTTCCCTCAGCTCGGAGGCGCTGCCGAGGGTGAGGCGCTCGGTCTCCCGCAGCGCCTCACGCAGCGCGCCGTGGACGGGCCGGGCGGCCGGGAGGGCCAGCGCCTCGGTGAGGTACCAGAGCAGTTCGTGGAGGTGGCGCATGACGGGGAAGGCGGCGAACATCTCGGAGGCCGTCCCGGGGTGCCGCCGCCAGTCGCGGCCGTCGAAGGTGAGCTGGGAGACCTTCTGCCCGGCGCCGAAGCAGTCGTAGACCGTGCAGCCCGGGAAGCCCTCCTCGCGCAGCCGGGAGTGGATACCGCAGCGGAAGTCGGCCCGGAGGTTGCGGCAGGGCTCCCCCGCGTCCTTGCCGATCGCGAAGTCCGTGGAGGCCGCGAAGGGCAGGGCGACACAGCACAGCCCGAAGCAGTTGGCGCAGTCGGCCCGCAGGGCGGGGCGGTGCGCGGCGGCCGGGTCGGCGGAGGGGGGTTCGGTCGTATCTGACACCGTGCGTGGTCTCCCGCGTGGACAAGAGCACCGCGGTGCGGGCGGTGCTCGGTGGCGTTCCATTGTCGCAAGCGGAGTCAGCCGGGAATGATCAGCTCGATTCCATAGGCGGCGATCGCCAGGCACGCGGCGAAGCACACCACCGCCGCGGCCGCCGCCACCCTGTCGAGACGGCCGCGGCGGCCCCCGTGGCGCGGGGTGCCGCCACCGGCGCGGGCCCATGCGGTGACGCCGAGGGAGAACATCACGACCACCAGGACGGTGACCCCGAGGCTGACCCCGAAGACCCCGCCGATCGTGCCCCAGGTGGTGCCCATACGGATCACCTCCTTCTCGTGGGTCCTAGGGGGCTTCTGATGGATCTCCGCGGCGTCGCGACGCCCGGCACGCCCTCTCGCCGCACCGGACAAAACCCCTAGTAGCTCCGCTACGAGGGCTTCCGCCCGGCACGCCGAGAGCACGCTCCCCCAGCTACCGCTGGGAGGTGCCCCCTGACGCCGCTCCTTCCTCCACGGAGATCCGTCAGAAGCCCCCTAGCCGGGTCGGACGGTCGTGTCCAGGGTGCGCCCGGCGCGCTCGGGAACCCGCGGCTCGTTGACGTTGTCCGGGTTCACCGGGCGCCGGCGCGAGAGCACGTAGAAGCCCACCGCCGCCGCGACGGCGACGCCCGCGACCAGGGCCACCCCCGTGTTGCCCTGGCCCGCCACCCAGGCCGCCACCCCACCCACGGCCGCCGCCGCGGGCAGGGTCAGCAGCCAGGACACCGCGATCCGCCCGGCGATCCCCCAGCGCACATGGGCCAGCCTGCGGCCGAGCCCGGCGCCCAGGATGCTGCCCGTGCACACCTGCGTGGTGGACAGCGGGAAGCCCAGGTGCGAGGAGGCCAGGATCACCGCCGTGGCGCTGGTCTCGGCGGCGAAGCCCTGCGGGGGCTGGATGTCGGTCAGCCCCTTGCCCATGGTCCGGATGATCCGCCACCCGCCGACATAGGTGCCGAGTGAGATCGCCAGACCGGCGCTGAGCACCACCCACCACGGTGGCCCGGAGCCATGGCCGAGCACACCACCGGCGATGAGGGTGAGGGTGATGACCCCCATCGTCTTCTGCGCGTCGTTGGTGCCGTGGGCGAGGGCCACCAGGGACGCGGATCCCACCTGGCCCGCACGGAAGCCCTTCCGCGTCACGGGGGCGGCCGCGCGGTGGGTGATCACATACGCGAGATAGGTCGCCAGCATGGCCACCACACAGGCCACCACCGGTGAGGTGACCGCCGGAATCACGATCTTCTGGACGATCGCGGTGAAGCGCACCGCGGATTCCCCGGCGCCCACCCACACCGCGCCGATCAGCCCGCCGAACAGGGCGTGCGAGGAGCTCGACGGCAGCCCGGCGAGCCAGGTGATCATGTTCCACAGGATCGCCCCGATCAGCCCCGCGAAAATCATGACCGGGGAGACCTTGGCGTCGTCGACGATGCCGTTGGAGATCGTCTTGGCCACTTCCGTGGAGAGGAACGCCCCGGCCAGATTGAGCACCGCGGCGACGAGGACGGCGAGCCGGGGCGACAGCGCCCCCGTGGCGATGGACGTGGCCATCGAATTGGCCGTGTCGTGGAAGCCGTTGGTGAAGTCGAAGGCCAGTGCCGTGAGGATGACGGCCACCAGAAGGAAGGAGACGGAGTCCATTCCCGACCTCCCGCACCAGGAGTGGCCCGGCACATCGACCGCGTCGGACCGTCTCGTGAGGACCGCTGTCTGATGTCCACTGTCTGATGTCCACGCTAAGCGCGGTGTCAGACGGGCGCCAACGCTGATGTACGGCCCAACGGCCGGGCCGGGTCGGCGCCGTGGAATACGGCCCCGCCCGGCTCCGGTGCCGTGCCGCTCCCGCCGGCCGGAGGGCTCACGGGCGGCTCAGGGAGGCGCGGGCGTTGAGCGTGCGCACATCGCCTCCGGTGGTGTCCCGGTAGGTGTCGGTGACGCGGGCGAGCTCCTCGGGGGTCCGGGCACCGGCCCGGTTCATGGCCCGGTTCGCCCGTACGACGGCCGCCGTCGCCTCGCGGCGCTCGGTCTCGTAGCGGGCCAGCGCGGTGGGCACATCGTCCGTCCGCGCGAGCTCGCTGGCGAGGACGCGGGCGTCCACGACGGCCTGGGACGCGCCGTTGGCCCCCACCGGATACATCGGATGTGCGGCGTCGCCGAGCAGGGTCACCCGGCCACTCCCCCACCACGGCAGCGGCTCCCGGTCGACCATCGGGTATTCGAGGATCTCGTCGCAGCCGGTCAGCAGACCCGGCACATCGAGCCAGCCGAGCCGCCAGTCCTCGAAGTGCGGCAGCACATCGGCGAGCCGCCCCGCCCGGTGCCAGGCCGCCTCCCCGGTGAGCGGCCCGGGTTCGGACATCCGCACCTGGCAGACCCAATTGGCCCGGCCGCCGCCGATCGGATACGCGACCAGCTCGGCGTCCTCGTCGCGCACGATCACCATCGAGCGCCCGGTCAGAAACGGCTCGGCTCGTGTGGTGCCCCGCCACATCCGGATGCCCGACCACAGCAGCGGGCCGTCCTGCGGGTGCAGCGCGGCACGGACCGCGGAATGCAGCCCATCGGCGCCGATCAGCGCCCGCGCGGCCGTCTCCTCGACCGTCCCCGTCGCCCGGTCGAGGACGCGTACGCGTACGCTGTCCCGCTGCCCAGAGTCCTCGAATCCCACCATCCGCGCCCCGGTGCGGACCGCGTCCGCGCCCAGGCGCTCGCGGACCGCCGCGAGGAGCAGCCGCTGGAGCTCCCCGCGGTGGACCGAGTACTGCGGCCAGCGGTAGCCCTGGGCCAGGCCACGCGGCTCGGTGAAGATCCGCTTGCCGAACCGGTCGCAGTACACGTTCTCGGCGGTGGCCACGCCGATGGCGGCGAGCTCGTCGCCGAGGCCGAGTTCGATGAGCTCGCGCACGGCGTGCGGCAGCAGATTGATCCCGACGCCGAGTGGCCGGATCTCGCGGGTGCTCTCGACGACCGCCGTCTCGACCCCGGCGGCGTGCAGGCTCAGGGCGGTGGCCGGTCCGCCGATCCCGCCCCCGGCGATGAGCACACGCATCATTCGGCCCCGGCCCCGGGGCGGATCTCGGAGGGGACCTCGGGACGGATCCCGGGGCCGTCCGCGGAGCGGATCTCGGGGCGGTCGATGATGCGCAGCCAGGTGCCGTCCGGCTGGCGGCGGGCCACCTGCACCCGGCCGCCGGTGTCGTCGGCGGGGCGGGTCGAGGTGAGGGCCAGATCGCCGTAGCGGACGGTCGGCAGCGCCTCCTCCACCCGGAAGGGGCGCGGGGCGTGCGCCAGCATCCGCTCGCAGACGGCACGGATCGCCTCGCGGCCGACGGTCGTGGCACCCGGCGGGTAGGCCAGAACCGCGTCGGGTTCGTACAGCTCGGCCAGCCCCTCGGCGTCCCCGGCGTTGGCACGCTCCACGAACAGCCGGGCCAGATCCTCGGGGGTGGTGGCGCGGGCACGGGTCTCGGTCATGGTCGACTCCTTATCTCCGCCTCCACCCTCCGGCGGGCGCGACCAGAAGTCCAAGAGATGGTTGGTCTGGTTGCTAGAATCATCGCTTATGGAGCTGCGGCAGCTTGAGTACTTCGTGGCGGTGGCCGAGGAGCGGAACTTCACCCGGGCCGCGGAGAAGGTGCATGTGGCCCAGCCGGGGGTCAGCGCACAGATCCGCCGGCTGGAGCGCGAGCTGGGCGAGCGGCTGCTGGACCGCTCGGGCCGCTCGGTGCGGCTGACCGAGGCGGGCGCGGCGGTGCTCCCGTACGCGCGGGCGGCGCTCGCGGCGGTGGAGGGCGCCCGGCTCGCCGTGGACGAACTGACGGGGCTGCTGCGCGGGCATGTGGCGGTCGGGACGGTCACCTCGCACAGCGTGGATCTGCCGGGGCTGCTGGCGGAGTTCCACGACGCCCATCCGGCGGTGGAGATCACCCTCACCGAGGCCACTTCGGATGAGCTGCTGGAGGGTCTGCGCACGGGACGGCTCGACGCGGCGATCGTCAGCGTGGGCGCCACGACCCCGGCCGGGGTCGAACTGGAGGTGATCACGGATCAGCCGATCGTGGCCGCGGTTCGCCCCGACCACGAACTCGCCGCGCACACGGCCATCTCGCTGGACACCCTGCGGGGCCGTGCGCTGATCAGCCTGCCGCGCGGCACGGGGCTGCGCACCCGGATCGACGAGGCGTGCGCGGCCGCCGGTTTCACCCCGCACATCGCCTTCGAGGCCAGCGATCCGGAGGTGCTGGCACAGCTCGCCGAGCGGGGGCTGGGCGCGGCGATCCTGCCCGGTGCGTTCGCCGAGACGCGGTCGGACCGGCTGCGGTCGGTCCGCATCGACCGGCCGGCCCTGCGGGGGCGGCTGGCCTTCGCCTGGCGGGCGGACGGCCCGAGCGGTCCGGCCGGCCGGGCCCTGGTCGAGCGCGCCCGTACCGCCCTGGCGGCCGCCTCGGCCACCTCAGCGCGCCGCCGGGTGAGCACTCGTCCTCCCCGCGCACACCGCACTCCCCGTTGACAGCTCGCCGGGGCGGATCCCACAATTGCGCTCATGATCAGGCACCGGTTCGACGCGACGGGACTTCTACGCGCCCCGGACCGGACCGGGTGTGAGCGCTCGGGCCTCTAACCGGGACTCTCCGTATCCCGCGGCCACCGCCCCCGCGCCCCGAAGCCACGCCGGTCATTCCTCTCGCGATCGCCGGTCATCCCCTGACGATCCGGACATCGCGACGCTCAGGACGACACTCCCGTGGTCTCCCCCCGCGGCACGAGGGCACCTCCCCACCCCCCGCCTGCCCCCGTCCGCTGTCACGTATGAGGAGACGCCATGACCGTCGTCGACACTCCGCCCACGACTCTGCGCGAGGCCACCATCCCGCCGGACGGCATGTACGAGGGCGCGCGCGTCCTGCGGCGACTGCCCGAGGAGTGGGAGGAGCGTCCGTACGAGCGGTTCGAGATCGCGCCCCTCGGACGCGTCATCGGCGCCGAGATCCGCGGCCTGGACCTGTCCCGGCCGCTGGAGCCCGCGCTGCGCGAGGAGCTGAACCGCGCCCTGCTGGAGTGGAAGGTGCTCTTCTTCCGCGGTCAGCACCTCACCTCGGAGCAGCAGCGCGGATTCGCCCGGAACTGGGGCGAGTTGGAGACCAATCCACTGCTCGCCGCCGGGTCCAGCGAGGATGTGGTCCGCTTCGACAAGGCGTCCGGCGCCACGCCGACCTTCGAGAACGTCTGGCACACCGACGTCACCTTCCGCACCCGGCCCGCGCTCGGCGCCGTGCTCCAGTTGCGCGAGGTGCCGCCGGTGGGCGGGGACACCATGTGGGCCGACATGGCGGCGGCGTACGACAACCTCCCGGCGGAGGTGAGGGAGCGCGTCGACGGCGCCACCGCCGTCCACGACGTCATCCCCGGCTTCGTCCGCTTCTACGGACCGGAGCGGCTGGCCCCGTTCCAGGAGATGTTCCCGCCGGTGGAGCACCCGGTGGTGCGCACCCATCCGGAGACCGGCCGGCGGACGCTGTTCGTCAACACCTCCTTCACCACCCGGATCACCGGGATGGGGCGCGAGGAGAGCGACCGGCTGCTGAGCTTCCTGTGCCGGCAGGCGCACGTCCCGGAGTACCAGGTGCGCTTCCACTGGCAGCCGGGCGACATCGCGTTCTGGGACAACCGCGCCACACAGCACTACGCGGTCAACGACTACGCCCCGCACCGCCGGGTCGCCGAACGCGTCGCCATCGAGGGCGACCGCCCGTTCTGACCTCGGCCGTTCCGCCACGGCCCCTGGTGCGGCGATTTTCGGCCAGCCACGCGAGCCCATACCCGGCGCGGGCTTGTTCCCGGCGGATGGAACGATGCACGGCAGCGGCCACATCGGAGGTATAACCATTGCGGAGTGGCCAGTTGACGAGCCGATGGAAGGGGACGGGTGCGATACCGGGTCCTGGGGGCGCTTGAGCTGCGCACCGGCGAGGGGTGGGCCTCCCTGGGGCCGGCCAAGTGGCGGACGCTGCTCGCGGTGCTGCTGTGCCACGCCAACCAGACCGTCTCCACCGAACGGCTCCTGGACGAGCTCTGGGGCGAGGACCGGGCGCCCCAGAGTGCCACCAAGCTGCTGCAGACCTATGTCTCCCGGCTCCGCCAGACCCTGGGCGACGAGGCCGGGCAGACCCTGATCACCGAGAAGCAGGGCTACAAGGCACAGGGCTACCGGCTGGCGGTGGAGGCCGCCGACTTCGACGCCCACCGCTTCGAGCAGCTGGTCGAGGAGGGGCGGCGGGCGCTCGACCGGGAGGCGCCCGAGACCGCGGCGGAGCGGCTGCGCGAGGCGCTGGCGATGTGGCGCGGCACCCCGTTCGCCGATGTGCCCCCGACCCCGGCGGTGACGGCGGAGGTCACCCGGCTCGAGGAGTGCCGGCTGCAGGCCGTGGACGCCCGGATCGACGCGGACCTGCGGTGCGGGCGCCATACGGCCGTCCTGGGCGAACTGGAGGCGCTCACCGGCGAGTATCCGTTCCGCGAGGAGCTGCGCGGCCGATTGATGCTGGCGCTGTACCGGTCCGGGCGGCAGGCCGACGCCCTGGCCGCCTACCGCGATCTGCACCGGCTGCTGAGCGAGGAGCTGGGAGTCGAGCCGACCCCGCCGCTGCGCGACCTCCACGAGCGGATCCTGAACGCCGACGCCTCCCTGATGGCCGCGCCCGCCCCGGAGGCGGACCGGCCCGACCCCGCCGCCGCTGCCCGCAAGGCCAACCGGGGCCCCCGCCAGCTGCCGCCCGCCAGCCCCGCGTTCACCGGGCGCCACGGCGAGGTCGCGGTGATCCAGGCGCTGATGGACGCGGCCGGGGACCCGGAGGCGGGCGAGGGCGGCCGGTCGGTGGTGCTCGCGGCCATCGACGGCACCGGCGGGGTCGGCAAGTCGACCCTGGCCATCCACACCGCGCACCAGCTCGCCGACCGCTTCCCCGACGGCCAGCTCTATGTGGATCTGTACGGGGCGACCGCCGGACAGTCGGCCCTGGACCCCGGCGAGGTGCTCGGCAGGTTTCTGCGCGCCCTCGGTGTGGACGGCTCCAACGTGCCGAGCGACACCGACGAGGCGTCCGCGCAGTTCCGTTCGCTGGCGGCGGGCCGGAGACTGCTGGTGATCCTCGACAACGCCGCCGGTGTGGACCAGGTGCGGCCGCTGATCCCCGCCGGGCCGGGCTGCGCAGCGCTGGTCACCAGCCGCGAGATGCTGACCACCCTGGAGGGCGCCACCCATCTGCATCTGGACGTGCTCCCGCAGGACCAGGCGGTGGCGCTGCTGGAGCGGGTCGTGGGCGCGGAGCGGGTGCGGGCCGAGCCCGCCGAGGCGGAGGAGATCACCCGGCTGTGCGGCTGGCTGCCGCTGGCGCTGCGGATCGCCGGTGCCCGGCTGGCCGCCCGCCCCGCGTGGCCGCTGCGCACCCTCGTGACCAAACTGACGGACGCCCGGGGCCGGCTGGACGAGCTGCGCTTCGGTGATCTGGCCGTCCGCGTCAGCTTCCAGGTGAGCTACGAGGGCTTCCGGCTCGGCCGCCGCTCCGACGACCTGGACGCGGTCCGCGCCTTCCGGCTGCTCAGCGTGGTGCACGGGCACGATGTGAGCCTGCCGGTGGCCGCCGCGCTGCTGGACCTGCCCGCAGACCGCACCGAGAACGCGCTGGAGCGGCTGGTCGACGCCCAGCTCCTGGAGAGCCGGGACTCCGTCCGCTACCACATGCACGATCTGCTGCGGCTGTTCGCGTCGGAGCAGGCGGAGCAGGAGGAGCCCGGGGCGGAGCGCGCGGCGGCGCTGGAGCGGGCGCTGACCTGCTACGCGGCCACCGCCCAGCGGGCGGTCACCCTGCTCGACCCGCTCCGCCCCTGGCCCCGGCACCCCGTCGAGGGCCCGGCGGTGCCGCTGAGCGGCCAGGACGAGGCGGAGAGCTGGCTGAAGGACGAGCTGCCCAATCTGCTGGCCGCCGTCGCCCACGCCGCCGAGCCCGCCCAGCCCGAGGCGATCGCGCGCCTGGGGCTGCGGCTGGCGCGGGCGCTCCAGTGGTTCCTCTTCCCCCGGGCCCACGCCCAGGATCTCCAGACCATCAACGAGCTGGCCGTCGAGACCGCCCGCCGCCTGGGCGACCCGGAGAGTGAGGCGTGGGGGCTGGACGGCCTCTCCGCCGCGTACTGGCTGCAGCACAGCTATGACGAGGTGCGCACCACCCTGGAGTCCGCGCTGGAGATCTGGCGCGAACTGGACCATCGGGAGGGCGAGTTGCGCACCGCGTGCAATCTCGCGGACGCGCTGTGCGAACTGGGCCTGTACGAGGAGGCCATCACGGTGCAGGAGCGGCAGCTCGCCCTCGCCCGGGAGGCCGGGGATCTGCCGGCCGAGGTGATCGGCCTGGGCAACCTCGGCCGGGCCCACCGGGGCCTGGGCCGCCCCGAGGACGCCCTGACCTGTTTCAAGGAGAGCCTGGAGTACGCCCGCCGCACGGGCAACATCCACCATGAGGGCTTCGCCCTCTACGAGATCGGGATCACCTATATGGAGCAGGGCAGGTTCCCCGAGGGCCGGGCCCATATGGACCAGGCCCTGCCGGTGTGGAAGCGCCCCGGTACGTACGAGAGTTGGCGCGGGCACACCTGGAGCGGGCTCTTCCCCGCCTGTATGACCCTGCAGATCGGCCCCGGCCCTCGCTGAGGCGGGGTCCGGGGCGGACGTCGGGCGGGCGAAGGGGCTGCCGGGGCTACGGCTGAAGGGACGGCCGGGGGCTACGGCTTGCGGGCCACCCCGCCGTAGGCCCACACCCGGCTCGGATCGGACTCGGCGCCGATGCCCGGACGCCACGAGGGCAGTTGCACCAGGCCCGGGGCGAGCAGGTCGAGCCCGGCGAAGAACTCCATGATCCCGGCATGGTCGCGGGCGACCAGGGACACCGGGTCCTCGAAGCTGATGACCTCCCAGTCCCGGTCGGTGTCGAGCGTGAAGTCACCGGTGGCGTGGGAGAGGACCAGACAGCTGCCCGGCGCGGCCCAGTCCATGAGCCGGCGGACGATGCCGACGGGGTTCGCCAGGTCTTCGATGTAGTCGAGGACGAGCGTCAGCAGGATCGCGACCGGCTGTGCGGGGTCGAGCAGCCGCCGCAGCTCCTCATGGCCCAGGAGCTCCTCGGGCGAGCGGATGTCGGTCTTGACCATCGTGGTGCCGGAGACGGAGAGCCGGGCCTGGCCGTGGCTCGCCACGATGGGGTCGTTGTCGGCGTAGACCACCCGGGCCCGGGGATTCACGGCCTGGGCGATTTCATGCACATTCGGGGTCGCCGGCAATCCCGCGCCGATATCCAGGAATTGGCTGATTCCATTGGCGGCGAGATGACGGACGGCACGGTGCAGAAATCTCCGATTGGAGAGCGCGGTGTCGCGGACTTCCGATGCGACACCGAGAAATCGCTGAGCCTGCTCGTAATCGGCGAGGTAATTGTCCTTGCCGCCGACGAGATAGTTGTAGACCCTGGCCGGGTTCGCCTCGCTGACCGCAAGACGTCCGTGGTCGGCCGGCCGCCACTCCCTCGTCCTGAGCCCGATGCCGGGTCCGCTGCTCTTCATCGTGATTCCCTTACCACTAGCACTGCCTCGCCTCACCCCCGACGGTTCCGGATCACTGCGGGTGCGGAGCCGCGCCCGGACGCCACGTGACCGTCTTCTTCGGCCCCGGTTCGGCCCAGGCGAGCGGATCCCGCGCCCACAGGTGGAAGGGCAGGTCGATATCCGCGGACACCCGGCTGAGCTGGCCCCAGGAGTACGCCCCGGAGTGGGCCGCGGTGGCCTGGAGCGCCGCTTCGAGACAGGCACGGGCGGTGCGTTCGGCCCGGCAGGTGCCGCTCGGGCCGGACCCCTCCACCCCGCCGCAGAGCTGAAACGTGCTCCAGGCGTAGAGGGGTTCGTCCTCGACATGAGGCTGATGCTGCTGGTCGACGTTCACAGGCCCTCTCCAGACGCGTCCCTACCGGGCGGCTGTAGCGATGCGTCCAGCATGGAAGAGGGTGGATCAGCGGCGGTATACCGGCGGTAAAGCGACGGCCGCGGCGGCTCGACCGGGTCCGCCCCCGGTCGGGGTCCCGCCGCGGCCGCATCGCGTTCCGCGTTGGAAAATGCCCTGCTCACACGCCATATGGCTGCTTGGCACGCGCCCAGGGCCGCCCGGTCACCCGGCGAGCCAGGCCAGGACCTCCCGGTTGATCCGCTCGGGCCGCTCCAGGTGGAGGAAGTGCCCGGTGCCGTCGATCAGTTCCATCCGCGAGCCCGCGGGCAGGTGGTCCCCGGCCCCCTGGACGACATCGGCGCCGATGCAGCCGTCATCGGTGCCGTGCAGATAGAGGATGGGGACCTCCCCGGTCCGGGTGACGGCCTCCTGCTCGGCCGCGTACGCCTCCACATGGCGCGACGGGTCGAACAGCGCCCGGTAGTAGCCGATCGCGGCGGCGAGGTGGGCCGGGTCCCGCAGGCTCTCCTTGACGTGCGCGATGTCCTCGGCGGCGTCCTTGTACCCGGGCGACCAGTCGCGCCACAGACCGTCGATCAGGGCCATGTCGTGCGCCGCCGCCCCGGCCTCGGCCAGCGGCGTCTGGAACAGGAAGATGTAGAAGGAGCGCTTGAACTGGCCGTAGTCATAGTTGAAGAAGTCGGCCAGCACCCCGCCCAGCGGGGGCACCGACATCGTGACCGCGCGCCGCCAGCGCCCGGGGGCGCTGCCGGTGGCGCCGTACGCGGCGATGGCGCCCCAGTCATGGCCGATGAGCACGGCGTCGCCGTCGCCGCCGAACGCCTCGTGGAGCGCGTTGGCGTCCGCCGCGATCGCACCCGCCTGGTAGGCGCCGTCGGCGGGTATGCCGCTGGGCGCGTAGCCCCTCAGGAAGGGCGCCACGGCGTGGTAGCCCGCGTCCGCGAGCGCGGGAAGCAGATGGCGCCAGGAGTGCGCGGAGTCCGGGAAGCCGTGCAAGCAGAGCGCCAATGGGGCGTCGGCCGGGCCCGCTTCGAAATACCCGAAATCAAGTCCATTTGCGTTGATGTTCTTCAGCTCTGTCACGCCCGAGAATGCTAATGCACCGTCAGGACGCCGTCCATGTATGGCCGGAACAGGCTGCGCACCGGGCCGGGGAAGTGGCAGACTGCGCTATACCGTCCGGAAATTCGATGACGCACCGCGTGTTTTCGCCGGCCGAGCCCCAGGGAGGCCCGATGACCAGCCCGAGCAGCCCCGTCGCGGACCACCGCGATGCGATGATGCATCGCGGATTCCTCTACCGCGACGAGGAGGACGTGGTCGACATCTGCGTCCCGTTCCTCCGCGAAGGCCTGGAGGCGGACGACGCCGTGGCCGTCGTCGCGGCCACCTCCAACATCGACGCGCTGCGGGACGCGCTCGGGCCGGACGCCAAGGCGGTGCAGTTCGAGGAGGCGCTCAGCTGGTACCAGCACCCCGTCAAGACCATCGCCGCCTATGACTCCTTCGTGAAGGCCGAGAAGCCGCGCCGGGTCCGGGTGATCGCCGAACCGGTGTGGCAGGGCCGTACCCCGCTCGAGGTGGTGGAGTGGGCGCGCTACGAGTCGATCGTCAACGCGGCCTTCGCCCACTCCGGCGCCCGCGCCATCTGCTGCTACGACCGTCGTCTGCTGCACCCCGAGATCCTCGCCTACGCGCGCCAGACCCACCCCGAGATCATCGACGGCCAGGGTCCGGAGAAGAGCGACGCCTACACCGACCCCGGCCCGTTCAGCGCCACCTGCGACCGGCGCCCCCTGCCGTCCGCCCCGCGCACGGCCGAGTCCGTGTCGATCGTCTCGACCGACCTGGACGCCGTGCGCACCTTCGTGGCCGAGCGGGCGAGCCGGCACGGCATGGGCCATGACGCGCTGCGCAACATGGTCGCGGCCGTGAGCGAGGTGTCCACCACCGCGATCCGGCACGGCGGGGCCCCGGCGCGGCTGGGCACGTGGGTCCACGACGGCGATCTGGTCTGCGAGATCTCCGGGCCCGGCCACTGGTACCCGGACGCGCTGTGGGGCTTCGCCCCGCCGGCCGACTCCGAGCCCGGGTTCGGGCTGTGGGGCGTCCGCATGCTGTGCGACGTGGTGCAGATGCAGGCCGACGCGGACGGCACCCTCATCCGGCTGCGCACCCGGATCTGAGGTCCCGGGGTGCCGGGCCGATGATGGCCGGGGTCAGGTGACGGTGATGGCCCCGGTGAGGACGGCGAAGGCGATGATGGCCAGGCTGGTCAGGGCCATCGGGCCGAGCATATGGACGAAGTACTCGGTGCCTGCTGAAAGCCCACGCCCGACACGGCCATCATGATGGGAACCGTCACCCGGGCGGCCACCGAGCGGGTCGCCCGCGTCGCCTTCGAGCCGGCCCGCTCCCGCCGTAAGAAGCTCACCGTCGTCCACAAGGCCAATGTCCTCAAGCTCACCACCGGGCTGTTCCGCACCGTGTGCCAGGAGGTCGCCCAGGCGTCCCACGGCTCCGCCCCCGATATCGCCGGGCGGCGCCGCCTCCACCACCGAGTTCACCACCGCCGTCAGCAAGGCCGTGCACGGCGGCGCGGGCCGGGGCTGACGCCCGGATCGGCCGAACGCGGCGCCGTCCCGGCCGGATGCGGCCGGGACGGTGCGGAGCGACACTGGCGGGGAGGGCCACAGCCGTGATGCGGAGTGTGCGTATGGATGGGCTGCCATCCGTCTGGGAGAGCACGCGATGAACACGCCCCACCGGCGCCGGGGACCCCGGGGCACCCCGAGGGTGCGGCGGGACCTGCCCACCCGCATCGACGCCACCGGCACCCGGCGGGAGACGGACGCGCTGGGCACCGTCGAGGTCCCGGCCGACCGGTACTGGGGCGCCCAGACCCAGCGGGCCCTGGTCCACTTCGCGATCGGTGACGACCGCATGCCCAAGGCGGTCTACCACGCGTACGGCTATGTGAAGAAGGCCGCCGCGCTGGTCAACGGCCGGGAGGGGCGGCTGGCGGGGTGGCAGGCGGATCTGATCGCGCATGTGGCCGACGAGGTGGTCTCCGGCGCGCTGGACGACCACTTCCCGCTGTACGTGTGGCAGGCGGGCTCCGGCACCCAGACCAATATGAACGTCAACGAGGTCATCAGCAATCGCGCGATCCAGCTGGTCGGCGGCGTCGTGGGCAGCAAGGAGCCGGTGCACCCCAATGACCACGTCAATCTGGGCCAGTCCTCCAACGACACCTTCCCCACGGCCATGCACATCGCCGCGGTGCGCGTCCTGCACGACCCGCTGCTGCCGCAGGTCAGCCTGCTCCAGGAGGCCATCGCCGCCAAGTCCCGGACCTGGTACGACATCGTCAAGACCGGCCGCACCCATCTGCGGGACGCGGTCCCCCTCTCCGTGGGGCAGGAGTGGTCCGGCTACGCCGCCCAGCTCTCCGACGCGCTGGAGCGGCTGCGGGCCACGCTGCCGGATCTGTACCAGCTCGCCATCGGCGGCACGGCGGTCGGCACCGGTCTGGGCGCCCCCGAGGGCTTCGGACCGGCGGTGGCCCGGGAGATCGCCGTGGCCACCGGCCATCCGTTCAAGGTGGCGTCCAACTCCTTCGCGGCGCAGAGCGGTGTGGACACCATGGTGGCCGCCTCCGCCGGGCTGCGGGGTCTCGCCGTCCCCCTGATGAAGATCGCCGACGATATCCGCTGGCTCGCCTCCGGCCCGCACGGCGGGATCGGGGAGCTGACGCTGCCCGCGAACGAGCCCGGCAGCTCCAGCATGCCCGGCAAGGTCAACCCGACGCAGTGCGAGGCCATGATGATGGTGTGCATCCAGGTGCTCTCCGACGACGCCGCCGTGGCGCACGCGGGCACCCGGGGGAACTTCCAGCTCAACGCGGCACGGCCGCTGGTCATCAGCGACTTCCTGCACTCCGCCCGCATCCTCGCCGACGCCTGCGAGAAGCTGCGCGCGTACTGCGTCGAGGGCATCGAGCTGAACCGCGAGCGGATCGACGATTATCTGGCCCGTTCGCTGATGCTGGTCACCGCGCTGTCCCCGCGGATCGGCCACGACAAGGCCGCCGAGATCGCCCGTAAGGCCGCCGCCGAGGGAACGACCCTGCGCGAGGCGGCCATCGCCAGCGGCCACATCGGCGCCGAGGACTTCGACCGGATCGTGGACCCCCGGAGGATGGCCCGGCTGCGCGACGGCTGAGCTCATCGGTGTCGTATCCCGTGCTCGGCCAGCGGTCCCACCTGCAGACCCGCGGCCCGGCACTCCGCCACCAGCACGGGCAGCGCGGCCAGCGTGGCGCGCCAGCAGCCCGTGGCCGCGGCGCGGTCGGTGTCGTGCAGCAGAACGGTGGCCCCGCCGCGCAGATCGCGCCGTACGGCGGCGGCCACCGACCCCGGGGTGGCGTCCGCGGTCCAGTCGCGCCCCCAGGCCGACCAGAGGACCGGGGTGAGCCCGGCCCGGGCCGCCGCCAGCCAGCGGCCGCCGGTGAGGATGCCGTAAGGCGGCCGGTACCACCGCGGCACCGCGCCGGTGGCCAGCCGGATCGCGCGGGCGGCCCGGGCCACCTCGTGGGCGTCCCGGGACACCGTGGGCAGCCAGGGGCGGCTGTGGGTCCAGCCGTGGACGGCGAGCTCATGCCCCCGGCGGACGATCTCCAGGGTGGTGTGCGGGAAGCGCGTCACGCCGTCCCCCAGGACGAAGAAGGTGGCGCGGACACCCAGCTCGTCGAGCACCTGGAGGAAGCGCGGGGTGGTGCGTGGATCGGGTCCGTCGTCGAAGGTGAGGGCCACATGGCCGCGCCGGCCGCGGCCCGCCAGGGTGGGGAACAGGGCGCGCCGGGGCCCGGGCAGCCAGGTGCCGGCGGGGGCGAGGTGCGCGGCCGCCGCGAGCAGCGCGGCGTTGCGCACCAGGACACCGGAGCGGTGGCGCACGCTCATGGTGTTCCCTCGCCGCCGGGGCCGCTCCGCCCGCCGGGAAGCGGTGTCCCGGCGTTCCGCGGCGGTTCGGGGACGGCCTGGTCCCAGGCGCCGGACATGGCGGGCGAGCGGGTCAGGCCCACGATTCCGGCCGCCATCAGCAGGATCCCGGCCACTTCGGGCACGATGCGCAGCCCCAGCTCGATGCGCTCGCCGAACAGCATCCAGCCCAGCGCGATGCTGACCAGGGCGTCGCCGAGGGTGAGCGCGGGCTGCGAGGCGGCCAGGGTGCCCGCACGCAGGGTGCTCTGCAGCAGCAGGAAGCTCAGCAGTCCCACGGCGCACACCGCGTACAGCGGCCAGTCGGTGAGCACCTCCACCACCCCACCGGGGAACCGCCCGGTCAACTCCTTGATCAGCGCCGCGGTGCAGGCGAAGCAGGCGGCGGTGGCGCTGCCCAGGGCCACGGCGCGCGCGGCCCCGCGCAGCACCCGGGCCACCGCGATCAGGGCGCCCACGACGATGGCCACCACCACGCCCACCGGCATCCAGTGGCCGTTGCGCGCGGTGGGCGAGCCGCTGGAGGGGTCGGCCGCCACCAGGAACAGCGCGAGCCCGGCGGCGAGCATCACGAACGACAGCCAGGTCCGGCCGTCCGGGCGGTGGCGGAACACCAGACTGCCGACCACCAGCGTGAACAGCAGCTCGCTGACCAGCAGCGGCTGGACCACCGAGAGCCGCCCGACCGCCAGCGCGCCCACCTGCGCCACCGCGGACACCATCATCGCGGCGAGACCGGCCAGCCAGAACGGGCGGCGCAGCAGCCGCGCCAGCCGCAGCAGGCTCCGCATCGGCCCGCCGTCGCCCCGCTCCTCCCGGACCTGGTCCATCGCGGCCCGCCGCTGCAGTACCGAGGCCGCTCCGTTGCCCAGTGCGGACAGCAGGGCCAGTACGACGGTCAGGGCGCTCACCGGGGGTCACCCGAAGCGTGTGGCCAACCGGTGGTACAGCCGGGGGGCCAGGGCCCGGACCACCGCCGGCAGCCGCATCCAGGCCGGTACGTACACCTCGTCCCGGCCGTGCTCGACCGCCTCCCAGACCGCGTCGGCGATCCGCTCGGGCGGCAGCGGGCGGGGCAGCCGCCGGGTGTACGGGGCGCCGCGCCGGGCGAAGAACGGGGTGTCCACCACGCCGGGGACCACATGGGTGACGCGCACCCCGGCCCGGCCCAGCTCGTGGCGCAGGGCGTCGGCGAAGACGCCGAGCGCGGCCTTGGCCGCGGAGTACACCGCCTCGCCGCGCACCCCGACGGTCCCGGCCACCGAGCCGATCAGCACGATCTGCCCGCGCCGCTCGGCCTCCATCCGGGGGACGACCATGCGGACCAGGCGCATCGCGGCGAGCAGATCGACGCGGACCACCTGGTCGATAGCGGCGGGCGGCATGGTGGCGAACGGGCCCGCCCAGCCCACGCCCGCCCCCGCGACCAGCAGATCCACCCGTCCGGCGGCACGGAGGGCGTCCCTGAAGAGCGCCTCCGGGCCCTCCGGCGCGGCCAGATCGGCGGGGAGGGCGAGGGCCGACGTCCTGGCGGCCACGCGGTCGAGCCGTTCCCGGTGGCGGCCGCTGACCAGCAGCCGCCATCCGCCCTCGGCCGCGATCCGGTCGGCGATGGCGGCCCCGATGCCCGAGGAGGCGCCGGTCACCAGCGCGACCCTCGTCCCGGGGGCTGCCGGATGCCCGGTGTCCCGTACCTGGCCGCGATCCAGGGGGGTGTCCGGGAGGGGGCGGATCATGGCATCTCCCTGTCTCGCCGCCGACCGGCCGCTGGTCCTGGGTCACCGGCCGTCGAGCGCGCGGTTTGACGGCATGCGGAGCGGATACCTCCAGTGAGCCATGAGGAGCCGCGCCTCGCACCATCGGAGGTGGTCATGCACCCGCTGTCGGCACGCTTTCTCGTTGTCAGCGCCGGGATGGGAGCCGGACATGACGCGGTCGCCGCCGAACTGGTCCGCAGGCTGGAGGACCGGGGCCAGGGGGCCGGCCGGGTGGACGTGCTGGAGTTGTTGCCGCACCGGATCGGGGCGGGGCTGCGTTCGTTCTACCGGACGGCCATCCGCCGCGCACCGGTGGTGTACGAGGGCATCTACCGGGCGTTCTTCCGCCCCGGCAAAGGCCCCCGGCCGGGCAGTGCCCCGCTGGCCGCGCTCGCCGAGGACCGGCTGCTGGCGCTGGTGGAGCGGGAACGGCCGGACGTCGTCGTCCCGGTGTTCCACCTGGCCGCGCAGCTGACCGGCAGACTGCGGGCGCGCGGGGCCCTGGGGGTGCCCAGCGCGGTCGTGGTGACCGATTTCGCGGTGCACCGCCAGTGGCTGCACCCGGGCAACGATCTGCATCTGTGTGTCACCCCGGACGCCGCCGACACCGTGCGCCGGGCACTGGGCCGCCCGTCGGTGGCCACCGGGCCGGTGGTGGCGGCGCGCTTCTTCGGCCCGGCGCACGGCGCGGGGCGGTGGCGGCGGCGCCTGGGCGCGCTCGCGCCCGGGAGGCCGCCGGTGCTGCTGTCCGTGGGGGCGTGGGGCGCGGGCACACGCGTGGCGGACACCGCGCGGCTGGTGTCCGGGGCGGGGTATCTGCCGGTGGTGCTGTGCGGCCGGGACGAGCGGCTGCGCGCCGAGCTGTCGCGCCGCCCGGAGGTGGCGGCCCTCGGCTGGGAGCCGGACATGCCGGGTCTGCTGGCCGCCGTACGGGCCGTGGTGGACAACGCGGCCGGTCAGACCGCGCTGGAGGCGCTGGCCGCCGGTGTGCCCGTGATCGGCTACCGCCCCATCCCGGGCCATGGCCGCGAGGGCGTCCGGCGGATGGCGGCGCTGGGGCTCTCGGACCACGCGCGGGACCCGTGGGAGCTGGTGCGGCTGCTCGACGCGGTCACCGAGCCCTCCGGGTGGCGGGAGCGCCGTATCGCGGCGGGCCGCGGGCTGTTCGCCGACGATGCCGTCGTCCAGCTGACCGGCATGGTCGCCCGACCGGCCGCGAGGTGAGTCGCCCGGACGGCCGAGAGGTGAGCGCCCGGACGTGCCGCTAGGTGAGCGCCCGGACGGCCGCGAGGTGAAATTCCGCGCACGCGATGCCGTCCGTGCCGTCCGGCCGACGGCGGCTGGTGGCATGCTCGGCCCCGACCCATCCGACCTCGGGAACGCCGCGTGGAGCACCGCCCCCCGCGCGGGAGTTGTCCCCGTGCGGTCCCGCGGGAGTTCCCGAACGACTGACGGAGGCACCGCCCGATGGGAAGTCATCTCTTCGCCGAGCTGGCCCGGCGCACCCTGGACGACGCGCGCCACGAAGTGGAGGTCTACGGACAGGAGATCCCCGAGTACCGGTTCGTCGAGCACGACGGCCGGCGACGAGCCGAGGCGCTGGACTACGCGGTCTGGCTCAGACGCCGCACCCTGGACTTAGCCCCCGACGGGACCCCCCTCACCCAGGAGGACCTCGACCACATCGCGTCGATGGGCGCGTCGCGGGCCAGGACGGGGATGTCCGCCGCGTCCCGGCGGCGGGTCCTCGGTCTGCACACCAACCTCATGCTCCGGGAGATCCAGGAGGCGTCCGGCCCGGAGAACACCGATGAACTGATGCGGGTCATGGCCTGGTTCACCACGCAGGGCACCCGCGGCATCGACGCCTACACCCGCGGCCATGCGGCGGAGCAGAAGCGCCGCCTCCCCTTCGTCGCCCGGGTGCGCGCCCTCACCACGGCCCTCCTCGCCGACGACTCACTGGCCCCGGGCCTCGCCCGCGCCGTCGGCATGAGCCCGGCCGCGTCGTACGAGGTGGTGGTCGTCCGCGTCCCCGGACGTCCCGCCCCGGCCGCCGGAGGGCGCGAGGCGATCGTCGAAGCCCTCCTGGCCCACCACCGGATGCCGATCGCCTGGCCCCGGGCGGAGGAGCTGGTGGCCCTGGTGCCCGCCGGCCGGGACCGCGCCCCTGACACGGCCCGGCCGGACCGCGACCGGTCGGCGCGGGACCGGGCGCTCGCCTTCGTGCGCGACGCGGGCGAGGCGGTGGCGCGGCCCTGCGCGGTCGGCACCAGTACGGGCCGTGTCCGTGCGCTGGCCGACGCGTACGCTCGCGCCCGGCGCATCAGTCTGGCGGCTCCGCTCCAGCCCGTGCCCCGCCGCCCGCACACCCTGGCCGATGTCTTCGTCGAACTGGCCGTCGCCGAGGACCGCGACATCGACAGCTGGCTGTCCGGCATGGCCCGGTCCCTCGCCCGGGGCCCCGAGCTGCTCGCCACCCTGGAGACGTACTACGCCCACGACATGCACCGCAGGAACACCGCCGCCGCGCTGAACATCCATCCGCGGACCCTGGACTACCGTCTCCAGCGGGTGCGCCGGCTCACCGACGTCGACCCCGGATCAGCCCGTGGCGTACGCATCCTGAGCACCGTGGTCGCCAGGGCCGCCTCCGGCGCCTGGCCGGCATGAGCCGGGTGCGCCGACGGGACGTAGGCCGCCCGGGAGCCCCCCGGCGGCCTACCAGGCCCCCCGCCGCCCGTCCTCAGAGCTCGCAGTTGATCTCGACCTCGGCGTCGCACCGGTCGATCCCCGGGCCGCCGTTCGCCACGTCGTAGCCGGGACCGCCGATCAGGGTGTCGTTGCCGGAGTGGGACGCGTTGTCGGGGCTGTCGCCGAAGAGGTAGTCGTTGCCGGTGCCCCCCGTGATGTTGTCGTTGCCGTTCTGGCCGCTCACGCCGAAGTACGTCCCCACCGACACATTGGCCGGGTCGCTGGGGTTGAAGTTGTCCGAGCCGTCACCGAGGCAGACCACGGCGGAGGTGCTGATCAGGTCGGAGAAGACCCAGTCGTCCCCGGAGAAGGCGTTGACGACGCTGCCGGGTGTGCCCCAGATGGCATTGGCGTTCTTGTCGCCCTCGATCGTGGCGGTGAGCGGGACGCCGGTCTTGGGGTCGGTGCAGGTGGTCGCCGTCGGCGCCGTCGCCGGGGCCGCCGCCTGAGCGGCCCCGGCGGTGCTGAGGGCGGCACCGGTGAGGGCCGCGGTACAGGCCAGCAGCGCGGTGAGGCGTCTGCTTCCGTGTCGGGTCATGCGGTGTTCCTCCTCGGAAGGGATACGGAGTGACGCCGCACAGCCTTCCGCCCGGCCACCCGGCGCGTCTTCGTGAACCAGGGAGAAAACACCCGCCCGCCACGGGCGCGGGACTGTCAATCCGCGCAACCCGCCCCGGGCCTACGGGGTGTCCGGCGGATCACGCGGCGGAGCCGCATGGCAGGGGCTCCGCCGGAGCCCGGGGCCTGGGGCGGAGCCCCAGTATCGGGAAGGGGCGGGGAGGGGAACAGCCCGCCGCAGGCGTCACGATCCGCCGGAAAGCCCTAGCCCGCCTTCTTGACGAACTCGGTGGTGTAGGTCTTCTTCAGATCCACCGTGGCGTTCTTCAGATTGGGGTTGAACGCCTTGAGGACGCGCTCGACGGTCGCCGGGCCGTCCGCCGGCATCACCCCGTCCTTGGTGAACATCGGCAGGGTGCTCTTGATGGACTCCGCGTAGAGCTTGGCGCCGCCCTGCGCGTAGTCGCTCGGCATCTTGGCGGCGATGTCCTCGGCCGAGTGGGTGGACATCCACTTCAGGGTCTTCACGAAGGCGTTGGCGAGCTTCTGCACGGTGCCCTTGTGGCCGTTCACCCAGTCGGCGTTCATGTACAGCGAGGAGGAGGGGTACAGACCGCCGAGGGCCTGCTTGGAGCCCTCCGGTGTGCGCATGTCGATCAGGACCTTGCCGATCTTCTGCTCCACGATCTGGGCGACCGTCGGATCGGTGGTCATACCGCCCTGGATGGAGCCCTGCTTGAGGGCCGAGATGAAGGTCTGCCCCGCGCCGACCGCCACCGGGGTGAACTCGCTGGTCTTCACGCCGCTGTCGACCGCGAGGTACTTGGTCAGGAAGTCCGTGGAGGAGCCCAGACCGGTGACACCGAGCTTCTTGCCCTTGAAGTCCTCGGGCGACTTCAGGTCGCCCGCCGCCTTGTTGGAGACCACCTCGACCTCGCCGGGGGCCTGGGCGAGCTGGACGACGGACTCCACCTGCTTGCCCTTGACCTGCAGATCGAGGGTGTGGTCGTAGAAGCCGACGACGCCCTGGACGTCGCCCGCGACCAGCGAGGTGGTGGCCTGCACCCCGGCGGGCTCGGTGAGCAGCTGGACCTTGAGGCCCTCCGCCTTGAAGTAGCCGAGCCGCTGGGTGAGCATCGCGGGCATGTAGATGACCTTGTCCAGGCCACCCACCATGATCTTGACCTTGCCGTCCTCGCCGCCGGAGGCGCTGGAGTCGCCGCCGCAGGCGGTGAGGGTGGTCAGAGCGAGCGCCGCGGCGACGGCGGCCGCGGAGAACTTGGCACTGCTGTGCATGGGGTCACGTCCTTGTGAGCGGGGATGAGCGGGGATGAACGGGGAGACGGAGGGCGGGGCCCGGCGGGAGCCGGGAAGAAGGGGGCGGGGCTCAGCGGTCCTCGCCGGGCTGGGCGGGCTTCCAGCGGAAGAGCCGCTTCTCCAGGAAGGTCAGCAGCCCCTCGGCGAGCAGGGCCACCACGGCGAGGATCACCATGGCGGCGTACACACCGGCGGCGTTGAAGGTGCCCTGCGAGGAGGACACCAGCAGGCCGAGCCCCTTGGTGGCGCCGATGTACTCGCCGACGATGGCGCCGATGAGGGCGAAGCCGAAGCTGACATGGAGGCTGGTGAAGATCCATGAGGTGGCGGAGGGAATCACCACCTGGAGGGTGACCTGGCGGTTGCTCGCGCCGAGGATCCGGGAGTTGGCCACCAGGTTGCGGTCGACCTCCCGGGCGCCCTGGAAGGCGTTGAAGAAGACAGGGAAGAAGACCAGGACGACGGCCGAGGCCACCTTCGAGGCCGGGCCGAGGCCGAACCAGATGAGGAAGATGGGCGCGAGGACGATCCGCGGCAGCGCGTTGAGCACCTTGATGTACGGGCCGAGCACATCGGCGAGGAAGGCGATCCGGCCGAACGCGATCCCCAGCACCACACCGGCCACGACGCCGATGCCCCAGCCCAGGAGCGCCTCGTAGAGCGTGTACCAGATCTGCTCCCACAGCGAGCCCTGCGCGGTGCCGTGCAGTGCCCACTGCTTGAGCTGCTCCCAGATCTTCGAGGGCATCGAGAAGTTGAAGGGGTCGATGACGGAGGTGCGGGCCAGCCATTCCCACAGCCCGATGACGCCGAGCAGCACCAGGGCCCGGGTGCCCTGGACGAGGATGGCGCGGTTGCGGGCGGCGCGCGCCCGGGCCCTGGAGCGCTCGGTACCGGGTGTCTTGCCGACGGCGGGGGCGGCCGTGGCGGAGATGGTCTCAGGCATCGACGGCACCCCTCTCGCGGGTGATGCGGACCTCTTCGCCGAGCGAGGACCAGATCTCCCGGTAGATCTCCACGAACCGCGGCTCCAGCCGCACCTGCTCCACCTTGCGGGGCCGGGGCAGATCGATCTCGAAGACCTCCTTGACGGTGGCCGGTCCGGCCGTCATCACCACGACCTTGTCGGCCAGGGCGATGGATTCCTCCAGGTCGTGGGTGACGAAGACGACGCAGGCGCCGGTCCCCGCCCACAGCTCCAGGAGTTCGTCCGACATCAGCGCGCGGGTCTGTACGTCGAGCGCCGAGAACGGCTCGTCCATCAGCAGGATCTCGGGGTCGTTGACGAAGGTGGAGGCCAGCGCCACGCGCTTGCGCTGGCCGCCCGACAGCTGGTGGGGATAGCGGTCCTCGAAGGAGGAGAGGCCGACCCGGGCCAGCCACTCACGGGCCCGCACCTTCGCCTCCGCCTTGGGCACACCGCGGAAGCGCGGTCCGGCCATCACGTTCGACAGCACGCTGCGCCAGGGGAACACCGCGTCCTGCTGGAAGACGAAGCCCACGTTGGAGGCGATGCCGCGGACCGGTTCACCGGCCACCAGCACATCGCCCTCTGTGGGCTCCTCCAACCCGCTGACCAGCGTCAGTGTCGTGGACTTGCCGCAGCCGGTGGGTCCGACGACGGCGACGAACTCACCGTGTCCGACGGTCAGGTCCAGATCCTTGACCGCGGTGTGGAGGGCCCCGGACGGTGTCCGGAACGCCTTGCTCGTTCCCCGCAGCTCGATGGCGGGGCTGGTGTGGCTGCTCATGGCCGGGAGGGTAGGAGTGACCCGCGCCACAGCGGCAGTCTTGTGAGCACAACGCGCCCTTGCGCTCACAAACCGCGTTCTGCTCGTTTTGCTCGCGCCCGCGCAACGAAAACGCTACGGAGACTGGGCATACGCCCCGGGCGCCTTTACGGTGCCTTCACAGCACCATAAACGGACGAAGCACTACCGCTCGCGTACGGGACCACACGGGACCTCGAGACGGGAGACAGGGGGCCCATCATGCGTATCCGATGGCCCCGGCGTGTCTCCGGTCAGGTGCTCGCCGCACAGCTGTCCATCACCGCCGGGGTGATGGTGCTGGCGACCGCGCTCTTCCTGGCCCCGCTCAGCTCCGAGATCGACAACCAGGCGATGCACCAGGCGCTCGCCATCGCCCAGACCACCGCGGCCGATCCGGACATCGCCCGGGACCTCGCCGCTACGAAGCCCACCCCGTCGGGTCCGGTGCAGCGGGCGGCGGAGCGGATCCGCCGGTCCACCGGGGCGCTGTACATCGTGGTGATGGACTCCCGGGGGGTGCGCTGGTCGCACACCACCACCGCCCGGATCGGCGAACACGTCTCCACCGATCCGCGCGAGGCGCTCTCCGGCCGGCAGGTCCTCCAGATCGACGTGGGGACGCTCGGCCGCTCGGCCCGCGCCAAGGTGCCGCTGCGGGCCAGGGACGGCCGGATCATCGGGGCGGTCTCGGTGGGCATCGGCTACGGCAGCGTGCGCGACCAGCTGCTGGCGGCGGTGCCCCGGCTGCTGCTGTACGCCGGGGCGGCGCTCGCGGTGGGCGTCCTCGCGGCGATCGCCGTCTCGCGCCGACTGCGCCGCCGCACCCACGGTGTGGCGTTCGCGGACATCTCGGCGCTGCTCGACGAGCGGGAGGCGATGCTGCACGGCATCCGCGAAGGGGTGGTGGCCTTCGACCGGCGGGGCCGGATCCGCCTGGTCAACGACGAGGCCGGACGGCTGCTGGGGATCCACCCGGACGCCACCGGACGCACCCTGGAGGAGTCGCTGCCCCCGGGCCGTACCACCGAGGTGCTGGCGGGGCGGGTGGACGGGGCGGATCTGCTGACCGTCAGCGGCGGCCGGGTGCTGGTGGCCAACCGCATGCCCACCAAGGACGGCGGGGCGGTGGCGACGCTGCGGGACCGCACCGAGCTGGAGTTGCTGGGCCGTGAGCTGGACAGCACCCGCGGGCTGCTGGACGCGCTGCGCGCCCAGGACCACGAACACGCCAACCGGCTGCACACCCTGCTGGGGCTGCTGGAGCTCGGACTGCACGAGCGGGCGGCGCAGTTCGTCGCCGAGCTGACCAACGCCCGGCGTGCCTCGGCAGAGCAGATCTCCGAACGGGTGCACGATCCGATGCTGTCGGCGCTGCTGGTCGGCAAGTCGGCCATCGTGGCCGAGCGCGGGGTCGCCCTGCGGATCTCCCCCGCGACGCTGCTGCCGGGGCGGGTGGTCGATCCGCGCGATCTGGTGACCGTGCTCGGCAACCTCATCGACAACGCGCTGGACGCGGTGGCCGCACACCGCTCGCCCACCCCGCTCATCGAGGTCGAGCTGAGGGCCGAGGGCACCACCGCCGTGCTGCGGGTGAGCGACACCGGTCCGGGGGTGCCACCTGGGATGCGCGAACAGATCTTCACCGAGGGCTGGTCCACCAAGCGGTCCGCCCCTCGCGGCCCGGACGGCCCCGACGCCCACGGCGGGTCCGCCGCGGTGTCGCCGCGCGGCCGGGGCATCGGACTGGCCCTGGTGCGGCGGCTGGCCGAGCGATACGGAGGGATGGCCCGGGTCACCGCCCGGGCGGGTGGCGGGGCGGTGTTCACCGTCGTCCTGCCCGAGGCCCTCACCGGGGACGACACACCCACTCATGAGTTCACCGCAGCAGGAGAGTCACGATGATCGACGTTCTTGTCGTGGACGACGACTTCCACGTCGCCGAGATCAACGCTGCGTATGTGGCCCAGGTGCCCGGCTACCGGGTGACCGCCCGCGCCCATACCGCCGCCCAGGCCCTCGCGACCCTCGAACGCACCCCGGTCGACCTCGTTCTGCTCGACCACTACCTGCCGGACGAGACCGGGCTGACGCTGGTGCGCCGGATGCGCCAGCTCGGCCACCACGCGGACGTCATCATGGTGACGGCGGCGTGTGATGTGGCCACCGTGCAGGCCGCGATGCGCCATGGCGCACTGCAGTACCTGGTCAAACCGTTCAGCTTCGCCGGACTGCGGGCCAAGCTGGACGGCTACGCGGGACTGCGCCGCACCCTCGATGGCGTCGGCGGGCGCGGCGAGACCGGTCAGGAGAGGGTGGACCGGATCTTCGGCGCCTTCGCGGCCGCCGACACCTCCGGTCCCGCCCTCCCCAAGGGCCACTCCGCGCCCACCGTCGACCTCATACGCCGGGTCCTGGACCAGGCCGACCACCCGCTCTCCGCCCATGAAGTGGCGGAGCGCACCGGCATCAGCCGCTCCACGGCCCAGCGCTATCTGAAGTACCTCGAGCATGCGGGCCGTATCAGCCTCACGCTCAAGTACGGGGACACCGGCCGTCCCGAACACCGCTACACATGGGTGGCGGTGAACTGACGGCACCCCTCAGCTGGTGGCCGTGGCCTCGTACAGGCCACGGCCGGAGCGCTGGGCCCGGTCCGAGGAGCGCAGCCGCTCGAGGGTGTTGCGCACCGAGTTCACATTGGTGCGGGACTCTTCGCGGCCCAGGGCCTCGTTGACCTCGGAGGCCCGCATGGGGCGGCCGGCCTTGCGCAGCGCGGTCAGCACGCTGTCGGCGAGCCCGGTGGAGCGCTCGGAGGTGGTGGCCGTGTCCTTGGTGGCCTTCTCCGCCGGCTTCTCCGCGGCCTTGGTGCTCTTGGCGGTCTTGGCCGTGGCCTTGGTGGCCTTCACCGTGGCCTTGGCCGACTTGGGAGCCTTCGCCGCGGCCTTCGCGGCCGTCTTCTTGGCGGCGGTCTTCTTGGCCGCCGCCTTGGTGCCCCGTCCGGTGGCGGGCGCCTTGCCCGCCTTGCCGCCACTGCGCTGACGGCCGATGGCCGCCTTGCGGGTGGCGGCGGAGGTACGGCCGGTGGTGGCCGTGTCCTCGGCGGACTCGGGCGCGGCGGCCTCGGCGGTGGCCTCGGTGGCCGGTTCCGCGGCCGGCTGGGCCACGGGCTCCGCCACCGCCACCGGGGCTCCGTTGCCGCCCTGCTCGGGCACCGCGGAGGTGGAGAGGGACTGAAGACTGCTCAGGGCGGTGCTGACCGCCTCCAGCCGCTTGGTGACGGCCTCCAAATCACCCTTGAGTGCCTCCTGTTGCTTCTGCAGCTGAGGGAGTTCGGCCTCCAGCACCTCGATGGTCGAACCAACACTGCTGTCCGCGCTCAACGCGTTCACTTCACTTCGTCCCCTTTCTGGGCGTCTGCGCCCATCGCAGCAGCGATTATGCCTGCTGTCAGTGGTGTGCGGTGCCCTGTGTGCCACTACGCAAAACAACCACACATGTCTCAGCACCCCATGAGAGGCCAACTTTCGGTGAAAAAACACGTCTGCGCCACCACGCCCGCGCGACCGATGTCATCCGGAAGGGTGGCGCCGCAAACGCGGTGACGACGTGTCAGGCCCCCGTTTCCGGGGTGCCATCACATGGGTGGTAGAAACACCGTACCTGTCCGAGGAAACCGAGGTAGTCGAGGTAGTCCCATGAAGTTGCGCTGTGCCGTGCTCGACGACTATCAGGACGTGGCGCTGTCGGCGGCCGACTGGTCGGGGGGGGCTCGACGCGGTGGACGTGGTGCCCATCCATGAGCACATCGCCGGTGAGGACGCGGTGGCCGAGGCGATCGGGGACTGCGAGATCGTGGTCATCATGCGGGAGCGCACCCCCTTCCCCGGGTCCCTCTTCGCCCGGCTGCCACGGCTGAAGCTGCTGGTCACCACCGGGATGCGCAATGCGTCGGTGGACCTGGAGGCCGCCGCCCGCCACGGCGTCACCGTGTGCGGCACGGGCAGCTCCGCGCAACCGACCGCCGAGCTCACCTGGGCGCTGATCCTGGGGCTCGCCCGCCATCTGGTGCCGGAGAGCACGGCGCTGCGGGACGGCGGACCGTGGCAGAGCACCGTCGGCACCGAGCTGCACGGCCGCCGGCTGGGGTTGCTGGGGCTTGGCAGGATCGGCGCCCAGGTGGCGCGGGTCGGCCGGGCCTTCGGCATGGAGGTGGCCGCCTGGAGCGAGAACCTGACGGCCGAACGCGCCGAGGCGGAGCAGGTCCGGGCGGCGGACTCGAAGGAGGAGCTGCTGGAGACCAGCGACATCGTCTCGGTGCATCTGGTGCTCAGCGACCGCACCCGGGGGCTGCTGGGCGCGCCGGAGCTGAGGCGGATGCGTCCCACGGCGCTCCTGGTGAACACCTCCCGCGCCGCCATCGTGGACCAGACCGCGCTCGCGCGGGCGCTGCGGGACGGCTGGATCGCGGGCGCGGCCGTCGATGTGTTCGAGCGGGAGCCGCTGCCGCCGGGCGATCCGTTCCGTACGCTGCCGAATCTGCTGGCCACCCCGCACCTCGGCTATGTCACCCGGGGCAACTACGAGCGGTTCTACGGCGATGTGGTGGAGGACATCAGCGCCTATCTTCAGGGCGCGCCGATCCGCCGGCTGACCCCGCCCGAACCAGTCGGCTGACTCGACCCCGAGGAGCGCCAAGGGGGCGTATTCCGACACGTGTTGGAGCCGGTCGGCGACCTCGCCGACCTCGTACGAACGTCCCGTACCCGACCACTGTGCGTCTGCCCGGGCTGAAACCGACGCATGCCCTCCGCCCGGTGGACACTATTCCGTTTCGCCTTCGTCATACCGGACAGGCTGCCTGGCACGGACAACCCATCGGCCCGCACAACAGACCGGTGCCCGGTCCACCGACCCGGCGCCGCGGACGGAGGGAAACGTGGCTCACAGCACATCCGGAAAGCCGACGGCCGAGGGGGCATCGGCCGGGCAGGACGCCCTATGGCACGGCGACGGCGACGGCGGCGGAGGGCCGGGGACCCCGCCACCGAGCCGGCGCGGCATGCTCTCGGTGGCCGCGGCGGCCGGGCTCGGCCTGCTCGCCGGCTGCGGCGAGGAGTCGGCCGGCTCCACTTCCGGAGCGGGCCCGCAGGGGTCCACGAAGGCGCGGCGCTCCCCGTCCGCCACCCCGTCCAGGCACTCCCACTCCCCCACTCCGAAACCGCGGCCCGAGCTGCCGCGAGGCGGCCGGGAACTGTCCCGCTACCGGCTGGTGGGCTACTGCGGGCTGCCCGGGGCCGCCGCGCTCGGCCGGCTCGGCATCGGGGACCTCGACGACCGGGTGCGGCAGATCGAGAAGACCGCCCGGGCCTACGCCGCGGACCGTGAACCGCAGCCGGTGCTCGAACTCCTCGCGACGGTCGCCAACAGCGCCGCGGGCCCCGACGGCACCTACCGCTCCCGCACCTCCTCCGACACGGTCCGCCGCTTCCACGACGCGGCCAAGCGCCACCGCGCCCTGCTGCTGCTGAACATCCAGCCGGGCCGGGCCTCGGTCCTCGGCGAGGTCAAGGCGCTGCGCGAATGGCTGGTCCACCCCGATGTCGGCATCGCCCTGGACCCGGAGTGGGAGATGGGTCCGGGCGAGGTGCCGGGGAACACCTACGGCCACACCAGCGGCAAGGAGCTCACCGATGTGGCCCGCTACCTCTCCGGGATCGTCGACGAACACGATCTGCCGCAGAAGCCGCTCGTCTTCCACCAGGTGGCCGTGTCCGTCGTCAGCGACCAGTCCGCGCTGCGCCCGCAGCCCGGGGTGGTGTTCATCAAGAGCGCGGACGGCATAGGTTCGCCGGGGATGAAGCGCGACACCTGGCGGCAGCTGGTCAGGAACCAGCCCGAGGGCGTGCGCACCGGCTTCAAGCTCTTCTACGAGGAGGACACCGAGGGGAGCCGGCTGATGACCCCGGAGGAGGTGCTGGCCCTGCGGCCACGCCCGGACTACGTCATGTTCGAGTGACCGCGGTGGCCCGCGCCGGGAATCGGGCGGCCCGTGCCACGCACGCGGCCGCCCCCGGCCGGAAGGCGGCCGGGGGCGGCTGGGGAAGGGGCGCTCAGGGGCGTGGCGCCGTCTGCACGGTGAGGGGTTCCTGGGTGGCGACGTCGCCGGGGCCGCGGCGGGTGAAGCGCATGGCCACACAGGCCCCCACGTACAGCACCGCCACCACCAGCAGCAGCGCCTGATAGCCCGTGAGCAGGGCCAGATACTCGAGGGTGCCGCCGAACAGGGAGCCCAGCAGGTTGGCGCCGAACGCCGACGTGGGGTCGGCGGCCGCCGCCAGCCGGTCGGAGAAGATGAGGTTGGCGCAGAAGATGGGGGCGAAGGCCAGCGCGATCGCGGCGGCCAGCCGGGCGGCGAAGGGCAGCCCCAGCACCACATGGGACGGGACCAGCCAGGCGATGGCGAGGCTGGCGAACAGCATCAGTTGCAGCACCAGCTGATTGACCCGGCGCAGCCTGCGCCGGACCTCCACCGCGCACAGCACGGCGAGCAGCACCCCCGCGAAGACCATCGCGTTGACCAGCCAGGTGGTGCCGAAGTAGAGGGCGAACCCGATCACGTTCTTGGTCTCCAGCAGCATGAACGCCGCGCCGAGCAGGAACATGTCCACGTAGCGGGCGGTGCGCCTCAGCCGGACCCCGGTCAGCCGTACCGACACGAGCGTCACCAGCAGGATCGCGCCCAGGACCCCGATGTAGAGGGTGGGGATGGTGCGGTGCAGCAGATACGGGAAGGGGTGGTCGTCGCTGGCGGCCGGGGGCACCGGGCCGGAGGGGCGCCACGCGGAGGCGGTGCAGGACTGGTCGCCGGAGGTGACACCGGCCACCAGCACGGCTGCCTTCTTGCCCCCGTAGTGGGTGATGCAGGGGGCGTGTCCGAAGACGGAGGTGACGGTGGAGCCGAACCGGTCGATCAGCCAGTTCTGGCGGTAGTAGTTGTACATGGCGAACGCGCCGCCGGGGGCGACGTGGCGGTGGGCCGCCTCGAACGCCTGCCGGGTGAACAGATAGCTCTCCAGGCGCAGGTTGCTGGCGCCGGACACCAGGGTCAGGGAGTCCGGCAGGGCGAGGACGACCAGGTCGTAGCGGGTCTTGGTGCGCTCGAGGAAGGCCCTGCCGTCGTTGATGTGCACATGGACCCGGGGGTTGGCGTAGGGCCGGGCCGGGTGCAGTGAGGCACCGATCTCCTGCAGCCGGGGGTCGATCTCCACGGCGTCCACCCGCTGGGCGCCGTGGGCGAGCGCCATCGCGACGTCGTTGCCATTGCCCGCCCCGATGACCAGCACCCGGCGGTGGGAGTTGCGCGGGGTCTCGCGGTAGGGCTGCTCGTACGGGGAGTCGGGGCGTCTGAGCACCTTCAGCGGGGCGATGGACTGGTGCGGTACGCCGTTGGCGGAGATCTTGTAGTCCCGGCTGCCGGAGGTCGGCCTGGTGACCTCGATCTTGTAGTACGGGGACCAGGAGATGCCGCTGGCCGCCGTCTCCAGCGCCAGGATGGCCACCATCAGCGCGAGCGGCACCGAATATCTGATGGTGTTGCGGCGGCCGCCGAGGGTCAGCAGCGCCGCCGCGGCGATCACCCCCCACACCACCGACGGTGCGCGCAGCCACGACAGCAGCGCGAAGGACACCGAGCCGGTGAGCGAGCCCAGCAGGTCGAAGCGGTACGCCTCGAGCGAGGGCAGCCGCCGGAACTGATCGGCCGTCATCTTCCCGATGGCCATCATGATCAGCGCGGTCAGCCCGAAGAGCACCGGCAGGGTCACCCACTGGGGCAGACCGGTGGTCTTCACGGCGGTGAAGTAGATGACCTCGCCGCTGGTCTGCCGCACCTGCACGGGGAACTCGCGCACCAGGACGACGAGAACGGCGAGCGGGACGGGCGTCCAGCGGGTCAGCCACTGCCCACGGCCGGCGGGCAGCAGGAATCCCAGGCCGATCCCGAGGAACGAGCCCAAGAGGATGAAGTTCGAGAAATAGCTCAGATGGACGATATTGGCGCCGGTCCACCGGATCAGCGCCAGCTCGACGAAGAGCATGGTGGCGCTGGCCAGCAGCAGCCTCGCGCGCACGTTTTGCGGTCCTGGGCTGTGCTCCATGCCGGCCACGCTGTCATCCGGGGCGGGGCAGGTCGAGCACCCACACGGCCCGTGCCGTCGGCCGGATGGCGGGCGTCCGGCGCCTCGGAAAGTGGCTCCGGCCGCTCGCCTTCCGTCCGCACGATGAGTCGCCACCGCGCCACCGCCGCGACCGTCGGTGCAGGTCAGCGGCGTGGCTTGGGGTGCGGTGCGACGGCCGTACGGGGTGGGGTGGTCACATCGCGGCAGGTGTCCCGGGTCCGCTCCCCCGGCCACCGCCGTACGGCGTTCGGGTCATGGCGCGGCCGGTGTCCGTCACCTGCCCGGGCCAACGGCGGACGCCCGCGCGGCGGAGGCGGACCCGGATGGCGGAGCGGGGTGGCGCCGGGTGCGCCTGGCGAGGACCACCGCCGCGGCCACGGTGGCGGCGAGCACGGCCCAGGAGACGATGTCGCCCGTGCGGGAGTACGGGGTGCGCGAACCATCGACGGGAACGTCGGCGTACCAGACGCCCGTGTCGGTGGTGGTGTCCTGGGTGGACAGCAGCCGTCCGGTGGCGTCGTAGGCGCTGGACTGGCCGTTGAAGTCCTGCCGGACCAGCGCGTACCCGTTCTCGATCGCGCGCAGCCCGGCCATGGCGGTGTGGGTGCGCCCCATCTCGGGCCAGTCGCCGCCGGGGACGAAGACGATGTCGGCGTCGATGTGATTGCCCGCCGGGAAGTCGGCGTCGTAGCAGATGACGTTCGCCAGCCGGCCGTACGGGGTGTCGACGACGGGCACGTGGCCGTCGCCGGGTGTGTAGATCTCGAGCCCGGGGATGGGCCGGGCCTTCTCGTAGTCCCACAGCTTCCTGCCGTCGGGGCCGAAGAGATGGGTCTCGTCCCTGCCGTGGGGCGCGTCCGGCAGATACGTCAGGTCGGCCACCAGGAGATAGACGTTGTTGGCGTCGGCTGTCGCCGATGCCTGCCGCAGATACGTGCGGTGGTCCTCGTCGGCCACCCGCGCGGCGTTCTCCGACCAGACGACGATCCGCGCACCGGCCGCGGCCGCCCGGGCGGTCTGGCGGAAGAGGTCGTCCAGGAGGGGTCCCATGGCCCGGCGCACATCGGCCCGGTCGACGCGGCGCGGGTCGGTGACGGCGAGCCGGGAGGCGCCGTGTACCGCCGTCTCGGCGTCGATGGCCGCGTGGCTCGGGTTGATACCCGCCACTTTGACGGTGTCGCCGCCCGTGTCCGTGGACATCGTGCGGAGCTGTCCGCCGACGACGATCAGCGCGACGGCCGTGGCGTAGGCGGCGGCCCAGCGCGGCGCGGGCCGGTGCGGCCCGCGCTCCCAGACCAGATTGCCGATCGTCGCTCCCGCCCCGATGACGAAGGCGATGGCGTACGGCCCGGTCAGCGCGGTGATCTGCAGCAGTGCGGTGCTCGCGTGCTGGGACGCGGCCCGCATGCCGTACGCGGTGCCGAAGGGGCCGTACGTGCCGAGGAGGAATTCCACGGACATGGCCGCGGCGGGGAACAGCAGCACCCGGCCGAGGGTGCCGGCGCGCGGGCCGAGCAGCCGGTCGACCGCATACGGCAGACCGTAGGCCACTCCGAAGGCCACATCGCCCAGGAAGGTGAGCCAGGTGATGGGTACGGCGAGTTCGGCCATCCACACCGCGGCCGACGCCACCGTGACGGCGAACACCGTGGGCAGGGCGACGAGCGGGCGGGCGTGGCGCAGGAAGCGGAGGAGGAGCAGCGGCGCCACCCATGCGGCCAGGGGCACGTCGAACCGGCCGCCGACGGACAGCAAGGACGCCGCGGCGCCGGCCCACAGGCACAGCCAGGGGCGTTGAGCGGGCGGGGCGAGTCGTTCGGTCATCGGGCACTCCTGTGCGCGGGCCGCGTCCCCACGGACCGGCCCGCATCGATGTGTACGATGTCCACATTGAAGGATGGAGGTGTGGACACTGTCAACATCCACTGGCTCGGGGTACCACCACGGGGATCTGCGAGCGGCCCTGCTGGACTCCGCTCTGGCGCTCCTCAACACCGAGGGCCCGGGCGAGCTGTCATTGCGGGCGGTCGCCCGGCACGCCGGAGTCTCCCCGAACGCCCCCTACCGCCACTACCGCGACAAGGAGGCGCTGCTCGCCGCCCTCGCCACCCGGGGCTTCACGGAGCTGGGCGAACGACTCGCCGCGGTCGCCCCCGGGGAGGAGCCCGACGCGGAGGTCATCGCCATGGCGTGCGCGGCGGTCGACTACGCGCTGGACCACCCCGGGGTGTACCGCCTGATGTTCGGGCAGGCGTGCAGCAGCCACCCCGACACCATCGCGGCCTCCGACGCCGCGATCGCCATCGTGGCGGAGCGCATCGCGGCCGTCGCGGAACCGGAGCGGCGCGAGGCGCTGCGGATCGGGATCTGGGCCCTCGTCCATGGGCTGAGCACACTGCTGCTGGACGAACGGCTCGGCACACCGACGCGCGCCGAGGCCGACGCCCTGGTGGAGACAGTCGTACGCACCATGCTGGGCGCCGGCCCCGAACGGCCGGACGGGGGATCCGCGGCCCGGTGAACACCGCGCCGCTCAGCGGGCGTTCCGCCGGGTCAGCTCCCCCCGGTGGCGTAGAACGGCTTGCACACGGTGCCCACGTAGTCCGTGGCGATCTCCAGCACTCGGCTGCCGTCCGCCGAGGGCAGCAGCGCCGAGCTGTAGTTGGGGCACCAGTCGACCACCTTGGAATCCACCCGCACCGGTGCGGAGATCGAACGCCAGGCTCCGGTGCCGCCATTGCTGTTGGTCCAGACGGTGGCGCCGCTGCCGGTGGCGGTGGTGCCGTCGGCGTTGTTCAGGACCTGACCGACGAGGAACAGCTTGCCCCGGGGATTCCCGGGCTCAGGGGCCCAGGCGAGGTTCGGCGTATGGGTGAAGTACTTCCCGTCGGCGGTCTCGGGACGGTAGCCGAGGTGAGCGGGGTCGCCCCAGTCCCAGCCGTCCCACGAGGTCCGGTAGTGGACCACGCATGAGTACTGCCCCTGGGCGGCGCAGATCTCGTATGCCATGAAGTACTGGCCGTCGGGCAGTTTGCGCACGATGGGCATACCGGGCCGGTCGGAGGCGAGTTTGCTGGCGACGGTGGCGTGGTGGCCCGTCCAGGTGATCCCGTTCGCGCTGCGGGCGGCGACCAGCTTCTGGCTGTGCGCGGGGTCGGTCTCGTCCGAGTAGTGGGCCACCAGCCGTCCGCCGGAGTCGACGGAGAACTCCGGCTCCCACAGTCCCTTGGTGTTGGGGGCGGTGGCCACGGTGGACAGATAGGACCAGGTACGGCCCTGGTCGTTGCTGCGGAAGACCCGGATGGCCATCCGGCGATCCGGCTCGTCCTGGCCGATGGAGGCCGCCCACAGCAGGGTCCCCGCGGGCATGGCGCCGACGGCCCGCGGCAGTTCGTACAGGGTGGCGCAGCATTCGCCCTGTCCGCCCGACGCCTCGGGGTCGGCCACCTCGCCCACCTGCCGGAAGGTGGCGCCGTCGTCGGTGCTCTCGTAGATGGCACCGAGCCCGTCCGAGCCGCGGAAGGTGACCACCGAGGCGAGGACGCGGCCGTTGGCGGCGCCGCTGTGCTGAAGGCGCAGGGCGCGGGGGTAGAGGCCGGTGCCGTCGCGCAGCAGGGTGCCGGAGGCGGCCGCGGCCGGGGGTGCCTGGAGGGCCAGGAGCGAGCCCAGGACGGCCAGGAGGGTCAGCAGGGTGGGCAGGAGTCTTCGGTACGGCGTGGTCATGCACGCTCCCTCGGGAGGAGTGGTGAAGGGGGAGAGGGGCCCGGGCCCTGCGTGGCGCAACGCTAGAGAGAATTTCCAACGTTGTAAATCCCTTGCGCAGGCTTCGCGAGGGCCGGGGGCGGCACGCGCCTCCGCCCCGTTGCGCCACGGCGTAACGGGGCGGTCGGGGCGGTGCGGTCAGTGCTCCTGGGCGGTGGGGCGCACCATGATCTCGTTGACGGCGGCGTGCGAGGGCTGGGTGACCATGAAGGCGATCGCGCGGGCGATGTCCTCGGGGTGCAGCCAGGACTCGCGCGGCATGCCGCGCCCGGCGGCGGCGATCGCGCTGTCGGTCGTCAGCTCCGTGGCGACCATGCCCGGCTCGACCAGCCCCACCCGGACACCGCGGGCGGTCACCTCCTGGCGCATGGCCTCGCTCATGGCGCCCACCGCGTGTTTGGTGGCCGAGTAGACGCCGTTGCCGGGACGTACCAGCCGGCCGGCCACCGAGCTGACGTTCACCACATCCGCCACTCCGCGCGGGCCGTCGGACGCCGTCCGCAGCAGATGTGGCAGCGCCTGCTGGGAGGTGTGCAGCACGGCCCTGACGTTGAGGTCGAGCATCCGCTCCCAGCCCTCGGGGTCGCTCTCCTCGACCTTGCCGGGCACCACGAAGCCGGCGTTGTTCACCAGCACATCGAGCCGTCCGCACTGCTCGACGGCGTCCTCGACGCACCGGCGGGCCTGCGCCGTGTCCCGCAGATCGGCGGTGAGGACGACGCCGGAGCGGCCCTCCTTCCGCACCGTGGCGGCCAGGTCCTCCAGCCGTTCGGTACGGCGGGCCACCAGTGCGAGATCGGCTCCTTGCCGGGCCAGCGCCACGGCGGCGGCCGCTCCGATGCCACTGGACGCGCCGGTCACCAGCGCCATGCAGCCCGACAGCGGGCCGTAGGAGGGCGCGGCCCCTGCGGCGTGCCGGTCGTTCCCGGTGTTCATATCCGTCACCCTGGCTCCCTGGTCTTACGGGGGTGGGGAGGCCACGGGGTTCACGTGGCCGGGGCGTGGACCGGGTACCCCGGCGGAGGCCATCCATCGCCCCCGTTCCTCCTTCTCGGCGGGCTTACCGGCGGGCTTCCCGGCGCGCTTCCCGGCGGGCTTCTCAGCCGAAGGCGCCGCTGTAGGCGTTGAGCGCGGGCTGGCCGCCGAGGTGGGCGTAGAGCACGTTGGAGTCCTTGGGTATGTCGCCGTCGCGGACGAGGTCGATGAGCCCGGCCATGGACTTGCCCTCGTAGACCGGGTCGAGGATCACCCCTTCGAGGCTTCCGGTGAGCCGGATCGCCTCGATGGTGGAGTCGACCGGGACGCCGTAGAGGTCCCCGGCCCAGCCCTCCAGCACGGTGATCTCCTCATCGCGCAGCTCCCGGCCGAGGCCGATCAGCCCGGCGGTCCCGCGTGCGATCTTCTCCACCTGGGCACGGGTCTCGGCCGGTTTCGCGGAGGCGTCGATGCCCAGGACCCGGCGGGGGCGGTCCTGGCCCGCGAAGCCCGCGATCATGCCCGCCTGGGTGGAGCCGGTGACGCTGCACACCACGATGGTGTCGAAGAAGACCCCCAGCTCCCGCTCCTGTTCCTGGACCTCCCGCGCCCAGTTGGCGAAGCCCAGACCGCCCAGCGGATGGTCGGAGGCCCCGGCGGGGATCGGATACGGCGTACCGCCCTCGGCGCGTACGTCCTCCAGGGCCTGGCTCCAGCTGTCCTTGAAGCCGATGCCGAATCCCGCGTCGACCAGCTTCACCCGCGCGCCCATGAGCCGGGAGAGCAGGATGTTGCCCACCTTGTCGTTGACGGAGTCGGGCCAGTCCACCCAGCTCTCCTGCACCAGGACGGCCTTCAGCCCCAGCTTCGCCGCCACCGCGGCGACCTGGCGGGTGTGGTTGGACTGCACACCGCCGATGCTCACCAGGGTGTCCGCGCCCTTCCGGAGCGCGTCGGGGACGAGGTACTCCAGCTTGCGGGTCTTGTTGCCGCCGAAGGCCAGTCCGCTGTTGCAGTCCTCGCGCTTGACCCAGACGCGCGCCCCGCCGAGACGCTCGCTCAGCCGGTCCAGGGGGTGGACCGGGCTGGGGCCGAACAGCAGGGGGTGGCGCTCGAAGTCATCGAGGGACATGGGTGGCTCCTTGTGGGTGGTGCCGGATATCCGCCGATCCCTGCCCCGCCCCTCCCCCTCGGCACACGGTTCCCTCTCCACCGTCCCGCCGGCACACGAGCCGAGCCCTCCCAGGCCGCCCCCGTCAGTACCCGACCGGCGTATGCCAGTAGGCCGTTGGGGTCCCGCTGCTGTCCAGCCTGAGCACCCTGCCGCCGGGACGCGGCGACTATCTGTGCCTGAGCCCTCGTACCGCCGAGACGGCGCTCGACCGCCGAGTCCACCCCGTCCCCGCCCCACTCGCCCAGGGAGCCGAGACCATGCCCCAGTACTTCCGCGACTCGCCCGAGTCTCTCGTTCCCGACGCGCTCGCGGGCTTCGCCGCCGCCCATGCCGATCTCGTCGCCTACAACCCCGACCACGGATATTTCCGCACCCGCCACACCGCGCCCACCCGCCGCGTCGGGCTGGTCTCGGGCGGCGGCTCCGGCCATGAACCGCTGCACTCCGGCTTCCTCGGTACGGGGATGCTGGACGCCGCCTGCCCCGGCCGGATCTTCGCCTCGCCCCACAACCGGCAGATCTTCGAGGCCAGCCGGGCCGTCGCCCGGGCCGACGGGGTGCTGCACATCGTCAAGAACTACACCGGCGACCGCATCAACTTCGGCATCGCCGCCGAACGCCTCGCCCACGAGGGCATCCGCTGCGCCCGTCTCCTCATCGACGACGACCTCGCCACCGACTCCGACGACATCGCGGTCGGCCGCCGCGGCACCGGCGCCACCCTGATCGTCGAGAAGATCCTCGGCGCCGCCGCCGACGAGGGCCGCGGTCTCGAGGACCTGGTGGCGCTCGGCACCGATGTGACCCGGCGGGCCCGCAGCCTCGCCGTCGCCGCGGCCGCCCACACCACGCCCCAGTCCGGCACACCGGCCTTCACCCTGCCCGACAACGTCCTGGAGTTCGGGGTCGGCATCCACGGCGAGCGGGCCGAGGGGACCACCCCGCACGCACCGCTCGGCAAGCTGGTCGAGACCATGACCGACCAGCTGCTGGCCGCGCTGCCGGACAGCGCCGGGTCACGGGTGCTCGCCCTGGTCAACGGGCTGGGCTCGATCACCTCGCTGGAGCTGTACGGCATCCGCCACGCGGTCGCCAAGGCCCTGGACGACCGCGGTGTCGGCCTCGACCGGTCGCTGACCGGCACCTTCGTGAGCGCCCTGGACATGCGGGGCTTCTCGCTGACCCTGTTCGCCACCGACGCGGAGGCGCTGCGGCTGTGGGACGCCCCCGCCCGCACCCCCGCCTGGCCCCTGTGATCCGTCCGGCCCCCGTGACCCCGCCACCGCCCCGAGGAGTTGCCCCGCTCATGCCCGACCAGCCCGGCCCGAAGGGCCTCACCCACACCGCCGTCATGGACTGGATGACACGGTTCGCCGCCACCGTACGCTCCGTGGAACCCGAGCTCACCGCGCTCGACCAGAAGGCGGGCGACGGGGACTTCGGCGCCAATCTGGTCACCGGGATGGACGGTGTCCGCCGCGCGCTGGACGCCCTGGCGGCGGGCGCCGGGAACGGCGAGCGGGACCGGCGGGGCCCGGACGCGCCGCTGGACGCCGCCGCGCGGGTCTTCCTCGACGACGTCGGCGGCACCAGCGGCCCCCTGTTCGGGCTGCTCTTCCAGGAGCTCGCGGACGCGCTGGGGATGGCGGCCGCCCCACCCGGGACCGCGGCGCTGGCCCTCGGCACCGCCGCCGGCGCGGCCGCGATCCAGCGGGTCGGCGAGGCCGAGGTGGGCGACAAGACGATGGTGGACGCCCTCGTCCCCGCCGCGCGGGCCCTCGCCTCCTGCGAACCCACCGCCGACCCCGCGCACGCGCTCCATGTGGCCGCGGTGGCGGCCCATCGGGGCGCCCGCTCCACGACCGATCTGCGCGCCCGCCGCGGGCGCGCCAGCTACACCGGCGACCACTCGCGCGGCGTACCCGACCCGGGCGCCCTGGCCGTCGCCCTGCTGTTCGCCTCCGCACACGCCGAGCTCACCTCGATCGGCCGGCTCCCCGTGTCCTGAGGAGGAAGGCCGAGGCCATCAGGGGATCCCCGGAACGTGCCGCCCGCCGGTGAACGCCACGGCCGGGCCGCACGTACTGGGATCCGAGTCCTGGCCCGCATGAGAGGAGCAGAGCGGGGCAGACGACCAGGATTCGACTGTCGGCTCGATCAAAGGTGTCCGGGAGAATCTGTGCAGCAGGAGACCGCCGCCCATGTGACCACGCCACCGGCCGTGCCACGGCCACGCGAAGGCGGCGCGACCGGAGGCCGGACGCGCGACCCGTACTTCGACAACGCGAAGTACCTCACCATCGTGCTGGTGGCGTGCGGCCACGCATGGGAGCCGCTCACCTACGGCAGCCGGGCGGCCACCGCGATCTACCTGACGGTGTACGCGTTCCACATGCCCGCGTTCGCCCTCATATCGGGCTACTTCTCGCGGAGTTTCGACATGGCGCCGGGGCGGGTGAAGCGGCTGCTCACGGGCGTCGTCGTGCCGTACCTGGTCTTCGAGGTGGCGTACACGCTCTTCTACCGCTGGGCGCAGGACGATCCGGGCTATCCGATCAGCCTGCTCGACCCCTGGTACGTGATGTGGTTCCTGGCCGCGCTGTTCATCTGGCGGGTCACCACCCCGCTGTGGCTCGCGCTGCGCCATCCGGTGCCGGTCGCGCTGGCGGTGGCCGCGCTGGCCTCGATCTCACCGGAGGCCGGCGGGGATCTCGGTCTCCAGCGGGTGCTGGCGTTCCTCCCGTTCTTCGTGGTCGGGCTCACCCTGCGCCCGGACCACTTCACCCGGTTGCGGACCCGGCGCGCCCGGCTGGCCGCCCTTCCGGTGGCGGCCTTCGCCCTGTGCACGGCGTACGCGGTGGCGCCCTGGATGGACGCGGAGTGGTTCTACCACCGCAAGAGCGTCGCCAAGCTGGACGGCGTACCGTCCTGGGCCGGTCTGCTCACCACCCCCGCCCTCTTCGGTCTGGCGCTGGTGCTGACGGCCTGTTTCCTGGCCTGGGTGCCGGGGCGCCGGACCTGGTTCACCGCGCTCGGCTCGGGCACGCTGTACGGCTATCTGCTGCACGGCTTCATCATCAAGTCGTCCCGTTTCTGGGACTGGTACGACCATCCGTGGCTGCACACCCCGCTCGGGGAACTCGCCGTCACGGCGGCCGCGGTGCTCATGATCACCGCACTGTGCACGGAGCCGGTGCGGCGGGTCCTGCGCGCTCTGGTGGAGCCACGCATGGACTGGGCGTTCCGGCGCACCGGTTCGTCAGCCGGTTCCTGAGGCGGCCGGCGCTCCCTGAGGGCGGCGGGGCGCTTCCCCGTCGGCGGCCGGGAATCCCCGTCAGCGGCGGCGGACCTTCACGGTGTTGTCGACGCGGGTGGCCGGCTTTCCTTCGGGGTCGGTCATCTTCTCCTCGTGGGCCTCGCTGACGAGGACGTCCCACTCCCCGTCCGCGAGGTCGAGCCCGGCGAGCACCTCCTCGGGGGTCGGGAAGTGGATGTCCGGATCGGGGTCAGTCGCCCAGGACGGGAATCCGGCGTGTCCGGTGATCAGCAGCACTCCGCCCGGTGCGACGGCGCCCGCGGCGCTGCGCAGGATCCGCTCCCGGGGCAGCTCGAGCCAGGAGTGGAGGAAGTAGGTGGAGACCAGGTCGAAGGTGCCGGCCGGGAAGGACACGGACAGGTCGTGCGGCTGCCATTCGATGCGGTCGGCGACACCTTCCGACGCCGCGTGTCCGGCGCCGCGGTCCAGGGCCACCTGGGAGACGTCGACGGCGGTGACCCGCCAGCCCTGCCGGGCGAGCCAGATGGCGTCGGCGCCCTCGCCGCAGCCCAGATCCAGTGCGTGGCCGGGGGTCAGCCCGGTGACCTCACGCACCAGGGCGGCGTTGGGCCTGCCGCTCCAGACGCGGTCCTCGGCGCTGTAGAAGGTGTCCCAGAACTCCCCGTGCGTGGTGTCGGGCGAGATGCCGTGCGGCTTGGTGGTCATGTCGGATGCGCTCCCTTCGCTGGGTCATAAGAGTGCGTCCGGCCGTGGCCACTTGACAAACTTCTTTGCCGGGGTGGCAAATGAAAGTATGGCTGACGAAGACCTCACCGAGGTGCTGACCGCCGTAGGACCCCGGCTGCGGGCGCTGCGGCGCACCCGTGGCACGACCCTCGCCCAGCTCAGCGAGACGACGGGCATCTCGCTGAGCACCCTGTCGCGGCTGGAGTCGGGGCAGCGCAAGCCGACCCTGGAGCTGCTGCTGCCGCTGGCCAAGGCGTACGGAGTGCAGCTGGACGAGCTGGTGGGGGCGCCGGCCACCGGGGATCCCCGCGTCCATCCACGGCCGTTCTCCCGGCACGGCCAGACGTTCATTCCGCTGACCCGCTATCTGGGCGGGCTGCACGCGTACAAGCAGATCATGCCGCCCCGGTCGCAGGGCAGCAGGGACGAACCGCTGGAGCAGCGGGTGCACGAGGGCTACGAATGGCTCTATGTGCTCTCCGGGCGGCTGCGACTGGCGCTGGGTGAGCACGATCTGGTGCTCGCGGCCGGCGAGGCCGCCGAATTCGACACCCGCACCCCCCATGGCTTCGCCAACGCCGGGGACCAGCCGGTGGAGTTCCTCTCCCTGTTCGGGGCGCAGGGCGAGCGCATCCATGTCCGCGCCCGCCCCGCCGGTACCTGACCCGTCCCCGTGTCACCGGGGGCGTTCACCCCGAGGGCTCGTCCGGGACGGGCTGCTCGGGGTGCACGCTCCCGGTCTGCGGCCTCCCCTCCCGTCCGGTGCCGGACTCGTCCGTCTCGGGGAGGTCGTCCACATCGCCCGGCTCGTGGCCGGCGCCCGCCACATCCAGGTGGTCGGGCCCGTCCTGCGCCTGCTGGTCGGGGAGGTCCCTGGGGATCCCGCCCCGCTCCTCGCGCTCCTCCGGTCGCCGGTCGTCGCTCACGATGCCGCTCCTTTCGTCGATGGAGGGGGCACAGCAGAGGCGATTACCCACGAGCGCCGGGCGGATGCACGGCCGGCCGGTCCGATGCGGCCGAGCGGTCCGATGCGGCCATCCGTGCGCGCGGCCGGTTACTCCCCGCCCTCCAGCACATACAGCTCCGGCAGGTTGACCACGACGGCCTCCTGGGTGCTGCGGGCGATGACCACCACCGCCTCGTCGTCGGGGTCCGGGTTCTCCTCCCGGTGCGGCACATAGGGCGGTACGAAGATGTAGTCGCCCGGCCGGGTGCGCAGCCTGATCTCCTCGACGTGTCCGTCCCGCTCCTCGGCGAAGACGAACTCGGGGTGGCCCCGCACCACGAAGATGGCCGTCTCGGACTCGCCGTGGTGGTGGTTGGCGGAGACGGTGTCCGGCGCCACATGGGTCTGGCCCATCCAGAGCCGCTCGGACCCCACCGACTGGCCGCTGATCGCGGCGAACCGCCGCATGCCCTCGGTCTGGGCGGTGCCGGGGTCGACGTCCTCGGTGCGGATGTGGTGCAGACGCGACCGCAACGGACCGTCGGGGGCGGTGGCGTTCAGATGCGGATGGAACGCGTCGTGCTGCTGCGCGGGCTCGCCGCCGGGCGTCGTCATGCCCCCGACCGTAGAAAGCACCGGTAATGGATGTCAACAGGTGTCCTTTCGCTCACCAGGCACAACACCGTGAAATCCACGCTGCATAATGGCCGTATGCAGATCTCGGCGAAGGCGGACTACGCGGTCCGGGCGCTGGCGGAGCTGGCCGCGGACACCGGCAGGCCGCTCACGTGTGAGGCGATAGCGACCTCCCAGGACATTCCCTTCCGGTTCCTCAAGGCGGTCTTCCGCGATCTGCGCCAGGCCGGTCTGGTGCGCAGCCAGCGCGGCTGCGAGGGTGGCTACTGGCTGGCCCGCGACCCCGCCGAGACCACCCTCGCGGACATCGTGCTCGCGGTGGACGGCGCGTTCCTGACGCTGCGCGGCGAGCGGCTGGACGACCTCGGCTACCGCGGTCCGGCGGCCGGGCTGCCCGGGGTGTGGCGCGGGATGGAGGCGCATGTGCGCCAGGTGCTGACCTCCACCGCCCTGAGCGATCTGGTCCGCGAACGGCTGGCCGCATGACGTCCGTACGCCCCGACCGCCTCCGGCACCCCGGGGCGGACGGCGACGGGGCCGTCGAGGTCGTGGAGTACACCGATCCGGCCTGCCCGTGGGCGTGGGGCTCCGAGCCCGCGTTCCGCCTGCTGCGGGCGCTCACCGCGGGGCGGGCCCGCTGGCGCCGGGTGTTCGGCATCCTCTTCGACGAGGACGACGATCCGGCACCGGATCCGGCCGCCGAGACCGCCTGGTACGGCCGCTACATCACCGATATCGCCCGCCATACCCGGGCGCCGTACGCCCACCGGCTGGGCTGGGTGGCGGCCACCAGCCGGCCCGCCTCGCTCGCCGCGAAGGCGGCCGAGCGGCAGGGCCCGACGGCCGCGGAGCGGGTGCTGCGGCGGCTGCGCGAGACCACGTTCGTGCTGGGCACTCCGGCCGATACGGCGGAACGGGTGCGGTCCGCCGTGACCGGCCTCGACGGTGTCGATGTGGGGCGGCTGGGCGCGGAGCTGGGCGACCCGGAGGTGGTGGCGGCCGTCCGGCGGGACCACGCCGAGGCCCGTGCCCCCATCCCGGAGGCGCATGCCTTCCACGCACCGGGGCCGCATGGCACGGGCGTGAAGGAAACCGGCGACGGGGTGCGCTACGCGCTGCCCACGCTGGTGTTCTCCGGCCCCGGCGGGCGCGTGGCCGCACCGGGGTGGCGGAGCCTGCCCGAGTACCTCGCGGCGCTGCGCACGGTGGCTCCCCGCCGGCCCTGGGAGACGGCGCCGATCGGCCCCGGGGAGGCCCTGGCGAGGTACCGAAGCCTGACCGGGCCCGATCTGTCCCTCCTGACGGGCGGAACCACTCCCCCGCCCGCGGCCGTACGGGTCGACACGGCGGGCGGGCCACTGTGGCTGCACCCGGACGAGGCGGCCACCCATCCGGCGCTCATCGCCGCCGCGGAGTCGAAAAGCCCCAGGTCGTAGCCGTCTTGGCGAATGAGACACCGAAAGGTGTCCATTGACTTCGCCGGTCCTCGCCCCTCACCATGGACACATGCTGACGACGCACCCCGGTGTGGTGTGCCGATACGTGGACTTCCGGCGCACCGCCAGCGCCATCTGTCGCTGATCGCCCCTTTTCGGTTCCGCGATCCGCGATCCGCGACGGTCCACCGCGGTCCGCCGCGTCCCGAGCGCCTTGTGTCGCTCGTCCCCCTCGTTTTCCCCGTTTCCTCCCCGGGCCCACCGCTGCCGGCCTTCCCGACCGCTGCCCGTCCGCGTGCCCTCGCTGACGTGTGCGGCCGCGTACGGCTGTGAATCCGCGCCGTCCGGGGGCGGTTGACACCACGAAAGGCGACGTCCAGCCATGACTCCCGCCGCCCCGCCACCTCCCGTCCGCCGTCCGCCCGATCCGCCACCGGGCCCCGCTCCGGCCCCCGCGCCGGACCGGCGCTCCGTGCTCGGGCTGGCCCTGGGGGCGGGTGGCTCCCTGCTGCTGGCCGCCTGCGGCGGGGTGGCGACCACCGGCGCGGGCGGCGGGGGCGAGACCCTGCGCTGGGGCTGGGACCTGCCCTCCACCTGGGACCCGGTGTTCTCCTCCAAGGGCTGGGATGTCCATCTGCTGTCGCTCGTCTACTCCGGGCTGACCCGACTCGATGCCAAGGGCGGCGCCAAGCCCGCCCTCGCCTCCTCCTGGCGCTACTCCCACGACGGCCGGCGGCTCACCTTCACCCTCCGCCGGGGACTGCGGTTCTCCGACGGCACACCGGTGAACGCCGAGGCCGTCAGGAAGAGCCTCGAACGCGGCAAGAACCACCCCAAGTCCCTGATTGCCTCCCAGCTGACCAGCATCGACGCGGTACGGGCCACCGACCCGCACACCGTGGTCCTCGAACTCACCGAGGCCGACTACCAGTTGCCCGCGCTGCTGGCCGGGAAGACCGGCATGGTGGTCAGCCCCGCCGCGTTCGGGAAGGACGAGGCGCGGCTGGCCACCAGGCCGGTCGGCCACGGCCCGTTCCGGCTGGTGTCGTACACCCAGAACTCCATGGCGAGCCTGCGCCGCGACCCCGGCTACTGGAACGCCGGGCACATCGCCGTCGAGCGCTTCGAGGCGTTTCCCAAGCCCGATGAGACCACGGCGCTCGCCGCGCTCCAGTCCGGGCGGCTCAATGTGGCCCAGATCCCGTTCAGCCAGGTCGAGGCGGCGCGTGAGGCCGGATTCACGGTGCAGCTCATCCCGTCGATGGTGGTGCGCGTCCTGGACGTGAACACCTCCATGAAGCCCTTCGACGACCCCGCCGTCCTCAAGGCCCTGAAGTACGCCGTGGACCGCCAGGCCCTCCTGGACAGCGAGCAGTTCGGCCATGGCGAGGTGGACCACCAGCCCTTCCCGCCCGGCTATACGGGCTTCGACCCGTCGCTCGGCGCGGTGTACCGGCACGATCCGGGGCGGGCGCGCGCACTGCTCCGGGAGGCCGGGTATCACGGCGGTGTCGAGGTGACCATCACCACCGCCCAGCCGCAGGGCGCGCCCGAGCAACTGCAGGCGCAGCTGAACCGGGTCGGGTTCCGGGCCCGGATCGAGGTCATCCCCGAGGCGCGGGCGTCCCAGGTGGTGTACGTCCAGCACTCGCGCGCCCTGTACATCGACCAGTTCGCCGGGCGGGAGTCACCGGTGCAGGCCATGCAGGTGCTCTTCGGCGCGGAGGGGCTGATGAACCCCGCACGCCGTACCACGCCCGAACTGGACGCGGCCGTGGCCGCGGTGCGCCGCACCCCGCTGGAGTCGCCGCGCTATCCGGAGGTGCTGCGGGCGGCCACCGCGGTGGCGGTGCGCACGATGCCGAACGTATTCCTCTACACGGTGCCGCGCGCCCTCGCCCGTACGTCCTCCGTCTCCGCCATCCCCTCGCTCCCGGTGGTACAGCGGTTCGAGGGGGTGACGGCCGGATGACCACGCTCGCCGCACGCCTCACGCGTACGCGAGGTAAGGCCGTACGCCCGGCCCGTCTGCCGCGCTCGCTCGGCCGGGTCCTCGCCACGGCGGGCACGGTGTTCCTGCTGTCGTCCGCGCTGACCTTCGGTCTCGGCGCGCTCTCCGGGGCCAATCCGGCGGCGGCCGTGCTCGGCGAGACGGCGACGCCCGCCGACATCGCCCGGATGAACCATCAGTTCGGCCTCGACCGGCCGCTGTGGGAGCAGTACCTGTCCTGGCTCGGGCATGCCTTCACCGGCGACCTGGGCCGCTCGTGGTTCACCACGGTCCCGGTGGCGACGAGCATCCGGCAGGCCATTCCGGTGGATCTGTCCATCGCCGGGCTCGCGCTGCTGATCGCGGTGGTGCTGGGCGGGGCCGCCGGTGTCGCCGCCGCGCTCAGGGCGGGCGGACGGCTGGACCGCGCCGTGACCGCGCTGTGCGCGCTGCTCGGCACGCTGCCGGGTTTCGTCGTGGCCATCGTGCTGGTCACGGTGTTCTCGCTGAAGCTGGGGTGGCTGCCGTCCGGTGGTTATGTGCCGCTGGACATGGACCCCGCGCAGTGGCTGCGGTACACCGTGATGCCCGCGTTCGCGCTGAGCCTGGAGGCCGCGGCCGCCATCGCCCGTCAGCTGCGCACCTCGCTGGTGGGAACGTTGCGGGAGAACTATGTGACGGGCGCGGTGATGCGCGGACTGCCCGCCCGGCGGGTGGTGTTCGGCCACGCCCTGCGCAACGCCGCGGGCCCCGCGCTGACGGCGCTCGGGATGAGCGTGCCGATGCTGCTCGGCGGCGCGGTGGTCACCCAGCAGATCTTCGCGCTGCCCGGGCTGGCCCAGCTCACCCTGCAGTCGGCGGAGCAGCACGACATCCCGGTGATCCAGGGGACGCTGCTGGTGACCATCGCGGTGGTGCTGGTGGTCAATGTGGCCGTCAACGCGGCGCTGCTCGCGCTGAATCCGGCCGCCCGGCGCCGGGGGGTGACGCGGCGATGAGGACGTTGCGACGGGCCTGGCGGCCGGCCTCCGCCAAGGTGGCGCTGCTGGTGCTGCTGGCCATCGCGCTGCTGGCGGTGTTCGGCGGCTGGCTCGCGCCCCATGACCCGCTGGCCCAGAACCCCCGGAACATGCTGCGCGGGCCCGGCCCCGGCCATCTTCTGGGCACCGACTACCTGGGCCGCGATGTGCTCAGCCGGCTGCTGGAGGGCAGTGGCCGCTCGGTGGCGGGCGCCGTGGAGGCGGTGGCCGCCGCGATGGCGGTCGGGGTGCCGACCGGGCTGGCCTCGCTGTGGATGGGGCGGGTGGGCGAGTGGCTCGCGCAGCGCGCCGTCGACGCGCTGATGACGCTGCCGTTCACCGTGTTCGCCATCGCGGTGGTGGGCGCGCTGGGCAACGGGATGCACCAGGCCATGCTGGCGCTCGGGGTGCTCTACGCCCCGCTGTTCTTCCGGATGACCCGCGCCGCCGCCCTGAGCCTGCGGCACGCCCAGTACGTGGAGTCGGCCGAGCTGTTCGGCGCCTCGGTGGGGCGGGTGCTGCGCACCCATATCTGGAGCAAGGTCCTGCCGACGGTCATCGTCACGGCCGCCCACGCGCTGGCCACCTGTCTGCTGGTGGTCTCCTCGCTGACCTTCCTCGGGGTCGGTGTGCAGCCGCCCGCCGCCACCTGGGGCGGCATGCTCGCCACCGATCTGGGCTTCCTCACCCAGCAGATCTGGGCGCCGGTGTTCCCGGCCGCGCTGATCGTCATCACCGCCGGTGCGCTCAATCTGCTCGCCGACGCCGTACGTGACGCCGGGGCGGACGAGTTGCTGCCCGGCGGCGCTCCTGACCCGGCCACCGGCTCCCCCGCCGCGGCCGCCGAATCCCCCGACACCACCAAGGAGCGGGCCGATGCCGCACTCCCCGTCGTCTGACCCCGCCACACCCGGCGCGCCCACTGACCCGTCGGCCGCGCTGTCGGTCCAGGGGCTCGGCGTCACCGTCTTGTCCGGGCGACTGACGGCCGTACGCGATGTGTCGTTCACCGTGGGCCGCGGTGAGGCCGTCGGCCTGGTCGGCGAGTCCGGCAGCGGCAAGACCCTCATCTGCCGGTCGGTGCTCGGGCTGCTGCCCGCGGGCTGTGCGGTGTCCGAGGGCGAGATCACGCTGGCCGGTGAGACGCTGACCGGGCTGTCCCGCCGGGAGTGGGACCGCGTACGGGGCACCCGGGTAGGCGCAGTGTTCCAGGACCCCGCCTCGTATCTCAACCCCTCGCTGACCGTGGGGCGTCAATTGACCGAAGTGCTGCGGGTGAAGCTGGGCCTTGACCGGGCGCGGGCCGATGCGCGGGCCGTCGAGCTGTTCGCCGCGGTCGGGCTGCACGACCCGGCCGAGGTGGCCCGGCGCCATCCGCACGAGCTGTCCGGCGGAATGCTGCAGCGTGTGCTGATCGCCGTGGCGGTCGCCTGCGCACCGGATCTGCTGGTGGCGGACGAGGCGACCACCGCGCTGGATGTGGTGGTCCAGGCCGAGGTCCTGGAGCTGCTGGCCCGGATGCGCGCCGAGCAGGATCTGGCGCTGCTGCTGGTCAGCCATGACCTGGCGGTGATCGCCGAGGTGTGCGACCGCGTTCTGGTGGCCTACGCCGGGGAGTTGGTCGAGGACGGCCCGGCCGAGCGGGTGCTGAACGATCCCCTGCATCCGTACACCGAGGCGCTGTTGCGCGTGGCCACGGTCGGCGACTGGGAGCGGCGCGAGCTGGAGGTGATCCCCGGCGCGCCGCCCGAGGTGGGCGCGCGGCTGCCGGGCTGCCGGTTCGCGGACCGCTGCGCGTTCGCCGCGCCCGAATGCCTCAGCGGTCCGGTGCCGCTGCGGGAGACCGCCGACGGACGGCGGGTGCGGTGTGTCCGCGGCGAGGAACTCGATCTGTCGCGGGCCGGTGGGCGCTCCACTCAGGGGGTGGCGGTATGAGCGGGCTGCTGGAGCTCTCCGGGCTGACCGTGGCCTTCGGCCGGCGGGGTGCCCGGCCGGTGCTCGATGGCGTGGAACTGTCCGTGGGCGAGGGGGAGATCGTCGGGGTCATCGGGGAGACCGGATCCGGCAAGACCACACTGGCCCGTACGGCCGTGGGGCTGGTCCCTCCGCGCTCGGGGCGGGTGGTCTTCGACGGGCGCGAGATCTCCGGGCTGCGGGGGCGGGGGCTGCGCGCGTTCCGCCGTTCGGGGCAGCTGAGTTACGCGTTCCAGGATCCGCTGCGGGCACTGGACCCGGAGCTGACGGTCCGGCGGGCCGTGGCCGAGCCGCTCGATGTGGCGCGGGACCTCGGCGACACGGACATCGCCGCCCGCGTGGCCGAGGCGCTGGAGACGGTGGGCCTGGACGCGGCGCGGCTCGGCGATCGGCTGCCGGGATCGATCTCGGGTGGTCAGCGCCAGCGGGTGCTGCTCGCGCGGGCGATCGTCACCCGGCCCCGGCTGCTGATCGCCGATGAGCCGGTGAGCGCCCTGGACGCCTCCAACCGCAACCGGGTGCTGCGGCTGCTGGACCGGCTGCGCACCGAGCGCGGCATGGCCGTCGTGGTCATCTCGCACGACCTCAGCTCGCTGGCGGGCATCGCCGACCGGGTGGCGGTGCTCTACCGCGGCCGGGCGGTGGAACAGGGCCCCGTACGGGAGGTGTTCGGCCGGCCCCTGCATCCGTACACCGCGCTGCTCCTCGCCTCCGCGCCGAGCGTACGCGCCGAGGAGGGGCCGGGCGCGGCGGCGCTGCGCCCGTCGGCCGGACCGCCCGTCTGGACGGCGCGGGAGGGCTGTGTCTTCGCCCACCGCTGCCCGTTCGTCACCGACGCCTGCCGCACCGGGCCCGTACCCGCCCCGGTGGGCAGGGGGCGCACGGCCGCCTGCCACCGGGCGTCCGAGTGGCGCGAGCTGATCGCCGCCCCGGTCAGCGCGCAGGGGCCGCCGGGGACCGGGCTGCTGGGGGCGGCCCCGTAAAGATCTCCTAAATCACTCTGAACGCAACTCGTGCCCCGCCCGTATCCACTGCCGGGTCGTGCTCGTCGCGGATGAGCGGATCCCGTAACCCCCCAACAGGAGGTCATGAGTTGAGCCACAAACGGGTACCCAAGCGAAAGATCGTGTTCGCGGGGGCCGGGGCCGCCGCCGTGGCGGCAGCCGCGATCATCCTGCCCAACGCCAACGCCTCACAGGACGACAAGGCCGAGGCGGCCCAGCCCAAGAAGGTGGACGCCGCGTCGGCGGCGGACATCGCCGCGGAGCTCGCGTCGCAGCTGGGCGAGGCGTTCGGCGGGGCCTACTACGACAAGGACAAGCAGCAGGTCATCGTCAATGTCGTCGGCGACAACAACAATGTGAACGTCCAGGTCAAGAGCGCCGGGGCGGTGGCCAGAAAGGTCGACAACAGCACCAAGGCGCTGCAGACCGCCGCGAAGACCCTCAAGACCAAGGCGACCATCCCGGGCACCTCCTGGTCGGTGGACCCCAAGACCAACGAGCTGCGGGTCACCGCGGACTCCACGGTCACCGGGGCGAAGTGGGACACCCTCGAGTCCACCGTGAAGTCGCTGGGCGACGGCATGGCCACCCTGAAGAAGTCCACGGGCGAGTTCAAGCCCTTCGTCGCGGGCGGCGACGCCATCTTCGGCGGCGGCGCGCGCTGCTCGCTCGGCTTCAACGTCACCACGGACAGCGGCGCCCCGGCGTTCCTCACCGCCGGTCACTGCGGCGTGGCCGCCGAGCAGTGGTCGGACTCCCAGAACGGCGCGGCGATCGGCACCGTGCAGGACGCCACCTTCCCGGGTGACGGGGACTTCGCGCTGGTCACCTACGACGACGCCAACACCGAGGCCCCCAGCACGGTGAACACCGGCGACCAGACCGTGGACATCACCGCGGCGGGCGAGGCCACGGTGGGCCAGCAGGTGCAGCGCATGGGCAGCACCACCGGGCTGAACGACGGCTCGGTCACCGGTCTCGACGCGACGGTCAACTACCCCGAGGGCACGGTCAGCGGGCTCATCCAGACCGATGTCTGCGCGGAGCCCGGCGACAGCGGCGGCCCGCTGTTCAGCGCGGACGGCCAGGCCATCGGCCTGACCTCCGGCGGCAGCGGTGACTGCACCTCCGGCGGGGAGACCTTCTTCCAGCCGGTGACGACCGCGCTGGAGGCGGTCGGTGCGCAGATCGGGGACGGCGGCGCGGCCGGAGGCGGCGGCGCGGCGGACGACGCTGGCGCGGCGGGCGGCGACGCTGCTGACGGCTCCGGGGCCGCCGGGGACGGCGCGGGCGCGGACGGCGCCGGTGGGGCAGCCGACAACGGCTGATCCCACGCGACCGGGTGTCCCGCGCCGTCACCGCGGGACACCCCGGGAGCCGCGCCGGGCCGGGCGGCCTCAGCGGGCGGACGGCCCGGCGGAGAACCCGGCGGGCCGGCTCGCGGAGAGCCCCGCGCGCACCCGCTCCACCGTGATCGGCAGATCGCGGACCCGCACCCCCGTGGCGTGGTACACCGCGTTGGCGATCGCCGCCGCCGTGCCGACGATGCCCAGCTCCCCGATACCCTTGCTGCCCATCGGGTTGAGCTCGTCGTCGTTCTCCTCGAGCCAGTGCGCCTGGACATCGCGCACATCCGCGTTGGCCGCGATGTGATACGTGGCGAGGTCGTGGTTGGCGAAGTCGCCGAACCGCGGGTCCGGCTCCAGGTTTTCGTGCAGCGCCATCGACAGCCCCATGCACATGCCGCCGCGCAGCTGCGAGCCCGCCGTCCGGGGATTGATGACGCGTCCGGCGGCGAACATCCCCAGCAGCCGGTCGACCCGCACCTGGCCGGTGACGGAGTCCACCCGTACCTCCGCGAACTGGGCGCCGTAGGCGTGGCGCGAGAACGCCCGGCGCGCCTCGACGTCCTCGGCGGTGTCCGCCCGCTCCTCGAGACCGCCGGGCGGGACCGCGCCGGAGACCTCGTCGAGCCGCTTGGTCAGCGCCCGGCACGCCTTGGACACCGCCCAGCCCCAGGAGCTGAGGCCCATCGAGCCGCCCGCCCACGGTGCCTGGCCGTAGGCGCTGCGGCCGATGTCGAGGGTGACCCGGTCGATCCCCACACCGAGCTCGTCCGCCGCCACCTGGGTCAGCGCGGTGCGGGCGCCGGTGCCGATGTCGGCCGCGGCGATCCGTACGGTGAGGCCTCCGCCGGGCTCGGCGCGGGCGGTCGCGGTGGAGGGCCAGGTGAGGGCGGGATAGTTGCACGCCGCCACTCCGGTGCCGAGCAGCCAGTGCCCCTCCCTGCGGGCCCCCGGCGCGGGGTCGCGGCCGGCCCAGCCGAAGCGCGCGGCGCCCTCCCGCAGACAGGCCACCAGATTGCGGCTGCTGAAGGGATGGCCGGTGCCGGGGTCCACGGACGGCTCGTTGGCCACCCGCAGCTCGATGGGGTCCATGCCCAGCGCCACGGCCAGCTCGTCCATCGCGCTCTCCAGCGCGAACATCCCGGGCGCCTCGCCGGGGGCCCGCATCCACGAGGGCGTCGGCACATCCAGCTGCGCCAGGCGGTGGGTGGTCCGGCGGTGGGGCGCGGCGTACATGACGCGGGTGCAGGTGACCGTCTGCTCGCAGTACGGGGAGAGCGTCGAGCTCTGCTGGAGCGCGTCGTGCCAGATGGCGGTGAGCCCGCCGTCCCGTTCGGCGCCGAGCCGGATGCGCTGGAGGGTGGGCGTGCGGTACGAGACCATGGTGAACATCTGCTGCCGGGTGGCCGCCACCTTGACCGGGCGGCCCACGGCGCGGGCGGCCAGCGCGGCGAGCACCGTGGGCGGGCGGGGAATCGCCTTGGAGCCGAAGCCGCCGCCGGTGTGGTCGGCGACGATCCGGACGGCGCCCTCGGGCAGGCCGAACAGCTCGGCCACCCTGGCGGCCGTCATCCAGGGGCCCTGGTCGCCGTTGTAGAGGGTGAGCGTGTCGCCGTCCCAGACGGCGATGGTGGCATGCGGTTCCATCGTGGCGGTGTGCTCGGGGGGTGTGGTGTACGTGGCGTCGAGGACGACTGGCGCCGTGTCGAGGGCGGCCTCCACATCGCCGGTCTCCGTATGCCCCGGGTAGCCGCCGTTGACCGTCTCGGGGACGAAGACGCGCGGATCGCCGTCGATCAGCTCGGCGTCGTGGTCTTCCACGTCGTACTCGACCCGTACGGCGGCCGCCGCCTGACGGGCCGTCTCGAAGGTGTCCGCCACCACGGCCGCCACGATCTGCCCGCGGTACGCCACCTCCGGGGACTGCAGAACGGCGAGTTCGGGGGTGTCGGTCGGGCGCAGCCGGGCCACGTTACGGCTGTCGAGCACGGCGACCACGCCCGGCAGGGACAGCGCCGCGACGGTGTCGACGGCGCGCACCGTGCCGCGCGGGACGGTGGACTGCACCGGCCACGCGTACAGGGCGTCCGGCACCGGGTACTCGTACGCGTAGAGCGCGGCACCGGTGACCTTCTCGCGCCCTTCGACGCGGGTCACCTCCGCGCCCACGGTCCGCTGGAGCGTGGTCATCGCCGCTGCCCTCCCGCCAGGTCGCGCACGGCCGCGGCGATGACGTCCACGGCGAGGTCGATCTTGAACGCGTTCTGCGGCAGCGGGCGCGCCGAGGCGAACTCGGCCCGGGCCGCCTCCCGCAGGCGCTCCTCGGTCGGCTGCCGCCCGGTCAGCAGCCGCTCGGCCTCGCGGGCCCGCCAGGGGCGGCTGCCCACTCCGCCGAGCCCCAGCCGGATCTCCCGCAGTGTGCCGTCGTCCTCGGTGGCCACGACGGCGGCCACCGACACCAGCGCGAACGCGTAGGACCAGCGGTCGCGGACCTTGCGGTAGGACATGGCGGCGCCCCCGGGCGGCGGTGGCAGCTCGACGCCGGTGATCAGGTCGCCGGGCTGCAGCACCGTCTCGCGGTGCGGGGTGTCACCGGGCAGCAGATAGAAGTCGTTGAGCGGCACCGTACGGGGGCTGCCGTTCACCCGCCGCAGATGGACGACCGCGTCGAGCGCGGCCATCGCCACCGCCATGTCCGAGGGGTGGCCGGCCACGCAGAAGTCGGAGGTGCCGAGCACGGCCAGGTCGCGGTGGAGGCCCTGGACGGCCGAACAGCCGGTCTCCGGCCGCCGCTTGTTGCAGGGTTTGGTCACGTCCTGGAAGTACACACAGCGGGTGCGCTGGAGCAGATTGCCACCTGTGGTGGCCACGGTCCTCAGCTGCCCGGAGGCCCCCGACAGCAGCGCTTCGGCCAACGCAGGGAACCGCTCGCGGATGCCGGGGTCCCCGGCGAGGCGGCTGCCCGGGACCAGCGCGCCGATGAGCACACCGCCGTCCGGGCGGTGCTCGACGGAGTCGTACGGGAGCCCGGTGATGTCGACGAGCAGGGCGGGCTCGGTCACCCCGAGCTTCATCAGGTCCACCAGATTGGTGCCGCCGGCCAGGTACACCGCCTCGGTGGAGTCGGCCACGAGCGCGACGGCGGCCTGGGGATCGGTGGCGCGCTCGTAGCCGAAGGGCTTCATCGCGCCCCTCCCGCCGCACCGGCGCGGGCGGGCGCCCCGCCGCCGTCGGCCCCGGCGACCTCGCGGATGGCGGCCACGATGCCGGGGTACGCCCCGCAGCGGCACAGGTTGCCGCTCATCCGCTCCCGGATCTCATCGGCGTCCAGCTCATCCGGCGCGCCGACCCCGGCCGCCATGTCCGCCGTCACATGGCTGGGCCAGCCGCGCGCGGCCTCGGTGAGCGCGCCGATGGCGGAACAGATCTGGCCGGGTGTGCAGTAGCCGCACTGGAAGCCGTCGTGGTCCAGGAACGCCCGTTGCAGCGGGTGGAGTTCCTCGGGGGCGGCGAGCCCGGCCACGCCCTCGATGGTGGTGATGTCCCGGCCCTGGGCGGCCACGGCGAACACCAGGCAGCTGTTGACGCGCTCCCCGTCGATCAGGACGGTGCAGGCCCCGCACTGCCCGTGGTCGCACCCCTTCTTGACCCCGGTCAGCGCCAGGTGTTCGCGGAGGGCGTCCAGCAGGGTCACCCGGTGGTCGAGGGTGAGGGGGCGGTCGGCACCGTTGACACGCAGCGCGAAGTCGCTGTGAAACGCGTGAGCTGTCACACCCCTCAGCCTGGCATCGGGGTGTGCGCCCCGCATCTTCAGCGTGGGCCGTCCGGCCCCGGCTCCGGTGGGTCGTCGGGCACCGGGGGCAGCCGCAGATGCGCCAGGTCCGGCGGGATCGGGGAGCTGGGGCGGTAGAACGGCGGGGCCGCGTCGGCGGCGGGCGAGTCGGCCAGCCGGAAGCGGTCCCGCAGCCGGTGGTAGAACTGCGTCGGCGCGAGCCGTACCAGCCGCAGCCGGACCGGTGCCCGGTAGGCCGCCACCCAGTCGCCCGGATTCAGCACCCCGCGCAGCTGCCCGTCGAGGCTGACCGCCACCCGCCCCGAGGTCGGCAGCACCCGTACGGCGACGGGTTCGTCCACCGCGGCCACCACCGTGCGGTCGAAGGCGATATGCGGGGCGACCGGGGTGAAGACCACCGCGTCCAGGTACGGGGAGACCACCGGCCCGCCGGCGGCGAAGCTGTAGGCGGTGGAGCCGGTCGGGGTGGCCACGATGATCGCGTCGGCCGAGTACGAGGCGAGCAGTTGCGCGGACACGTACACGCCGAGACCGGCCTGGCGATCGCGGGCGAGCTTTTCGAAGACCACGTCGTTGACGGCGTTGACATCCAGCGGAACGCCCCACCCCGCTTCCTCGGGGCCGCCGCGGCCGGGGCGGACCTTGGGCGGGGGCGGCACGGGGCCCCGCCCGTACCGCAGCAGCGCCTCCATGCCCTCGGGCATCTCCAGCGGCCGGGACGCCCGCAGGGTGAGCAGCATGCGCTCCTCGATCGTGGCCCGGCCGTCGTGGACGGCGTTCAGCGCGTCCTCCACCTGGTCGACGCTGATCTCGGTGAGGAAGCCGACCCGCCCCACGTTCACCCCCAGTGCCGCGGCCCCGTTCCTGGCGGCGAGCCGGGCACCGCGCAGAAAGGTGCCGTCGCCGCCGAAGGTGACGATCAGATCGGGGTGGCCGGCCGCCTCCGACTCCTCCTGGGCGCTGCGCCGGGGCCGGTCACCGCGCCAGACGTCCAGCTCGAAGCAGGAGATGCCATGGGCAGCGGCCCATGCGCGGGCGGTGCGGGCCGCCGCGACGGCGGTGGGGCGGGCCTGGTGGACGACCATGCCGAGCCGGTTGACAGCCATGGCCCCTCCACCGTAGGTCGGCCGGTCCCGAAGCGCCCGTCGGAGGACTCGGGGCGGACACGGCACGGGCTCGGGGCGGCTGCCCTGGAGCCGAACATCCGTCCTGATCTATGGTGTTCAGCGGCACAGAGACCCGCGTGGGGACCACACCACATCCGTACGGAGCCAGGGGGATGGTGCAGCAGATGGCGAGTGAGAGACGAACCGCGCTGATCGAGGGGCTGATGGGGCGTTTCCCCCAGGTGCCCCGGGAGGCCGTGCTCAAGGAGGACCTGCTGCGCGGCGGCATGGCCTTCGACGAGTCCGCGCTCAGCGGCAACGAGGACGGCGACGTCAAGCCGAAGTCGTACTTCATCTTCTCGTTCGACCACCGCACCCTGCCGGAGCTGGGGGCCGCGGCCCTCAACCGGCCGCCCGAGGAGATCGTGCTCACCGGCGGGCCGTACGAGCTCCGCCGCACCGTGGTGTCCGTCCGCGTCAACCCCGAGTCGCCGTATGTGGTCCGGGCCGGGGAGGACGGTGCGCTGGGGCTGTATCTGGACGGCGCGCGCATCGCCGATGTGGGGCTGCCGCCGATGCCGGACTACTACCGCCACACGCTGTCGAACGGCAAGTCGGTGATGGAGGTCGCGCCGACCATCCAGTGGGGCTATCTGGTCTATCTGACGGTCTTCCGGGTGTGCCAGTACTTCGGCGCCAAGGAGGAGTGCCAGTACTGCGACATCAACCACAACTGGCGTCAGCACAAGGCGGCGGGCCGCCCGTACACCGGGGTGAAGCCGGTCGAGGAGGTGCTGGAGGCGCTGGAGATCATCGACCGCCATGACACCGCCCGCGCCTCGCAGGCGTACACCCTCACCGGTGGCGCCATCACCTCGCATGTGGGCGGCCGTGACGAGGCCGACTTCTACGGGCAGTACGCGAAGGCCATCGAGGAGCGCTTCCCGGGCCGGTGGATCGGCAAGGTGGTGGCGCAGGCGCTGCCCAAGGAAGACGTCCAGCGGTTCCACGACTACGGGGTGCGGATCTACCACCCCAACTTCGAGGTGTGGGACCGGCGGCTGTTCGAGCTGTACTGCCCGGGCAAGGAGCGCTACATCGGCCGGGACGAGTGGCACCGCCGGATCCTGGACTCGGCCGAGGTGTTCGGCGCCCGGAATGTGATCCCCAACTTCGTGGCGGGCGTGGAGATGGCCCAGCCGCTCGGCTTCGCGTCCGTGTCCGAGGCGATCGACTCCACCGCCGAGGGGCTGCGCTTCTTCATGTCGCACGGGGTCGTGCCCCGGTTCACCACCTGGTGCCCCGAGCCGACGACACCGCTGGGCAAGGAGAATCCGCAGGGCGCCCCGCTGGAGTACCACATCCGGCTGCTGGAGAGCTACCGGGCGACGCTCGAGGACTTCGGGCTGTCCTCGCCGCCCGGATACGGCCCGCCGGGGCCGGGGCGGGCGGTGTTCTCGGTGAGCTCGTTCATGGACAGCCTGCCCGCCGTGGACCCGGCCCCGGAGCCGGTGGCACCCTGACAGACCCGACGGCGCCCTGACGTGGCCGCCGCCCCCGGCTCGGCGGGATCCGGTCAGCCGACGTGGACGTGGGGGCGGCGGCCGCGGTCGGGCTCGGCCTCGCGGAGCACCTCACGGGTGACGGGGGCGACCTCTCCCTGGCCGAAGAGGAAGAAGCGCAGAAAGTGGGCCAGCGGATGGCCCTCCGTCCATTCGAAGTAGATATGCGGGCGCTGCCCGGTCAGGTCCCGCACCCGCAGCAGCAGCGCCGCCAGCGCGTTGGGGATGGTGGCGCTCTGCAGGGTCAGCACGCGGTAGCGGCCGTGCACCACCTCGCCGCACACCCGCAGTTCGCTCTCGAACTCGGACGGGTCCGCCACCGTGACCTCGACGAAGATGATGTCGTCCTCGGGCGGGATGTCGTTGTCCCCCCGGATCTGGTGCTGCTTCTCGCGGTATTCGGCCAGGTCGCGGCGTTCCGGTTTGTTGGCGATGAAGCGGATCCTGCGGTGGGCGGTGTCACGGACGAATCGCTCGGCCAGGGCGTCGAACGTCACGCTGGTGACCCGTAGCTCGAACGCCCTCGCCACCCGGGACAGCAGCGATACGGCCATGATGCCCGCGATGAAACAGGCGCCGATCTTGACGCCGTCGGGCCGCTCGATGACGTTGACCGCGGTGGTGTACAGGAAGATCAGCGAGATGACACCGAAGCCGATGGTCCAGCCGCGCTGCCGGGCGCGCCGGGCGGCGATGGTGACGGCGATGGCGGCCGAGGTGATGAGCACCAGCACCCCGGTGGCGTAGGCGCCGCCCTGGGCGTCCACATCCGCCTTGAAGAGCCAGGTCACCAGGAACGCGATGGCGATGAACACCAGCACCATGGGACGGACCGCGCGCGCCCAGTGGGGCGCCATGCCGTAGCGCGGCAGATAGCGGGGCATCAGATTGAGCAGTCCGGCCATGGCCGAGGCGCCGGCGAACCAGAGGATGGCGATGGTGGAGGCGTCATAGACGCTGCCGAACGCCGAGCCCAGATACTCATGGGCGAGATAGGCCAGGGCGCGCCCATTGGCCTCGCCACCCGGTTCGAACGCCCGCTGCGGGATCAGCAGCGTCGTGATGAAGCTGGAGGTGATGAGGAAGATGCTCATGATCACCGCGGCGGTGGTCAGCAGCTTCCGGGCGCCCTGGACGCGCCCGGCGGGGCGCTCCTCGGTGTCACCCGGCTTGCCCTCGATATGCGGCATGACAGCCACGCCCGTCTCGAACCCGGACAGGCCGAGGGCCAGCTTCGGGAAGATCACCAGCGCCACGCCGACCATCACCAGCGGACTGCCGCGCTCGGCGACCAGCGCCTGGGACCAGTCGGGAATCACATGGGGCGCGGTGCACACATGCCACAGCCCGACCGCCACCACGACGGCGTTGAGCAGCAGATAGGCGGCGACCAGCGCCACCGCGATCCCGATGGCCTCGGTGAACCCCTTGAGGAACACCGCCCCGAGCATTCCCACCAGGATCAGGGTGACGGCCACCTCATGGCCGCGCAGGCTCGCGGTGAGATGCGGGTTCTCCACCAGGTGGGCGGTGGCGTCGGCGGCGGAGAGGGTGATGGTGATGAGGAAGTCGGTGGCCGCGAAGCCCAGCAGGGTGAGGACGAACAGCTTGCCCTTCCAGAAGGTCAGCAGCCGCTCCAGCATCGCGATCGAGCCCTGGCCGTGCGGGCTCTCCTCGGCCACTCTGCGGTACACCGGCAGCGCGCCCGCCAGGGTCACCACCACCAGCACCACGGTGGCCAGCGGGGAGAGCAGCCCGGCCGCCAGGGCGGCGATTCCGGGCTGGTAGCCGAGGGTCGAGAAGTAGTCCAGACCGGTCAGGCACATCACCCGCCACCACGGCCGGCCCTGGTGTGCGCCCTCCGGCTCGGCGTGCGGGCCGGGCTGACGCTTGGCGATGTCGGTCAGGCCCTCCAGCAGCCATGCGCGCAGCCGGTGCCGTGTCCCGCAGTCGGGGGCGGCGCCGCCAGAGGTGGAGGAGACCACGGGGTGCTCCCGTCGTGCTCGAAGGGGGTCCCCGGCCATCGGTGAGACCCTTCGGCCAGCGTATGTGGCGCGGCCGGCCACCACCCGGCCGGTGCCGCCGGCCGAAGGACATCGCTTTCTCAGTGAGTTTTCATCTTCGGTCCGTACGGTTGCGGCACATGGACACCACCAAGACCGACCAACCGACCGACACCGCAGCGCAGCCCGCAGAAGCCGAGGAAGCCACGGCGGAGGGTGTCCCGAACGCTGTTTCGGACCAGCAGGAAACCCCGGGCCCGGAGGAAACCCCGGACCCGCTGGAAGCATCGGACCTCGATGACGACATCGCGACCCCGCCCCCGGCCACCACGCCGGGCATCGTCCCCGGCGCCGCCTCGGTCGTCGCCGCGGGCCTCGGGCTGGCCTCGCTCTCCGGCACCTGGCTCGGCACCATGCTCCAGGAGCGCAAGCAGCTGACCGGCCAGATCAAGGCCCAGTCCGGGTCGGCCGCCGATCAGATCTCCGCGGTGTACGGCACTCCGTGGCACACCACGGCCCTCGTCAACGGGCTGTTCGCGCTGGCCGCCGTGGTGATCGCCGCCGTGGTGCTGCTGCGGCAGCGGCGGCCCGTCACGGCCGGGACACCCTGGGTGACCGCGGTGGCCTGGGGGGCGGTGGCGCTGGGCGTGATCGGTCTGCTGATCGCCGCCGCCATGGGGCTCGACATCTTCAGCGACCTGCCGAAGGTGCCCGCGTCCCCGAACGCCCCGGCCGGCTGACCCCATCCGAGCGCGCCCCGTGGACCGGATGGATCCGGCGGGGCGCGCTCCCTCGGGCGGGCGTGTCACGATTGAGGTCCCGACATCGGGACACACGCGAAGGGGACAGGCCGTCCGGCCGCCCCGGCGGAGAGGGCCATCAGGACGGCACGGACTTCCCGCCCACGGAGTTTCCCGCCGATGAGCCGTTCCACCACGCACTCCTCCGACCGGCACGGAACACCGCGTACGCCGCGCACGCCGGACCCGCCGCAGGACTCCCGAACCGCCGTCACCGTCTTCGTAGCGCTCGGCGCCAATGTGGTGATCGCGCTGGCCAAGGCCGTCGGCGGGCTCTTCGCCGGCTCCCCCGCGCTGCTCTCGGAGGCCGCTCACTCCGTCGCGGACAGCCTCAACGAGGTGTTCCTGCTCGCCTCCCTCAAACGCAGCAGGCGGGCCCCTGACAACCAGCATCCCTTCGGCTACGGCAAGGAGCGCTACTTCTGGGCGCTGCTGGCCGCCGTCGGCATCTTCGTCATGGGCGGATGCTTCTCCTTCTTCCAGGGTGCCGAGGCGCTGAGCGCTGGCAGCTCCGAGGATCACAGCGGCTATCTGGTGGGCCTCGCGGTCCTGGGCGTGGCGCTCATCGCCGAGGGCTCCTCACTGGTCCGGGCGCTGGTCCAGGTGCGCGGGCACGCCCGGGAAGCGGGCCGCTCCATGGCGACCGAGCTGCGCAGGGGTGACGACCCCACACTGCGCACCGTTCTGGCCGAGGACTCCACCGCCTGTCTCGGCGTGGTGTTCGCCCTGCTCGGCATGTGGCTGCACATGGTGACCGGCCAGGTGGTCTACGAGGCCACGGCCTCCTTCCTGATCGGGGCGCTGCTGGTCTATGTGGCCTACCGGCTGGCCAGGGAGTCGCGCGGACGGCTCATCGGCGAGGCGATCGACCCGGTCCAGCGCCGGGAGCTCCGCCGGTTCCTCGAGACGCAGCCGGAGATCGACACCGTGACCACGCTGCTGACGATGCGTCTGGGCAATGACTCGACGCTGGTGGCGGCCCGGGTCGATCTCGTCCCCGGACTCGACAGCGAGGTGGTCGAGGAGGTCCTGGTACGCGTCAAGACGGCGATGGCGGAGCTCTGGCCGCATGCCGACCAGGTCTTCCTCGACGTCACCGACGCCTCGGCCAAGGACCGGGCGCGGGCGCGGGCGGACCGCCAGGCGCTGGAGGAGACGGTGGCTGCCGTGGAGCGCGAGGACGGCGGGGCGTGAGATTGGCCCCGGCGGGCCTGGGTACTCGGTGAAAACCAGCCCACAACAGCGAACTCATGTACGGAGGCAGAACTGATGGGCCTCGGCGGTTGCATTTTGATGATCGCGGTGGGAGGGATTCTCACCTTCGCCACCGACTGGAACGCCAACGGCTTCAATGTCCACCTGGTCGGCCTGATTCTGATGGCGGTCGGCGTCATCGGCACATGCGCGTATGTGAGTGTCTACAAGCGCCGGCGCGTCGTGGAGCCGGGCGCCGTGGCGCCCCCGGTGGTCGAGGAGCCTGACCATCACCGGCACCACCACCACTACGACTACTGAGTGCCGGCCAGTCCCCTTTCCGACGAGGTGGCCCCCGCCGCGGGTGGGGGCCACCTCGTCCTGTGGAGGGCATGCTCGTGGACACCAACTACCTGCGCACCGTCGCCTGGTGGGAATTCCGCCACCTCGGCAGCAGCGCGCTGGGGCGCTGAGACCGCCCGGTAAGCCCTTGCGGGACCCTTGACAGTTCCCTGTTTGAAACTGTCAGAATCTGGTGCGCAAAGGGCTGTTGTGGTCGGTCAACGGCCCCTCGCACACCACCAAGCCCTCGCACAACCAGCTCTTGCACACACCACACAATCGAAGAGAAGGGGATCGCGATGGCGGTCACTCGCAGATCGTTACTGATCGCAGGCACCGCCACCCCGATGGCCGGGGCACTCGTCACGGCCGCTCCCGCCCAGTCCGCCACCGTGTCCCGCGCCATGGGGGGACGGACCGTCCCGCTCACGGACGGCTGGCGGTTCGCCCTCGTCAACCCCGGCGGTATCACGGACCCGACCGGCGCGTACGAGGACGCCCACGACCCGGCGTACGACGACTCGGCCTGGCGCGAGGTCGCGGTTCCGCACGACTGGAGCATCGAGCTCACCCCCACCACCGACCATGGCACCAGCGGCGGCACCGGCTTCCTGCCCGGCGGCCTCGGCTGGTACCGCACCACCTTCACCCTGCCGCGCGCCCTCGAGGGCAAGCGGATCTCCGTCGAATTCGACGGCGTGTACATGGACTCGTCCGTGTACTGCAACGGACGGCTCGTCGGAGAGCACCCCTACGGATACACCGGTTTCGCCCTCGACCTCAGCGAGGTGGCCCACACCGACGGCGCCACGCCCAACGTCCTCGCCGTCAAGGTGCGCAACCGGCTCCCCAGCAGCCGCTGGTACTCGGGCAGCGGCATCTACCGCCACGCCCGGCTCGTGGTCTCCGACCCGGTCCATGTGGCCCGGTGGGGCACGTACCTCACCACCCCCGGCCTGGCAACCACCCTGCGCGCCGGACACGCCACCGTGCGGGCGCGGACGCTCGTGGTCAACGAGTCGGACGGCCGGAAGCCGGTGACCGTGGTCTCCACGGTCAAGGACCCCGACGGGCATCTGGTGGTCCAGGCGCACTCCGCCCTCACCGTCGGGGCGGGTGACACCCGTACCGCCACCCAGGAGCTGCGGATCGACCGGCCGCTGCTGTGGTCGTTCGACACTCCGTGGCGCTATGTCCTGGAGACCGAACTGCGGGTGGGCCAGGACACCACCGACCGGTACCGCACCCCCTTCGGGATCCGCCATGCCACCTTCGACGCCGAGCGCGGATTCTCGCTGAACGGCCAATACGCCAAGCTCCAGGGCGTCGATCTCCACCATGACCTGGGCGCGCTCGGCGCCGCCGTCAGCGCCGACGCCGTGCTGCGCCAGCTGACCATCATGAAGAGCATGGGCGTCAACGCGCTGCGCACCTCGCACAATCCGCCCGCGCCGGAGTTGATCGAGGTCTGCGAGCGGCTCGGCATCGTGATGCTGGTGGAGGCGTTCGACTGCTGGCGCACCGGCAAGAACACCTATGACTACGGGCGCTTCTTCGACGAGCACTGCGAAGCGGACATCACCGAGATGGTGCGCGCCACCCGCAACTCCCCCGCCGTGGTCATGTGGTCCATCGGCAATGAGATCCCCGACTCCACCAGCACCCCGGGGCTGGGGATGGCCCAGCGGCTCATCGACGCCGTGCGCGCGGCCGATGACACCAGGCCCGTGGTGATCGGCTCGGACAAGTACCGCGCGCTGCCCGCCGAGGGCTCCCCCGCCGATCTGATGCTGGCCAAGCTCGACGGGCTGGGCCTGAACTACAACACCGCCGCCTCGGTGGACGCCCTGCACGCCCGCTATCCGCGGCTGTTCCTCTTCGAGTCCGAATCCTCCTCGGAAACCTCCACCCGCGGCGCCTATCAGGAGCCCGAGCACCTCAACACGGGCGAGAACCACACCCCCGGCAGGCGCCAGACCTCCGCTTACGACAACAACCTCGCGTCCTGGACGATGAGCGGCGAGTACGGGCTGAAGAAGGACCGGGACCGGAGGTTCTTCGCCGGGCAGTTCCTGTGGTCGGGCATCGACTACATCGGCGAGCCCACCCCGTACGACGTGTTCCCGGTGAAGGCGTCGTTCTTCGGCGCGGTGGACACCGCGGGCTTCCCCAAGGACATGTACCACCTCTTCAGGAGCCAGTGGACCAGCGAACCGATGGTCCATCTGGTCCCCATGGACTGGACCGGCCACCGGCCGGGCGAGACCGTGGAGGTGTGGGCCTACTCCAACGTCGCCACCGTGGAGCTGTTCCTCAACGGCCGATCGCTGGGCGTCCGTGAGTTCGACACCAAGAAGACCACCGATGGCCGCGCCTATCTGGAGACCACCGAGCCGACCGGCGACGACAAGACCGTCACCTCCGGCCCCTACCCCGGCAGCTACACCAGCCCGGGCGGCAGCGCCGGAAAGCTCCACCTCATCTGGAAGGTGCCGTTCGCACCGGGCGAGTTGAAGGCCGTGGCCCGGCGCGGTGGCCGGGTGGTGGCCACCGATGTGCTGCGCACGGCGGGACGCCCGCACGCCGTACGGCTCACCCCCGACCGGAAGACCGTCGAGGCCGACGGCCGCTCGCTGTGCTTCGTGACCGCCGAAGTCGTCGACGCCGACGGTGTGGTGGTGCCGGACGCCGATCATCTGATCGCCTTCAAGGTCACCGGAGGCTCCCTGGCCGGGGTCGACAACGGCCGCCAGGAGAGCACCGAGCGCTACCAGGCGAGCACCCGCACCGCCTTCCACGGCAAGGCCCTGGCCATCGTCCGCGCCGGGACCGAGGCCGGGCCGCTCACCATCACCGCCCGCTCGGCGGGGCTGCGCACCGCCACCGCCACCGTCCGCGCCACCGGCGGGACCTCGGAGCCGGTCACCCGCCCCACGCCGTTCGCGCCCGGCCCCGGCCCCGGCGCCCCGCACCACCCACTGGCCGACGCGAGCTATTCGGGCGCGCCGACGACCCTGCCCGCGGCGATGCTGGACGGCGATCCGGCCACCGGCTGGTCGAACGCCTTCCGCAAGCCCGCGACGGCGCTGCTCCCCGCCTTCGACGGCGCCCGGAAGGCCGACTGGGTCTCGGTGACCTGGAGCGGGAGGCGGCGGCTGCGCCGTGTCGAGGTGTCGTTCACCGTGGACGCCACGCACACCCTGCCCGCCTCGATCGAGGTGTCCGCGTGGAACGGCCACGCGTACGTCCCGGTGCGCGGGGCGTCCATCACCTGGGCCACCGCCTCCGGCACCCCGACCGTCATCACCTTCGACCCGGTGCGCACCGCACGGCTGCGGCTGGACCTCACCAGCCGTCATCCGGGCGCGGCGGACGGCGCCCAGCGCATCGTCGCCCTCGAGGCCGGTGACGGCTGAGGGGGCGGGCGGGTGAGCCGCCGGGTCATACGCTGAGCGGCGCCACGCCGGACGGGTGGAAGCCTTCCGCGGCCGTTTGTCCGCGATACGAAGAGGGCACCCGACTTCTCCGACGTCGTGCTGGAGGCGAGATGACTCTTTCCCGTATCCCGGTGACCCGTGCGTGGCGGCGGTGGCGGCCACGCGATCTGGAGGTGCCGCGCGATGCCGTGGACGTCGAGGACGCCAACCGGCGGTTCCTGATGTACGGGGTGATGCCGCTGTGGTTCGTCCCGGCGGTGGCGGACTGGCTCATGCACCGCCGGACCAGGATCGAGGAGACGTCGGGCACGAAGGAGTCGGCGGTCCACGCCCTGATGATGACCGAGGCGGGTGTCCCCGTCGCGATGGGGCTGCTGGCCCGGGTCAATCCGCTGGTGCTGTCGGTGATGGGCGGAGCGGCCGTCGCCCATGGCGCCACCGCGCTGTGGGATGTGAGCCTGGCCACCGGGGAGCGCGAGGTGCGCCCGGTGGAGCAGCACATCCACAGCTTCCTGGAGGTGCTGCCGCTGTCGGCGATGGCCTTCACCTGCTGTCTGCACTGGGACCAGGTCCGGGCGGCGCTGCGCGGCGGGGACCGCCCGGAGGACTGGAAGCTGCTGCCCAAGGACAACCCGCTGTCCGCCCGCTATCTGGCGGCCATCGGGCTCGGCATCGGCGCCTGTGTGGCGCTGCCCTACGCCGAGGAGATGCGGCGGTGCCTCAGGGCCGCCAAGACCCGTAAGGCGGTGTGAGCCCATGCCGCGCGAGCGAGCCGGTAGGCGGACACGGTCCCGTACGGCGACGGGTGCGGCGGCCGAACCGCTGCCGTATCCGCGGATCCTGGCACCGGAGGCGCACGGGCCCGAACACGTCGCCGTCGACGCGGCGGGCCGGATCCTCACCGGGACCGCGGACGGGGCCGTACGGCGGCTGACGCTGTCGCCGGACCATGAGCTCGTCCGCTCCGAGGTGCTCGCGCACACCGGTGGCCGGCCGCTGGGGCTCGTCCCCTGCCCCGACGGCGCGCTGCTGGTGTGCGACGCGCGGCGCGGGCTGCTGCGGGTCGGGCCGGACGACGGGTCGGTACGGGTGGTGGCCGACGAGGTGGCCGGCAGGCCGCTGCGGTTCTGCAGCAATGTCGCCACGGCGGCGGACGGCACGGTGTACTTCACCGTGTCCAGCCGCCGCCACGGCCTGGAGGACTGGCTCGGCGACATCCTGGAGAACACCGCCACCGGGCAGCTGCTCCGGCTGCGGCCGGGCGGCCGTCTGGAAGTGGTGCTGGACGGGCTGCGGTTCGCCAACGGGGTCGCCCTCGCCGCCGACGAGTCGTACGTGGCCGTGGTCGAGAGCGGCGCCTACCGGATCAGCCGGCTGTGGCTGACCGGCCGCCGGGCCGGGACCCGGGACCTTCTCCTCCGCGATCTGCCGGGCTTCCCCGACAACCTCACCCGTGGCCCCGACGGTGTCATCTGGGTGGCCATAGCCGCGCCGCGGGAACCCGCCCTCGATCTGCTGCACCGCGCACCCGCCCCGCTCAGAAGGGCGGCGGTGCCCGTCACCACCCGGCTCCGCCCCCGCCCGCGGCGCACGGTGCGCGTCCTGGCGATCGGCCCCGACGGCCGGGTCGTCCGCCATCTGGTGCGGCGCCGGACCCCGTACCGGATGGCCACGAGCGCGTGTGCGCTCGGCGGTCTGCTCGTCATGGGCAGCCTCGTCGAGCGGGGTATCGCGGTCTGCCCGCTGCCACCGCCCCGGGAGGCCGCCGGGGCGGCTTAGAGCCTGTGTCATATCCCCGGCCGGATCAGCGTGCGGCGTCTGGGGCGTGCGATCGCAAGGCGCCGGAGCGCCCTCGTGGCGGAGCCACATGGGCGTTTCGGCAACGCCGCGAGAGGGGCACCTCCCAGCGCTAGCTGGGGGAAGCGTGCCAGGCGTCGCACGCCCGGCCGGGGATATGACACAGGCTCTCACCCCCAGCCGGTGGAGTAGCCGCGGTAGCGGCGCCGCCTGGGCCGGATGGTCAGCGTCGACAGCAGCCCGACGAACCCCACCACGATGACCACCAGACCGGGCCCGAAGCCCTGGGCGTACGCCACGACGTCGTCGAGCGTCGAGACACCGTCGTCGGCCCCTGAACTCCCGGATGTGCCGGAGGCGATGGACGGGTTGGGGCTCTGGGCCTTGGCGCCCGGGATGGACACCCCGAGCGCGGTCAGCGCCTTGGTCACGGGCTGGAAGAAGGTCACCCCGCCCCGGTCGCAGTCGCCGCTGCCGCCGGAGGTGACGCCGAGCGCCACGCCCTGGGCGAAGAGCGGCCCCCCGCTGTCGCCGGGTTCGGCGCACACGGTGGTCTGGACGAGCCCGGTGACCGTGCCCTCGGGGTAGTTGACCGTCGCGTTGAGCCCGGTCACCTTGCCCGAGCGCAGCCCGGTGGTGCTGCCGCTGCGGAACACCTCCTGGCCCACGACCGGATCGGCCACCCCGGTGACCCGCACCGCCTGGCCGCCACCGACGTTGACCACGCTGCTCTGGTCGAGCGAGGCGTTGTCGTAGCGGATCAGCGAGAAGTCATTGCCGGGGAAGCTGCTCTGGACCGTGGTGCCGATGCGGGTGGAGCCGGTACCGTCGGTGAACCAGGGAGTGCCGTTGGGGCCGCAGTGTCCCGCCGTCAGGATGAAGCCGGTCTGGCCGTTGGTGACGTTGAAACCGGCCGAGCAGCGGCTGCCGTTGGTGAACATGGGCGAGGCACCGGCGGTTCTGGTGGCGAAGGAGCCCTCCGTCCGCTGCGCGCGCACCTTGCCGCCCACCTCCGCGGCGAGGTCCTTCATCTTCGTCCAGCGGGCGGTGGAGACGGTGCTGTCGCCGACCAGCACCACCTGGTTGGACTTGGGGTCCACCATCCAGGCGGTGCCCGCCACCCGGGGCGCCGAGCGCAGCTTCTCGGTCGCGGAGTCCAGGTCCGCCATGCTGTAGCGGACCCGTTTGGCGGTGGCCCCGGCCCGGCTGACCTCGTCCGCCGCCGTGTCGTCCGTCACCGCGACCACCGGGCGGCCGTCGGCCCCGATCCAGTTGCCCGCCGTACGGGAGGCGCCGAGCGCGGACACCAGCCGTCCGCCCACATCGTCCGTCCGGTCCGCGCTCAGGGCTCTCGGACCGTCGCTTCCGGTCGTCCCGTGGGCCGATCCGCCCGGCCCGGCCTGAGAGACCATCACCCCGCCACAGACCAGTGCCCCGACAGCCGCGAACCGCACGACCCGGCGCACGCCGCGCCGCATGTGCTTCACCACCCTGTCTCCTTACGTCGATCCAGCCGGGGCCCTGGACGGCGAGGGCCCAACCCCTCATACGTAAGGAGGCGACGTCCTGCTCACTCCTGGGACGGAGCCACGGATCCCGGTGGGGCGGACCGCGGTTCCCGGGATCAGCGCCGGTCGCCGTAGCGCTTGCCGAGGAACCCCCCGACCAGGGCGGCCGTGCCGCCGCCGAGGATGGCCGCGCCCTGGGTGGCGGCGTCGTGGTCGAGGAAGTACGTGGCCGCCCAGATGTACGCCACGACCGTGCCCGCGCCCAGGAGCGAGCCGAACGCCTGCAGCCCCGTGTGGACCCACTCCATGCGGCGGCGGTGCTCACGCTCCCGCTGGAGCTCGGTGAGCATCCACTCGACCGTGCCGGGCCTGACCGCCTCCCACTCCTTGGCCTGCTCCACCGGCAGCCGGTCGCCCCAGGGCACCGCGGTCTCCGGCGGGCCGCCCGGCGCGGGGTTCTCACTCGTGTTCTCGGTCACGGGGCCTCCCCCGGGCGGTCCGGACGGGGTGCGGGGCCCGGGTCGGCCGCCCGTGGCGGAGGCGGACCGAGCGCGGTGAGGAAGTCGGCCATGTCCCGCTCCATCTCCCGCTCCACCGGACGTCGCGCCCGCCGGGCCGGGGGCTGAGGGATCGCCAGGGACGCCAGATATCCCTCGCGCAGCGCCTGCCAGGGCCCGGCGGGGCGGGCGGCCGCCTCCGCCGCGTCCGGGCGCAGGGCGTCGAGCCGGCGCGCCCGCCGGTCCCGCTGTCTGGCCGACGCGAAGCCGCGCGCCGCGAGCCCCAGCCACAGCAGGCCGAGGCACCCGGGCCCCACCCATCCCGGGACGTCGTCCCAGGAGCCCGGGCTCAGTGAGGGCAGGGCCACCGCCCCCGACACGGCGAGCAGGACCCCCAGCATGACGGCGACCGGGGCGAGGAGTCCGGTGCCCGCCCCGCTCGCCGGGGGGGCCGACCGCGTCGCGGCCCCCGCGGGGGCCGGGAGGGGCATTGCCTCGGCCCTGGGGACGGACATGGGCCCACCCCGGGCCAGGTCGCGCAGCAGCTCCTCGGCCTGCTCGGCCGTCAGCCGTCCTTCGGGGTCCTTGACCAGCAGACCCTCGATCAGCGGCCGCAGTGGGCCCGCGTAGGTCATGGGCGGCGGCGGGTCGTTGAGCACCGCGTGCATCACCTCGAACACCGTCGCCCTCTCGAACGGTGCGCGGCCCTCGACGGCCTGGTACAGGGTCGCCCCCAGTGACCACAGGTCGGCCTTCAGCATTGCTTCTCCGGTCGACGGGGAGAAGAAGGACATCAAGCGTTCCGGTGCCATGTAGGCGGGGGTGCCGGGCATGCTGTCCTCGTCCGCGAAGGCCAGGCCGAGATGGTCCACCAGCACCGCGCTGCCATCCGGGCGGAAGAGGACGTTCTCCGGTTTGACGTCCCCGTGGGCCACGCCCACCGCGTACAGCGCGCGTAATCCGCGCAGCACCTCCAGGCCGGTCCGGGCCGTCTCGGGCACGGTGAACCGCCCGCTCCGATCGCTGAGCCGATCCGCCAGCGAACGCCGGCCGACGCGCTCCATGACGATCCAGAGCCGGCCGTCGATCTCGCCCAGGTCGTAGACGGCGGCCAGGTGCTGATGCGCGGTCGCGGCGAGGACGCGGACCAGACGGCGCAACCGTTCGACCCGCCGCCTGTGCGCCTCCGGGTCCGGATCAAGGCCCGGCCACAGCTCCTTGACGACGACGGGACGGCCGAGCGTCACATCGTAGGCGTCCCAGACCATGTTCATGCCGCCGCTGCCCATGCGCCCGCGCAGCTCGTACCGGCCGCCGATCATGGTCCCTCGGGGCGATTCCGGACCACTCCCCCACTCATCCTCACCGGAGGTTCCCCCGGTCGTCATCCGCCTCCCCCTCCCCAGCCGACTGGCGCCCACAGTAAGGCGTCGGCCGGGCCGGGCGAAGGGGGCCGGGCGCACGGACACGCGTGCGGTGGCGCACCGGACCTCATGAACCGCCCTTGCCGTAGGGCGCGCTGGTGAACACCACCCTGTCGTCGGTGCCGTCGGTCACCCAGAACCGTTGCGGCTTCTCCCCGTAGAGCGCGAAGAGCGGGTCCGGCCCCCAGGCCAGCACGATCTCGTCCTTGCCGTCGTGGTCGAAGTCCCCGGTGCCGTAGAGCCTGACGGCGCGCCGTTTCTTCGGCACCGCGCGGCCGTCCACGCGGGACGGGACGGTGCGGTCGAGGGTGCGGCGGTGGGCGATCTCTCCGGGGGCGTCCGGGCGGATCGTCAGCAGTTCGGTGCCGCCGGTGCGCAGCGAGACGGCCAGTTCGTCGGTGCCGTCCCCGTCGGTGTCGACGGCGGCGAGCACATCGCCGCCCAGGGCGGGGATCCTGATCGGCTCGGGGGTCGAGCCGGCCGTGCGTTTGGTGTACACGCTCACCGACTGGCTGACGTCCGCGGGTTCGGTCTCGTAGCCCGGTTCGTCGTTGCGGCTGCCGGTGTCGGCGACCGCCACATCCCGCTTCCCGTCGCCGTCGAAGTCGCCGAAGGCGATCGCGTTGCCCTTGCGGAGGGTGCGGCCGGTGGTGGCGAGGCCGTCCGGGCCCGCCGTGAGCAGCGCGGACCTCGTCTGATCGTCGTCGCCCTGCTCGTGCACCACCAGATCGGTGGGGCGGTCGCCGTCGATGGCGTCGGCGTACAGCTCCGCGATCTGGCCGCTGGAGCCGAGGGGGTTGGCGTACGTCTCGGTACGGGCGGCCCTGCCGTCGCGGCCGAACGGGCCGTACAGCACATGGAAGTCCTTGCCGCTCTGGCGCACGGCGGCCAGATCGTGGTGTCCGTCCCCGTTGAAGTCGCCCGTCGCCAGGGGCCGCGAGTTCTCGAGGCCGTCGTCGGCGTCGGTCAGCCGCACCGGGGTGGCGGGGGTTCCCCGGCGTGGCCCGTCGGGGCCGCCCCAGGCGATGTAGGGCAGCGTCCGGGTGGTGATGTGCACGCGCTCGCTACTGGCCGGGTCGCGCTCCTTGGTGGCGGTGGCGATCACATCGGCGTAGCCGTCGCCGTCGAGGTCGGCGGTGGTCGCGGAGTCCATCTCGCCCGCGGTGCCCTGCCACCCGGCGCCGGTGGGCAGCGAGAGGTCGTCCCGGCCGAGCACGGTGCGGACGGCGGGGTCGGGGCCCTTCGCGGAGCCGTACACATAGGCGATACGGCGCAGGCCGCCGAGCCCCTCGTCGTCGGAGGCGATCGGGATTCTGAGCTCGGGGCGGCCGTCGCCGTTGAGGTCGTCCGCCAGGGCGCTGCCCTTCCCCTGGGGGACGGGAGCGGTCGCGGTGGGGGTGACGACGGGGGCGGTCGTGCTCTTCCCGGCCGCGTCGCCACCCTTGGTCTCATCGTCGCCACCACCGCCGCCACCGCCGCACGCGGTGAGCAGCGCCAGCGCGGCGGCGCAGAGAGTGGCGGTGGCGGGGCGGAGCCTGGTGGTGGGGGATGCCATCAGGACACGACAGCGCATCCGGTGGTGACACGCCATCGGAGAGATCATTTCGTTACGGCGCGCTCCCCTCGTTACGACGCGCTCCCCGCCAGCGGGTGTCCGCAGCGCAGATTCCACCGGCCCGCGCGGCCGCTGAGCTCCGTCGCGGTCAGCGGGGCGACGTCCAGCCGCCAGAAGGTGGGCGCGGGCAGGCCGAGGGCGTGCACGAGCGCGGCCCGGACCACGGCCGGTTCCACTACGGCGAGCAGCCGCGCCTCACGGGCGGGGGCGGGTGGTGCGGGCGGCGCGGCCGGGGGCGGACCCTCCCGGTGGGTCTCATCGGCGGGGGCGGGCCGTGCGACCGGTGCCGCCGGTGCCGGACTTTGCCGCCGCGCCTCCAGCCAGGCCCCGATCCGCTCCACCAGCTCCAGCAGCGTTTCGCCGCCGTGCGGCGCCGCCGCCGGGTCGGACAGCCACGCGGCGACCTCCTCCGGCGCCTCCTGCCCCACCTCGTCCAGCGAGCGGCCCCGCCAGCGGCCCACATCGAGATCGTGCAGCTCCGGCGTCACGGCGGCGTCGAGCCCCAGGGCCGCGGCGGTACCGCGGCAGCGCTCGGAGGGCGCGGTGAACGCCATGTCGTGGTGGGGCAGCGCCGCGGCCGCCGCCGTCGCCCGGCGCAATCCGGCCGCGTCCGGCGGAGCGTCGTCGAACCGCACCTGCCGCAGCGCCGCGTTGACGGCGGGCGCGACCAACGTGATCCGCACCACCCAAGACCCTCCTCATCCGCACCCTTCGCCGACATGGAGGGCGCCTTCCGGGATCAGCGCCGAGCGGCGGACGACCCTCGGGCCCACCGTCTCATGACGAAGGCACCGGCATGACCCGGGTGGCGGATCGCACCACCCGGCAAGCGCAGCCGCGGATGCACACGGCCATGAACCCCGACACCGTGGAGATATCGGACATCACCGACCGGGTTGGGGTGCTGTGGTATGCGCGTGACCGGACTTGGGCATGCTGGGCTGTTCATCGAGACCGCGGCGGGGTCGGTGCTCTGCGATCCATGGGTCAACCCCGCCTTCTTCGGCTCCTGGTTTCCGTTTCCGGACAACACAGATCTGGACTGGGCGCACTACGGGCGCGCGGCGGACTATCTGTACGTCTCCCATCTGCACCGCGACCACTTCGACGCGGAGAACCTGCGCCGGAACGTGCGCAAGGACATCACCGTGCTGCTTCCGGCCTTCGCCACCGATGAGCTGGAACGCGAGCTGAGCGCGCTGGGATTCGCCAACTTCCTCCGCGCCCCCTCCGGCACACCGGTCGAGCGCGACGGTCTGCGCATCATGATCACCGCGCTGACCGGCCCGGGGGACGGCCCCATCGGCGACTCCGCGCTCTCGCTGGACGACGGCCGGACCGTGCTGCTCAACCAGAACGACGCCCATCCGCTGGACATCGCGGCGATCCGGGAGTTCGGCGAGGTGGACGCGTACTTCGTCCAGTTCTCCGGGGCGATCTGGTACCCGATGGTGTACCAGCTGCCGCTCTCCGCCAAGAAGGAGTTCGCCGCGCGCAAGCGGCAGGGGCAGTTCGACCGGGCGCTGCGCTACATCGACGCGGTGGAAGCCAAGCATGTGTTCCCCAACGCGGGCCCGCCGTGTTTCCTCGACGACGAGCTCTTCGAGCACAACGGCACCGGTCAGGACGGGGAGAGCATCTTCGTGGACCAGCTGGAGTTCCTGCGCCAGCTGGGCCGGGCGCGCCCGCGGGTGGCGGCTCATCTGCTGCTGCCGGGAACGGTGGCGGAGCCGGAGGAGACCGCGTGCAAGCTCACCCACCGCTACACCGAGGCGGAGATCGAGCACATCTTCGGCGAGAAGCCCGCGTACTTGCGGGAGTTCGCCCGCCGGCAGCGGCCCGCGCTCGCCGCCGAACGCGCCTCACGGTCCGCCGCACTGCCGCGCGAGCGGCTGCTGACCGAGCTCAAGCAGTGGTGGGAGCCGCTGCTGACCAGGGCCGACCGGATCTGCGCAGGCGTCGGCGGCCCGGCGCGGCTGGATGTGGGCGAGGTGCCGATCGTGATCGACTTCCCGGCGCGGGAGGTCCGCCTCTGGGACGGTGAGCGCTGCCGCTACACGCTGTCCACCTCGGCCGATCTGGTGGCCACCAACATCGAGCGGCGCGAGGTGGACTGGTCCAACAGCCTGCTGCTTTCGATGCGGTTCACCGCCAGCCGGGTCGGGCCGTACAACGAATTCCTGTATGTGTTCTTCAAGTGCCTGTCGATGGAGCGCATCGAGTACGTGGAGAACTACTACGACTCCTGCCAGGACGACGGCCAGGACATCGAGCTGGACGGCTGGCGGGTACAGCGGCGCTGCCCCCATCTGCGCGCCGACCTCGGCCGGTTCGGGCAGATCGAGGGCGAGGTGCTCACCTGCACCCTGCACGGCTGGCGCTACGACCTGACCACGGGCCGCTGTCTGACCGCGGACGGACACGACATCCGCGCCTCGGCCGTGTCGTGACCCGCCTCGCCGGGTGTGGCGGCGACCGCCGCCACACCCGGCGAGTTGCCGTGGAGCGCTCTTCAACTCCTAGCGTCGGCGCACGTCACCACACCACCGACGCAAGGGACCACCGTGCGCTGCACACTGTTCGGCAGGACCGGCCTCCGGGTGAGCGAGCTGAGCCTGGGCACCATGACCTTCGGCGAGGACTGGGGCTGGGGGGCCGCCAAGGAGACCAGCCGGGGGCTGCTGGACCGCTACGCGGACGCGGGCGGCAACTTCATCGACACCGCCAACAACTACACCGGCGGCAGTTCGGAAGCCATCCTCGGCGAACTGCTCGGGGGCCGCCGGGAGAGTTTCGTCCTGGCCAGCAAGTACACCTGCGCGACCCGCGAGGGCGATGTGAACGCGGCGGGCAATCACCGCAAGAACCTGGTGCGTTCGGTGGAGGACAGCCTGGAGCGGCTGCGCACCGACCGCCTCGATGTCCTGTGGGTGCACGCCCGGGACAACTTCACCCCCGTCGAGGAGGTGATGCGGGCGCTCGACGATCTGGTGCGGGCCGGAAAGGTGCTGTACATCGGGGTGTCCGACTGGCCCGCCTGGGAGATCGCCCAGGCCAACACGCTGGCAGAGCTGCGCGGCTGGACCTGCTTCGCGGGCTCACAGCTGCGCTACAACCTGCTGGAGCGCACCCCCGAGCGCGAACTCCTCCCCCAGGCGCGCGCCTTCGACCTGGCCGTGCTGGCGTGGGGTCCGCTCGCGGGCGGCAAGCTCACCGGCAAGTACCGCCGTGGTGAGCCGGGACGACTGACCACCCATGACACCTGGGACGACCGTACGGAGCACAACGAGGAGGCCACCATCACCGCGGTACTGGAGATCGCCGAACAGGGCGGCTGGACCCCGGCCCAGGTGGCGCTGGCCTGGCTGCGCGGCCGCCCCGGCACCGTGATCCCGATCGTCGGCGTCACCCGGGAGTCCCAGCTCGCCGACGCCCTCGGATCCGTCGACGTCCGGCTCGATGCCGCCGCCGTGGCACGGCTGGACGAGGTCAGCGCGGTGCCGCTGGGCTTCCCGCATGACTTCGTACGGGACCCGGGCATCACCGCGAACATCTACGGCGACCGCTGGGCCGAGATCGACGACCGCCGCTCCACCCACCGCCGCGCCACGAGCGGAATCCTCCAGTAGCGCCCGCGGCGGCAGCGCGCGCCGCGCCCTGGTGGCGCGGGCCGTCCCTACGATGGGTGGGGCCACCGACGATCGGTACGACAGGAGCGACCCCGCATGCCCGAGGCCCCGAAGCCGACCGGCTCCCCCGCCCGCCAGAACATCACCTTCCCCAGCGCCGGGACCACCGCGCACGGCTACCTCGCGCTGCCGCCGTCCGGGCAGGGCCCCGGGCTGATCGTCATTCAGGAGTGGTGGGGCCTGGACCATCACATCGCCGATGTCACCGACCGGCTGGCCCGCGAGGGCTTCGTCGCGCTGGCGCCCGATCTGTACGGGGGCAGCGTCGCCCACAACGCCGACGAGGCGTACCGCATGATGCGGGAACTGCCGGTGGGGCGCGGAGTCGAGCTGCTCTCCGGGGCGGTGGACCATCTCCTCGGCCGGCCCGAGGTCACCTCCGCCACCGTGGGTGCGGTCGGCTTCTGCATGGGCGGCGGCTTCGTGCTGTATCTGGCCGCCGCCGATTCCCGGGTCAGCGCGGCGGTGCCCTTCTACGGCGTCATCCAGGGCGAGCTGCCGGACTTCTCGGGACTGCGGGCCGACATCCTGGGCCATTTCGGGGAGAACGACAACACCATTCCGCTGGACGGTCTGGAGCGGCTGCGCCGGGTCATGCGGGAGGAGTCCGGCGTGGAGCCGGATTTCCGGCTCTACCCCGCGGGTCACGCCTTCTTCAATGACGAGCGCCCGTCCTATCACGCGGAATCCGCGGCATCCGCCTGGCAGAGCACGCTGGGCTTCCTGCACCAGCGGCTGGACTGACGAAATCGGCTCACCGCGGAAAGGGCCTTAAGGCTTCATGAAGCCTTAAGGCCCTTTTAAGGTGAGGCCCGCCGAAGCCGCCACCGTTCAATTCTCAACCACATTTCCCGAAAAATTTCCGTCCGGCCCTGAGACGACTCCCGCATCCGCCCGTATTGCATGGCGGACAGCTCGAAAAGGAGTCGACATGACACGCAAAAGGACACTCAGCGGCAAGAAGAAGCTTGGCCTGCTGATCGGTTCGCTGGCGCTGGCGGGCACCGGCGCCGGGGTGCTGGCCGCCACCAGCAACGCCAGCACCGAGGGCGCGGCACAGTCCTCGACGGCGTGCGCCGGGCTGGAGCAGGCGCTGGCCAACAACGAGAAGTTCATCGCCGATCAGCAGGCCAATCCGGATGCGCAGTCGCAGGCGCGGATAGCCAACCGGCAGGCCGTCATCGAGGAGATCAAGCGGAAGCAGCAGGCCTCGGGATGCGCCGCCGATGACGCCGCGGGCCAGGACGAGGCGGCCGCTCCGGCCGAGGGCGGCGCCTCCGCATCGGCTTCCGCGTCGGCGGGGGCCTCGGACTCCGGCGCCGGTGGAGCCGGTGACGCCGGCGCCGCGGGCGAGGTCGTCTGCGCGGGGTCGACCGTCACCCTGTCCGGCGAGGACGGGGCCCCGGCCGCCTCCAGCAATGAGTTCCCGGTCGGCACCAAGCTCAAGGTGACCAATCTCGACAACGACAAGTCGACAACCGTCTCCGTCACCTCGACCTCGGGCAGCTGCGCGCTGCTCAACAACGCCGCCTTCGAGCAGGTCCGTGAGCCGGGCAAATTCCTGATCCGCAACGCGCGCATCGAACGCGTGGGCTGAACCGGCCACACCGGCCGCCGGGCGGCCCCGGTGTGCGGCGGCCGGTGTGCCGCGGGGGTGCACACCGGCCGTTCGGCGGTCCGCCCCGCACGGGCGCGAACGGTCGATCTGACCGCCATGTCCGACTGTGACCGGTATCGCAGGGTGAGTCCTGCGCACTTGGGTACCCGCTCGCCATGAACAGAAATGAGCAGTCAATGCTCACTCCCGATCTGCCGCCGGTCGTCGACGTACCGGACCTGACCTTCCCCCCTCACGGACGTCACTCCGGTGAGTCGAAGCGCGCGGCGGAGCGGAACGGTGACCAGGAAACCCCCACCTCCGCCCCCTCCCCTTCGCCCTCTTCGTCCTCGCCCGCACCCTCCCCCGGCCGGCGCCGCTTGGCGGCGTGACGGACGAATCCCCAGCCCGCGACCGATCCCCTCGTGTCACCGCCCCTCCCCTCGCATCGCCGCCCCGACGGCCGGAGCCGCCGGGATGATCTCGCGCACTCCCCGTGTTGACCATCGGCACGGGGATACGCAAGGCGAGTCTTCGCACACGAGACAAGGGGACGGACATCATGCCGTTGCAGGGTGAGTACGAGCCGAGCCCGGAGAAGTTCGTACGCGATCAGGTCGAGCTGATCGAGAGCTCCGGTGGCACCGAGGGCACGACCATGCGGGGCATGCCCGTGGTCGTCCTGACGACGCTGGGAGCGAAGAGCGGGAAGATCCGCAAGACCCCGCTGATGCGGGTGGAGCACAACGGCGCCTATGCCGTCGTCGCCTCGCTGGGCGGCTCCCCCAAACATCCGGTCTGGTACTACAACGTCGTGGCCGACCCGCGGGTCGAGCTGCAGGACGGCCCGCTGCGGCAGGACATGACCGCGCGCGAGGTCACCGGCGAGGAGAAGGCCCGGTGGTGGGAGCGCGCCGTCGAGGCGTACCCGGACTACGCCGACTACCAGACGAAGACCGACCGCCAGATCCCGGTCTTCGTACTGGAGGCGGCGGCCACCGCGCACTGACCCCGTGGGTCCCGGCGCGTTCCGGCGCGCCGGGCGCCCGTGGATCACCGGGAGCCCCCCTGTGATCGACATCAAAGCATGCCTGTTTGATAGATCGGGTAGCCGGGAGCCGACCCGGAATCCGTACCCAAGGAAGTGCGCTACATGACCACGACAGACAAATCAGACTTCGTGCCGATCTACGACAGCCTCGTGGCGGAGCACGGCGACGTCCCCGCGGAGGCCCGGGAGGCGGCCGAGGAAATCCAGCGCGAGGCCGCCGAGGCTCTGGACTGGAGCAAGGTGCGCGGCGGCGGCTGACGCAGTCCGGCCCCGCCGCCCGGGGCCACCGCACCCGGCTCCGTGAGCGGCCGTCCGTCATCTGCCCGGAAGGCCGCTCGACACCCCTCACCTTCGATAAGCTGCCGACGACGCACCGTGCTTGATGGCGTCGACACTTATCTCACGAGGGGAAACAGTTGACTACAGGGGTCGAGACTTTCGAGTTTCAGGTCGAGGCACGACAGCTTCTGCAGTTGATGATCCATTCGATTTACTCGAACAAGGACGTCTTTCTGCGCGAGCTCATCTCCAACGCTTCCGACGCGCTGGACAGACTGCGCCTCGAATCGCTCCGCGACGAAAACCTCCAGGCGGACACCTCTGATCTCCATATCGCGATCGAGATCGACCAGGAGTCGCGCACGCTGACCGTCCGTGACAATGGCATCGGCATGTCGCATGAGGGGGTCGTGGAGCTCATCGGCACCATCGCGAACTCCGGCACCGCAAAGTTCCTCAAGGAGCTGCGGGAGTCGAAGGACGCGGCCGCTTCCGCGGATCTCATCGGGCAGTTCGGAGTGGGCTTCTACTCCAGCTTCATGGTGGCCGACGAGGTGACCATGGAGACCCGTCACGCCGGGGAGAGCCAGGGCACCCGCTGGGTCTCCAGCGGCGCGGGCACCTACACGATCGAGCCGCTCGACGGCGCCCCCCAGGGCACCTCCGTGACGCTGAAGCTCAAGGCGGAGGACACCGAGGACCACCTCTACGACTACGCCTCGCCCTGGAAGATCCGGGAAATCGTCAAGCAGCACTCGGACTTCATCACCTGGCCGATCAGGATGGCCCCCGCCCAGGCCCCGGCCGCGGCGGACGAGGCGGAGCAGGCGGAGGAGGGCGACGAGAAGGCGCCCGAACTCGAGACCGTCAACTCGATGAAGGCGCTGTGGGCCCGTCCCAAGGACGAGGTCACCGACGAGGAATACCACGAGTTCTACAAGCACATCAGCCATGACTGGAGCGATCCGCTCGAGACCATCCGCATGCAGGCGGAGGGCACCTTCGAATACCAGTCGCTGCTGTTCATTCCGGCCCGGGCCCCGCAGGACCTGTATATGCAGGACCGCAAGCGGGGTGTGCAGCTCTATGTGAAGCGCGTCTTCATCATGGACGACTGCGAAGCGCTGATGCCGGAATACCTCCGCTTCGTCAAGGGCGTGGTGGACGCCGCGGACCTCTCGCTGAACGTCTCGCGGGAAACCCTTCAGCAGGACCGTCAGATTCAGCTGATGCGGCGCCGTCTGGTGAAGAAGGTGCTCTCGACGGTGAAGGACATCATGTCCTCCGACGCGGAGCGCTACGGGACCTTCTGGAAGGAATTCGGCCGCGTTCTCAAGGAAGGTCTCCTCAGCGATCTGGAGAACCGCGAGGCGATCCTCGAGGTGTGTTCGTTCGCCTCGACCCATGACGCCGAGCAGCCGACCACGCTGCGCGGTTATGCCGAGCGCATGAAGGACGGGCAGGAGCACATCTACTACATGACCGGCGAGTCCCGGTCGATCATGGAGAGCTCCCCCCATATGGAGGCGTTCCGGGACAAGGGCTTCGAGGTGCTCCTCCTCACCGACCCCATCGACGAGCTGTGGGTCGACGCCGTGCCGGAGTTCGACGGCAAGCAGCTCCGTTCCATCGCCAAGGGGCAGGTCGACCTGGATTCCCAGGACGAGAAGGACGAGGAGGCGGAGGCCGAGCGGGAGCAGCGGCAGAAGGACTTCGCCGAGCTGCTCTCCTGGATGACCTCGACGCTGAGCGAGCAGGTCAAGGAGGTGCGGCTGTCCTCGCGGCTGACCACCTCCCCGGCCTGCATCGTCGGGGACACCTTCGATGTCACCCCGGCCCTGGAGAACATCTACCGCTCGATGGGCCAGAACCTGCCCCAGATCAAGCGCATCCTGGAGCTGAACCCGACCCATCCGCTGGTCAGCGGGTTGCGCAAGGCCCACGCCGAGCGCAACGACGACAGCGGTCTCGGGGAGACGGCGGAGCTGCTCTACAGCATGGCGCTGCTCGCCGAGGGCGGTGAGCTGAGCGATCCGTCCCGCTTCATCAAGCTGGTGGCGGAGCGGGTGCAGCAGACGCTGTAGCCACGCCTCGGCGTGAAGCGGGGCGGGCCCACTCGGGACCCGCCCCGCTTCGCGTGGGTCACCGTCCGAGACAGGCCGCCGCGGAGGCGTCGATCAGCTGCCGCAGCGCGCCGTGGTAGACCTCGTGGTCGGTCAGTGCGGGCAGGACGACGTCCAGGTTTCCGGTGAGGGCCGGGAAGTCCTCGGGGTCCAGCGCGGCGAGCGCGGTGCGCGCGGCGGTGCGGACCTGCTTGGCGTTGCGGTGGTCGACAAAGGCGACCGCGCCGAGGGTGAGCAGGTACAGCCGCCGGTAGACGCGGATCGCCGCCTCGGGGGTCATTCCGGCGGCGATGTTGTGCGCCAGCTGCGGCTCGACGAGGCGGCTCAGCAGATGCGGCCCCCACCAGGCGCGGCCCGACCGCAGCGCCACCAGCCCCGGATGCTCGATCAGCACCTCGTAGAACGCGGCGAAGCGGGCCTCGGTGGCGGTGGCCCAGTCCTGGTCCTGACCCACCAGCGGCATCCGTGCGGCCAGCCGGTCCGCGCACGCGTTCACCAGACCGTCGAAGTCGCCGCAGCGGCGGAAGACCGTGGCGTGGGAGACCCCCAGCAGCTGCGCCACCCTGCGGAAGCTCAGCGCCTCGGGCCCCTCGTCGTCGACGACGGTCAGGGCCGCCTCGGCGACGGCCTCCAGGGTGGGCTGGTCGGCTCGGTCCCGATTGTTTCGCACGCCCCGAGCGTACCAGTGGTTGTTACAGTGTTTCAGTGACTGTTTCCATTGAGGACGTAACAGCCGCGGCCCAGCGGGTCGCGGGACATATCCGACCCGTGGCGCTCGCGCCGGTGGAGCAGGGGGCGTGGGGTGCGGCCGAGGGATGGCTGGCCCTGGAGTTCCTGCAGTACACGGGCACCTTCAAGGCACGGGGCGCCTTCAACTTCATCAGGGCCCACCGGGAGGCGGGCACCCTGCCGGACGCGGGTGCCGTCATCGCCTCGGGCGGAAACGCCGGGCTGGCGTGCGCCTGGGCGGCCGCCCGGCACTCCGTGCCCGCCACCGTGTTCGTGCCGGAGACCGCGCCCGCGGTGAAGGTGGACCGGCTGCGCAAGCTCGGCGCCGAGGTCCATCAGATCGGCACCGAGTACGCCGACGCGCGGGACGCCGCCCAGAAGCACGCCGCCGAGACCGGTGCCCTGCTGTCGCACGCGTACGACCATCCGCTGATCGCCGCCGGGGCGGGCACCGTGATGGAGGAGATCCTCCAGGCCAGGCCCGACCTGGACACCGTAGTGGTGGCGGTCGGGGGCGGCGGGCTGTTCACCGGGGTCGCGGTGTCCGCCCTGGAGCGCGGGGTGGGGGTCGTCGCCGTGGAGCCGTACGGATGCCGGGCCCTGAACGCCGCGCTGGAGGCCGGTGCGGTGGTCGACGTCCCGGTGGACTCGGTGGCTGCGGACTCGCTCGGGGCCCGCCATGTGTCCTCGGCCGCCCTGGAGTGGGCCCGTAAGGACGGGGTGCGATCCGTGCTGGTGTCCGACGAAGCGATCGTCTCCGCGCGCCAGGCGCTGTGGGACGACCGCAGGATCGCGGTCGAGCACGCGGCGGCCACGGCGCTGTCGGCCCTGGCCTCCGGCGCCTACCGGCCGCGGCCCGGGGAGAAGGTCGCCGTGCTCCTCTGCGGCGCCAACACCGACCCCGCGGACCTCACCCACGGCCGCTGAGCGATGTCCGACGGATCTTGACGCCTGCGGCGGGCTTTCCCCTCCCCGCCCCTTCCCGTACCAGGGGCTTCGCCCCTGGCCCCCCCCCGGGGTCTGGGGCGGAGCCCCAGTTGAGGGAAGGGGCGGGGAGGGGAAAGCCTCACCCGCCGCCACGGACGCGCTACGCGCCGTCGTACGCCGCCTGGAGCGTGGCGATGTCGAGCTTGCCCATCTTCATCATCGCCTCGGTGGCCCGCTTGGCCTTCTGCGGGTCCGCGTCGGCGATCATGCCGAGCAGGGCGTTGGGGACGATCTGCCAGGACACCCCGAACTTGTCCTTCACCCAGCCGCAGGGACCCTCCTCGCCACCCTCGGAGAGCTTGCTCCAGTAGTAGTCCACCTCGTCCTGGTCCGCGCAGTGGACCTGGAAGGAGATGGCCTCGCTGAAGGTGAACTCCGGCCCGCCGTTGAGCCCCACGAACCTGTGTCCGTTGGCCTCGAACTCGACGGTCAGCACGCTCCCCGCCGGGCCGCCGGGCTCGACCCCGGTGTAGTGGGTGATCCGTCCGAGCCTGGAGTTCTTGAAGATCGAGATGTAGTGCTGCGCCGCCTCTTCGGCCCGGCCGTCGAACCACAGGCACGTGGTGAATCCGTCGCTGGCCATCGGTACCTCCTGCGTTGGGGAGCGTTTACTACCCCTACAGACCGCTCCCCCGCCGGGGACTCATCGGTCCTCGGCCGACGCGTTTTCGGTGAGGTAGTGATGCAGCCGGCAGGAGCCCTCGAGCATCGCCGTGGCGCGCTGGGCGAGCCCCTCCTGACGTCGGGCGATGACCGTACGCAGGGCCTCGCTGCTCCCGGTGCGGCGCAGGCCGTCGAGGACGGGCCGGATCTGGGGCAGCGGATAGCGGACCTGCCGCAGCAGGTCGATCATCCGGGCGTCCCGGACGTCGGACGGCCCGTAGACGCGGTAGCCGGTGCTCCGGTCGCGCCGCGGGCGCAGCAGACCGGCGGACTCCCACACCCGCAGGGCCGAGGTGCGCAACCCCAGACGGGCGGCCACCTCGCCGATGCGCAGCGGCCCGGAGCGTGACGGCGCCGACGCGTCCGGGGTCTGCTCGGCGACCGCTTCGAGCGCCTTCCCCGCCGCCTCGAGGGAGAGCCGCTGGTCATGGAGCGCCGCATGGCCGGCGTTGACCAGGGTGAGCGCCAGGGCGACGTCCTCGTCGTGGACGGCCCGCATGACCGCGCGGGCGGTCTCCGCGCCGTACCCCGGCATCAGGGCCCGGTAGGTCACCAGGGCTCTGCGGTGCCGGTCGTCGAGTCTGCGGTATCCGGTGCGGGTGCGGGTGGCCGGGGGCAGTATGCCCGCGTCGACGTAGTTGCGGATCTGCTGGGTGGAGACACCCGCCATCCGGGCCAGATCGACGGGGCGCAGCGCGGCGTCCGTACGGCTCACGGTTCGTCACCTTCGGGTCGAGGGTTCACGGGCGAGTTGAAGGTTAGCGTCGGCTCCCTCGCGGTGTGTCCGGCGGGGGTTGGGCGGAAAGCCGGGAAAAGTCTCAACGTGCACTTCAATGAAACACTTGAAGGCATGGATGTCAGCGAAATCAAGGTCCGTGGCGCCAGGGAAAACAATCTCCAGGGCGTGAGTGTGAACATTCCCAAGCAGCGGCTCACGGTCTTCACCGGTGTCTCCGGGTCCGGTAAGTCCTCGCTCGTCTTCGACACCATCGCCGCGGAGTCGAGGCGGCTGATCAATGAGACCTATACGGCGTTCGTCCAGAACTTCATGCCGACGCTCGGCCGTCCGGACGTCGACTCGCTGCGGAATCTGAGCGCGGCGATCATCGTGGACCAGGAGCCGATGGGCGCCAACTCCCGTTCCACCGTGGGCACCGCCACCGATGCCCACACCCTGCTGCGGATCCTGTTCAGCCGGATCGGCGGCCCGTACGTCGGCCCTCCCCTCGCCTTCAGCTTCAACACCGCCGAGGGCATGTGTCCGCGGTGCGAGGGGCTCGGCCGGGTCACCGACATCGACATAGGCCAACTCATCGACAGGGAGAAGTCGTTGAAGGAGGGGGCGATCACCGTCCCCGGATTCGAGGTGGACAGCTGGCACTGGCAGGTTATGGCGGCCTCCGGCCTTTTCGACCCCGATACCAGGCTCCGGGACTACACCCCGGCCCAGTGGGAGGACTTCCTCCACAAACCGGCCACCAAGATCAAGGCGGGGAAGAACAACCTCACCTACGAGGGGCTGGTGACCAAGGTCCGCCGGCAGTACCTGGCGAAGGACCGGGAGACGATGCAGCCGCGCATGCGCGCGTTCGCCGACCGGGCCATGACCCTGGCCGAGTGCCCCGAGTGTGAGGGCGCCCGGCTGTGCGCGGCCGTCCGGTCCTGCCGGATCGACGGCCGCTCCATCGCGGACTGCTCGGCCCTGCAGATCAGCGATCTGGCGGAGTTCGTACGCGGGATCCGGGACGATTCCGTCGGGCCGGTGCTGGAGAGCCTGCGCGCACTCCTCGACTCACTGGTCGAGATCGGCCTGGGGTATCTGAGCCTGGACCGGGAGTCCGGCACCCTGTCCGGCGGCGAGGCCCAGCGGGTGCGGATGGTCCGGCATCTGGGCTCCAGCCTGACCGATGTCACCTATGTCTTCGACGAGCCCACGGTGGGTTTGCACCCACATGACATCGAGCGCATGAACCGGCTGCTGCTCCAGCTGCGGGACAAGGGCAACACGGTGCTGGTCGTGGAGCACAAACCGGAGACCATCCGGATCGCCGACCATGTGGTGGACCTGGGGCCCGGCGCCGGGGTGGCGGGCGGGCGGATCTGCTACCAGGGCGACCTGGCGGGCCTGCGCGCCTCCGACACCCTGACCGGGCGCTATCTGGACCACCGGGTGCGGCTGCGGGAGAAGGTGCGGCGGCCCACCGGGCAACTGCCGGTCCGGGGCGCCCGGTTGCACAATCTGCGGGACGTGAGCGTGGACATCCCGCTCGGTGTGCTCACCGTCGTCACCGGTGTCGCCGGATCGGGCAAGAGCTCCCTGATCCATGGGTCGCTGTCCGAGCGGGAGGAGGTGATCGTCGCGGACCAGTCGGCGATCCGTGGCTCCCGCCGCAGCAACCCGGCCACCTATACGGGGCTCCTGGATCCGATCCGGACGGCGTTCGCCAAGGCCAACCGCGTCAAACCGGGGCTGTTCAGCGCCAATTCGGAGGGCGCCTGCCCGAGGTGCAAGGGCATCGGGCTGATCTACACCGACCTCGCCATGATGGCCGAAGTGGCCTCGGTGTGCGAGGACTGCGAGGGTAGGCGGTTCCGGCCCGAGGTGCTGACGTACCGGCTGCGCGGGCAGAACATCGGCGATGTCCTGGGCATGTCGGTGGCCGAGGCGCTGGAGTTCTTCACCACCGGCCAGGCCCGGGTGATCCTGGACCGGCTGGCCGCGGTGGGGCTGGGCTATCTGGCGCTGGGCCAGCCGCTCACCACGCTCTCCGGGGGTGAGCGCCAGCGGCTGAAGCTGGCCATCCACATGGCGCGGAGCGGCTCGACATACGTCCTGGACGAGCCGACCACCGGGCTGCACCTCGCCGATGTGGACCAGCTGCTCGCCCTGCTCGACCGGCTTGTCGACACGGGCAACACGGTCGTCGTCATCGAGCACCACCAGGCCGTGATGGCCCATGCGGACTGGATCGTCGACATGGGTCCGGGGGCGGGCCACGACGGCGGTCAGGTGGTGTTCACCGGGACCCCCGCCGACCTCGTGGACACCGGCGGCTCCCTCACCGCCGTCCACCTGCGCGACTACGTCAAGCGGGCGTGAGCCCCGCCCTGGTGGTCCCGTCGTCGGGACCACCAGGGCGGCACGGCCGGTCAGGGCGCGGGTGGAGGTGCGGGAGCGCCCGCGGGCGGCGGGATCTTGGCGTAGGCGGCCGTGGCGGTGCCCGTCTCGGCGGGCGCCACGGCGCTCTCGCGCGGCATCAGGGCGTCACGCGCCGCGCCCGGGTCCCAGCCGGTGTCGACCACCCGCTTCTGGACCAGGATCGCGGCCCCGAGTACCGCGAGGCCGAGCAGCACGATGACCACGAGCCCGGCGGCGCCACCGGCCTTGCCCGCGTTGCCGATGAGCGCGCCGAACCAGCCGAAGTCGGCGTCGCCGAAGGTGGTGTTCTGGTCGCCGAACGCGCCGAGCACCTTGAGCAGCAGGGCGGGGAGGAAGGTGATGAGCAGCCCGTTGAGGAACGCCCCCACGACCGCGCCGCGCCGGCCGCCGGTCGCGTTGCCGTAGACCCCGGCCGCGCCACCGGTGAAGAAGTGCGGCACCAGACCGGGCAGCACCAGGGCGAGGCCGAAGGCCGGATTGAAGACCCAGGTGAGCAGGGCCAGCCCGATCAGCCCGCCGGTGAAGCTGGAGATGAAGCCGATCAGCACCGCGTTCTGCGCGTACGGGAAGACGATGGGCGCGTCCAGCGCGGGCAGGGCGCCGGGGACGACCTTCTGCGCGATCCCCTGGAAGGCGGGAACGAGCTCACCGAGGATCGTACGGACGCCGAAGAGGATCACCGCGACCGCGATGCCGAACTGCAGCCCCTGCATCACGGACCGCATCAGATAGTTGCCGGTGTCGGTGGCCACGGCACCGCCGGTGCCCGTGGCGAACGCCTTGAAGGCGGCCTTCTGTCCCTCCTTGACGAGCAGGAGGACCGCCATCACCAGGTAGATCAGCAGCATCGACAGGGCGGTGGCCACCATCGAGTCGCGCAGGAAGCGCAGCCCCTCGGGCAGCTTCATCTCCTCGGTGGAGCGGCTGCGCTTGCCGACCACCTTTCCGGCAGCGCCCGCCACGATGTAACCGGCCGTGCCGAAGTGGCCGATGGCGACGGTGTCGCTGCCGGTCACGCGCTTGGTCCAGGGGTGCGCGAACGCGGGCATCGCGACCAGCATGATGCCCAGCAGCACACCGCCGACGGCCACCACGGCGATGGTCGAGCGGCCGCCGTTGGCCAGGACCACGGTCAGCAGCGTGGCCATGAAGAGCATGTGGTGCCCGGTCAGGAAGACATAGCGGAGCGGGGTGAACCGGGCCAGCAGCAGGCTGACCACGAAGCCCAGGATCATCAGCCAGGCGACCCGGGAGCCGAACTGGTCCTGGGCGATGCCGACGATGGCCTCGTTGGTGGGGATGACGCCATGGGCGCCGGTGACGCCCTGGATCATGGTGCCCAGCGGGGCGAGGGAGTCGGTGACCAGCCCCGCTCCCGCGCCGATCAGCAGAAAGCCGAGGGTCGCCTTGATGGCGCCGCCGATGATCTGCCCGGTGCTCCTCTTCATCGCGATGAGTCCGACGGCGGTGATGATGCCGATCAGGTACGCGGGCTCGCTCAGAATCTCATTGACGAGAAACGTGGCAAGGGTGACAAACCAGCCCATGGTGTTTCCTCAGTCCCCGTCGTTCAGACGTCGTACGTGTCCCGGAGCACCGCGTCCACCTCGGCGGTGCTGGTGAAGTCCTGGATGACCTTGACCGGCCGTCCCACATCGCCCAGGGTCCTGGCGATCTCACGGGAGGTGAGCAGGGCCACGGCCTCGGACGCCTTGCCCTTCGCGGAGATGGTGTCGGTGGCCTCCACGGTGACGAACCTCGACCAGCCCCAGCGGTCGAGCACCTGCTCCAGGGTGTTCTTGAGGAACAGGCTGGTGCCGACGCCGTTGCCGCAGACGGTGAGGATCTTGTGCAGTGAGCCCGCCCGGGGCTCGGTGGGGGCGGAGGTGGTGGCGGGTGCGGGATTCTCGGGGCCGTCCTCCGGCCGCTCCCCGGCCAGTACGGCGTGCAGCGCCTCCGGGGTGGGCGCGGCCGCCAGGGCGGCCGCCGTGCCGGGGTCGCCCAGGAGCCGCGCCAGGCTCGCCATCGCGGAGGTGTGCGCGGCGGAGTCCTGGGCGGCCAGGGCGACGACGAGGGTGACGGGGTCATTGGACTCATGCCCGAATTCCACGGGCTCGGCGAGCCGGACCCAGGACATCCCGGTGGACAGCACCGCCGGGGACGGCCGGGAGTGGGCGAAGGCCACACCCGGCGCGATGACGATGTACGGCCCGTTCTCCTCGACGTTGGCGACCATCTCGCGGGTGTAGTCGTCGGTGGTGGCTCCCGTTTCCACCATCAGACGGCCGGCGGCGCCTATCGCCGCACGCCAGTCGGCCGCCCGTACGTCGAGCCGGACGGCCTCGACGGGGAGCAGGTATTTCAGGTCTTCCATGCAGGTCATCATGCATGACATGGCTCTGTCACACAGCCCCCGGGGGCGGAAGCGGAGCGACAGCCTCCGCAGTGTCCGGCAAGCATACGAAGACGAGGACCGCGAGCGCCTCGCACCCCCCGGCCGCCACCAGGGCGCCGGGCAGCGACCAGGTGGCGAGCGGACCGGCCAGGGCCGCGCCGAGGGCGAAGCCGGTGATCTTCAGGCTGGCGCCGGTGGTGAAGACCTGGCCGCGCAGCCGCTCGGGCGCCTCCCGGTGGCGGATCGCGAACAGGGCCGTGAGCTGAGGCCCCTCGGCGGCGCCGGTGAGCAGCACGGCGGCGATCAGCGCGGCCGGGTGGCCGGTGGCCGCGAGCAGGGGTGCGAGGACGAGCAGCAGTGCCCCACCGAGGAGCACGGTGTCCGGGCGCGGCGGGTGGGGGCGGCGGGAGAGGACCGCGTTGGCCACGAGGGCCGACGCGGCGGTGGCGGACAGCAGCAGGGCGCCGCGGTCGGCGCCGCCGAGCACGGCCGCGCCGAGCGGCGGCCAGCAGGTGAGCAGCGCGCCCTGGCCCACGCAGGAGACGACGGAGGTGGCGGTGGCCCGGGCCAGGGGCCGGTTGCGGACGATGACCCGCAGCCCGGCGGTGAGATCGGTGACGACCGGCGTGCCCGGCGGTGGGGCAGACGGGCCGGATCGCGCGGGCGCGGGGAGCGCCCAGGCGGCGGGCAGCGCGAGGCCGATCAGCGCGATGGACACGGCCACGGCGGCCGGCGCCCCGGCCGCGCCCGCCACGGCCCCGGCGAGTGCGGGCCCCACCAGCGCGGCGAGGCTGAACGTCATCGCGTCCAGCGCGGTGGCGCGAGGGAGAACCAGTGCCGGTACCACCCGGGGCAGCTGGGAGGTCCATCCGCCGGACAGGGCCGGTCCCAGCAGCCCCGCGCCCACCGCGAGGAGAACCGTGAGGGCGAACGGCAGCCGCCCCAGGCCCAGGAGGATCGCGGCCAGCCCCGCCGCGTAGAGGGCGAGCGCCGCGGCCAGCAGCCGGCCCGGCCGGGCCGAGCGGTCGAGCAGCACCCCGAAAAGCGGTCCGCCGACCGCGGCCGCGGCCATGGTGCCCGCCAGCAGCGCCGGGCCCGAGGAGGGCGAGCCGGTCAGCACCGGCCCGGCCAGCAGCAGCGCGGGACCGGACATCTCGTCCCCCGCACGGGCGGCGGCCGCCCCGCCCAGATAGCACCCCATCGCGTAACGCTTCGGCATGCGCAGGACGTTACGGTGCTAACGCAAAATCTCGCCAGGTGCGTTACATTGGGCTCGTGTCACCGCCTTCGAACGACGACTGGTCCACCCGGCACTCGGTGCGGGGCACCGCCCGGCGCACCGCCGCCCTCGTCAACGCCCTGACCGCGGAGCCGGGCCCGGACCCCACCGCGATCGCCGGGCTTCTGCTCGACCACGGTGAGTCCGGACCGCTCGAGCTCACCGCCGACGATGTCGCGGGGATGCGCGCCGCCGCGCTGCGGCTGCGCGAGGTGTTCGCCGCCGACCATGTCGACGAGGCCGCCGGGGTGCTGAACCGGCTGCTGCGGGAGGGCACTGGCCCGCTCCGGCTCAGCTCGCACGACGGCCGCTCGCCGTGGCATCCGCACCTGGACAGCGATGACGAGGCGCCCTGGGGCGAGTGGTTCCTCGCCTCGTCGTGCATGGCGCTGACCGTGCTGCTCTGGGAGGGGCAGCGCCCGCCCGGCGGTCTGTGCTCCTCCCCCGGCTGCGGCGATGTCTTCCTCACCGTGGGCAGCGGACCGGAGCGCCGCTACTGCTCACGCCGGTGTGCGACCCGTGAGCGGGTGGCCGCCCACCGGCGCGCCAGGGCGAGGGCCGCACCCCGGACTCCGTAAGGGTTCCACAGGGGTTCCTCACGTCAGCCGGTGTGCATCGCGTAGGGCGTGTCCCCCCGCGCCGGGTCCAGCACATCCCGGGCCCGCCGTCCGCGGCCGCCGAACCGCGAGCCGAGCCAGCCGAGCAGAAACCCGGCCGGAATGGTGATCAGGCCCGGATTGCGGAGCGGGAACCAGTGGAAGTCGCGCTCGGGGAAGACCGCGAGCGGATTGCCGGAGATCGCCGGGGAGAAGGCGATGGCCACGGCGGTGAGCAGGAGCCCCCCGTACAGCGCCCAGCGCAGTCCGTTCACCGTGAAGCCGCGCCACAGGGTGCCGTAGAGCACGACCGGCAGCAGGGCCGAGGCGGCGGCCGCGAAGGTGAAGGAGATCAGGACCTGCCGGTTCCAGTGCTGGGTGAGGATGGCGAGGACGACGGCCGCGACGCCGACGACCACGATGGCCGTACGGGCGGCGGCCAGCTCCCGGTTCGCGGACAGCCCGCCCTTGAAGACGACCTTGGCCAGCACGTCATGGGCGAGGGAGGCCGCGGCGGCCAGGGTGAGTCCGGCGACCGCCGCGAGGGTGGTGGCGACGACCGCGCAGGCCACGACGGAGAAGAGCAGACTCTGATCGGCCTCCCGCGCCGCCGGGTCCAGGGCGAGGGTCAGCAGCAGCAACGAGTCGCTGCCGGTGGGGTCGGAGGCGCGCAGGGCGCGGGCGCCGACGACGGCGGTGGCTCCGGCGCCCACGATCACGATCAGCCCGAGGATGGTGGTGACCGCGCCCACCGCCCAGGTGGTGGCGGCGCGGGCGGCCCGCATGCCGCGGATCGGGTGGAGCCGCATGGTGAGGTGGGGCATGCAGGCCGCGCCGAGGGCGAGGGTGAGCTGAACGCTGATGACGTCCAGGCGGCCGCTGAGGGAGTCTCCGTACTGGCGGCCGGACTGCCAGAAGCCGTCGCCGTAGCCGCTGGCGCCGGCCGCGGCGTCGAAGAGGGTGGCCGGGTTCCAGGAGAAGCGCTTCAGCACCAGACAGGCGAGCAGGACGAACGCGGCGAGCAGCAGCACCGTCTTGAGGATCTGGACGAATCCGGTGCCCTTCATCCCGCCGAGGGCGGCGTAGCAGACCATGAGCGAGCCGATGAAGACGGTGCACCCGGTGACCGCGCCGCTTCCCGGGATGCCGAGCAGCAGGGCCAGCATGGCGCCCGCGCCGTTGAGCTGGACCAGCAGCAGCGGCATGACGACCACCAGCACCACGACGGCGGTGCCGATCCGGGCCGGGCGCTCGCTCAGCCGCTCGGAGAGGACGTCGCCGAGGGTGAACCGCCCCCGTCCGCACAGCGGTCCGGAGAGGACCAGCATGAACATCAGGATGGAGAGCACGGTGGAGGTGGCGATGAGCACCCCGTCGAATCCGGCCAGGGCGATGGTGCCGGTGGTGCTGAGCACGGTGGCGGCGGAGATGTAGTCGCCCGCGATGGCCAGGCCGTTCTGCATCGGGCTGAGCGCCCCGGTGCCCAGGTAGAACTCGGTGGGGTCGTCGTTGCCGGTGGCCGCGAGGATGCACAGCAGGAACGAGACGGCCATGAAGCCCGCGAAGAGCACGAACGCGAGCGTTCTGGGGTCCAGGAAGCTCACCGCTCCCCCTCCCCCGTGGCACCGGCCCGGCGGTGGGCCCGGGCCAGGACGGTGAGCAGCACCGCCGTGTCCAGGCCGATCAGCATGGCGCCCACGGTGAACCCGCCGCCCGCGCCGAGGTTGACGACGCCCTCGGCGGCGCAGTTGACCACCACGGCGGCCACATGGCAGGTGAGCGCGGTACAGGCCGCCCGCGCCGACCAGGGCCACGGCCGCTGCCACGGTGAGCGCCGTGTCGGCGGAGGCGGGGCCGCGGGGCGGGACGGGAACGTGGCGGTGCGGGGCGCGGTGCGGGACGGGGTGGACGGGAACGGACCCCAGGGGCGGTCGGGGTCGGACATGTCGCGGCTCCTTGTGCGGGTCCCGTCCCGGGTCGCCGGGACGGAAACGCCACGACAGCAGGTCAGAAGGGTCGCGTACAGCCCAACCGGCGGACCGTGTGACGGGCGCACATGATCGGCGCGGGGCCGTTGTGCACGCCCACATCGGCTCAGGCGGGCGGGTGGTTCTCAGGGTGTCAGCAGCCGGTGCGCGGACAGCGCGAGCGACAACTCCATGACCTCGCGCGGGTGGTCCAGCGAACGCCCGGTCAACTGCTCGTAGCGGCGCAGCCGGTTGAGCACCGTATTGCGGTGGCAGAACAGCAGTCCGCCCGCGCGGCGCGCCGATCCTCCGGCCTCCAGCCAGGCGGCCAGCGTCGTGAGCAGCATCTCCCGGTCGGCGGACTCCAGGGCCAGGACCGGTCCGAGCATCCGGTCGGCGAGCGCGGTGCCGAGGTCCGGGGAGGACACCACCAGCGCCTCCGGATAGCGCTCCTCGAGCAGCGCCGCCGACCCGGCGGCCGGGCGGGTGCGCAGCGCCGTATCGGCGAGCCGCCGGGCCGTGTTGATCGCGGCGAGGCCGGTCACGGCGGGGCTGACCCCGGCCCGTGCGCCGGGCGGCACCTCCAGCCCGCGCACCAGCCGCTCCGGGCCGCTGCCGCCGCCGCTGTCACCGTCGTCGTCGCCGCCGTCTCCATCGCCGAGCAGCACGATGGCGTGGGCGGTGCCGTCCGCCGTGTGCCAGACCGCACGGAGTCCGTCGCCCACCTTGACGGAGTGCGGCGTCCGGCACGGTGCGTCGGCGTCCTCCAGCGCCACGACCGCGTAACGCCCCTGCTCGGGCAGGCCCAGGACCTGCTCCGCCTCGGGGAAGTCGCTCACCCGGGCGGTGCCGTCGAGCAGGGCCGCGACGATGATCCGGTAGCGGTTCTCCCGGTGCCAGGAGAGCTGCCGCTCGACCTCCTGGTACGCCGTGGCGACGAGGGTGCAGTGTTCGTCGACGAAGTTCCACACATCGGCGGCGACGTGGACCAGCGCCTGGGCGCCGAGCGGGTCCTCCTTCGAGGCGGTCTCCAGAAGCTGCTCCCAGACCACGGTGCAGCCGATGCGGTACGCGTGCAGCAGCGCGTCCAGCGGAAAGCCCTGGGCGGCGCGGTCGGTGCCGATCCGCCACGCGCAGGACCGGGCCGATTCGCGCGTCTCCTTGGGGTGCACCAGCGAGCGCACATTGTGGCTCAGCGAGTCGTGGACCTCCCGCCACACCTCGTGCGGGTCCACGACGGCGGAACGGTAGGCGGGCTCCCGCTCCTTCATCAGCGCGACGATACGGTCCGTCAGCCGTGGCACCTCCTCGATGAGCACCCGGGCGACGCGGTGCAGCAGCGCCACGGTCTCGGCGTCGGCCCGCGACCGGATCGGCGGACGGGCGGCGGGCATCCGGGGCGGCGTCCGGATCCGGTCGGCGGAGAGGCGGGGGCCGCGGCCCATGGCGGGGACGGAAGCGCGGGAGCCGGTGACTGGGTGCATGAACGTTCCTCCACCTGTGACGGGCAATGCGCAGCTCAACACCGCAGTGAGGCCACGGCCAGGTTTGATACCAGAGCCTGCACGGCTATTGCACCATCGACATACCGGTGGGTCGGTGCCTTCCGCGAATTCTCCTGTGCGTCCGGCCCGCGGCGGCGCGCGGCCGGAGCGCGGAACGGGTCACGGCGCGGACCGGCATCGGGGGCCGCCGAACGCCGAGCGCCCGGCGCAGCCCGTCGTCCAGAAGGCTGTCGGCTGCGCTGCCCGCGAGGGGGCCCAGCGCACCGGGAACCCGCCCGGCGAGCAGTTCGCGGGTGGCCCCCCACAGGGCTTGGGCCTCGGGGGTGAAGGTGAAGTGAGCCCGCTCGAAGCCCTCCGCCCACGCCTCGAACTCCCGCCGGTCCGGCGGGACGTCCGGAATGCCCATGCGCTCGGCGAGGGCGAGACAGAGGGTGTGGGACGCGTCCCGTTCGGCGTCGGTGGGCACCCGCCAGGCGTAGGCGGCGCACCAGCGCATCGGGGCCAGGTCGAAGCAGGACAGTACATAGCGGTAGGCGTCGTCGCTGATGGCCCAGGGGGCGTGCAGACGCTTCAGCGTGGTGACGGTCCACTCGCCCTCCTCGCCGTCCAGACCGTGCCGGAACAACCGGTACATCAGCTCGCCGGGCGGGGGGCATCACCGGTCCGTCTCGATGGCGTCATGGCGGCGTGGGGGATGGTCGTGGACGGCGGACATGGGGCCACCGTACTGGCGGCCGCGGGATATGCTGTCGATCACTTGAATCCTCGGGGGGAGCGTTCCGCATGCTCGATCGTCTGGCGGTCCATGAGCTGATCCACCGCTGGTGGTTCGCCTTCGACGAGGGGCAGTTCGACGTCTGGCCCGAGCTGCTGACCGAGGACGTCCACATCACCTCCCGCTCGGACACCGGCACGTCCCCGTACGAGGAGTTCATCGCCTCCGACAACCGGGGCCGCGAGCAGGTGATCGCCTGGCAGCGGCAGCACCGCGAGGCGGCCGGCTATCCGCTGCGCCACAACGCCTCGAACATCCATATAGAACGGGTCGACGGCGACGACATCTCGGTGGTGTCCTATATGCACGCCACCAACATCACCGACGGTCAGGTAACCCCGATCGCCAGCGGTGTGGTCCGCTGCGTGGTCCGCTCCGACGGCGCCGCCTACCGCCTCGCGGAGCTCCACACCGTGCTGGACACCCACGCGGTGGCCTTCACCGAGCGTCAGGCGTAAGCCCGCTCGGCTCGCACCGTACGACGATGGCGGCGGCCACCTCGAAGAGGTGACCGCCGCTCCCCCGCGTGTTCCCCCGCCGGCTCTGCCGACCGCGCGCTTCGGGCTTACCAGCCCTTGGTCACGCGGTAGGCCTTCAGGGATCCGCAGTTCGATCCGTAGGTCCAGGTGGACTGGTTGTCGATGCCCCCGGCCCAGTCCACGCACTTGCCGCGCCCATCGCCGTACACCGGGCCCGCGTACGAGGTGTACGCGCCGCCGTCCTCGGCCGACTCGTCGGCGCCCTGAACGTACAGGTAGGCGAACATGGGAATCGGCTTGCCCGTGGTGTTCCGGACGGTGACCACGCAGTTCTTGCCCTTGGCGGAGTTGTAGGTGAGGAAGACGGTGCCCTTGGAGCCGATGGGCGCCGAGTTCACCACCTTGTACCCGCTGCCGCACACCCCGTTGTACGAGGCCGTGGCGGCGGCGGACGCCTGGGGCGTCAGGGCCACGGTGCCCGCGATGGCGGTGGCGAGGACCGCGGTGGCGGCCATACGGCGAGAAAGATTCATTTGTCCCCCTTAATGATTCTTCATGGGCGTAGGCGCTGTTTGCGTCTGCCTAAGGAGACATATGGAGATGGCGGATGGTTGTACGCCGTCATGGCCCGGCTCACGGCGGCCCGTTGAACGCACGGGCCGGGCCTCCCGTACTCCTCGGGACGGGCCAGCCGCCCGCCGCCGCACCGACCCCGGAGGGCCGCACCGGATGACCTCGTACCGCACCGCCGCCGTGGGCGCTCTTCTCGGGGCCCTCCCCTGTCTGTTCACGGCGCTGGCCGCTCAGCCCGCGCAGGCGCACGGCGCGCCGACGGACCCGGTGAGCCGGACGTTCGCCTGCTCCCCCGAGGGCGGGGGCGCGGCGCGGTCGGCGGCGTGCCAGGCGGCCCGAGCCGCGGGCGACCCGGAGGCCGCGGACTGGGACAACCTGCGGATCGCGGGGGTGGCGGGCGAGGACCGGGAGCGGATCCCGGACGGAAAGCTGTGCAGCGGGGGCCTGGAGGCGTACCGGGGCCTGGATCTGCCGCGCGCCGACTGGCCTTCGACGCGACTGTCGGCCGGGGCGGATCTCACCCTCACCTACCGGTCGACCATCCCGCACACCGGGACCTTCGAGCTGTATCTCACCAAGGAGGGCTACGATCCGGGGCGGCCGCTGAAGTGGTCCGATCTGGAGGCGAAGCCGTTCGCCACGGCCAAGGACCCCGCACTGGTGGACGACGCCTACCACATCAAGGCCACGCTGCCCGCCGACCGGACCGGCCGTCAGCTGCTCTACACGATCTGGCGGAACACCAGCACCCCGGACACCTACTACTCCTGCTCCGATGTGGTGTTGGGGACCCCGGCGAAGGGCTCGTCGGGCGCGGCCCCGTCGTCCGGGGCCGCCGCGCCGCCGTCTCAGGCCGCCACGGAGCCGTCCCGTACCGCCGCCACGCCCGCCCGGGCCGCCGCCTCCTCCGCCGCCGACGAGGGCGACGGCAACACCACTCCGGTGCTGCTCGCCGGTGGCGCGTCCGTGCTGGTGCTCGGCGCGGGTGTCGCCGCCACCGTACGACGGCGACGCCCGGGCCGCTGACCGGCCTGACGGGACCGACGGACCTGGCGGGCCTGGCGGGCCTGGCGGGCCTGGCGGGCCTGGCGGGCCTGGCGGGCCGTCACCGGTAGCCGTGCCGGGCCGTGACGTGACGCGGGTAGTAGCGCTCGTCGGGCGCGGGCCGGTACTCCTTCCAGCGCGGGGTGTCGCCGGTGGGCTGGTCGCCGAGGACGGTCACCCGCTGCCCCCTGCGGGGCCCGGTGTAATCGTTGACCGCCAGGTGCTGGGTGGCGCGGTTGTCCCACATCGCGACGGCGCCGGGCTGCCAGCGGTAGCGGCAGTTGAACCGGGGCGACTCGGAGTGCTCGAAGAGGTACTGCAGCAGCGCGTCGCTCTCCGGGCGGCTGAGCTGCGGGATGTGCGAGGTCCACATGCGCGTCACGTACAGCGAGCGCCGGCCGGTCTCGGGGTGGATCCGCACCACCGGGTGTTCGGCGGAGTGCTCCCCGGTCTGCGGGGTGTTGAGGACGTGGACGGCGGTGAGCCCGTCGAGGAGTTCGCGCATCGGCTCGGAGAGCGTCTCGTAGACCAGGTACTGGTTGCTCCACATGGTGTCGCCGCCGGAGGCGGGGCACACCTGGAGATGCAGGATCGAGGCGACCGGCGGATTGGGCTGGAAGGTCACGTCGATATGCCACTCGTCGGCCTTGGCGCCCTGGTCCGCGTCGAGCACCACGATTTCGGGATGGCCGTCGACCTTCGGCAGGAACGGATGGACCTCCAGCTCTCCCAGCCGCCGTCCCAGCGCGATATGCGCCTCCGGGGTGAGGTGTTCCTGGTCCGGGAAGAAGACCACGAGGTGCTTGAGCAGCCACTCATGGACGCGCTCGAAGAGTTCGTCGGTGAGCTCGGTCAGATCGACACCACGGATCTCCGCGCCGAGCGCTCCGGAGACGGGGGTCACGACCGGTTCGGGAGTGGGCATGGGAAACCGTCCTCACATGGGTTGCGGTCGGCCGGCCGGGGCGGCCGGCACTCGGTGGGCGCGCGGATCGGGGAGGAGACCGAGCTGCTGAAGCCGGTCCAGCAGGGTCAGCGGGCGCGGGCCGAGGCCCGACATGTTGTGGGTGACGGTGTGCAGCAGTCGGGGGTTGGCGCCGGTGTGACGGACGGCCCGGCGGCCCAGGACCCGGCCGCCCCATGACAGATCCGTGACCATCCGCGCCGCGTTGCCGCTGGTCGTGGCCGCCTGGGCGAGCAGGGGCAACTGCCGGTCGTGGTAGTCGCGCAGTGCGCCGTCCACCGTCTCGGCCGACATCTCGCCGGTGCGCTCCAGATGGCCCGACAGCCGCTCGGCGAGGGCACCGGCGCTGGTGATGGCGGTGTTCATGCCCTGCGCGGCCATCGGATGGACGGCGTACGCGGCCTCGCCTACCAGCGCCAGGCCGTGGCCGGCCAGCCGGGGCGACAGCAGCCGTCCGACGGGCAGTGTCTGGCGGCTGTCGATATGGGCGAGCAGGGACTCGGTCAGCGGCTCCAGGGCGGGCACCTGGGACAGCGCCCGGGTGGTCCAGTCGGCCGGCTCCCCGCGCGCCGTGACGCCGCGCAGCTCATCGGGCCCGGCCTGGAGGTAGAGCCGCAGCCGACCGCCCGGCAGCGGATAGAGCAGGCGCAGCCCTCGGTCGGTGACGTACGCGGAGAAGTCGTCGGCCCGCGCGGCGGCTTCGGCGTCGGCGATGTCGAAGGAGACCAGCCGGTGCGGGTAGTCGATCCGTTTGGCCTCGATGCCCGCCCAGGCCCGCAGCCGTGAGGAGATGCCGTCGGCGGCGACCACGAGCGGGGCCCGCTCCTCGTGGACCCTGCCGCCCTCGGCCAGCCGCAGTCCGGTGATCCGGCCGGAGTCGTCGCGCAGCGGCGCCTCCGCGCGCACTCCCCGGCGCAGTTCGACACCCGGCCCGAGGCTGTCGGCCAGGGCGGCGAGGATGGCCGTGTGGTCATGGGCCAGCAACCACTGGTCGGGGGCGGGCAGTTGGCCGTAGTCGAGGGACATCAGCGCGGTGCCGCGCGGATCGCGGACGACCAGCCGTCCGAGCCGGACCGCGCCCTGGGCGTCGAGCCGCTTCTCCACGCCCCAGGAGCGCAGCAGGCGCAGCGCGCCCGGCTGGAGCACCTCGCCCTTGGCGATCGGGCGGATCCTCGGCTGCTTGTCGACCACCAGGACGTCCAGTCCGAGGCCGCCGAGCGCGCGGGCCGCCGCGAGACCGCCGACGCCCGCCCCGCACACCAGCACATCGGGGCTCATCGCCTGCCTCCTTCGTCTGTGCCGGATCCGCGGGGGCCGGATCCGCGGGGGCCGGTGCCGCGCGTGCCGGATCCGCGCGTGGCTTCCACGACCTCCGCGGCCTCCGCCGAGCGGTACTGGGCGAGGGCCCGCACCGCCAGGCCCGCCGCGATGCCGTCGTCGGCGTAGCGGGCACAGCCGCGGATGTACTCGTTGACCGGGGCCGGGGTCCAGCAGCCGTCCGCCCGCTGGGCGTCGACGAGCCAGCGCGCCGCCGCCGCGAGGGCCGGGTCGGTGGGGCTCAGCCCGGCGGCGAGCAGCCCGCGCAGCGCCCAGGCGGTCTCCTCGACGGTGCCCCGCCGGGTGGTGCCCGGCCCGGTGCGCTCCCCCGTGCTCCACGAGCCGTCGGGGTGCCGGGTGCGCAGCAGCCAGTCCCTGGCCCGGGCCGCCGCCCGGTGGTGTTCCTCGGTACGGCCCGCCCGGCTGAGCGCCTCCAGCGCCGCGGCGGTGCCGGGGGTGCCGCCGCGGTACCACATCGCCTCGTACGAGCCGTCGGGGCGCTGCCGGCCGACCAGCCAGCGCACCGCCCTGACCACGCGCGGATCGTCGGCCCGGGCCCCCGAGTCGAGCAGGGCCCCCACGACCTTGGCGGTCATCTGGGGGCAGGGGCCGAAGCCGCCGGGTTTGCTGTTCCGTACGGCGAGGCTCCAGGACCCGGCCGCATCCTGGGTGGCGGTCAGCCAGGCCAGCCCGGCGCGCACATGGCGGTCGTCCGCGCCGCCGGGCAGCCGCAGCAGGATGGCGCCGGCCTCGGCCGTCTCCAGGGCCATCGGCCAGCTGCGCGGGCTGGAGAACCCCCAGTAGCCGGCCGGGCAGCCGAGCGCGTCGAACGGCTCGGGCTGCTGGTGGCGGTGAAGCATCTCGCGGGTGCCGATCAGCTGGGGGTCGTCGGCGTGACCGGCCTCGATCAGCGCGGCGGTGGCGAAGTTCGTCCAGGTCACGTCGAGGGGCATCAGATCCCAGGAGCCGTCGGGGCCCGCCGCCGAGCGGAGCCAGCGGGCGGCGGCACTCACCAGGTCGGGCGCCTGGCCGGAACGGGCGAGGCCCAGGCAGATGAGTCCGGTGAGCCAGGGGTCGGTGCTGAACCCGCCGGTGGCGCCCTCGCGTTCGTACGCGTCGCGGACGATGGCCAGGGCCCTCGGCCGGGCCAGCCGGTCCAGGGCGCGGCCCGCGGGGCCGCGGCGGCGGTGGGCGGACTGGGCGAGCGCCTGGCTGGCGTAGATCGGCAGCCGCAGGCTGAGCAGGCGGCGGCTGAGGCCGGGGAAGAGCAGCAGCTCCAGGGGGAGTCGGCGCTGGGCGCCCTCGTGGGGCAGTCCGGCGAAGGTGTGGAACTGGCGGATGAGGGCGGTCATCGCGGGTTCCGGGACGGCCGCCGAGCCGCCGAGCTCCTCGAACCGGGCCCGTGCGGCGCGTACGGCCGACGCCGCCCGGCGGGGCGCGAGCAGGTGGAGCGCCGCGGCGGCGAGCGCGGTGGTGAGGGGTTCGGTGGGCACCGAGCGCATGGCCCAGCCGCCGTCGTCCCGCTGGGTCTCGCACAGCCAGGTGACACCGCGCTCGATGGTCTCCGCCGAGCCCTCAGGGTCGGCGAAGTGCAGTGCGGTGAGGGCCCCGGCGGTGTTCAACGGGGAGGCGTGGTGCGCGCCGAAGACGAAGGCGCCGTCGTCGCGCCGGTGGGCGAGGAGCGCCTCGGCACCCGTGGTGACGGCGGTGCCGACGCTCTCGGTCAAGGCGGAAGCGGGCATGCGATCGAACCCTTCTGCTGGTGGCGCGCCGTCTCAGGGGCGGGGATCGGGGAGGGTGGGCCCGCCGTCGGCCAGGGGCGGCGCGGGGAATTCATGGCGGGACCGCATCCGGCTCTGGGTGATGACGCTGACCGCGAGGAGCGGCGTCAGCAGCGCCAGGGCGGGTGCCGCTCCGGCGCCCGCGGCCACCACCGCCGCGGCCAGCACCAGGCGTTCGGCGACGAGGACGGCGTGGGCGCGCAGTGCCAGCGCGGGGGCGAGGTGCCCCGGTGGCCTCAGAGCCTGTGTCATATCCCCGGTCGGATCAGCGTGCGGCGTCAGGGGGGCACCTCCCAGCGGTAGCTGGGGGAACGTGCCAGGCGTCGCACGCCCGGCCGGGGATATGACACAGGCCCTCAGCAGCAGCCCGAAGGCGCCCGCGCCGCACAGCGCCGCCGCCGACAGCAGTACGAGATACCCGGCGGTGTCCCTGGGCACCAGCCCGGTGGCGGCGAAGGCCACGGCCACGGCGGCCAGATACAGCGCGGCGGCGGTGTGGGTGGCGCTGCGGAGACCCCGGCGCACCGGCACGGTGGCGTAGCCGCCCTCGCGGTCGCCGTCGACGTCGCGGAGGGTGCCGACGAGGTTGGACGCGGTGTCATGGGCCAGGAACACCAGGGCGAAGGGCAGCGCCCGCCACGGTGGCCACGGCTGTACGGCCATCGCGCCGAAGAGCACGGTGAGCGCGGTCAGCACGCCGCGGATGAGATTGCCCGGCAGGCCCCGCCCCTTGAGGACGCGGCTGTAGGCGACGATGCCCGCCATGGCGGCGGCGGCCACGGCCACGGCGCGCCAGTTGGCCCACAGGGCCAGCGCGGCGACGGCCACGATGCAGCCGATGCCCGTGACCACCGCCGTGCGTGGGCTCAACCGCCCGGAGGGTATGGGCCGTTGGGGCTTGCTGAGCGCGTCGAGGTCACGGTCGTAGTAGTCGCCGAGATAGTGGCCGGCGACCCAGCCGAGGGTCGGCGCGGCCCAGGCCACCGTCAGCTGCCCGGTGGTGGGGTGCGCTCCGGCGAGGGTGGCTCCGGCGAGCCCGACCAGCCCGGGGTACCAGAGGGTGTACGGGCGCCAGGTCTGCAGATGGGCCAGGAGTGCGGTGCGCGGGGCCGCCACGGCGTCACCGGTCCCGGCTGACCGACAGATCGGCCACCGCCGCGAGTACGGCGGTGGCCCGGGAGCGGGGCAGCGGCTCCAGACAGGACTTGGCGCGGTCGGCCTGGGCCGTGGCCCGGTCCCGCGCGGCGGTGAGCGCGCCGGTCGTCTCCAGCAGCTCGTGCACCGTCCGCAGTGCGTCGGCGGCGGGCAGGACGCCGCCGAGCGCCGCCTCCAGCCGGGCGCGGGCCGGGGCGTCGGCCATGGCGTGGCAGAGCAGGACGGGGAAGGTGGGCCGGGCGGCCGCGATGTCGCTGAGCGCGGACTTGCCGGTGGTGCGGCTGTCGCTGGTGTACGGCAGCAGGTCGTCGTGCATCTGGAAGGCCAGCCCCAGATGTTCGGCGTAGGAGGTGAGCGCGTGCTGCTGGGCGGGGGATCCGCCGCCCAGGATCGCCCCGCCCCGGCAGGCGGCCCGGAACAGCGCCCCGGTCTTCAGGGAGCTCATGGTGAGGTACCGGTCGAGGCCGCAGCCGAGGTCGCCCCTGAGCTCGCTCTCCATCGCCTGGCCGCGGCACAGGTCGACGCCCGCCCGGGCGAAGACCCGCACCGCGCCGAGGACACGGCCCGGCGGCAGCCCGCCTGCGTCCCCGGTGAACGGTCCGGCGGCCTCGGTGAACGGTCCGGCGCCCTCGCCGAGCGGTCCGGCGCCCTCGCCGAGCGGTCCGGCGTCTTCGGCGCCGTCGGTGAGCACGCCGAACATGCCCAGCATCAGGGCGTCCCCGGTGACGATGGCGTCGGTGGTGCCGTAGCGCGCCGCGACGGAGGGACGGCCCCGCCGCATGGTGTCCCCGTCGATGACGTCGTCGTGGACGAGGGAGCCCACATGGAGGTACTCCACGCTCAGCGCGGCCGGGACGACGGCGGGTCCGCCGCCGCCCACCGCCTCGGCCGACTCCATGAGCAGCAGCGGGCGCAGCAGCTTCCCGGCCGGGAGCAGGGCGTACCGGGAGATCTGGTGGAGGCGTTCGGCTTCCCGCGGCCAGCGCCGGTCGAGTTCGCGCAGCAGGAGCTCCATGGTCGGGGCGGCCTCGGCCAGCGGGTCGGCCAGCTCGGTGACCGCGACGTCGGGCGGGGTCACCGGGACGCCTCCCGGTACTTCCCGGCGAGCTCCGCGAACGCCTGGTTGGCCTCGGGCTCGGCGACGGTCACCCGTATCCCCTCGCCCGGTTTGCCGCACACCACCACGCCGTGGTCCGCGCAGAACTGGGTGAAGCGCTCCACACCGGATGTCATGGGCAGCCACAGGAAGTTGCCCTGGCTCGCGGGCGCCTCCCAGCCCTGGTCGAGCAGGATCCGGTGGAGCCGGTCGCGCTCCCCGGCAGTCTCGGCGCACTGCCGGAGCACCCGCTCATGGGCGCCGAGCGCGGCCAGGGCGGCCTCCTGCGCCACGGCGCTCACCCGGTAGAAGGGCAGGATCGTGCGGAGCGGGGCGAGCACGGGCTCATGCGCCACGAGATAGCCGACCCGCAGGCTGAGCAGCCCGTACGACTTGGAGAACGTCCGTACCACGCAGACCCGTTCATCGGCGCGGTGCAGGGCGATGCCGTCGGCGATGGCGCCGGGGTCGGCGAAGTCCCGGTACGCCTCGTCGATGACGACGGTGACGTGTGCGGGGAGCCGGTCCAGGAAGCGAAGGATCCGGTCATGCTCCAGCGCGGTGCCGGTGGGGTTGTTGGGGGTGCACAGCAGGACCATGCGGGTGTGGTCGGTGACGGCGTCGGCCATCGCCTTCAGATCGTGGTCGTATCCGGTGAGCGGCACCCGGACGGTGGTAGATCCGGCGTTGGCCGCCATCATCGGGTACGCCTCCCAGGAGGGCCAGGCGTGCACCGTGTCGGTGCCGGGTCCGGTGAGGGTGGAGAAGAGCTGCTGGAGCAGCGCCCCGGAGCCCGGTCCGGCGAGCACGTGCTCCGGCGCCACTCCCAGATGTGCGGCGAGGGCCTGACAGAGCCCGCCGCCGAGGGCATCCAGGGTACGGTGGGCGGTCCGCGCGGTGCGCAGGACGGCGTCCACCACTTCCGGAAGCGGAGGGTGAACGGTTTCGTTGAGCGACATCTGATGGAAGGGATTGTTCTCCGCGACCACCGGAGTCATGCGATTCCAGCCATCATGCATCGGGCACCATCCATCCATTCCAGCGGGGATTCGGGCGGAGGGAGGAAAGTCACCGCGCCCGGTTCCCCTTGCCGGTCCGGCCGGATCGTCGGGAAGGAAACCGTCGTGGGCGGGCTATGACCGTACGGTCAGCCAGTGCGGTTGGGGCCGTGTCCGATCGGTCAGTCCAATGGGCGAGTACGGGCGAAATCCGTCACCATGATTTTGACGGCCTATCGATCACGCGTCCAATTAAAGTCTTTCGGGAATTGATAAACGATTTCTATCGTCCTGTGGTGATCGAACTTCGCCAGCTCACCGTGCTCGCAGAGGTCTGTCGCTCCGGCTCGTACAGCGCCGCGGCGGACCACCTCGGTTACACCCAACCGGCCATCAGCTATCACATGCGCGCGCTGGAACGTGCCGTGGGCGTGCCGCTGACGGTCAAGGCGGGACGGGGGGTGCGGCTCACGCCCGCGGGGCACAGACTCGCCGAGCGCGCCCGGGGAGTGCTGGCCGGGCTGCGGGACGTGGAGAACGAGTTCGAGGCGCTCGCCGCGCGCACCCGTGGCCGGGTGCGGATGTCCTCCGTGCAGAGCGTCTGTGTCGCCGTGCTGCCCGCGGCGCTGGCCAGGCTGGGCGCCTCCCGTATCGAGGTGGAGGTCGAGCTGGGCCAGACCGCCTCCCATGACGCGTACCGGCTGCTGGACGCGGGCGAGACGGATCTGGCGATCGTCGCCGACGACGAGCCGGGAGAGGCCGACGAGCCCGCGGAGACCCCGCTGCGCCGGGTCCCGCTGCTGGTCGACCGCCGCCATGTGCTGCTGCCGCGTGGCCACGCGCTCGCGGCGCGGCGCAGCGTCCGCCTCGCCGATCTGGCGCGGGAGCGGTGGATCCTGGAGCGGGACCGCGAGCGGCTGCTGCGGCGCTGCGCGGAGGCGGGGTTCGAACCCCGGGTGGTGACCACGACCGATGACCAGGCGACGACCCTCGGCCTGGTGGGCGACGGGGTGGGCATCGCCCTGATGGACGGCCTCGGGCTGCTCCCCCGGCCCCATCCGCGGGTCGAGCCGCGCCCGCTGGACGACTGGCCCCGGCGCCATGTCTGCGCGCTGCTGCGGCCGGAGGCGGCCAGGGTGCCCGCGGTGGCCGCCCTGCTGGAGGCGCTGCGTGCGGTGGCGGTCGAGCAGGCGGGGGGTGCCGTCGAGGCGGCGACGGCCTGACGCCGGGGCTATCGCATCCGGTGCGGGGCGCTATCGCATCCGGTGCGGGGCCCGTCGTCTCCGGCGCCGCGCCTGTCGCATCCGGCGCCGGGGCCCTCTCATCCGCCGTGGACCAGGCTCAGAGCCCCGCTCACCCACCGTGGGCCAGGCTCAGGGCCCGGGTGCCGGGGGCACAGCTCTCGCGGAGGGCGGTCAGTTCGGCGGGCGGCAGGGTCGCGGCGGCCGTGCCGCGGCGGTCGCCGTCGAGCAGGGCGCGTCCGGCCGCCAGCCACTCCGGCAGCGGTTCCACCCCGAGGTGGTGGGCCAGCCGGGTGAGCTCACGCTCGGGCGCGTCGAGAAGGCCCTCGTAGGACAGGGACATCCGGATCGCGGCGGGGAGCCGCGACAGATGCCCCAGCCCCTCGACGATCGTGCTCGACCACAGCTCGCCGAACTCGGCCACCGGCACGGACCGTTCGTACAGCGGCCGCAGATCGGCCTCGTCGTCGCTGAGCAGCGCCGCGAGACCGGCCGGAAGGTCCTCGGTGCTCGTCGCGCGCTCCGTCATCAGCTGGATCAGCCGGAATCCCGGGTGGCGGCTCATGGAGAGCGCGCAGTCGGCGCCGTCCCGGTGGAGGTGGACGAACCGGGCCTCGGGGAAGACCTCCCTCAGCCGGGGCACCGAGCGCAGCGAATAGCCGGACCGCTCCACGACGGCCCGTCCGCCGAACCGCTCCCCCAGCAGTCCGAACAGCGCCCGGTAGTGATCGGCCACGGGCGCCGCGGGCCGCCGGGACAGCTCTGGCTCCAGGGCGTCGAACAGCGCGTCGGGGTCGTCGGTGAGATGCGGCAGCGTCATCATGCACACCGCCGGAATGCCACCGCCCGGCACCGAGAACCGCCCCCCCTTGACATGCGGATACCGGTACTCGGGCAGTGGGATGCCATCGCGGATGACACGGTTGGCGAACGAGCGCGGAGCGGCGAGGATCCGCCAGAACTCCGCCCCGGTCAGCGGCGCCCCGGGCAGCGCGTCCGGCTCCAGCGAGGCGATCAGCTCGCTCACGCTCAGCAGATCCGGATGCAGCCGCAGGATGCGCGACAGAGCGGTCGAACCGCAGCGTCCGGTCCCCACGACGAAGGTCAGCGGCCGTACGGTCACCCCAGGTGCCCCTTCCGTCTCCGACGACTACCGGCCTCCCTACCCATCGCCGCCCCCGCGCACCCCCGGCCACTCCCGCCACTCGTGGCATACCTCGTCACCAGTGGTCCCCGCAGGCGCTCTTGAGGTCGGCTCGGCGTGACCGTACGTTCCACCGGACGGCCACCGCAGGACACACCCCGCACACCGCGGGGTCCGACACTTGAGGCCGTCACCGCACCTTCAAGACCTTGGAGGAGCCATGTCCGCACCTGTGTTCAGCCGCCGTCACGGTATGCGCGCCGCGGCCGCGGCGGCCGTCGCGCTTCCGCTCGCCTCCCAGCCGCAGAACGTGGCCGCGGCCGCCCCCGTCACCCCGATCGCCCCCGCCGACGGTCCCCGGCTGGCCGTCATGACGTTCAACCTGCGCTACGCGAGCGACGCCGAGCCCAACTCCTGGGGGCAGCGCCGCCCCGTCATGCGGGAGCTGCTGCGCCAGGCCCGGCCCCATCTGCTGGGCACTCAGGAGGGGCTGTACGGCCAGCTGCGCGACATCGCCCACGACCTCGGGCAGCGCTACTCGTGGATCGGCACCGGACGGATGGGGGGCAGCCGGGACGAGTTCATGGCCGTCTTCTACGACACCACGCGGCTCGAACCCCTCGAGTACGACCACTTCTGGCTGTCCGACACCCCGAATGTGATCGGCTCCAACACCTGGGGCGGGGCCGTGGTCCGGATGGTCACCTGGGTGCGCTTCCACGACCGGCACACCGGCAAGGAGTTCTACGCCCTCAACACCCATCTGGACCACCGGAGCCAGAACGCCCGTGAGCGCTCCGCCGCCCTGATCACCGAGCGCCTCGGCGCTCTGGACTCCGCGCTCCCCCGCATCGTGACCGGTGACTTCAATGTGGCGGCCCACGGCAACCCGGTCTACGACGCCATGCTGGGCGGCGGCACGCTGGTGGACACCTGGGACACCGCCGAGCGGCACGGCCCGCTGTACGGGACGTTCCACGGCTTTGGCCCGCTGGTCCCCGACGGCGACCGGATCGACTGGATCCTGACCTCACCCGGTGTGCGCACCCGCCACGCCGTCATCGACACCTACTCGCGGGACGGCCAGTTCCCCAGCGACCATCTGCCGGTGCGGACGGTCCTGGAGCTGTAACGCGGAGCCCCCTCAGAGACGGTCCCCGCCGACGGCCCGTCAGCGGCCGGGCGCCTCCGCGGAGAGCGTCCGCAGCCGCAGCAGGGTGGTCACGGCCAGCAGGGCCACACAGCCCGTGAAGATCAGCCCGGCGGGCCGCAGCCCGACCGCGACCGTGAGCGCGCCCACGCCGATCACCGGAATCGAGATCGCCAGATACATCAGTACGAACAGGGCGGAGGTGACCTCGGCGCGGTGGTCGGCCGGGCTGCGCTCGGTCACCACCCGTACGGCCGCGTGGAACGACAGACCCTGACCCGTCCCCGCGATGACGGCGCCCAGCACCAGCAACTCCAGTGACGCGATCGCGAGCGAGCCGGCGATGGCCGCCATACCGGCCACCAGCACCGCGCATCCCCCGGGCAGCGAACGTCCCGGACCCAGCCGCTCCCCCAGCGCCTGCCCGGCGATCGAGGCGGCGAACACGGAGAACGCCACGGCACCTGCGACCGCGAGACTGCCCTCCCCCTCCACCTCGCTCAGGAACGTGGGCGACACCGAGGTGAACAGGCCCAGCGTGGCGAAGCCGGCGAACCCCGCCATGGCCGCGGCCGCGAACGTCGAGCGCATCTCCTTGGGCACCCGCAGCCGCTGCGGCCTCAGCGGCGGGCGGCTCCGCCTCCGTACGGTCTCCGGGAGGGCGAGCACCACGGCGGCGCCGACCGCCACCAGCACCAGGTCCACCACGAACACCAGTTTCAGCGGCGCCGGGGCGTACTGCGCCAGCACCCCCGCCAGCAACGGACCGAGCCCGAGCCCACCCAGGTTGGCCCCGGTCGCGAGGAGGGTGGCGCCACGGCGCCGACGCTCGGGCGCCAGCTCGATCACCGTCACGGTGGCGGTGCCGGTGGCCAGACCGGCGGACAGCCCCGACAGGGTGCGTCCCGCGAACAGCTCCGGCAGTCCCTGGGCGAGGAGGAAGCACACCGCACTCAGGCCCGACAGCACCAGCGCGGCGAGCATGACGGGCCGTCGCCCGATGAAGTCGGACACGCTTCCGAGCAGCAGCAGCGCGACGATGACCCCCGCCGCGTACACGGCGAAGATCACCGTGACCATGAACGAGGAGAAGCCGAACTCCCGCTGGTAGAGCGAGTAGAGCGGAGTGGGCAGCGTCGTACCGCACATCGTGACCACGAAGGCGTAGGCGGCCGCCAGGAACGGCCATCCCCGCCCCCCGTCGTCCACGTCACCGCGGCGGCTATCCATACGACCCGATTCCACCACAAAACACCTGTCCGTCAAACGCGGTGGCGCGCCGCCCCCTGCCTGGCGGGTTACGTGCGGTAGCGGGGCATCCCGTCATTCGGCCCTCATCGCATGCGGCAGGATGGCACCTTACGCCGGAGCCGTACACATGTACCCCCGGCACCGCCCGTAGAACCCAGGCACGAGCAGGTGACAAGGTGATTCCACTGAACTCCAGACCGGGGGCCGCACCGACGACGGCATGCCGCACGGCCGCTTCTGACGCGCTTTCCGGGATAGCGGACGGTGGCCGATGAACCGGGCTCTCACCTTGCACGATGTCATCGTCGTCGGAGCGGCGCTGGTCTGCGGCGCGGCCGGGGGTGTGCTGCTGCGCTTGGCGCTGCGCTGGCTGGGTGAGCGGGCCCGGTCCACCCGGTGGAGCGGCGACGACATCATCGTCGACACGTTGCGCACCCTGGCCCCGTGGGCATCGATGGCCGCAGGTGTCGCCGCCGCGGCCGCAGCGCTGCCGCTGAACCGCACGGTCGGCCATGACGTCAATCAGACGCTCGTGGCCGTGCTGATCCTGGTCACCACGGTCACGGCGGCGCGGGTGGTGGCCGATCTGGTGCGCTCGCTGGCGCTGTCCCGCTCCGGAGTGGCGGGAACGGCCAGCATCTTCGTCAACATCACACGGATCGCCGTCCTGGCGATGGGCGTGCTGATCCTGCTGGAGACGCTGGGCGTCTCGATCGCTCCCCTGCTCACCGCCCTGGGCGTGGGTGGTCTGGCGGTCGCCCTGGCCTTGCAGGACACGCTGGCCAACCTCTTCGCGGGGGTGCACATCCTGGCCTCCAAGACGGTGCAGCCCGGCCACTACATCCGGCTCAGCAGTGGGGAGGAGGGGTATGTGGTCGACATCAACTGGCGCAACACGGCGGTACGGCAGCTGTCGGACAACCTCGTCATCATCCCGAACGCCAAGCTGGGCAACACCATCATGACCAACTTTCACCAGCCCGAGCAGCAGATGTCGGTCATGGTCCAGGCGCGGGTCGGCTACGGAAGCGATCTGGACCATGTCGAGCGGGTGACCATCGAGGTCGCCGGGAAGGTGATGTCCGGGGTCGAGGGCGGGGTCGTCGACCACGAGACGAGTGTGCGCTTCCATACCTTCGGAGAGTCCGGCATCGACTTCTCGGTGTTTCTGCGGGCCCTGGAGTTCAGCGACCAGTACCTCATCAAGCATGAGTTCATGAAGGAGCTGCACCGCCGGTTCCGCGCCGAGGGGATCGAGATCCCGCTGCCCACGCGGACGCTCGTACTGCCCGACCAGGACCGGACGCCGCTGCCCAGCCGGCCGGCGATCTGACGCTCCCAGCCGTCAGCCGCCAGCCGCCAGCCGTCAAGGCAGCAACCGCCGCTCGGTGGCCACCGCCACCGCCCCGGCCCGGGTCTCGACCCCCAATTTCCCGTAGATCCGTCCCAGATGGGTCTTGACCGTGGCCTCGCTGATGAACAGGGCCCGGGCGATCTCCCGGTTGCCCAGGCCACGGGCCAGCTGCCGGAGGATGTCGCGCTCCCGTTCGGAAAGCGCGGGGCGCGGGCTGCGCATCCGGGCCAGCACCCGGTCGGCGACCGGAGCCGACAGCGCGGTACGGCCGGAGGCCGCGTTCCGGATCGCCGCGAACAGCTCCTCCGGCCGCTCGGCCTTGAGCAGATAGCCGGTGGCCCCGGCCTCGATGGCACGGGTGATGTCGGCGTCGGTGTCGAACATGGTGAGCACCAGGACACGGGGCGCGGGGGGATCGCCGGAGACCAGCCGCCGGGTGGCGGTCACCCCGTCCATCCCCTCTCCGAGCTGCAGATCCATCAGCACCACATCGGGCCGGAGCCGGGCGGCCATGGCGAGGGCCTCCTCGCCGCTGCCCGCCTCGCCGACCACCTCGATGCCGTCGGTGCTGGCCAGCAGCGCCCGCAGCCCGGCCCGCACCACGGCGTGGTCGTCGCAGAGCAGCAGCCGGATGGCGGGGGTGGCCGACGGCGTCGGGGACGGGGTCGGGCTCATGGCGTGGCCTCCACGGGGCGGTCGGGGACGGAGGCAGGAAGGGGTTCGACGGGGATCGCGGCCGAGACCACGGTTCCCTCGCCCGGTACGGACTCGACGGTGAGCGTGCCGCCCAGCTGCCGTACGCGGGCCCGCATGGCCGGGAGCCCGTGTCCGCGCGACCGGTCCGCGCCGGGGGCGGGGACGGCGTCGGTGTCGAAACCGCGGCCGTCATCGGCGATGTCCAGACAGATCTGGTCGCCCAGGCAGGTCAGGGTGAGCGCGGCCCGGCTCGCCCCGGCGTGCTCCCGCACATTGGCCAGCGCGCCCTGGGCGATGCGCAGCAGCGCCGCCTCCACCCGCTCGGGCAGCGGGCCGGGCGGTCCGTCGAGCCGGAAGTCCACCGCCGAACCGGCATCGCTCTCCCGCTCGGCGAGCGCGCCGAGCGCCTGGGCCAGCGAGCCCTCGGCGAGGTCGGCCGGGGCCAGGTCCTGGACGAACCGGCGGGCCTCGGTGAGGCTGCGGGACGCGATCTCCGCCGCGTTCCGCATATGTCCCCGGGCGGCTTGCGGGTCCGTCTCCCAGGTGCGGTCGGCGGCCTGGAGCAGCATCCGCTGGCTGGACAGGCCCTGGGCGAGGGTGTCATGGATCTCCGAGGACAGCCGCTGGCGCTCGGCCAGGATCCCCGCCCGCCGCTCGGTCGCGGCCAGATCGCGGCGGGTGCGGACCAGGTCGTCGATCAGCACCCGCTGCCGCGCCGACTGGCGCCGCAGATGGATGAGGACGGCGGCGGCCACGGCGGCGATGGCGGGCGGCGCGATCAGCGCGTTGGGGTCGAAGCCGTCGTGCATGAACCGCAGTTTGGAGGCGACGACCAGCGCGGTGAGCACGGCGGCAAGGGGCACCGCGAACCGGGTGGGCAGGGTGTGCAGACCGGTGAAGAACAGCGGCATGGCGCACCACGCGGCGCTCGGCGCGAGGACCAGCAGCGCCACCCATGCGGCGAGCACCGCGGTCAGCCAGAGCAGATAGCGGCCGGAGGGCCGGCCGCCGGGGCTCGGCGCGGGCGCCGGCCACCGGCCGGGCAGATAGAGCGCGCCGAAGGCCACGAAGAGGGCGACGACCCAGCCGTTGGGCACGCTGCCGGTGTCGCGGATCAGATAGCGGATCAGCGAGGACCCCAGCAGCAGGAAGAACGCGATGTGCAGGACCGCGGTCAGCCACCGCTCGTCCGGATCGTCCGGCCCGTCGGATCCGGACCGCCCGGACCACGCCGACCACGGTGCCGACCACGCCTTCGGCCTCGGCGCCCACCCGGACCGCCCGACCGCCCTGACCGCCGACCGCACCCCGACCCCTCCCCTGCTCTCCGGTTCACTCCCTCAGCCAGTCCTAACGCGCCGGACCGGGCGCCGCATCATCCGATCGGTTGATACGGCGATCATCCGGACCGCCTCCTGACCGGGGCCGCTCCGCCGATCCCCGCCGCCGCCACGGCGCCGAGGCTGGTACCGACCACGACGACGCGGGAACGCATGGGTCGCCAGGCCACCGCGTCCACACCACCAGCACGAGAGAGTCCCCATGCCCGCCAAGAACCTCAGCGTCAACCGCTCCGCCCTCGGCCACCGGGTCTCCTACGCACTGCGCCATCCGCAGCGCGTACCGCGCCATCTGGTCCGCGCCGGCCGGGACGCCTGGCTGCGCTACCGCTACCCGGACCATGTCGCGTACTACCGCGCGGTGATGAGGTCGGACACCCGTACCAGTCCGGAGGCGGCGGTCGGCAGCCACAGCCATGAGCGGTGGCTGGCGCTGGGCGCGATGCAATTCGACTATCTCCTCGGCCACGGGCTGCGCCCGGAGCACCGGATGCTGGAGATCGGCTGTGGCAATCTGCGGGCGGGCTGGCGGTTCATCAGCCATCTGGAGCCGGGCCACTACTACGGCATCGACATCTCGCCCGACATCCTGGCGGCCGCGCAGGACACGCTGGTGCGCCAGGGGCTGCAGGGCCGTCTGCCCACTCTCACCCCGGTCCGCGATCTGACGCTGCGGTTCCTGCCCGACGCCCACTTCGACGTGGTGCACGCGCACAGCGTGTTCTCGCACTCGCCACTGCCGGTCATAGAGGAGTGCCTGGCCCACGTCGGCCGTGTCATGGCGCCTGGCGGCTGGTTCGACTTCACCTTCGACCGCACCGAGGGCATGGAACACCAGGTGCTGCGGGAGGACTTCTACTACCGCACCGAGACGCTCATCGCCCTGGCGGAGAAACACGGTCTGGCCGCGCGCTTCATGGCGGACTGGGAGGAGCTGCCGCACGGCCAGTCGAAGATCCGCGTCACCCACCGCGAGGGCGGACGGACGTCCTGACCCGACGGGCGGTCAAGCCCGGTGGTCCGCCTCGGAACGGCGGGGCGGACCCGGTGCTCCCCGGGAACAGGCCGACTATTCGAAGACGCAATTCCTGAGGCATATGTTGCCTTCGAAGCCTGTGACACACTTCATATCGCCCTACACAGGACAAAATCGTTGGTAGTGAGTGCCGTAGACTTTTAGTACGTACTGTTGCGTGGTGGATAGACGAATACATGGAGCACCAAGAGGTCACTCATGCAGCCCTTCGTACTGAAGCACGCAATCCCCGCCGAGCGGTCGTCGGCCAGTGTTCCCTACGCCTATAACGCCGCCCTGCAGTTGAATGTCCTCTCCGACGGCCGTCCGGCCATCGCCGACCGGGCGGTGCTGCTGGCGACCGGCACGACCACGTCCACAGCCGGCTCCAAGACGCACTTCGACGACTGACCTGCACACACATCGATGACGGTACTCATCCTGACCTGTCGCCAGGATGTCACTGCCGACTTGGTGGTGGCGGAGCTGCGCGAACAAGGCGTCCCTCTGGTGCGTTTCGATCCGGCGGACCTTCCGGATCAGGCCGCCCTGTCGGTCGAATTCGACCGTGGTGACTTCACTGGATTTCTGTCGACCGAGGGACGCCTCGTCAGCATCCACGGTGTGCGGTCCATCTGGGTGCGCAGGCCGGGGCGGCCGGCGGCGCACGCGGCGAATCCGTCGGAGTGGCTGACGGCCGAGTGCGGACAGGCCCTGTACGGGATGCTCTACGGGACAACGGCACGCTGGATGAACCATCCCGCGGCCGCCGAACCGGCCCGCCACAAACCCTTCCAGTTGCGGGTCGCCCAGCACAGCGGTTTCGCCGTGCCCTCGACTCTTGTCACCACCTATCCGCGCGCGGCGCGCGATTTCGCCGTCCAGTACTCGGACATCGTGGTGAAATCCGCCTCCGGTCCGCCGTCCGTCGATCCACCGGTCGCGCTGCCCACCACCCGTATCGGACCGGACACGGATTTCTCCGATGTCGCGGCCGGGGCGACCCTTCTCCAGCGCTACATTCCCAAAGCGGCGGACATCCGGCTGATCTGCGTCGGCAGTCAGTTATTCGCGGCGCGCAAGACCGCCGCCTCCGGCCAGGTGGACGGGCGCTATGGCTGTCATGGACACCGCTGGGAACCCGTCGAGGTGCCCGCCAGAATCGTGCGGTCCGTGCATGAGTACATGACGCTCACCGGTCTTGCCTACGGGGCCTTCGACTTCGCCGAGGACGCCGAGGGCGTGTGGTGGTTCCTGGAGTGCAACCAGGGCGGGCAATTCGGCTTTGTCGAGCTCGAGACCGGTCAGCCCATCGCGGCGGCGGTCGCGTCCTGGCTGGCGGCCCCCGGCGCCGCCCCGCACTGAGGGCCGGGCGCCCCGCCGGTTTTCCGGCTCCCGCGACCACATACGGTGGCGACCGGTGACGCGGAGGCAGCGCCCGCGGCCGTCGTGTGCGGCGCGGGCGCCGGGGCGCCCGGACACCGGGGCGTCGGGGGCGCCCTGGTGGGCCGGGCGCTGCGCCGGACCGGTCCGCCGGTCGTATGGTGAAGTGAGAGTCCGCGCCGCCCAGGGGTTTCCAGCCCCTCCCCCAGCGCGGGAGGTTCCGATGACCGTCGCCGAGAGCATCCGCCACCCGACGGACGCGTCCCGCTATGTGCCGATCGCCGAGCACGGTCTGATCGGCGATCTGCGCACCGCCGCGCTCGTGGACACGCGCGGCACCATCGACTGGTACTGTCCGGTCCGGTTTGACGCCCCCAGTGTGTTCGCGTCCGTCCTCGACGCCGGCCGTGGCGGCTCCTTCCAGCTCACACCCGAGGTGCCCGCCCGGACGAAGCAGTTCTACTTCCCGGACACCAACATCCTCATCACCCGCTTCTTCGCGGACGACGGGGTCGCCGAGGTCCAGGACTTCATGCCGATCGTGGACGACTCGCGCGAGGCGGACCGGCACCGGCTGATCCGCCGGGTGCTGTGCGTCCGCGGATCGCTGCCCTTCACCGCCCGGGTGGCACCCCGGTTCGACTACGGCCGGCAGTCGCATACGGTGCGCGCCGAGAAGGGGCTCACGATCTTCGAGTCCCCGGAGCTGTCGCTGGCGCTGACCTCCGGCGTCACCGTGGAGGTCGACGGGCCCGACGCGGTGTCCACGTTCAAGCTGGTCGAGGGCGAGGCCGCGGTGTTCGCGCTGGACCGGATCGGCGGTACGGTGCAGCCGCGGCACTGTCCGCAGGCGGAGGCGGAGGAGCTGTTCGACGCCACCGTCCGCTACTGGCGCCGCTGGCTCGCGCAGTCCCGTTACCGCGGGCGGTGGCGGGAGATGGTGCACCGCTCCGCGCTCACCCTCAAGCTGCTCACCTACGCGCCGACCGGCGCCATCGTGGCGGCCCCGACGACCAGCCTGCCCGAGCAGATCGGCGGCGAGCGCAACTGGGACTACCGCTACGTCTGGGTCCGCGATGCCGCGTTCTGCATCTACGCACTGCTGAGGCTGGGCTTCACCCAGGAGGCCGAGGCGTTCGTGCGCTTCCTGTCCGAGGGCATCACCCTGGGGGACGGCCCCGGTGGCCCGCTGCAGATCATGTACGGCATCGACGGCCGCAGCGAGATCCCCGAGCAGATGCTCCCCCATCTGGAGGGGCATCTGGGCTCGTCCCCGGTCCGGGTCGGCAACGCGGCGGTCCACCAGCTCCAGCTGGACATCTACGGGGCGCTGGTGGACTCCCTCTACCTCTACGACAAGTGGGGGCAGCCGCTGTCCAGCGACCACTGGGACGCCGTGTGCAAGCTGGTCGGCTGGGTGTGCGACAACTGGGACCGGCCCGATATGAGCGTCTGGGAGACCCGCGCCGGTCCACAGCGCTTCCTGTACTCGCAGCTGATGTGCTGGGTCGCGATCGAGCGGGCGATGCGCATCGCCCGCCACCGCGGACTGCCCGCGGACATGTCCCGCTGGTCGACGGCGCGCGATGACATCTACCGCCGGATCATGCGCCGCGGCTGGTCGCCGCGGCGGCGCGCCTTCGTGCAGCGCGAGGGCGAGGAGGTGCTCGACGCCTCGCTGCTGATGATGCCGCTGTCGAAGTTCATCTCCCCCACCGACCCCAAGTGGCTGTCCACCCTGGACGCGCTGGGCGAGGAACTGGTGGCCGATTCGCTGGTGTACCGCTACGACCCCACGGCGAGCCCGGACGGGCTGCGTGGCGAGGAGGGCACCTTCTCGATCTGCTCGTTCTGGTACGTCGAGGCGCTGTCCCGGGCCGGCCGGGTGGACGAGGCGCGGCTGGCCTTCGAGAAGATGCTCACCTACGCCAACCATGTCGGGCTGTACGCCGAGGAGATCGGCCGCACCGGAGAGCAGATCGGCAACTTCCCGCAGGCGTTCACCCATCTCGCGCTCATCAGCGCCGCGTTCAACTTGGACCGGGCCCTCGGCTGACGGCGCGAGGCACGCCCCCCGCGGGGTCACCGGCCACCGACGGGGTCCTCGGCCAGGACCCGGGCCATGGTGCGCTCGGCCAGGGCGGTGATGGTGACGAACGGATTGACGCCGATGGAGCCCGGGATGAGGGAGCCGTCGGTCACATAGAGCCCGTCGTAGCCGGTCACCCGGCCGTACGCGTCGGTGGCCCGGCCCAGGACGCAGCCACCCAGCGGGTGGTAGCAGAAGTCGTCGGCGAAGGCCCGGGTGTCACCGAAGAGGTCATAGCGGTAGATGGTGACGTTCGCGGAGTTGACACGGTCGAAGAGCGCCTTGGCCGCGGCCACGGAGGGAGCGCTCTGGGCGCGGGTCCAGTTGAGTACGGCGGTGTCCTTCGTCGCGTCATACGTGAAGGTGGCGCGCTCGGGGTTCCGGGTGATGGCGAGGTAGAGGCTGACCCAGGTCTCGAGGCCGGCCGGCAGCGGGGCGATCTCGGCGAAGACCGGATTGGTGGCGTTGGACCAGTCGTCGATCGCCATCACCGGGATGGTGGACTGCTTGGCGCCGGTCGGGTTCCACACGTGGTTGGCGCGGCCCAGCATGACATTGCCGTTGCCGCCCCAGCCCCGGCCGACCTCCGCGCTCAGCCCGGGGAGGGCGCCGGTCTCCCGGGCGCGCAGCAGGAGTTCGGTGGTGCCGAGGCTGCCGGCGCCGAGGAACAGCGAGTTGCAGGTGATCTCGTCGGTGGCGACGACGGTGCCGGTGGTGTCGACGCGCTCCACGGTGAGCACATAGGTGCCGTCCGGCGCCCGCCGCAGGGCGCGGGCGCGGCTCAGCGTCTGCAGGGTGACCTGACCGGTGCCGAGCGCGGCGGCGATATAGGTCTTGTCGAGGCTGCGCTTGCCGAAGTTGTTGCCGTAGATGACCTCTTGGGCGAGCGCGGACTTGGCCGCCGTTCCGTCGGCCTCGCGCCGCATGTAGTCGAAGTCGTAGACGTTGGGCACGAAGACGGTCTTCAGGCCCGCCTTGGCGGCCTGGGCGCGGGCGACCCGGGCGTAGGTGTACCACTCGGTGGCCTCGAACCAGGCCGACGGCACGGTGGTGGCGCCGAGCATGCGGTTGGCCAGCGGGAAGTAGGTGTCGTACATCGGGTCCGCGGCCACCTGCGGCAGCATCTGCTGGAAGTACGAGCGCGGCGGGGTGACCGCGATACCGCCGTTGACCAGCGAGCCGCCGCCGACCCCGCGGCCCACGTAGACGGACATGCCGGGGTAGCGGACGCGGTCCAGGACGCCGGGGTAGGGGGTGATGTCCTTGTTGATGACGTCCAGCCACAGGAAGGTGGACAGGGGTGCCTCAGTTCTCCTCTTGAACCACATGGAGCGCTGGTCGGGGGCGGTCATCGAGCAGTAGACCCGGCCGTCGGGGCCCGGGTCGTCCCATAACCGGCCCATCTCCACGACGAGCGTTCTGATGCCCGCCTCGCCGAGCCGGAGCGCGGCCACGGCCCCGCCGTAGCCGGAGCCGATGACGACGGCCGGGAAGTGGTCGGCGCTCTCGGCGGCGGCCGCCGGGGTGAGTCCGATACGGGTGAGTCCGAGGGCCGCCGCGCTCTGCAGGGCGGCCAGACCAAGAATATGACGACGCGTCAGATTTGCTGTCATGGCGGCATGATGGGCGGAATCGCCGGAACTCGCCATGGTGTGACGCAAGGTCTTTTTCGGCCCCGAATCCATGCGAAGTTCTCGTAATTTATTCTTTATTCCCTCAGCCGCGCCCCTCCCAGGGAAGGACACCGCCCGTGAAGATCGCTCGTATCGAGACATTCCTGGCCCCGCCGCGCTGGATGTTCGTCCGGGTGGAGACCGACGAGGGGGTGGTCGGCTGGGGTGAGCCGGTGATCGAGGGGCGGGCCGAACCGGTCCGCGCCGCGGTCGAGGTGCTCACGGAGTATCTGATCGGCCGGGACCCGATGCGGATCGAGGACCACTGGCAGGTGATGACCAAGGGTGGCTTCTACCGTGGCGGACCGGTCCTCTCCAGCGCCGTCTCCGGGCTCGACCAGGCGCTGTGGGACATCAAGGGCAAGCACTACGGCGTACCGGTGTACCAGCTGCTCGGCGGTCCGGTGCGAGAGCGGATCCGCGCCTACGCCTGGATCGGCGGGGATGAGCCCGAGGAGATCCGCGACGCGCTCACCGCCCAGATCGAGGCGGGGTTCACCGCTGTCAAGATGAACGGCTGCGGCCGGATGACCCCGGTCGCCACCCGCGCGGAGATACGCGCCGCGGTGCGCCGCGCCGAGACCGCCCGTGAGGTCCTCGGCGACGATCGCGACTTCGGCCTCGACTTCCACGGCCGGGTCTCTCCCGCCAACGCCCGCCGGCTGCTGCCGCTGCTCGCCGAGGCGGCGCCCCTGTTCGTCGAGGAGCCGGTGCTCTCCGAGCACATGGACATCGTCCCGGACCTGGTGAACGCCTCCCCCATCCCCATCGCGCTCGGTGAACGCCTGTACTCGCGACGCGAGTTCATCGCCCCGCTGCGGGCCGGGGTGGCCATCCTCCAGCCCGATATCTCCCATGCGGGCGGCATCTCCGAACTGCGGCGCATCGCCGCCCTCGCCGAGCCCCACGGCGCCCAGCTCGCCCCGCACTGCCCGCTCGGCCCGGTGGCGCTCGCCGCCAGTCTCCAGATCGCCTTCACCACCCCGAACTTCCTCATCCAGGAACAGAGCATCGGCATCCACTACAACCAGGGCGCCGAACTCCTGGACTACGTGGCCGATCCGGAGCCCTTCCGGTTCACCGCCGGGCAGCTCTCGCGCACCGACCGCCCGGGGCTCGGGATCGAGGTGGACGAGGCCGCGGTGCGCGCCGCCGACCGCCGTGGCCACGCCTGGCGGAATCCGGTGTGGCGCCACGCGGACGGCTCGCTCGCCGAGTGGTGAGCCCCCTCCCGTAAGACCGTAGAACCCCGGTCCCGTACGAGGGAGCCCCGGTCCCGTACGAGCGTGGCTGAGCCGGTCGCCGGTGGCCGCCCGGCTCAGCGCGACGGCGCCGGGACCACCAGGGCGCGGCCGTCCGGGAACCGGCCCACGCCCTTGACCAGCTCGGCATTGCTCACCTGCACGATCAGCTCCCGCATCCCGCTCAGCGGCGTCAGGTCCACCACCGGCCCCTGGCCCGGGCGCCAGGACAGGAACAGCCGCCGCAGCCCCGGAAACGCGTCACGCAGCGGGGTGAGGTCCTCGGCCTCCAGGGCGCCCGCGAGGGAGAGATGGGAGACGTCCGGCATCGGCACGGCGTCGCGCATCCGGGCGACGCTCTCCCCGGTGAGACTGAGGGACTCCACCTGTGGCAGGGAGAGGATTTCGGACCGGTCGGCCGCCGAGAGCCGTACCGAGTCGAAGAGCGAGATGTGCCGCAGGGTCGGCCATCGCGCGATGCCCCGCATCCCGGAGGTGGCATACGTGGCCGGGCCGACGTAGAGCGCGGTGAGGGGCGCGTCCACGGGCAGATCGCCGAGCGCGCCGCACGGCAGTGGAAGATCGAGCGCCAGCGTCTCCAGGGCGGTCAGCGAGCCGAGGGCCTCCATGCCGTCGAGCGCGGTGGTCGCGTACAGCGCGAGGAGGGCGATCGGCAGACCGGCGAGCCCCTCGACGCTTCTGACCTCCGGGCAGTGGCCGATCATCAGCTCCGTGAGCCTCGGGAGGGTGCGCAGAAAGGCCAGGTCGTCCAGGAGCGGGTTGTTGAAGACGCTGAGGCGTTTGAGGACGTCAGGCACCAGCTCGGTGGCGAAGTCCACGGTCCTGATCGGGCCGGCGCACTGGACGGTGGCCCGGCCGCCCATCCGGCGCAGCTCATGGAGCTGATCGCGGGAGCTCGCCGTGAACAGCGAGTTCTCCGGCAGGTGGGCCAGGATCTCCTGGGCGAACAGTCCGCAGTCGAAGGTGTCCCACGCCTCGATGAACTGCCCGTGGACCGCGGGCGAGGGATGGTGGCGGAACCGCTTGAGGCGGCCCAGGGCGGGCTCGCCGCCGATCCGGCAGACCGTGGCCACCACGGCCGCCACTTCCGCGTCCCCCAGCCCGTCCGGCTCCTTGGGCAGCAGATCCAGCACCACGGATCCGGCGGCCGCCAGGGTGTGGCCGTCCTCGACGGTGCGCGGCGGGATGAGCGAGGCCATCCGCTCCTCCACATCCCGCCGGACCTCGGGGTCCAGTTCGGTGGCGTGTTCCAGGCACGCGGCCGCCAGCAGGTGGAGGCGGTGGCGGTGCCTGCGCACGTCGTCGCCGCGTTTGATGAGCTTGCGCAGCAGCTGCCCGCACTGTTTGCGGTCCCCGTGGGCGACCGCCATGCGGATGACGTCCTCCCACTGGTTGTCGTGGGCGTTGCGCACCATCGTGTTGAAGTAGCGGGTCTCCTGGAGCGCCTTGGCGCCCAGGTAGTCCTGGAAGGTGCGGTGGATGAAGGCGACCGAGTCCTCGGTCGGGGCGTGCAGCAGTCCGCTGCGCAGCAGCAGATAGCGGAAGATCTCCTGTGGTCCGCCCTGCTCCTGGGCCTCCCGGATGGAGGGGAGCGTCTCGGCGAGGACGCCCTCGACCACGTCCTCCTGCTCGGCTTCCGACTGCTTCTGCAGCGTGAACCAGGCGGCGATGCGGGAGAGCAGCCGCAGCTGGGCCTCCTTGGACAGGTGGATGCCCTCGGGGGCGTCGATGCTGCGGTGGGCGTCCCGCCGGACCAGCAGCAGTTCGAGCGCCGATTCGTAGAGCCCCTTGCGGTCCCGTGGCAACCGCGCCTGCTCGTCCCGGTGCAGGGCGCAGATCAGCGCGCACATCAGGGGGTTCTCGGCGAGCCGGGCGATGCTCTGGTTGACGGCCACGGTCTCGGTGAGCGCCGTCCGCAGCGCGTCGAGCCGGGCGCGCTCCTGCTCACCGGCGGACTCGGCGCGTGCCGCGCGGTGCCAGTGCCTGATGAACGCGGCGATGTCGTCGCGTCCCATGGGCAGCAGGCACAGCTCGGCGAACCCCTCGCGGCGCAGCCAGCCGTCCTGGACGGCGGAGGGGCGCACGGTCACCAGGCAGCGCACGTCGGGGTAGGCCGCGAGCAGTTCGCGCAGCCACTCCCGGGTGCGCTCCCGGTGGTGCTGGGTCACCTCGTCCACCCCGTCGATCAGCAGCAGGGCGCGCCCGGACTCCAGGGTGCGGACCGCCCAGCCGTCCGGCTGGGCGTCGGCGAGGACGCTGCCCACCGCGGCGAGGAAGCCGGCGGGGCTGGGCAGCGCCTCGCGCCGGGTGAGCGTGCGCAGTTGGAGGACGAAGGGGACGCAGTCGTTGTACTCGTCGAGCTCGGCCGGGAAGGCGCGGCGGGCCGTGGTGGTGGCGAGCCACTGCAGCAGGGTGGTCTTCCCCGATCCGGCGTGGCCGCGCAGCAGTACCCGGCGCTGCCCCTGGAGCAGCATCTCCACCCGGCGCGGGGCCACCGAGGTCGGCCGGGGGTGGTGGTAGGCGCCGAGGCCTTCGGGCGCGAGGCTCTCGGGGGCGGGGCCTTCGGGGGCGGTGGCCTCCAGGCTCAGATAGGCGGCGTCCAGGGGCCAGCTGTCGCCTTCCTGGTGGCGCAGTCTGAGGCCGAGGATCCGGAGCATGCCGTGCTTGTCGACGATGTGCTCGCTGTAGCGGTGCTCGAAGCCGGCGTCCCGCACCGGCTGCGGGACCCGCTCCAGGAGGATGCCGAGCTGCCGGGACTGCTCCTGGAGCTGCTGGGTGGCCTCGGCCAGGGTGCGGGCGATGAAGGTGGAGCGCTGGCTGAAGAAGTGGAGGATCTGCAGACAGCTGAGGTCCAGCAGGCTGTTGTAGAGGTGGGTGCCGTCCGAGCTGAGCTGGCGGGTGGCCTGCGGGACCCGCTTCTTGAGGGTGTGGGCGAGGGTGCGGTACCCCAGGCGTACGGCCTGGACGTCACCCATGCCGATATGGCCCAGGGCCAGCAGGGTCGTCGTCAGCGCGTCGGTGACGGCCTGACGCTCGCCCTCGGGGACGGCGGGCTCATTGGGGTCGGCGGTGGCCGCGCGCTCGACCAGTTCCTCGACCAGTTTGCGGACGTCGTCCTCGGTCAGGGTCCGCTTCTCGCCCCGCCAGGCCACCAGGCCGGAGATGCGCACCGGCTGGTGGACCAGCTCGGCGCCCGGGGCCGGCTGGGCGAACAGTCTGCGGATCAGCGGACCGGCCGCCGCCGAGGCCGCGCGCGCCCCGACGCCGATGGTTCCTGGCTCCATCCCCCACCGATCCCAGCGTTGAAGCGGCGTTCCGGGTCCATGTATAGCACCACCCGACGCGGTCGCAGGGCCACTCTGTGTATCCCCGGCGACCATGGACGGGAGGACCGGATGCCGAGCCGCACACCATCCACGAGAACTCGATCACACCCCGGGCGTCCCACGTGGCAGGCGGCAGTAGGGTTCGCCGACAAGCGTGTGTGTTGGTAACGGGCAGGTAGAAGGGATCGGGCATGTTCCGCAAGGTGCTGGTCGCCAATCGTGGTGAGATCGCCATTCGCGCCTTCCGCGCCGGCTATGAGCTGGGCGCGAGAACCGTCGCCGTGTTCCCGCACGAGGACCGCAACTCACTGCACCGGCTGAAGGCCGATGAGGCGTACGAGATCGGTGAGCCGGGCCATCCGGTGCGGGCCTATCTCTCCGTCGAGGAGATCGTCAACGCGGCGCGCCAGGCGGGCGCGGACGCGGTGTACCCCGGATACGGTTTCCTGTCCGAGAATCCCGATCTCGCGCGCGCGTGCGAGGAGGCGGGGATCACATTCGTGGGGCCCAGCGCGCAGATCCTGGAGCTCACCGGGAACAAGGCGCGCGCGGTGGCCGCGGCCCGTGCGGCCGGGGTGCCGGTGCTCGGCTCCTCCGAGCCGTCGACCGATGTGGACGAGCTGGTCCGGGCCGCGGACGAGCTCGGCTTCCCGGTGTTCGTCAAGGCCGTCGCCGGTGGCGGCGGGCGCGGGATGCGCAGGGTCGAGAGCCGGGAGACGCTGCGCGAGTCCATCGAAGCGGCGGCGCGGGAGGCCGAGTCCGCCTTCGGTGACTCCACGGTCTTCCTGGAGAAGGCGGTGGTGGAGCCCCGCCATATCGAGGTGCAGATCCTCGCCGACGGGCAGGGCGGTGTCATCCATCTCTTCGAGCGCGACTGTTCGGTGCAGCGGCGCCACCAGAAGGTGATCGAGCTGGCCCCCGCGCCCAACCTCGATCCGGAGCTGCGGGCCCGGATCTGCGAGGACGCGGTGAAGTTCGCCCGGGAGATCGGCTATCGCAACGCCGGTACGGTGGAGTTCCTGCTGGACCGCGACGGCCGCCATGTGTTCATCGAGATGAATCCGCGGATCCAGGTCGAGCACACGGTGACCGAGGAGATCACCGATGTGGATCTCGTCCAGTCCCAGCTGCGGATCGCCGCCGGTCAGACGCTGTCCGACCTCGGCCTCGCCCAGGACACCGTCTATCTGCGGGGGGCGGCGCTGCAGTGCCGGATCACCACCGAGGACCCGGCCAACGGCTTCCGCCCGGACACCGGGATGATCAGCGCGTACCGCTCCCCGGGCGGCTCGGGCATCCGGCTGGACGGTGGCACCACCCACTCCGGTGCGGAGATCAGCGCCCATTTCGACTCGATGCTGGTCAAGCTGACCTGCCGGGGGCGGGACTTCGCCACCGCGGTCGGCCGCGCCCGGCGCGCGGTGGCCGAGTTCCGCATCCGCGGGGTGTCCACCAACATCCCCTTCCTCCAGGCGGTGCTGGACGATCCGGACTTCCGGGCCGGGCAGGTCACCACCTCGTTCATCGAGCAGCGGCCGCATCTGCTGACGGCGCGCCACTCCGCCGACCGCGGCACCAAGCTGCTCACCTATCTCGCCGACATCACGGTGAACAAGCCCCATGGCGAGCGGCCCCATCTGATCGACGCGACCACCAAGCTGCCCCCGGTGCCGGACACCGAGCCGCCCGCCGGCTCCAAGCAGCTGCTCACCGAGCTGGGTCCGGAGGGCTTCGCGCGCCGGCTGCGCGAGTCGCCCACCATCGGTATCACCGACACCACCTTCCGGGACGCGCACCAGTCGCTGCTGGCCACCCGGGTCCGCAGCAAGGACCTGCTGGCCGTGGCCCCGGTGGTGGCGCGGACCGTGCCACAGCTGCTGTCGCTGGAGTGCTGGGGCGGGGCCACCTACGACGTGGCGCTGCGCTTCCTCGCCGAGGACCCCTGGGAGCGGCTGGCCAAGCTGCGCGAGGCGGTGCCCAACATCTGTCTCCAGATGCTGCTGCGCGGTCGCAACACCGTGGGCTACACGCCGTACCCGACGGAGGTGACCACCTCCTTCGTACGGGAGGCCACGGCCACCGGGATCGACATCTTCCGGATCTTCGACGCGCTGAACGACATCGGGCAGATGCGGCCCGCGATCGACGCGGTACGGGAGACCAACTCCGCGATCGCCGAGGTGGCGCTCTGCTACACCTCCGACCTGTCCGATCCCTCGGAGCGGCTCTACACCCTCGACTACTATCTGCGGCTCGCCGAGCAGATCGTGGACGCGGGCGCGCATGTGCTGGCCATCAAGGACATGGCGGGACTGCTGCGCGCCCCGGCCGCGGTGAAGCTGGTCTCCGCGCTGCGCCGGGAGTTCGACCTGCCGGTGCACATCCACACCCATGACACCGCGGGCGGTCAGCTCGCCACCTATCTCGCGGCGGTCCAGGCCGGTGCGGACGCGGTGGACGGCGCGGTGGCCTCCATGGCGGGCACCACCTCGCAGCCGTCGCTGTCGGCGATCGTGGCCGCCACCGACCACTCCGACCGGCCGACCGGGCTCGACCTCGAGGCGATCGGCGGACTGGAGCCGTACTGGGAGGCCGTGCGCAAGATCTACGCACCGTTCGAGGCGGGTCTCGCCTCGCCGACCGGACGGGTGTACCACCACGAGATCCCCGGCGGTCAGCTGTCCAATCTGCGCACCCAGGCCATCGCGCTGGGGCTCGGCGACCGCTTCGAGGACATCGAGGCGATGTACACCGCGGCGGACCGGATCCTGGGTCATCTGGTGAAGGTCACCCCGTCGTCGAAGGTGGTCGGCGACCTCGCGCTGCACCTGGTGGGGGCGGGGGTGTCGCCGGAGGACTTCGAGGCGGAGCCGGGCCGGTACGACATCCCGGACTCGGTCATCGGGTTCCTCCGCGGCGAGCTGGGCAATCCGCCGGGCGGCTGGCCCGAGCCGTTCCGCGGCAAGGCGCTGGAGGGCCGTGCCGCCGCCAAGCCGGTGGCCGCGGAGCTGTCCACGGAGGACCGGGAGCAGTTGGAGAAGGATCCGCGGGCCACGCTGAACCGGCTGCTGTTCCCCGGCCCGACCAAGGAGTTCGAGGCGCACCGGCAGGCCCATGGCGACACCAGCGTGCTGGACAGCAAGGACTTCTTCTACGGGCTGCGCCCGCGGCACGAGTACACGGTGGACCTCGAGCCCGGTGTCCGGCTGCTGATCGAGCTGGAGGCCATCGGCGACGCCGACGAGCGCGGCATGCGCACGGTGATGGCCTCGCTGAACGGGCAGTTGCGCCCGGTCCAGGTGCGGGACACCTCGGCGGCCTCCGATGTGCCGGCCACCGAGAAGGCCGACCGGAGCGACCCCGGCCATGTGGCGGCGCCCTTCGCGGGTGTGGTGACACTGGCGGTGGCCGAGGGCGATCAGGTGGAGGCCGGTGCCACCATCGGCACGATCGAGGCGATGAAGATGGAGGCCACCATCGCGGCCCCGAAGGGCGGGACCGTGTCGCGCATCGCCATCAACACGATTCAGCAGGTGGAGGGCGGCGATCTGCTGGTCGCCCTGAGCTGAGCCGAGCACACCCGCCACACGCCGCCGCCACCGGTCCCCCCGGCCCTCGGGTCAGGGGTGGCCGGTGGCGGCGGTTCCGTATGCCCGCAGAAAGGTGTCCACCGCGGACCGGGCGACCGTGCGCGTCTCGGCCGTGGCGACCTTGTGGGTGCCCAGCCGGGACCTCACCTCCATGGGGCCGGTGAGCAGCGCGAGCAACTGCTCCGCGGCCTGCGCCGGATCACCCGGCCGCAGCCGCCCGGACAGCGACAGCCGGGCCAGCCGGTCGGCCAGCGCCTCACCGAGCCGGATGGCCGTACGCCCCTGGACGGTCTCGATCAGATCGGGGAAGTCGGCCGCCTGGGCGTAGGTGAGCCGCCGTAGCGCACGGGACCGCTCACCGCAGCACACCTGGAGCATCCGGTACGCCATGTCCTCCAGGGCGGCGCGCAGATCGTCGCCCGGCTCGCGCAGCCGCTCGACGACGGCGAGGTTCTCCGCCATCACGGCATCGGCGGCGGCCTCGATGGCATGGCGGAACAAGGTCTCCTTGTCGGTGAGGTGGTTGTACACCGTGGGCTTGGCGACCCCCGCCTCATTCGCGATCTCCTGGACACACGACTGTGCGTACCCCCGGCGCGCGAAGACGGTGAACGCGGCGTCAAGGATCGCCTGCCGCTTGTCGATGCGCCCTCGCGGAACCTTACGCCCGGACGAGGCTGTCACTGCCGTCATCCGCGCATCGTATCCCACGACACCTCGAACTGAACTCATGGGTTCAAGAATCTCAACCCTCTTGTTCATTGACCGATCGGGCCACTAATTTGAACCCGCCAGTTCATATACGAAGGGAACTACCCATGCTGGTCAATGTGTTGCGGTTCAGCTTCAAGGACGGCACGACGGAGAAGGAGAAGGCCAAGGTTCTGGCGGCGATGCGCCGGACGGGCGGGGTGGAGGCGGTCTCGTTCTCCACCGCCGGCCAGTTCCTCGGCGACTCCGCCGAGGGCTTCACCCACGCCTACTGCGCGGCGGTGGCCGATCTGGAGGCGCTGGACCGGTACCTGCACGACCCGGTGCATATCGCGGGTGACGACGAGATCCTTCCCCATATCGCGAAGCTCTCGGCGTTCCAGCTGTCGGACGACATGGACCCCACCCTCGGCGAACGGGTCATGGGCATGCATCTGAGGAAGGTGGCGACGCACCCGCGGTGGGGTCAGGCGCTCGACGCGATCTCGGACCTCGGGGGTCCGTCCGGGAGCTCTTCCACCGGCTGATCCCCGGGCCGCCGCGCCGCCGCACGGCCCGGCAGCATGGCGGCCGGCAGCACACCGGCCGCGGCCACGGCCGCGAGGACCGTCAGCGCCGGTCCCATCGCCGAGAGGAAGACATCGGCCGCAAAGCGCGGCCCGTCGCCGGGCGGCCGTCCGGCGGTGTCGCCCCGCCCGGCCACGCTCATCAGCGTGGTCGCGGCGGCGACTCCCAGCGCGGGCCCGATGTTCATGGCGGTCTGCTGGAGCCCGCCCGCCACCCCGGCGGTGTCCACGGACGCGTCGCGTACGACGACGGTGGTCGCGGTGACCATCACGGTGGCGAAGCCCGCGCCCAGCAGGAGGAAGCAGCCACCGATCGCCTCGGCGCCCGAGCCCCGGCCGAGACGGGACATCAGCAGCACACCGGCCGCCACCAGAACCATCCCCGCCACCGCCGTCCGGCGAGGCCCCTGACGACGCGTCAGCATCGCCGCCACCGGCGCGGCCAGCACCATCATCGCCGCGAGCGGCAGCGCCCGCAGCCCGCTGTCGAGCGGATCAAGCGCGAGCGCGTCCTGGAGGTAGTACGTGCCGAGGAACAGCGCCCCGAACAGTGCGGCCGACGCGGCCACCAGCACACCGAGCGCCGGGCCCGCGGCGCCCGACCGCAGCACGCCGGGCGGCACCAGCGGATCCGCCGTCCGGCGCTCATGCCGTACGAAGACGCCCCCGGCCACCACGGCGCAGCCGAGCCCGAGCGCGGTCGCCACCGTCCAGCCGGTTTCGGGGATGCCGACGAGCGTGTGCACCAGCCCGGCGAGCGCCACCGCGAGCAGGCCCGCACCGGGCAGATCGAGCCTCGGCCGGGCGGTCTCACGGGGCACCGCCGGGGCGTGGACCGCGAGTGCCGCCGGGGTCTGGAAGGCAAGTGCCGAAGGGGCGCGGACGGCGAGTGCCACCAGCCCCATGGCGAGGGCGGGCGCGACATTGACGAAGAACACCGCCCGCCACCCCAGATGGGTGGTCAGTGCCCCGCCGGCCAGCGGACCGGCCACGGCCGCCAGCCCGATGGCGGCGGTCCGCACCGCGACGGGCCTGCCGAGCCGGTCGGGCGGATACGCGGCCCGCAGCATCCCGAGGGTGGCGGGTTGCAGCAGCGCCCCGAAGACCCCCTGGGCGACCCGCAGTCCGATCACCCAGCCGATGCCGCCCGCGAGCCCGATGCCCGCCGAGGCGGCGCCGAAGCCCAGCATTCCGAGGGCGAAGACGCGCCGATGGCCGTAGCGGTCGCCGAGGCGGCCCGCGAAGACCAGCAGACTCGCCACGGCGATCAGATATCCGGTACTGGTCCACTGGACCTGGGCGAACGTGGCATCCAGGTCCCGTTGCAGCCGGGGCTGGGCGACGGTCAGCACGGTGCCGTCCAGTGCGACGATCACGGCCCCGGTGACGCTCGCGACGAGGGTGAGGCGCCGTCCGCGCGGGGAGTTCATCGGGCCTCCGGGCCGAGGTGTGCGTCGAGCGCGGCCCGCAGCAGCGGCTCGGGGTCGTCGCCCCCCACCGCGAGCTGAAGGCTGCCCCAGCCCCACAGCTGGGCGATGCCGTGCAGATTCGCCCACAGCGCGCCCGCGACGATCCGTGGCTCCGTGCCGGAGTCCGGCCGCGCCCTGGCGACCAGGTCGACGAGGGTGGCGAAAAGCGGCAGGCTCGTCTCCCGCAGGCCCAAATGGCCGCTCTCCAGCAGATCGTGACGGAACATCAGCTCGAACATGCCGCAGTCGGTCCGCGCGAAGTCGAGCCAGCTCCGCGCCAGCGCCGTCAACTGCTCACGCGGATCACCCTCATGGGCGGCGATCACCTCACCGGCCTGGGCGGCCAGGCTCTCGAAGCCGCGGCGCGCGATGGCGGACAGCAGGGACAGGTGCGTCGGGAAATACCGCCGCGGGGCCCCGTGGGACACCCCGGCCCGGCGGGCGATCTCCCGCAGCGAAAGGGCCCCGACGCCCTCCTCGTCCACCAGTTGCACTCCAACGTCCACCAACCGGGACCGGAGACCTGTGTCCTGCTCACGCTCAGCCATAGACACTGTCTACCAGAGGTGCGTAGACACTGTCTACGAGTTCATAAGAACGAACAAACGCTCAAAATGAGGGACGGAGATGCCACCATATACGCCAGAAGGCGTCAGATTTTGTTCAGCTACCTGAACCAATTCTCGGGTAAAGAACCACCCGTGAGCCTTGACGGTCCATTTGGTCCGGTCCAATCTGCGTGGTGCGCCATGAGCACGCCACTCCTTTACCGGATCAGGAAGGAAGTCAACGACCATGGCAGAACTCCCCCCTCCCCGCCCGTTGAGCCGCCGCCGGGTCCTCGGTTCGATGGCCGCGGCAGCCGTCGGAACACCGATCGCCCTCGGACAGCTGACCTCGGGCGCCACCCCGGCCTCCGCCGCCTCGCGCGCCGCGGCCGCGCAGTTGCTCTGGCATCCTGACCCGTCCAGCGACGGGCTCAAGGCGTTCGAGGGCATCGAGGCCGACCGAGGCGGCGCTCACCCCGACCGGAAGTACGTGATCGTCGAGGGTGGTGACCACTACCGCTTCAACATCTGGAAGGACGACCGGGACACCACCGGGGGCGGCGACCGCCAGCGCACCGAGTCCAAGGGCATGGTGCAGGGCGGCTCCGCCCTGAAGATGCGCGACGGTGAGACGTGGAGCCTCAGCTACGAGATGTTCATGCCCACCTCGCTGCACGGCACCAGCAAGTTCACCCATATCTTCCAGACCAAGACCCCGGTGGACAACGGCGGTCCGTACATCACCCTGGACCTGGGCCGCAGCGGCAGTACGGAACTGCTGCGGGCGCGTGCGTACGCCAACTCCGGCTCACCGGACATCGCCTCGACCAACCTCGCACCGCTGCGCAACAAGTGGATCACCATCGAGTGGAGTTTCACCGTCGGCTCGAACGGCAAGGCGGCCTGCGTGGTGCGCAACGGCACCGGGTCCGGCGCCCCGGTGGCGGTCCAGGGCAGCATGTCCAATGTGAAGATGCCCGACCAGGACGACTACCAGCGGCCCAAGTGGGGCATCTACCGCTCGGTCGAAAGCGCCTCGTCGGACATCCTCGACACCTATCTGCTGTTCCGGAACTTCCGGGCGTCCAAGGCGTAGCCGACGTCACCGGTCGCCGGGCACCGGGAGATGGCGGGCCACGGAGGCGTTGAGCCGCTCCAGGCAGTCCGTCAGCCGGGCGAGGTCCTCGTCCGGCCAGTCCGCGACGGCCTCGCCGAGCAGCCGGGTCCGCCGGGCGGCCGCCAGGGCGACATGGCGGCGCCCGGTGTCGGTCAGCGCCACCCTCCGTATCCGCCGGTCCACGGTGTCCCGCACCCGGGTCACCAGCCCCGCCGCCGCCAGCCGGTCCACGACGCGCACGGCGCGGGCCCGGTCGGACAGCAGCAGGGCGGCGATGTCGGACACGGTGGGCGGCGGTGGGGTGCTGGCCTCGACGAGGCGCAGCACCCGGTAGCCGGTCGGGGTGACACCGGCGGGCAGCCCGCCCAGGAAGCGCTCCCGCACCAGCGGTCCGTACAGCCCGTGCCGGGCGTGGCGCAGCTCCCGCAGCACCACGTCCAGCCCGCGCAATTCCTCGTCCCGATCGCTCACGGACACCAGCGTGCGGCGCCGCCACCGCCGATGGCAACGCGCATCCGCCACCGTCCACCCAGATGGTTGTCGGGGTTCGCCGTCCGGTCGTCCGCCGGTAGCCCGCCGTACCGCGCTGTTCACGGCGCCACGGTGTCCGGCGACGGCGGGCGCGTGGGAGCTTCGGCCCCATGACGACGACACCGAAGAACACGGCCACCCCATCGGCCGCGCCGGCCACCGGATCGGCGACGGCGGCCACCGCATCCGCCACGTCCCGGGTGAGCCGCCGGGAGCTGCTGGGCGTGGCGGGCGCCGCGGCGGCCGGTGCGGGCACATATCTGTCCCAGCAGGAGGCGGTGGCGGCCTCGCCGGTGCTGTGGACCCGGCCGGAGGGGTCCGGGACGCCACCGGTGAGCGGGCCGCATCTGCAGTTCGGGGCCGACGCCGCCCGGGAGGTCGTGGTGTCCTGGCAGACACCGGTCCCGGTGAGACGGCCGCGTGTCATGCTCGGCACCCCGTCCCAGGGCATGGGCACCGAGGTCACCGCGCGGACCACCTTCTACCGCGACGCCAAGTCCCGGCAGAGCGTGTATGTCCACCACGCCCGGCTGGGCCGGCTGCGCCCCGGCACCGACTACGTCTACGCCGCAGTCCACGACGGGGCGACGCCGGAGGCGGGGTCGTTCCGCACCGGGCCGGCGGGCCGGGCGCCGTTCACCTTCACCAGCTTCGGCGACCAGGGCACGCCCACGGTGGGCAAGCTGAACGGCCCCAAGCCGCCGAAGATCACCGAGAAGCTCACCTATCTCAACGACAACCTCGGCTCGCCGTACGCCAACGACGTGACCACCGCCGTCGAGCGGGTCGCGCCCCTGTTCCACCTCATCAACGGCGATCTGTGCTACGCCAATCTGTCCGAGGACCGGCTGCGCACCTGGGCGGACTGGTTCGACATGACCAGCCGGTCCTCGCGGTTCCGGCCGTGGATGCCCGCGGCGGGCAACCACGAGAACGAGCTGGGCAACGGGCCGATCGGGTTCGCCGCCTACCAGGCGTACTTCTCACTGCCCGGCAACGGTGGCGACGACGAGACCCAGGGGCTGTGGTACGCCTTCACCGTCGGCTCGGTGCGCGTGGTGAGCCTGGCCAATGACGACGTGGCCCTTCAGGACGCCGGGAACACCTATGTGCGGGGCTACTCCGGCGGGGCGCAGCGGCGCTGGCTGGAGGCCGAGCTCAGCCGGGCCCGGGCCGACCGGGACATCGACTGGATCGTGGTCGTCATGCACCAGGTGGTCGTCTCCACGGCCGACCACCCGGGCAACGGCGCCGACCTCGGCATCCGGCAGGAGTGGCTGCCGCTCTTCGACAAGTACGGCGTCGACCTGGTCGTCTGCGGCCATGAACACCACTACGAGCGCTCCCACCCGATCCGTGGCCGGGAGCCCAACGACACGATGACGCCGACCCCCGCCGCCACCCGTACCGATCTGGTGGACACCGGCGCGGGAACGGTGCACATGGTCATCGGTGGCGGTGGCACCTCGATCCCGTCGATGGACGTCCTGTTCGACACCCCTCGGTGCAATGTCATCACCGGTGTCGGCGACACCGGTGCGAACGGCCGGAAAACCCCGGTCTATGTGACGGAGGCGGCCCCGTGGTCGGCGGTGCGCGACCGGGTGAACCCCTACGGTTTCGCCGCGTTCACCGTCGACCCCGGCACCAGGCCGGGCGGCCCCACCACCATGTCGGTGACCTACTACGCGGTCACCGGGCTCTACGGCCGTATCGAGCCCGTGGACACCTTCACGCTCCGGCGGACCCGTAGCGACGGTGAGCGGCGCCGATGACCGGTGAGCCGCGCCGATCAAGGCATGAGGTGATCCGTTTCGGGAACGCGGGTGGGCATGCAGACGCTGAACCGATGGGAACGGGCGATAGAGCGCTGGGAGGCGTCGCTGCTCGCCAAGGTGGTCCGCGGCGAGCCCGTCGAACTCCTCGGCGCGCTGAAACGTGAATGCGACAGCCACACCGTGGTGTGCGGACCGACCCGGGTGGTCGTGCCCAACGTCTATGACGTCGAGCTCGCCGACCCGGTCCACGAGGAGCTCACCCGGCGTGGCTGTCATGTGGGGCAGGAACTGACGGACCAGCTGATGCGCCATGCGGAGGACAAGGGTTATGAGTGGGTCGGCCCGCTCACCGTGCACGTGTCCCGGTCCGACCGGGTGCCCAACGGCAGGTACCGGGTGGTGGGCCGGCCCATGACCCATATCCGCGCCGACACGTTCGCCGACGCGACGGCCTAGTCCGTCAGCGGGGCAGCCCGCCCGGGTCGGTGGCCCAGCTGGTGTCGGGCCGGTCGGCCAGGTCGAAGGAGAGCGAACCGCCCCGGCGCACGACGGAGCCGTCGAGCCAGGAGGTGTCGTGCGGCCTGCCGTTCACCCGCACCGCGTGCACATAGGGGTGGGTGTCGGACGCGTCCGGGGCGTCGATGGTCAGGGCGCGCCGCTGCCCCGCCGGGGCGATCACCGCGCGCGGGAAGAGCGGACCGGTGAGCAGTGCCTCGGCGCGCCCCGGGGCCTGCGGATAGAGGCCGAGCGCCGCGAACACGTACCACGCGGACATGGTGCCCAGGTCGTCATTGCCGGGCAGCCCCTTCGGCCCGGTGCCGTACACGGTGGTGACGATCTGGCGCACCGTCTCCTGGGTCTTCCAGGGCTGCCCGAGCGCGTTGTAGAGCCAGGGGGCGTGGATGCCGGGTTCGTTGGTGGGGTCGTAGCGGAGCGGGTCGCCGCCGCGGACCGACCAGGAGCCGTCGGGCTTGTGGAAGAAGCCGTCCAGCCGGGCCGCCGCCTTGTCGCGGCCGCCCATGGCGTCGGCGAGCCCCTGGACGTCCTGCGGCACCATCCAGGTGTACGTGGCCGCGCTGCCCTGGGCGAAGCCCCGGTCGGACGCCGGGTCGAAGGGGGTCACCCAGGAGCCGTCCCGGTTCCTGGCCTGGATGTAGCCCGCCGTGCCGGTGGCCCGGGGGTTGAACACATTGCGCCAGTAGCCGCCGCGCGCGCCGAGTTCGTCGGCCTCCTTCGTGCGGCCGAGCAGCCGGGCCCAGCGGGCGAGCGCGTCATCGGCGACGGAGTCCTCCAGGGTCTCCGCGGCGCCGCCCCAGCAGTGGCAGGCGTCCTGTGCGGCGTACCGGGATTCCAGGTACTGGGCGAGGCCCGGGCGCTGGCCCTCGCACTGCCCCGGGCAGCCCTTGTCGGAGAGCCCGTCGGGGTGGGGGACGGTGGCCTGGCGGTAGAGGGAGTCGAAGGCGCCCTTGGCGTCGAAGTTCCGCACCCCCATGGCGTAGAAGGTGGCGAGTGTGGCGGCGGAGGGGTCGCCGGTCATCACATGGGTGGCGCCGCTGATGTGCACCCAGCGGTCCCACACCCCGCCGTTCTGCCGGGCGAAGTTGAGCAGCGACTGGGCGAAGTCCCCCGCGACCTCGGGCTGGAGCAGGGCGAGCAGCTGCACCTGGGCACGGTACTGGTCCCAGCCGGAGAAGTTGCTGTACTGCGCCGTCTGCCCGCGCTCGATCCGGTGCGGTGTGCCGTCCATGCCCGGGTAGCGGCCGTCGGCGTCGCTGATCAGGTTGGGCTGCTGGAGCGCGTGGTAGAGGGCGGTGTAGAACGCGGCGCGGCGCGGCTCACTGCCGCCGCTGACGCGGATGGCGCGCAGCCGGCGGTCCCAGGCGGCCCGTCCCGCGGCGGCCACGTCGGCGACGCTCGCCCGGGGCGCTATCTCGGTGCGGAGATTGGCCTCGGCGCCCGCGAGGGAGACGTACGAGATGCCGAGCCGCATCCGGACATCGTTGTCGCGCACGGTGTCGAAGCCGACGTATCCGCCGGAGCCGCGCCCGGCCCGGTCGGCGCCGGTGAGATAGCCCTCGCCGCCGTCGGCGGTGGTGGCACCGGGTGAGAGCCGGTCGTTCTCCCAGGTGCCCACGGTGGAGAAGGCACGGTCGAACGACGCGCTGAAGTAGAGGCGGTAGTAGGTCTTGCGGTTGTTCTCGCCGCCGTTGGCGCGCCGTCCGCAGAACGCCCCGGTGAGCACCCAGCCGGTCACCTTGTGCCGCCGGCGGTCGATCTCGATGTGGGCGTTCTCGCTGCCGTTGAGCGAGTTGGAGGTGCGGAACAGCAGTCGGGCCGGGGCGTTCCGGGGGAAGGAGAAGTCGGCGACACCGGCCCGCTCGCTCACCGCGAGATCGGCGGCCGCGCCCGAGTCGAGCCCCACCCGGTAGTGGCCGGGCTCGGCCTTCTCCTTCTCGTGCGAGAAGGTGGCGGCGTACTTCTGGTCCTTGGTGTCGGCGGTGGGAGAGCTGTCGACCTCGCCCACGAACGGCATGATCGGCACATCGCCCGCGGCTCCGGGGTGGCAGCCCGCGCCGTTGACATGGGTGAGGCTGAAGCCCCGGACCCGGGTGGTGTCGTACGAATAGCCGTTGGCCGCCGCGGTGTTGGTCTGGTCGCCGGTGGTGCTGGTCGGGGACCAGGCGATCATGCCGAACGGCAGGGTGGCGCCCGGGTAGGTGTTGCCGCCGCCCGCGGAGCCGATCAGCGGGTCCACGTGGTCGACGGGGTGACGTACCTCGTCGGCCCGTGGCGCCGCGCTCGCCGCGGGGGCCTCGACGAGCGGGGCGAGCAGGGCGCCGACCGCCACCGCCACTCCCCCGCCGACCAGCGCCGACCGGCACCTGAGTCTCTTTCGCTGCGCTCTGTGCGTCTCCATCGGGGATCACGCCCTTCCATGTGTCGGAGTGAACCTAGGGGCGTATGGTGACGCCGGAGTGAACTGGACGCCAGCGGCGCACGGCTGACGGCGGGACCGGTCCCCGGGGTCCCGCTCTACGGTTCCCGCCATGCGGATCACTTGGAGACTCGTCCTCGGCTTCCTCGCCGTCTCGGTCCTCGCCCTCCTGGCCGCCCTGGCGCGTCCGTCATGGCCCCAGGGGCGGGACGCCGCCGGGCCGACGGCGTCGCTCACCACCGGGAAGGGGACCGAGCGCTGCACCCTGCGTGCCGCCACCCCGCGGGAGGCGGCGCGCCGGGCGAAGCCGGGGGACACCGTCTGCTTCGACGGCGATCTGTCCCGGCAGCGGCTGGTCATCACCAAGGGCGGGAGCCGGGAGCACCCGATCGCCTACGCCGGGGGCGGGGAAGCGGTGGACGGCATCACCATCGAGGCCGACGATGTGATCGTGGACGGGTTCCGGTCCCTCCGGCCGGAGGCGCCCGGGATCGAGCTGACCGGCCACCGCGTCACCGTGCGGAACAACACCGTGATCGGCCCGAGGGGCGGGGACGGCGACGGCATCCGGTTCTTCGGCGACGATCTGACCATCGCGTACAACACCGTCCGCGACACCGACAACGGCCATGGCCGGCACGCCGACTGCATGCAGACCTTCGCCAGCGACACCCCGACCAGCCACCGTGTCCGCATCGAGAACAACCGCTGCGAGGACATCGACAACATGTGTCTGATGGCGGAGGGCCCCAACGACGGCGAGGGTGACGGCCACGGCACCACCGGCGACTTCACCATCAGGGGCAACCACTGCGAGACGCTCCGCGCTTCCCAGGCGCTGATGTTCGAGGACGTACGGAACGCCACCATCACCGGCAATGAGTTCGCCGCGCCCACCCACCACGCCATCGGCCTCGCCTACCACTCGACCGGCGCCCGGGTCGGCGGCAACACCCTGCACCCCGGTATCCGCTACGAGGTGGGCATCGACGCCTCGTCCCGTCCGGGTTACCGGGGGCCGAAGCCGGGCGGCCTGCCGTAGGGGCCTCTGGGAGGAGGAGCCGGGGGGAGCGGGGGCGCGGGGTTCTCCCGCTCCCCCCGGGGTACCTTCCTTCTTTCCTCTCGGGAGAGCGGACGCCCGGTCATGCGGCGCCCGCCGCACCGCGTGCCGCCGCCAGATCCGCCACCAGGCGCTTCTCGACCGGGACACCGGGGTCGGAGTACTGCCCGGACAGACACACCGGGCCCGTGAAGCCGAGCTCCGCCAGCCGGCCGAGCGCCGCCGACCAGTCGGCCAGCCCTTCGGGGCCCGGCACGAACCAGGGTTTCCAGTGCCCGCCGACGGCCTCACCGGCCGGTTCGGTGCGCACCTGGATGGCGTTCTTGAGGTTGACGATGCCGAGCCGCTCGGCGACCAGCGGCAGCGTGACCCGCGGATCGTCGCCCGCCAGCGCGTCATGGGCGGCGTCCCAGATCACCCGGAAGTGCTGGACCGGCAGGCCGTCGAGGAGGTCCAGCACCCCCAGTGCGGAGGACACATAGCGCCCGTGGTGCGGCTGCACCCCGACCTGGACGCCATACCCCTCGGCGAGCGGCGCCGCGTCCTCCAGCCGTCGCCGTGCCCGCCGGACCGAGGCGGCATAGCCGTCGGGGCCCAGTTCGGCCATGACCCGGATCATCGGCACGCCCGCCTCCCGGCACGCCGCGAAGACGGGTTCGCGGAGGTCGCTCGCGACGCTGATCACCTCGACGCCCTCCGCCCGCAGCCGCGCGGTGAACTCCGGCAGCAGCCGCCCCGCTTCGCCCGGGGTGACGTACGCGGTGTCCCGGACCGGGACCTCCACGCCGGTGAAGCCGAGGCCGGACACCAGCCGGCCCAGGGTGTCGCCGGGCAGCGTGGACCACGGTTTGGTGAACACGGACCAGAGAAATGTCATGGTGTCAGCGGCCTCCGAGCCCGCTCATGGTGATGCCTTTGACGAACCAGCGCTGGGTGAGGAAGAAGAGCAGGATGAGCGGCACGGTGGTGATGGCGGCCGCCATCAGCAGCAGATTCCACTGGGTGCCGTTGGTGGACTGGAACACCTGGAGCCCGACGGCCGCGGTCCTGGTGGAGTCGCTGTTGGATATCACCAGCGGCCAGAGCAGGTTGTTCCACTGGCTGATGAACTTGAACACCGCCAGGGTGGCGATGGCCGGGATGGCCAGCGGGACGATCACCCGGATGAACGTCTGCCAGCGGTTCGCGCCGTCGAGGCGGGCGGCCTCCTCGTAGTCGCGGGGCACGCCCAGGAAGAACTGGCGGAGCAGGAACACCCCGAGCGCGGTGAAGGCGTGCGGCAGGATCATCCCGGGCCAGGTGTCCACCCCGTGCAACTTCGCCACCAGGATGAACTGCGGGATCAGCGTGACCTGCGAGGGGATCATCAAGGTGGTCAGATAGACGCCGAACAGCACGCTCCGGCCCCGGAAGCGCAGCCGGGCGAAGGCGTACGCGGCCAGCGCCGCGGTGACCGTCTCCAGGAGCGCCGTACCACCGGCGAAGAAGACGGTGTTCAGCAGATAGCGGCCCAGCGGGACGAGGTCGAAGGCGCGGCCGATGTTCTCCGGGTGCCAGCTGCCGGGCCAGAACGACGGCCGTGCCGCCATCGACTCGGCGTCTGACTGGAAGGCCACCAGCACCATCATCACGATGGGGGTGAGGGTGACCGCGGTGACCAGGAAACAGGTGAACACCAGCAGCCGCCGGGCCGCCACGGGCGAGCGGCGGAGGGCCACGAGCGCGGGCACGTCAGATGTCATAGTGCACCAGCCTCCGCTGGAGCAGGAACTGCGCCGCGGTGATGACGACGATGAAGGCGAACAGCACCATCGATTGGGCGGCCGCGTAGCCCTGCTCGTAGTTCTGGAATCCGGTCCGGTAGATGTACATCACCAGCGTGGTGGTGCTGGATCCCGGCCCGCCGTCCGTCATCACCAGCGCCTGGTCGAAGACCTGGAAGGAGCCGATGATCGAGGTGACCACGGTGAAGAACACCGAGGGCGACAGCAGGGGGAGCGTCACCGCGCGGAAGGTCCGCCAGGGCGAGGCACCGTCCACCCTGGCCGCCTCGTAGAGCTGCTGTGGAATGGCCTGCAGCCCGGCGAGGAAGATCACCATGCCGAAGCCGAAGCTCTTCCAGACGCTCATCAGGATGAGGGCGGGCATGGCCCAGTCGTCCGAGATCAGCCAGGCAGGGCCGTCTATTCCGAAGACGCCGAGCACCGCGTTGATCAGCCCGTCGTGCGGGATGTAGAGCCAGACCCAGACGAAGGCCACCGCCACGGTGATCGTCGCGTAGGGCAGCAGGAGCAGCGACCGGAACACCGCCATGCGCCGCAGCCCCTGGTTGAGCAGTAGCGCCAGGCCCAGGCTGACCAGCAGCGTCAGCGGCACACTGACGAAGGTGAAGTACGCGGTGTTGCCGAGCGCCGACCAGAAGGTGGTGTCCGGGCCGAGCCGGGCGAAGTTGTCCAGCCCGGTGAAGTGGGGCGGGCTGAACAGGTTCCAGTCCAGCAGCGAGATCACCCCGGCCGCGACCACGGGACCGGCGGTGAAGATCAGGAATCCGGCCAGGCTCGGCAGCAGGAACAGCCAGGCGGCGAGCGTCTCCGAGCCGTTCCGCCCGAACCGGGGGCCGCGCAGCGGGCCGCGCGGGGTACGCCGTGGGGCCGCGGTCGCCGCGGCGGGGGTTTCGACAGCCATCGTGATCCTCCTCAGGTGGCCTGGCGGACGGCGTCCCGGTGCTGGCGCATCAGGGCGTTCAGCCGTGGCATCACACCGTCGATCGCGTCGCGGACGCTCACCTGGCCGAGGAAGGCCCGGGGCAGTTCCTGGCCCAGCAGCAGCCGGACGCGGTTCCAGTTGGTGGTGACGTTGAAGGGATGGCCGCCGGCGACCTCGCCCTTCAGGATCCGCTGGACGATGCCGAGGTTGGCGGGCGGCGGTTCGAAGGCGCTCGCGGCGGAGAGCCGCGCGGGGTTGTTGCGCCCGGCCCGTGCGTAGATGTTGAGCGCGCCCGTGCTGGTGAGGGTCTTCAGCAGCCGCCACGCCAGGTCGAGGTCGTCGTCCTTGACGCCCGAGGGGATGGCGAAGCTGGAGCCCGAGACCCGCGGTGTGGATCCGGCCGGTCCCGCGGGGAAGGGCACGATGTCCCATGTGAAGGGCGCCTTGCGGACATTGAGCACCTGCCACGGGCCGTTCTGCATGAATGCCACGTTGCCCTGGAGGAAGTTGGCCAGGGCGGTGCCGGAGGCGTTCTGGGCGACCAGATTGTCGATCGGCGGGGTGACCCGGTCCTTGACGAACAGCTCCACCACGTAGTGGATCGCCTCCAGAGCCTCGGGGGCGTCCAGGGGGCTGGTGTCACGGTCCCCGTCGAGGACGTCGCCACCGGCGCAGTAGATCCAGGACACCAGGTCGTCGATGGTCGGGGCGCAGGTGAAGCCGTACTGGTCCGTCGGCTTGCTCAGCTCGACGGCCAGCTCCCGGAAGGTGTCCCAGCTCATGGGCTCGGTCGGGGACGGCGGATCGACACCGTTCCGCTCCAGCAGTGTCCTGTTGTAGTAGAGCACGGTCGGTGCCACGTCGAAGCCGATGGCGTAGGTGTGGCCGGCGAACGAGGAGATGGACCGGATGGCGGGGTAGAAGTCGTCGAGGTCGAAGTCGGGGTCGGCGGCGATGAGAGCGTCCAGCGGCCGGTGCGCGCCGCGGGAGGCGTAGGTGGGGATCAGCCAGCCGTTCAGGGCGGTGACCATGCCGGCCGTTCCGCTGACGAGCTGCAGGTCGAGTTTGGTGGGGTAGCCGTCGGAGGGGGTGAGGGTCGAGGACGATCTGATGTGCATGCGCCGCTCGACATAGTGTCCGAAGTCGGCCCAGACCCGGTTCTCCTCCGGGCTGCTGGACCACATGGACCAGGTGGCCGTGGAGGGCGGCGGACCGGAGGAGCAGCCGCTGAGGGCTCCCGTGGTGGCGAGTCCGCCGAGGGTCGCCCCCTTGAGCAGGGCGCGCCGGGAAAAGCTGGAAGACATCGTCGTCTCCTCGCTGCTGGGTCTGGGTGCGCGGATGTTCAGGACCAGGCCATGTCCAGGGATTCGGCGCGGATGCGTTCCTCGTCGACCTCGACGCCGAGCCCGGGGCCGGAGGGGACGGTGGCGGTGGCCGCGACGATGTCCAGGTTCTCCACGTAGAGGTCGGCCAGCAGCTCCGGTCCGTTCAGTTCGGCGGGCAGGGCCAGTTCCAGCTGGCTGAAGAGGTGCAGCGCGGCCGCGAAGCCGATGCCGCAGTCGGTCAGCCCGCTGGCCAGCACCTCAAGGCCGCTCGCCAGTGCGACCTGGGCGGTCTTCAGGGCGTTGCGCAGCCCGCCGGATTTGCAGATCTTGACGACCACCAGGTCGGCGGCGTCCAGGCGCAGGGTGCGGGCGAGGTCCTGGGCGGTGAAGCTGCCCTCGTCGATGGCCACCGGCAGGCCGATCAGGTCCCGCACCCGGCGCAGGCCGAGGGTGTCGGTGCCCGGCACGGGCTGCTCCACGCACGTCAGGTGCGGCACCTCGCGCACGGCGCCCATCAGGCGGGTGAGGGCGGTCGGCCGGTAGGACTGATTGGCGTCCAGCCAGAGGGGTTTGCCCGCGGCGACCTCCGCGACAGCGGTGATGGCCGCGGTGTCCGCCGCGGGGTCGCCGCCGATCTTCACCTTGTAGGCGGTGTAGTCCGAGGACTGCTGGGCGTGCTCGCGGACGGCGGCGGGCTCGCCCACCCCGATGGCCGAGCAGAGCGGCACGGTGTCCCGGAGCTTGCCGCCCAGCAGGGCGTGGACCGGCAGCCCGGCCAGTTTGCCGGCCGCGTCGTGCAGGGCGATGTCCACCGCGGCGCGGGCGAACGGAAAGCCGTTGGACACCGACGGGCTCAGCAGGCGGCTCGCCCGGGCGTGGAACAACTCCACGTCGAACGGGGTGAGTTCGAGGAGGATGGGGGCCAGATGGCGCTTGATGACGACGGCGATCGTCTCGGCGGTCTCATAGCTCCAGCTGGGCAGGGCGCGCTGCTCGCCCCAGCCGACCACCCCGTCCTCGGTGGTCAGCTTGACGAAGATGACCGACCCGGCCTGATCGGGGGTGCCGACGGCGCCGCTGCCCAGTACGAACCGCCGGGCGAAGGGCACGGCCACGGGGAAGACCTCGACCGCCGTGATACGCGACATGGTGAAGTGACTCCTGACATGAGGTCGATGACGCGAACGGCCGGCTGCGGAGCGCGGGGGCCGGTCAGGCGGCGATGGGCCAGGAGGCGGGGTCCACGAAGCTCGGACCGCGGACACCCTTGTCCAGCCAGTCGGCCACATCCGCCATCACATATCCGGCCAGCGCCAGATGCCCGTCCACGGTGTCCCCGGCGATATGCGGGGTGAGCAGCAGATTCGGGCAGCTCAGCACGGACTCGCCGAGCCGCGGCGGCTCGGGGTCGAAGACGTCCAGCGCGGCGAACAGCCGCCCCGCCAAAACCTGTTCAAGCAGCGCGCCCTGGTCGACGGCCGGTCCCCGGGCGGAGTTGACGACCACGGCGTGGTCGGGGATCCGCTCGATGAGCCGGGCACTCACCAGACCCCGGGTGTCGGGGAGATCGGGCACATGGACGGAGACGAACGGGCAGCCGAGGGCCTCCTCCAGCGTGCCGGTCCGCACCCCCAGCGCGGCGGCCGCCTCCTGGTCCAGATACGGGTCGTAGACCACCACATCGCAGCGGAACGGCCTGAGCAGGGTGATCAGGGCGCGGGCCGTGGAGCTCGCACCGAGGACGCCCACCCGCCGGCCGGTGAGTTCACCGCCCCGGAAGCCGCTCTGCTTCCAGCCGCCGGCGCGTATCGCGGTGTCGAACAGCGGCAGCCTGCGGGCCAGGGTGAGCATCGCCGCCAGGCAGTACTCCCCCACGGACCAGGCGATCCGCCCGGCGGCCGAGAAGACCGCGACGCCCTGGTCGAGCACCTCGCGGTCGATGAGCTTCTTCACCGTCCCGGCGGCGTGGGCCACCACCCGGGGGCCATCGCCACCGGCCCAGATCGCCCGGTCCAGAGGGGGTGTGCCCCAGCTGGTCAGCAGCACATCGCTGCCGACGGCGAGCCGGGCCACCACGTCCGCGGTCAGCGGCTCATCGGCCCAGCTCACCTCGTAGCGTTCCGCCATCAGCCGCCGTGCCTCGGCGCTGATCACATCGGCGGCACGCTGGGGGGTCATGGCGACGGCGAGTCTGGACAACCTGGCTCCTCGGACGGGATCGGTGCGGATCTGCCCTGCGCGGTCGTCATGACCGTAGGGGCGCGCCGCCATGCCCGTCCAAGCCCACTTTCGCATCGCCCCATACCGTGAGGGCATGAACCTCTCCCTGCAGCAGCTCCGCGGCTTCGTGGCGGTGGCGGAGGAGCAGCACTTCGGCCGTGCCGCCGCCCGCCTCAACATGACCCAGCCCCCGCTGACCCGTCAGATCCAGGCGCTGGAACGCGCCCTGGACGTCGTCCTGTTCGAGCGCACCGGACGGGGCGCCCGGATCACCGCCGCGGGCCGGGTCTTCCTCGACCACTGCCACCGGGTGCTGGCCCTGCTGGACGCGGCGCCGACCGCCACCCGCCGCGCCGCCGAGGGCCGCACCGGCACCCTGCGGCTGGCCTTCACCGCGATCGGCGCGTACGCCATCCTGGCCGACGTGCTGGACCTGGTGAAGCGGCATCTCCCCGATGTCACCGTCGAGTTGACCGAACTGGTCAGCCCCGATCAGTTCGCCGCCCTTTCGGAGCTGCGCATCGACCTGGGTCTGGTGCGGCCGCCCATCCCCGAGGGGTACGCCTCGCTCCTGGTCCACTCCGAGGACCTCGTCCTCGCGGTCCCCTCCGGCCATCCACTGGCCCATGACCACGATGACACCCCCGTCGCCCTGACCGACGCGGCCGACGACTACATCGGTTACAGCCCCGAGGGCTCCCGCTATCTGCACGACATCTGCGCCGCGATGATCGGCGTGGACCGCTACGCCGTCAGCCAGTTGACCTCCCAGGTCCCCACCATGCTCGCCCTGGTCCGCGCGGGCCTGGGCTGCGCCCTGATCCCCCGCTCGATCATGGCGATGGGCGTCCACGGCGTGCGCTACCGCGAACTGGCCCCGGCCGACGCCCACTCCGTCACCCTCCACGCCTGCTGGAGCCCGGACAGCCCCAACCCGGCGCTCCAGCGACTGGTGGACGTCCTCAGCCAGGAGCGCCCGGGAGGCGGCTGTGAGATAGACCATATGCGGCGGTGAGTAACGGCCCAAAGATATATAAACAGCCGCCAGGCCATTGAGCAGAGGGCCCTCGTGATCCGTATTCGCCGGTGCAAGCACGGGCAGACATTGCTCCGCACAACGACCGGCGTCCCCGCCAGGAGGCTCTATGCGATCCCGGTACTTCGTGACAGGTACCTCCCTCCTCATAGGTTCCGTGGTGGTCACCCTCGGTGTGATCATGTCGCCCGTCCTGACGGGTGTGCAGCAGACGAACCAGACGAACCTGGCGAAGACGAGCACGACGCAGTACGGACCGCTCACCGGCGCCGACCGGGACTTCGTGGTCAAGGTCCGGCTCGCCGGGCTGTGGGAGTACCCCGTCGGTGAGCTGGCCATCAAGAAGGGCACCACGGCGGCGGTGAAGACAGCCGGTGAACACCTGGTCGTGGGGCATGCGCAACTGGACGACGCCTCACGGGACATCGCACCCAAACTCGGCATCACCCTGCCCAACAAGCCCACACCGCAGCAGCAGGGGTTCCTGGACACCCTGACGGCCGCCACGGGCAAGAACTTCGACAGCCAGATGGCCCAGATCCTGCGCATCACCCACGGCCAGATCTTCAGCTCCATCGCCAAGATCCGGGCGACCAGCAAGAACACCCTGGTGCGTCAGCTCGCCACCCAGGCCAACAACACGGTGCTGGATCACATCACGCAGATGGAGAACACCGGGATGGTCGACTACGAGCGGCTTCCCGCCCAGATCACCGCGACCCCGACCCAGGGTCCGAACTTCACCAAGCCGGTGCTGCCCAAGCCCGGTGAGCCCATGGTCGTCCTGAAGAAGCCGGCCTCGCTCGAGGGCAAGGGTGAACCCCCCACGGCGTCCCCGCCCGCCCCGGTCGACGACGCGCCGGGCTCGTCGGCCTCCCCGGCCACTCCGGGCGCCACCTCCTCCCCCTCCGCGCCCGCCGTTCCGTAACACACCGTCAGGAGAGCGCAGACAAGCCGGGTGAAACGCGGGCGGTTTCCGCCACATCGGTACCGTCAAATCACGCCACTCTGTGCGCCGCGGGGGTGCGAAACGGCTCCGGGAGAGTCTCATGACCACCCCTGGCGGGCACCGCGCCGCGCCCCGGCTCCATGCGTATGCGTACTCGACCATCGCACGACCGTCTACTGACCCATCCACCACGCCTGCAATAGGACGGTGGAATATGCGCCCGCCCACTTGTGGCCCGGTGGGCTCCGCACCCGCTAGGAATCGTCCAGAGGGCCGATGACCGGGCCCGGTACGGCTCCTGGCAGGGGCTGCCGGGACCTGCGGGGCCCATGGGGCGGCGGACCTTACTACGCACCGCCCGCCATTTCCGAGCATTACTGGATTTGACCCCCAACAGCTGAACCCTGCGTAACCTCACCGTCACTGGCGAAGCGCCACCGGTGGGCGCCTGCCATGGGTGACGCAGGGAGGGGAGGCCGCATGCCCGGAATCGACGAGTGCTTACTGGAAGCGATGACCGTGAACGGCGCGCGCGGAGCCGCCGTGATCGAGTGGACCAGCGGACTCGCGCTCGGCATGGTCGGCGAGGTGCGCGACGAGGACCCCGAGGCCACCGCGGCGGAGACGGCGGAGCTGGCCCGGATGGCCGCCGAACAGCGGGCGTTCGCCGCGCTGGACCCCGGGAGCGACAAAAGCGGCGCCGGCCCGGACGAGGCGGACGGGGAGCCCACCGTCGAGGACGTCATCGTCACCACCCGCACCTGCTACCACCTGCTGCGCTTCGTCGACACGGCCTTCGACAGCGGCGTCTTCTTCTACCTGTGGCTCGACCGCCGGGAGGGCAATCTGGCGCTCGCCCGGATCCGGCTGCGCGACCTGTGCGGGCGGCTGGCGCTGATATGAGCCTGCCGCACCGGACCGGAGCCCGAGCCGGGCGTGCCCCCAGCCTCACCGGGCTCGCCGACGAGCGGGCCAGCGGCGCCCTGCTGTGCGACGCGGGCACGGTCTATCTCCGGGACGGCCAGGTGGTGCACGCCGAGAGCCCGGTGGCCCCCGGGATCGAGGTGCTGCTCACCACCGGTGGACGGCTGACCGCCGACAGCTGGCGGGAGGCGGTGGGCCGGACCGGCCGGGCCGGTGGGGTCGGGCGGTTCCTCGTCGACAGCGGCCGGCTGTCGGGCGCGGAGCTGGAGATCTGCCATCTGGGCGCGCTGTTCGACGCGGCGTACTTCGCACTGGGGCACGGCAGCGGGCCGCGCGGCTTCCAGCGGGGCGCGGCCCACTGGCTCGGGCCGGTGCGACCGGTGGGCGCGGTGGCCGTCGAGCGCGAGACCCGGCGCCGGGGCAAGCTGCTGGCCGCCCTGTGGCCGTATCCCCAGGTGGACACGGAGCCGGTGGTGCTGCGCCGGCCGGATGGCCGCGCCCCGGCCGTCACCCCCCGTCAGCGCGCGGTGCTGGCGCTGGCCGACGGGGTCCGCACCCCCGCCCGTATCGCCCACGAGCTGGGCCGACCCGCCTTCCACACGCTGATCGACATACGGCGGCTGGCGGCGGCGGGCCATGTCGCCACCCCACGCTCCGCACGTCCGGAACATCCGGGCCGCCACCCCGGCCCGCCCGCCGGTTCCGCCGGTTCCGCACCGACCGCCCCGGACCGCGGTCCCGGCGCGGTCGTCTTCACCGATCCCGATATCGACCTGCTGCGTCGGCTCCGCGATGCCTTGGAGGCAACCCCGTGATTCCCCCGACCGACCCGCCCGCCCCGTGCGCGGCGTCATGAGGCTCACCCTGCGGCAGCGCACGGAGCGGAAGTGGCTGCTGGCCGCCGAGCCCGAAGTGCTGGAGGAGCTGCGCCGGCTGCGGGCCCGGGTGACCCATGTGACCGGCGCCCTCGCCGCCACCAGCGATGGCGTGGTGCTGGCGCATGACACGGCCACCGTCGAGCCCGAGGGCGTAGCGGCGCTCACCGCCGCGGCCCTCGGGGTGGCGCAGTCGCTGGCGGGTGCCACCGGGCGGGGCTCCTTCCGCGAGCTGCTGGTCCGCGGTGAGAACGGCTACGTGGCCACCTACGCCGCGGGGTCCACGGCCGTGCTGACCGTACTGGCCGGTGACCGCACCAACGTCGGCCGCCTCCATATGGAGGCCCGGCGCTCGGGCGCCCGACTCGCCGATCTGATGGGCGTCGCCCTCAGCCGGGCCGAGCAGCCCTGACCCCATGACCTCCCCCGCCCGGCGCGCACCCCGCGCGCCGAGATCCAACCGCACGTCAATGACATCGAAAGGAACAGCCACGATCATGGCGAACACCCAGACCGCGCTCAAAGAGGCGATGACGTCCATCGAGGGCTCCCTCGGCGTCGCGCTGGTCGACTACTCCAGCGGGATGGCCCTCGGCACCGTGGGCGGAGGGAAGGAGCTCGACCTGACGGTGGCCGCGGCGGGCAACACCGATGTGGTGCGCGCCAAGGTGCGGACCATGGAACAGCTCGGTCTGCAGGACACCATCGAGGACATCCTCATCACCCTCGGCAACCAGTACCACCTGATCCGGCTGCTGAAGGGCCGGGACAGCCAGGGCCTCTTCCTCTATCTGGCGCTGGACAAGAACCGGGCCAATCTGGCGATGGCACGCCACCAGCTGCGCAAGATCGAGACCGAGCTGGAGGTCTGAGCCGTACGGCCCGGTCCGGAGCCCGCGAATCCGGTGGGCCGGTCCGGCCCGCCGGACGGCGGCCCGCTAGCGCACCAGGCAGGGACGCTTGTTGTCGAAGGTCCAGCCCGGAATGAGGTAGCGCATGCCGACCGCGTCGTCCCGCGCCCCCAGCGCCTTCTCCTGGTAGAGGGCGTGGGCGGCGAGGAGCCGGTCGCGGTCGAGCCGGATCCCCAGCCCGGGGGCGTCCGGGATGGCGATCTCACCACCGGCGATCCGCGGCGGCTCGACGGTCAGCCGCTCCAGCCCCTCCTGCCAGATCCAGTGGGTGTCCAGGGCGTTGTACGCGCCCGGGGCGGCGGCTCCGCAGTGGGCCACCATGGCCAGGGAGATGTCGAAGTGGTTGTTGGAGTGGCAGCCCCAGGTCAGCCCCATCTCATGGCAGAGCTGGGCCACCCGTACCGACCCCTGCATGGTCCAGAAGTGGGGGTCGGCCAGCGGGATGGAGACGGACTGCAGCGCCAGCGCGTGGGTCATCTGCCGCCAGTCCGTGGCGATCATGTTGGTGGCCGTGGGCAGCCCGGTGGCGCGCCGGAACTCGGCCAGGATCTCCCGGCCGGAGTAGCCGTCCTCGGCGCCGCACGGGTCCTCGGCGTAGGCGAGCGTGCCGAGCAGCGGCCGGCACAGTTCGATCGCCTCGCGCAGCGACCAGGCGCCGTTGGGGTCGAGGGTGATACGGGCCTCGGGGAACCGCTCCTTGAGCGCCCGTACCGCCTTGACCTCCTCGTTTCCCTCCAGGACCCCGCCCTTGAGCTTGAAGTCCGCGAAGCCGTAGAGGTCGTAGGTGGCCTCGGCCTGGCGGACGATCGCCTCGGGGGTCAGCGCCTCCTCGTGGCGGATGCGGTACCACTCGGCGTCGGCGCCGGGTTCCCGGACGTACTCCAGATCGGTCCGGTCGGGGTCGCCGACGTAGAACAGATAGCCCAGGACCCGTACCGAGTCGCGCTGCTGCCCGTCGCCCAGGAGCGCCGCGACGGGCACCTCCAGATGCTGTCCCAGCAGGTCCAGCATGGCCGATTCGACGGCGGTGACGGCGTGCACGGTGGTGCGCAGATCGAAGGTCTGGGTGCCCCGGCCCCCGGCGTCGCGGTCGCCGAACCGCTGCCCGATCTCGCGCAGCACCCGCTTGTAGTCGCCCACCCGCGCCCCGACGACGAGGGATTCGGCGTCCCGCAGCGTCTGGGTGATCTTCTCACCGCCGGGCACCTCGCCCAGTCCGGTACGGCCCTCGGAGTCCTCGAGGACCACCACGTTGCGGGTGAAGTAGGGGCCGTGGGCACCGGAGAGGTTCAGCTCCATGCTGTCCCGGCCGGCGACCGGGTAGACGGAGAACGAGGTGACGGTCTGCTGGCTCATCGTGGCGTCCTTGGGTCGGGGGCGGTCAGACCTTGAGTGTCGGACCTCGAGTGTCAGACATTGAGTGCTTCGAGGGCGGCCTCGACGGCCAGCACGCCGCCGAGGCCGAGGACCGCGAGCACGGTGGTGTAGGTGGTGCGCGCCTTGATGGCGTCGATGACGGAGAGGTTGAAGTACTCCTTGAACATCCAGAAGCCGGGGTCGTTCACATGGCTGAAGGCGATCGATCCGCAGGAGACGGCGAGGACCATCAGCTCGGGGTGGACCCCGCTGTTCTCCAGGAGCGGCTGCACCACACCGGCGGCGGTGACCACGGCGACCGTGGCGGATCCGAGCGCCACCCGCAGGACGACGGCGATGAGCCAGGCGAGGATGATCGGCGAGATGGACCAGTCGTCGGTGAGGTCCTTGATGTAGTCGGATATCCCACCCTCGACCAGGACCTGCTTGAACGCGCCACCGGCCCCGATGACCAGCAGGATCATCGCCATCGCCTGGGCGGCGGAGTTGCAGGAGGCGCTGACCTCGGACAGGCTGCGGCCGATCCGCGGGCCGAACGCCCACACCGCCAGCAGCAGGGTCAGCAGCAGCGCGATCGGCGCGGATCCGATGAAGGTGACGAAGTGCAGGACCGGGCTGGAGCCGGACACGGCCATGTCGGTCACCGCGGCGCCGGCGATCAGCACCACCGGGACCAGGGCCACCGACAGCGACCAGCCGAGGCCCGGCATCTCCTCCTCGGTGAAGGTGCGCTCGCTGACCAGGCCCTTGGGGATCTCGGGGTCCATCCGGCGGACGAACGGAAGGCGCGGCCACACCAGGGCGATCAGCGCACCGGCCGGAACGGCGATGAACAGCCCGTAGAACAGGGTCAGGCCGACGGAGGCGTTGAAGGTCGAGGCCACCGCGGTGGGCCCGGGGTGGGGCGGCAGGAAGCTGTGCATGGTGGACAGGGCGATGGACATCGGAAGGCCGACCCACAGCAGGTTCTTGCGGGTGACCCGGACGATGGTGAACGCCACCGGCACGATGATGACGAAGGCCACCTCGTAGAACATGGTCACGCCGATGAGCATGGCGGTGACCACCATCGCCACCTGGACCCAGCGCAGTCCGAAGGTGTCGATGAGGGTGTTGGCTATGCGCTGGGCCGCGCCGCAGTCGCCCATGACCCGGCCGACCATGGCGCCCAGACCGACGACGAGCATGGTGTCGCCGATCTGACCCCCGACGCCCTCTCCGAGGACATCGGGGATCTTCTCCATCTCGACCCCCTGCACCAGCGCGACGCCGACGGCCACGAGGAGCAGGGCGATGAAGCCGTTGAGCTTCAGCTTGGTCATGAGGAACAGCAGGATCGCCACGCTGATTCCGACGACGACTAGAGGCATGTCTTCAGTTCCCCTTTGAACTGCGGGCGGTTGAGCCGGAGACTCGAACGGCTGCCAGACGGGCCAAGGAGTCCACGTACATGCACTCCGTCTATATATGCAGATGGAGGCTAGAGGGGTGAACACCACCGGTCAATGGGTACGGCCAGGGATCAGTGACCGGCGCGGTGCGAAACGGGCTTATCGGGCCCCGAACTCCGCCTTGGCACCCGTCCAGGCGCGGGCCTGCTCGCTGAGGGTGATGCCGAGCCCGGGCCGTGCGGACACCCGCATCCGGCCGTCGCGGATCTCCAGCCGCTCGTTGAACAGCGGCTCCAGCCAGTCGAAGTGCTCCACCCACGGCTCCTGCGGATAGGCGGCCGCGAGATGGAGGTGGATCTCCATCGCGAAGTGCGGGGCGAGTTGCAGATGGTGCTGCTCGGCGAGAGTGGCCAGCTTCAGGAACTGGGTGATGCCGCCGATGCGCGGTGCGTCGGGCTGGATGATGTCCGCCGCGTTGTGGCGTATCAGCTCCCAGTGTTCGGCCACGCTGGCCAGCATCTCCCCGGTGGCCACGGAGGTGTCCAGCGAGGCGGCGAGGGCCGCGTGGCCGGCCGCGTCATAGGCGTCCAGCGGCTCCTCGATCCAGACCAGGCCGAACTCCTCGAAGGCGCGCCCCATGCGCTGTGCGGTGGGCCGGTCCCACTGCTGATTGGCGTCCACCATGAGCGGTACGCCGTCGCCCAGGTGCTCCCGTACGGCGGTCAGCCGGCACAGGTCCTCCTTGCCGTCCGGCTGGCCCACCTTGATCTTGATGCCGCCGATTCCGCTGGCCAGGGACGCCGTCGCGTTCTCCAGCAGTTCCTCGGTCGGCGTGTGCAGAAAGCCACCGGAGGTGTTGTAGCAGCGGACGGTGTCGCGGTGTGCGCCCAGCAGCTTGGCCAGCGGCAGCCCGGCCCGCTTGGCCTTGAGGTCCCACAGGGCGATGTCGAAGGCCGCGATCGCCTGGGTGGACAGTCCGCTGCGGCCCACGGAGGCGCCGGCCCACACCAGTTTCGTCCAGATCTTGGCGATGTCGCTGGGGTCCTCGCCGAGGAGGGTGGGCGCGATCTCCTGGGCGTGGGCGAACTGGCCGGGCCCTCCGGCGCGCTTGGAGTAGCTGAAGCCGATGCCCTCGTGTCCCTCCTCGGTGGCGAGTTCGACGAAGAGGAAGGCCACTTCCGTCATCGGCTTCTGGCGCCCGGTGAGCACCTTGGCGTCGCTGATGGGTGTGGCCAGGGGAAGGACGACCGAGGACACTCGGATCCAGGAGACCCGGTCGAGGGTCGCCTCACCTGCCTGCTGCGCGGCGTGCGTTGCCGTATGCGATGTGGTCACCACGTGTTGTCCCTGTGTGTGGGGCCCGTATGCGGGGCGAGTGGATGTCGTCGAAACCGCCCCCGGGCGGCCGGCGAGCTCCTTTGCAAGCTAAGGTCGCCGGACGATCTACGTCTAACTTAAAATTGGCATGCGTTGATACCGGGAGAGCATCGTTGTTCACGCTCATGCAACTCACCAGCTTTGTGACGGTCGCCGAGGAGCTGCATTTCACCCGGGCCGCGGAGCGGCTGAAGATGACCCAGCCGCCGCTGAGCCGCCAGATCCAGCTGCTGGAGACCGAGTTGCGGGTCCAGTTGCTGGAGCGCACCAACCGCTCGGTGCGGCTCACCCCCGCGGGACGCGCCTTCCTCACCGAGGCCCGCCGCATCCTGCGCCAGTCCGAGCACGCCGCGCTCGCCGCCCAGCAGGTGGCCACGGGCGAGGCGGGGAGCATCGCCATCGGCTTCACGGCGGCCAGTGCCCACTCCGTGCTGGGCACACTGCTGGAGATCGCCCGTGCGGCCATGCCGGGCGCGGAGATCACCCTGCGCGAGATGGTCACCCGTGACCAGCTGGAGGCCGTCACCGAGCAGAGCCTGGACCTGGGTCTGGTGCGGCCCGCGGTCACCGGACCGGATCTGCGCTCCCGGCCCGCGGCCCGGGAGCGGCTGCTGGCCGCCCTGCCGACCGGACATCCGCTGGCGGCGGGCGACGGGCCGCTGAAGGTGGCCGACTTCGACGGGCAGGAACTGCTGATGTACTCGCCCATCGAGGCGCGCTACTTCAACGAGCTGCTCATCAGCATCTTCCGGGCCGCACACGCCACCCCGGTCTTCGCCCAGTACCTGAGCCAGGTCCACACCATCCTGGCGCTGGTGAACGGCGGCTGGGGAGTGGCCCTGGTCCCGGAGACCGCCGCCCGGCCGCGCTACCCCAACACCGTCTTCAAATCGGTGGAGTTGACCACTCCGGAGCCGGTAGAACTCAACCTCGTGTGGCGCAAGAACAATGACAACCCGGCCCTGCACGCGCTTCTCCGCCACGCGGCCGCCCTTCTCCCCGACCGAGGAGCCCGACCGGCTTGACTCCCAGAACCTCCGGTGGCCTGCTGCGGCGCCACCGCGACTTCCGGCTGCTGTGGTGCGGTGAGACCGCGGGGAAGTACGGTGCGGCCGTCACCGGTGTGGCGATGCCCCTGATCGCCGTCTCCACGCTGCACGCGGACACCTTCGAGGTCGGTCTGCTGGCCGCCGCCACATGGGCCCCCTGGCTGCTCATCGGCCTCCCGGTGGGGGCGTGGGTCGACCGGCTGCCCAGAAGGCCGGTCATGGTGGCCGCCGCCGCGGTCTCGCTGGTGCTGTTCGCGTCCGTCCCGGTGGCCGCCCGGTCCGGGCTGCTGAGCGTCGGGCTGCTGCTGGCCGTCGCCCTGCTGACGGGTACGGCGACGGTCTTCTTCCAGACCGCCTACAGCGCCTATCTCGCCGGTCTCCTGGACCCCGCCGACCAGCCCGAGGGCAATGCCAAACTGCACGGCAGCGCGTCCGCCGCGCAGATCGCCGGCCAGGGCTCCGGCGGTCTGATCGCACAGTTGGCGGGCGCGGTGAACGGGATGTTCGTCAACGCCGCGACCTTTCTGGTCTCCCTTCTCTGCCTGACCGGCATCCGCTTCCGCGAACCGCGCGTCCCCCGGGCCGAACGCCCGCCCCGGGCGCTGGTCCGCGAGGTGGCCGAGGGACTGCGGCTGATCGCCGGCGACCAATGGCTGCGCACCCTGACGCTCTTCGCGGCCGCGTCCAATCTGGCGCTGATGGGATACCAGTCGATCCGGGTGGTCTTCCTGGTCCGGACCGTCGGTCTGTCACCGGGGCTGGTCGGTGGCCTCGCCGCGGCCGTCAGCCTCGGAGGCGTCGCCGGGGCGTTCTGCGCCCGCCGCGTGGCCGCCCGGGTCGGCGACGCACGGGCGACGCTCCTGTTCGAACTGGGGCTGGCCGTGGGCGCCCTGTTCATGCCGATGACCACCGGGGGGCCGGGGATGGCGCTGTTCGTGGCGGGCGGTTTCTGCGTCAGCGCCGGTGTGGTGGCCGGCAATGTGATCAAGGCGAGCTTCCAGCAGCGCTACTGCCCGCCGGAGCTCCTCGGCCGGCTCACCGCCACCTCGGCGTTCGTCAGCTATGGAACGCTGCCCCTCGGGGCCCTGCTCGGCGGTGCGCTCGGCACCGCGCTGGGCCTGCGCGCCGCCATGTGGATCACCACGGCGGGCATTCCGCTCGCCGGGCTGATCCTGCTCTTCTCCCCCATCCGGCGCTCCCGGGACCTTCCGGCGTCCGCTCCGCCCCGGCCCCGCCACGAAGCCCCCGCCACTCCATGAAGCCCCGCCACCGCGCCGGTGGCCCGGCACCACGCAGGTGGCCCGGCGCCACGCAGGTGGCCCGGCACCACGCAGGTGGCCCGGGAAGCCGCCCACGGTGGCGGCCCGTTGCCGTAAGGCTCCCGTCGCCCGGCCCACCGTGCGGAGCTACGCTCGAAAGGGAGGGACTCGGTTCGTCTTCGAAGGGAGCGTTTCCGTGTCCGTCACATCACGCGCGGCGGCTCCGGCGCCACTGCCCAGACATCGCGACTGCCCCTTCGATCCGCCCGGCGCCTACGCGGCGCTGCGGGAGGACGGCGGGGCCAGCCGGCTGGCCTTCCCGGACGGCAAGGCGGGCTGGCTGCTCACCCGGCACGAGGACGTGACGCGGCTGCTGGCGGACGACCGCTTCAGCTCGGACCGCCGCCGCACCTCCTCACCCGTACACGCGTTTCCGGTCCGCCCGGGCGACCGCCGCATGCTGGGCTCGTTCATCGGTATGGACCCGCCCGAGCACACCCGCTACCGGCGGCTGCTGAGCAAGTGGTTCACCGCCCGGGGGCTGCGGGGGCTGCAACCGCGGATCGCGGAGATCGTCGAGGACCACCTGGCCGCGATGGAGCGCGCCGGTCCCCCGGTCGACCTGGTGACGTCGTTCGCCCAGCCGATCCCGTCGCTGGTGATCTGCGAGCTGCTGGGGGTGCCATACGAGGACCGGGCCGACTTCCAGCGGTGGGCCACCGTTCTGCTCCGGCTCGGCCAGCGCGAGGAGGAGGTCTACGCGGCCCGGGACGCGCTGTGGGACTACATGCGGGGGCTGATCGACGCCAAGCGGCAGCGGCCGGACGAGGCGCTGCTCTCGCGTCTCGTCAACGGCGATCACGACGCGCCCGGCGGCCCCGGCAGCGCCACGGCGGCCGGGCTGACCGACGAGGAGCTGACCGGTGTGGGGCTGCTGCTGCTCGTCGCGGGCCATGAGACGACGGCGAACATGCTGGCCCTGGGCACCTACGCGCTGCTGCGCCACCCCGAGCAGTCGCGCGGGATGCGCGAGCGGCCCGAGGTGATCGACCACGCGGTAGAGGAGCTGCTGCGGTATCTGACCATCGTCCAGTTCGGGATCGTACGGGTCGCGCGGGAAGACCTCGAGATCGCCGGGGCGCGGGTACGGGCCGGGGAGACCGTGGTCGGGGCGCTGGCCTCGGCCAACCGGGACGCCGCGCGGTTCGCCGCCCCGGACACCCTGGACGTCACCCGCGATCCGGGTGATCAGATCGCCTTCGGCCACGGCGTTCACCAGTGCCTGGGCCAGCATCTGGCGCGGATGGAGATGCGGACGGGCTACCCCGCCCTGCTGCGGCGCTTCCCCACGCTCCGCCTGGCGGTGCCGCCCGACGAGGTGCCGCTGCGCCACGACATGCTGATCTACGGAGTCCACCGGCTCCCGGTCACCTGGGACCGGGCAGCAGCCCCCTAGGCGGCCGGCAGGTCCGCCCACCAGGTGATGCCCTCATGGCAGGTGTGGCTGCCGTGGCGCGAGGACAGCGCGGTGACGATGCCGAGCCCGCGGCCGTGCTCATCGGGCTCGATGTCCTCGTCCGCCCGCTGATCGGCGGGGATCGGGCCGCCGTCGGTGACCTCGATGCGCAGTCCGGCGCGGCCCTCGCACTCGGTCCAGCTCAGCCGCAGCACGGCCGGGGGCAGGGCGTGCAGGATCGCGTTGGTGACCAGCTCCGAGATCACCATGAGCGCCTCGTCGACCCGGTCGGCCGACAGCTCCCATTCGGACAGCAGCGCGTGCGCCCGCCGCCGTACGGTGGCGACGGCCTCGCAGATGTGCGGGACGGGCAGGACATGGTCGCCGGCCTCGTCCGCCGAGGGCCGGTCCGGGGCCTCATCGCGCATCGCCGCCGACGGCCGGTCCGGGATTTCGGCGCGGGTGGCCCCCGAGGCCATCAGGGAGTCCGAGTCCGGCGCCTGGGAGCCGATGAGACGGACGTCGGTGAGATCGACGGTCCCCGCGGCCTGCCCGGTCACGCCGTGCCTGGTGATACCGGGCCCGGTGGCGCCGTGCCCGGTGACGCCGGGCGTCGGCAGGCTCAGTTGTTCCGCCACGTCTCCTCCTCTCCAAGCCGGGTTGTGTCTCTCTGCCGGGCACCCTTCGGGTCACCTTTCGACATACTGCTCTTCTTGTCCCGATACGGACGCTATGGGCACCAACCGCCGGGGTCAACGAATCCGGGTCGGCATTGCCGAACGTTTGGCGTTCTCGCCGACAGGCTGTGCCACTGGCCGAAGAGCTACGATCGCGACATGGCCGGCCCGGTGCAGTCCATCGAGCGGGCGGCGGCGATCCTGCGGCTGCTCGCCCAGGGGTCCGGTCGGCTCAGTCTGGGCGAGGTGGCGGCCTCCCTCGGCCTCGCGAAAGGCACCGCGCACGGGATTCTGCGCACCCTGCAGAGCGTCGACTTCGTCGAACAGGACAAGGCGACGGGGAAGTACCAGCTCGGCGCGGCGCTGCTGCACCTGGGGACCAGCTATCTCGACATCAACGAGCTGCGGTCCCGCTCCATCAACTGGACCGACGCCCTGGCCGCGCGCAGCGGTGAGGCGGTCCGCCTCGGAGTGCCCCTGGAGGGCAAGGTCCTCATCGTCCACCACGTCTTCCGGCCCGATGACACCTTCCAGACCCTGGACGTGGGCTCGCTGCTGCCCCTGCACGCCAGCGCGCTGGGCAAGATTTTGCTGGCGTACGGGGCGACTCCCCTGGAGCCGCTCATGGAAACCGAACTGGAGAGCTACACCCGGCACACGCTCGACTCCCCCCAGCGGCTGAACCGGGCGCTGGCCGAGATCCGCGACACCGGGTGGGCGTTCGCGGCCCAGGAAATGATGATGGGCGAGGCGGACATCGCCGCGCCGATCCGCGGACAGGGCGGCCTGGTGGTGGGCGCCGTCGGCATCTCCGGCGCCATGGACCGCCTCTGCGACAGCAAGGGCCGGCCGCTCGGCTCGCTCGTCGGGCTGACGCGCGACGCCGCCCGGGCGATCTCCCGCGATCTCGGCGCGGCCCGCTGGTGATGCCCCATGCCCTGCTCCAACCCGCCCGAAGACAGGCCAGGCCATGGTTGAACGCTATGTGATGTCCATCGACCAGGGCACCATGTCCACCCGGTGCATCCTCTTCGACCACCAGGGACGGCTGGTCTCAGTCGGCCAGCGTGAACACGAGCAGTACTTCGCCAGGCCCGGCTGGGCCGAGCACGACCCCACCGAGATCTGGTCCCATCTGCGCCGTGTCGTCGTCCCCCGGGCCCTGGAGGGCGCCGGGATCCGCCCCGAGCAGATCGCGGCGATCGGCATCGCCAATCAGCGCGAGACCACGGTGGTCTGGGACCGCCGCACCGGCGTTCCGGTGGGCCACGCCATCACCTGGCAGGACACCCGTACCAGCGGCTATGTCGAGGAGCTGCGGCGGACCACCGGTGACGACTTCTTCCTGGAGCGCTGCGGACTGTCGCCCACGACGTACTTCTCCGCGCCACGGCTGCGCTGGCTGTTCGACCATGTCGACGGCTTGCATGCGCGCGCGGAGCGCGGCGAGGTGCTGTTCGGCACCATGGAGAGCTGGCTGATCTGGAACCTCACCGGAGGGCCCGACGGCGGACTGCACCTGACCGACGCCACCAACGCCAGCCGCACCATGCTGATGAACATCCGCAGCCTGGCCTGGGACGATGAACTGCTGGCCTATTTCGATGTGCCCCGGGCGATGCTGCCGGAGATCCGCTCCTCCGCCGAGTGCTACGGCATGGCCCGCGCCCTGCTGCCGGACGTCCCGATCTGCGCGGCCCTCGGCGATCAGCAGGCGGCGCTGTTCGGGCAGACGTGCTTCGCCCCCGGCGAGGCGAAGTGCACCTATGGCACCGGCAGCTTCCTCCTGGTCAACACCGGCACCGAGCTCGTACGGTCCCGGCACGGGCTGCTGACCACGGTGGGCTACAAGGTCGGCGGCGAGCCGCCGGTCTACGCCCTGGAGGGCCCGATCGCCGTCACCGGCTCACTGGTGCAGTGGTTCCGCGACCGCCTGGGGCTGATCCACAGCGCCCCGGAGATCGAGACGCTCGCCCGCGGTGTCGAGGACAACGGCGGCTGCTACATCGTCCCCGCCTTCTCCGGGCTGTTCGCCCCGCACTGGCGCAGCGACGCGCGCGGGGTGATCGTCGGGCTCACCTCGTACATCACCAAGGGGCATCTGGCCCGGGCCGTCCTGGAGGCCACCGGGTGGCAGACCCGGGAGGTGGTCGACGCCGTCAACGCCGACTCGCCCCGGCCGTTGCGCCAGCTGAAGGTGGACGGCGGAATGACCTCGAACAATCTGCTGATGCAGTTCCTGGCCGACGTTCTGGACATGCCCGTGGTGCGCCCCATGGTCTCCGAGACCGTCTCCCTCGGCGCCGCCTACGCCGCCGGGCTCGCCTCCGGCTACTGGCCGGATCTGGAGGGGCTGCGCCGCAACTGGCACCGCGCGGCCCAGTGGATGCCCACGATGGACCCCGCACGGCGGGACGCGGAGTACGAGAGCTGGCGGCGGGCGGTCGAGAGGTCGCTGGGCTGGGCCGGGTCGTAGCCCGGGGCATATTCCTCCACGGGCCGCGCGGGAATCGAGGCGGAACGGGACGTGTGAGTTCCCTGAGGCGGGGTATTCGAGCCAGCCGCGGCTGTTCACCCGAGCCGCTCTGGGACCCAGAAACCCATCAAGACCCAAAACCCGATCCATGGACGGAATCATGACCAGCCCTTCCGATGAAAACGTCTCCGCCACCCAGCAGGCCCTCGGCGAGCTGGCGGCCGACCGGGCGGACGAGTCGGCGCTGAACACCCTTGCCAACAGTGAGGTCCTCCTCCCCTCCGCCGAGACCGGAGAGGAGGCGGACCCGCAGGCCGTGACCCTGCCCGTGTTCCAGCAGGAGGACGGCGCGCAGCTGGTACCGGTCTTCACCACTCCGGCCCGGATGCACCAGGCCCTGCCCCAGATCGAGCGGTACCACCTGGTGCCGCTGGGCGCGCTGGCCCAGGGATGGCCCTCCGAAGAGCTCTCGCTGACCATCGACGCGGGCGCCCCGGAGGCCGTCACCCTCTCGGCCAACGGCGTGCGGAGCCTGCTCAGCGGCTCCGGCCCGGCCGCCTGACCCTCCCGCGGCGGTCCGTGCCCCCGCTCCGTACGGGCACGGGCCGCGGCGATGCCCGCTCCCGGCGGGCCGTTCGCTGATTGGCCATCGTCCCGATTCATCGTCTACCGTCCCGTGGACAACTGATCACGGAAAGCCACCGGCGGGACGGACCACGTGAGCGCGATCAACATCGGACAGGCCGTCGTTCTCGGCGTCGTGGAGGGGGTCACGGAGTTCCTCCCGGTCTCGTCCACCGGCCACCTCAAGATCACCGAGGGGCTGATGGACATCCCGGTGGACGACAAGTCCGTCGTGGCCTTCACCGCGGTGATCCAGGTCGGCGCCATCGCCGCCGTCCTGCTGTACTTCTTCCGCGACATCCGCCGCTTCGCCACCGCGTGGGCGCGGGGGCTGGTCAACCGCGAGGAGCGGTACCACCACGACTACAAGTTCGCGTGGTGGGTCATCTACGCCACGATCCCCATCGTGGTCGTGGGCCTGGCCGCCAAGCCGCTGATCGAGGGCCCGCTGGCCTCCCTGTGGGTGGTGGCCGCCTCGCTGATCGTGGGCAGCGGGCTGATGTGGCTGGCCGACCGGATGGGCCGCCACAAGCGCGGGGAGGACGACACCAGCGCCAAGGACGCGATGCTGGTCGGCTCCTCGCAGATCCTCGCGCTGCTCTTCCCCGGCTTCTCCCGCTCGGGCGCCACGATGGCCACCGGCCTCATGCTCGACCTGGACCGGGTGGCCGCCACCCGGCTCTCGTTCTTCCTGGGCATTCCGTCGCTGACCGGCGCGGGGCTCTACGAGCTCAAGGACGCCATGGGCGGTGGCGTGGGCACGATGCCGCTCGCGGTGGGCACGGTGGTGTCCTTCGCGGTGGCCTACGCCTCCATCGCCTGGCTGCTGAAGTTCGTCGCCAAGCATTCGTTCAACGCCTTCGTGATCTACCGGATCGTGATCGGCTTGGCGCTGTTCGGACTGCTCGGCGCGGGTGCCCTCAACGCCTGACGCCGCTGTGGGCGCCCCTCAACGCCTGACGCCGTCGCTCCAGCGGCTCGCCGGATAGTCGACATAGCCGCCCGCCCCGCCGGTGTAGTACGTGCCCGGGTCGCCCGCCGCCAGCTCGCGGTCCAGGGCGAACCGGGCCACGAGGTCGGGGTTGGCCACGAAGTGGGTGGCGTAGGAGACGGCGTCCGCGAGCCCGGCCTCGATCACCGCGTTGCCGGTCTCCCGGCCGAAGCCGTGGTTGGCGATCAGCGGGCCGCCGAAGAGGCGGCGGTAGCGGGCGAAGGCGTCGTGGTCCGGGGCGGCGCCGGGCTCGGCGGGGGCCGGTCCCCGCAGATGCAGATAGGCCAAGGGGTGGTCGCCCAGCTCCGCCACCAGCGCGTCGTAGTCGGCGAGCGTCCGCTCGTCGGCGGTGAACCGCTCGGCGGTCCAGTACGGCGACAGGCGCACGCCCACCCGGCGGCCGTCCCAGACCGCGGCGGCCGCGTCGACGATCTCCATCAGCAGTCGCCGCCGTCCTGCCTGGTCGCCGCCGTAGGCGTCGCGGCGGCGGTTCAGCCGTGGATTGAGGAACTGCGGGATCAGGAACGAGCCGACGGCGTGCACCTCGACGCCGTCGAAACCGGCGCGGCGGGCGTGCACCGCGGCCGCGCGGTACTCCGCGACCGTGTCCCGGATGTCGGTGATCGTCATCTCCCGTGGGGTGACCGTGACCTTGGGCCCGCCGGGGGTGTGGGTCCGCTCCCGGGGGTCGACCGCCGACGGACCGGCCGGAAGGGCGCCCCCGAGGTGGTCGGGGTGCGAGGCGGCGCCGGTGTGCCACAGCTGCAGCACGATCCGGCCGCCGAGTGCGTGGACGACGTCGGTGACCCGGCGCCATCCGCCGATCTGCTCCTCGCTGTAGACACCGGGGACGTTCGGGAAGCCGATGGCCCGCTCGCTCACCCAGGTCCCCTCGGTGATGATCAGCCCGGCCCCGGCCCGCTGCCCGTAGTAGTCCGTGTGCATACCGTTCGGGACCAGCCCCTCGCCCGTGGCCCGGGCCCGGGTCATGGGCGCCATCACCACCCGGTTGGGCAGCTGGAGGTCCCCCAGCGCCGCGGGGCGCAGCAGCGGCTGGTCCAGGACGGTCGAACAGGTGGTGGTCATGGTGTCTCTCCTCGTCACCTCTGCCGCATGGGATACGTCGTGGTTACGTCTGGGGAAGTGACGGAGCGCGGCGAGGAAAGGTGACCGATGGACGGGCGGAAACCGGGGAACGGACAGCGTCGGCACCCGCAGGACGGGCTGGCGGAGCGCTTCGAGACCCACCGCGGCCAGTTGCGGGCGGTCGCCTACCGGATGCTCGGCTCGCTCAGCGAGGCGGACGACGCCGTGCAGGAGACATGGCTGCGGCTCAGCCGCGCGGACGCCGAGGCGGTCGGGAACCTGACCGGCTGGCTGCGGACGGTGGTCTCCCGCATCTGCCTGGACATGCTGCGCTCCCGCACCGCGCGCCGGGAGGAGCCGGTCGGCCAGGAGCTGCCCGAGATGGCCCGGGAGACCGGGGACGGCGGCGGTCCGGAGGACGAGGCGGTGCTGGCCGACTCGGTCGGCAGGGCGCTGCTGGTGGTGCTGGACACGCTGGGCCCGGCCGAGCGGATCGCCTTTGTGCTGCACGATGTGTTCGCGGTGCCCTTTGACCGGATCGCGCCCATCGTGGAGCGCTCACCGGTCGCCACGAAGAAGCTGGCCAGCCGCGCCCGCCAGAAGGTGCGGGGCATCGCGGCGGTGCCCCGCGCCGAGCTGGACCGGCAGCGGCGCACCGTCGACGCCTTCCTCGCCGCCGCGCGCGGCGGGGACATGGCGGCGCTGCTCGCGGTGCTGGACCCGGATGTCGTCCGGCGTGCCGACCGCGCCGCCCTGCCCGAGGGGGTGCCCACGGTGGCCCGCGGTGCGCGGGCGGTGGCGGAGGAGACCGCCGGTTTCGCGCCGAGGGCGCGGTTCGCGGAGCCCGCGCTGGTGAACGGGTCCGTAGGGGTCGTCGTGGCCCCGCACGGCCGGCTGCTCCTCGCCCTGACCGTCACCGTCGAGGGCGGGAGGATCGCCGCGTACGAGGTGATCGCCGACCCCGAGCGGCTGAGCGGTCTGGAACTGGGCCTCCTCGACGGCGTACGGCCTCACGTAGCCTCGGCCCATGAGTGACTTACTGCCCTATCTGATCGTCGCCGGTGTGCTCGCCGGGCTCATGGGCTTCCTCGGCTGGGTGGCGTCCCTCGCCCGTCGCCGTGGCGCCACCGGCGCGGCCCTGCGGGCGGCGCTGGCCTCCCACGACGAGGCGTTCAGAGTGACCGCCTACGACTCCCACCACGAGATCGTGGCGCAGGCGGAGCGGAAGGCGCCGATCCTCTCCCCCGACGGTCAGTGGACGCCGAGCCGCATAGGGCCGGAGGGCCGCAGGCCCTCCGGCCCGCGGGCTCCCCGGGCCCGGCGGGGGCTGCTGCGCCGGTGGGGCCGCCGGGTGCGGGGGCGCTGAGGGCCGCCCAGCGGGCCCAGGGGGTGCCCGGCGGATCTTGATCTCTCCCCTCCCCGCCCCTTCCCACAGCACGCATTTGCGGCTCCGCCGCGTGACAGGGGCTCCGCCCCTGGACCCTGGGGTCAAGGGGCGGAGCCCCTGCGGAGGGCTGGGACGCAGCCCCCGCCCGGCGTCCGGGACGCAGCCCCCATCCGAGGTCCGGGACGCAGCCCCCGTTCGGGGGCCCGGGGCGCAGCCCCGGTAAGGGGCGGGGAACAGGCCGCCGCAGGCGTACGCGTGCCGCCGGGCGCCCCTAGGACGTCGCGGCCACCGGGTAGTCGGCTCCGAGGGTGACCTCGCGCCAGGTGTCGAAGGTGGCCCTGAGGGTGTCGAGCCGGGCCTGGGCGATGTCGTAGGCGGCCTTGCCCAGCAGCAGCCGCAGCGGGGGTTCCGCCGCCTCCACCGCGCCGATGATGGCCTCGCTCGCGCGGACCGGGTCGCCGGGCTGATGGCCGTAGGTGGCGAGAGTGCCGGCGCGCCGTGCGCCCGCGGTCCCGGCGTAGTCGTCGATGGTGGTGGCGGACTGGCGCATGGAGGGGCCGGACCAGTTGGTGCGGAAGGCGGCCGGTTCTACGATCGTCACCTTGATGCCCAGCGGCGCCACCTCGGCGGCGAGCGATTCGGACAGGCCCTCCACGGCGAACTTGGTGGCGTGGTAGTAGCCGGTGGTGCCGAAGGCGGCCAGGCCGCCGAGTGAGGAGATGTTCACGATGTGGCCGGCGCGGCGGGCGCGCATGCCCGGCAGCACCGCGCGGGTGACGTCCACCAGGCCGAAGACGTTGGTGTCGAACAGGGCCCGGACCTCCTCGTCCTCGCCCTCCTCGAGCGCGGCGAGATAGCCGTAGCCCGCGTTGTTGACGAGTACGTCGATGCGGCCGAAGGCGGTTTCCGCCTCCTGCACCGCCTCCGCCACCCGGTCCTTGTCGGTGACGTCGAGCGCCAGGGCCAGCGCGCGATCCCCGTGACCGGCGACGATGTCGGCCACCTGCCGGGGGTCGCGGGCGGTGACCACCGCGCGGTGGCCGTGGCCGAGGACGGCGGTGGCCAGGGCCCGGCCCAGACCGGTGGAACAGCCGGTGATGAACCAGACGGGCGAGTCATTGACGGTCATGCGGAAGAGTCCTTCGTCGTGGTGCTCATGGGGTCGTGGGGCGCCTCCACCACGTCGGCGGTGAGGCTGCCCAGCAGGGCCAACGCCTGCTCGGAGGGGCTGCCCGGCTCGGCCTGGTAGACGATGAGCTGCTGACCGGGGGCGCTGTTCACGGTCAGTGCCTCGTACTCCAGGGTCAGCTCACCGACCAGGCGGTGCCGGAAGCGCTTGGTCTCATGGGTCTTCTGGCGGATGTCATGGCGGGCCCACAGCCGCCGGAACGTCTCGCTCTTCAGCGACAGCTCGCCGACGACAGCGATCAGTTCCGGGTCCTCGGCGTCGATTCCGGCCGCCGCGCGGAGCCCGGCGACGGTGTTGACCGCCACCCGCTCCCAGTCGGGGTAGAACTCCCGCGCGTCCGGGTCGAGGAAGACCAGCCGCATCAGATCCCGGCTGTGGGTGTGCCCGTCGAAGAGGGCCCTGCCCAGGGTGTTGTGGGCCAGTACGGTCAGACAGCGGCCCAGGACCACGGCCGGGGTCCGCGGCCAGCCCTCCATCATCCGCAGCAGGGTCGGGCTCACCCGCTCCCGCCGCGCGGCCGGGCGGCGCCGGCCGGGGGCCGGACGGGCCAGCCGGTGCAGATGGGCGACCGCGTCCTCCTCCAGCACCAGCGCCCGGGCCAGCGCCTCGACCACCTGTGCCGAGGGATGCCGCTCCCGGCCCTGCTCCAGCCGTATGTAGTAGTCGGTGCTGACCCCGGCCAGCAGCGCGACCTCCTCCCGGCGCAGCCCCGCCACCCGGCGTCGGCCGGCGGGCAGGATGTCCACGTCCTCGGGCCGCACCTGTTCACGGCGGGCGCGCAGAAAGCGCCCCAGAGGGTTCTCGCTGTCCATGAAACCGAGCGTAGACCGGGGAAAGCACGGTCAGGGCCTCGTAAGGTGGCCGCGCTACTCCTACCCTGGGCCGGGGGGTGCCGCCCATGGACCACTACGGGGAGCGCAGGGTCGGCCGGGGGCCGGACGGAGACGGCTGTCCGGTGCGGCGGAGGCCGGACGGGATCTGGCAGGTGTCCGGCTACGAGGAGGCCCGCGCCGTACTGCGCGCCACGGCCACCGTGCAGGCCGGGCTCGGCGTCGAGACGGTGGAGAAGCTGCCGTCCCGATTCCGGCGGCCGGTGCTCTACCGGGACGGTGCGGAACACCGCGAGGACCGGCGGCAGACCGCCCGGTTCTTCACCCCGCGCCGGGTCGACGAGCACTACCGCGAGGTCATGGTCGAGGTGGCGGAGGCACAGCTCGACACCGTCCGGGAGACCGGCCGGGGCCACCTCGCCCGCTTGAGCTTCCACCTGGCCATCGAGGTGGCCAGTGCCGTGATCGGCCTCACGGAGAGCCGGCCCGGGATCCGGGGACGGCTGGAGCGCTTCTTCCCCGAGAAGTTCGGGACGCCCGGGCTGACCAGCCTCCACGGAATCCGCTGGCTGGTGCGGCAGAACTCCAACTGGCTGCGGTTCTACTGGGGCGATGTCCGCCCGGCCGTACGGGCCCGGCGGCGACGGCGGCGCGACGACCTGATCTCCCATCTGCTGGACGAGGGGTGTTCATCCGGCGAGATCCTGGGGGAATGCCTCACGTTCGCGGCCGCGGGCATGGTCACCACCCGGGAGTTCGTCAATGTGGCCGCGTGGCATCTGTTCGGCGACGCCGCCCTGCTGGCGCGCTACCGGGCCGCCGACGAGCCCGACCGGATCGCGGTCCTCCAGGAGATCCTCCGGCTCGAACCGGTCATCGGCCGGCTCCGCCGCCGTACCACCGCACCGCTCCGGCTGACCGGCGACGGCCGGGACCCGGACGCGGAAGTGACCGTCCCGGCCGGGGAGTTGGTCGACGTCCTGCTGCACCGCGCCAATGTCGACGCCCGTACGGTGGGCGAGCGGCCGGAGCGGCTGTGTCCGGGGCGCCCGATGGCCGCGGGCGCGGGGGCGCCGGGGCTGTCGTTCGGGGACGGTGCGCACAAATGCCCCGGGGCCACCATCGCGCTCCTGGAGACGGATGTCTTCCTCAGCCGGCTGTTCGCCCTGCCCGGCATCCGTATGGCGGCCCCGCCCAGGGTCGGCTTCAAGGACGGGATCGACAGCTACGAGCTGCGCGGCTGCACGGTCGTGCTGACCGGCCGGACCTGACCTGACGGACCTGAACGGCCGGACCTGACCGGGACGGTGGCGGGTGCGGGTCAGCGCGGGTACAGCTGCCGCCGCGCCGTGGTGAAGCGGGCGAGGACGTCCGGGAGCGGGTCGATGCCGATGCCGGGCGCGGTGGGCACCGGGAGGTGGCCGTCCTGGAGGACGAACGGCTCGGTGATGTCCTCGGCGAAGTACCGGCCGGAGGCCGAGGTGTCGCCGGGCAGGGTGCAGCCGGGCAGGGCGGCGAGGGCCAGGTTGGGGGCGCGGCCGATACCGGTCTCCAGCATGCCCCCGCACCACACCGGGACGCCGTGGGCGGCGGCGAGGTCGTGGATGCGGCGGGCCTCCGGATAGCCGCCGACCCGGGCCGGTTTGATGTTGATGACCCGGCAGGCGTCCATCGCGATCGCGGACGCGGCGTCGCGCGCGTTGTGGATGGACTCGTCCAGGCAGACCGGGGTGGTCAGCCGCCGCTGGAGCCGGGCGTGGGCGTGGAGGTTGTTCTCCTCCAGCGGCTCCTCGATGAGCAGCAGCCCGAACTCGTCGAGCTTCCTGAGGTGTTCGGCGTCGGCGAGGGTGTACGCGGTGTTGGCGTCGACCTGAAGCGGCAGCGCCTCGCCGAACCGTTCCCGTACCGCGCGCACCGGCGCCACGTCCCAGCCCGGCTCGATCTTCAGCTTGATGCGCACATAGCCCTCGGCGAGATACCGCTCGACGTCGTCGATCAGCTCGGGGAGTGAGTCCTTGATGCCGACGGACACCCCTGCGGGCACCCGCTCGTGGACCGAGCCGAGGAAGGTGGCCAGCGGCATGCCATGGGCGCGCAGTTCGGCGTCGAGCAGTGCGGTCTCCAGGGCGGCCTTGGCCAGCTCATGGCCCTTGACGGCGGCCATGGCGGGGGCGAGGGCCGCCGTCGTGGGCGTGGGGAGGGCGGCCACCCGGGGCAGCAGGAAGTCGCGGATCACGATCTCGGCGCCGGCGATGAACTCCGCGCAGTACAGCGGCTCCGGATCGGCGGCGAACTCCGACCAGCCCTCGGCCCGGTCGGTGACGATATGCAGCAGAAAGGTGTCCTTGCTGGTCATCGTCCCGAAGGAGGTACGGAAGGGGGTGATCAGCGGAAGGGCGACATGGAGCAGTTCGGCGCGTTCGAGCCTCATGGCCGCGGATCCTCTCCGGGGGTGGTCGGGGCGGGGTTCCGGGTGAGCCGGTACCAGCCGTCGCGGGACATCGCGGTGGCCCGGAAGCCCTCGGCGTACGCCTCGGTGAAGACCTCGCGCACGGCGTGCCGCCAGCGCAGCGCCAGGGCCGGGTCGGCGGTGCGCAGCGCGACGATGTCCCCGGGCACCCTGCACCACAGCCGGTCCGCGTGGCGGGCGGCGAGCGGGCCGTCGTCGGGGGCGTGGCGGACGACCGGGGCGGCTGCCCGGTCGCCGGTGTCATCGGCGGGGGCGGGTGCGGGCGCGGGTCGTGCGAGGAGGTCCCAGCGGGCGGTGAGCCGGTCGCTCTCGTCGCCGTCGTTCACCCCGTCGTTCATGGGGCCGTAGAGGTCGACCAGGTACTCGGCGCCGACGGCACCCAGTTTGACCAGGTTGAAGCGGGCGTTACGGGCGACCAGCGGGTCGAAGGTCCAGCGCATGGTGTGGGCCCCGCGCGCCAGGGCCCAGCCGCGCTGGGCCTGTTTGACGGCGTGGCCGACGCCCCGGTCGGAGGCGGTGGCGGCGGCCACGAGCGAGTACACCTCCCGGTCGGCCGGTGGGCCGAAGACCGCGACCGCGGCACCGGACAGCCGCTCGCCCTCCCGCCCGTCGGGCCCGGTGGTGTACGCGGCGTGCACCGCGCCGCCCGCGTGGACGATGCTGTGCAGCACCTCGGCCGGATAGGGCGGATGGCTGCGCGGCAGCCGCCACACCTCGGCGAAGAAGTCGGCCACCGCCTGGACACCGGCCACGTCGTGGACGGTGCGGACGGCGACCCCGGCGGCGCGGGCGGCGGCGGTGGCCAGCGCCTCGGCGTCCATCGTCACTGATGTCATGGGCCCGAGTCTCCCGGGACGGGCCCGCGCTCGGCTTGTCCGGACGCACAAGCGCGGCCTAGGGTCCTGTTGCGATCAGCCAATCGCCTCGCGCGTCAGCCCCTGGAAGGCCCGGTACCACCCATGGACACCCGCACCCTCGGGGAGCTTCTGGACACCCTGGGCGAGCCCGCGCTGCGGCTGGTCACCGCCCCGTCCGGGCTCACCACGCCCGTCACCGAGGTGCTGCTGTACGACCCCCACTCCCCCTTCCCGGACCGGGCGCCCGGCGCCCTGCTGCTGGCGGTCGGGGTGCGGGCGGACGCGGCCGGGGCGCTGGTGGACGAGGCGGCGGCCGCGCGGATGGCGGGTCTCGTCGTACGCGGTGAGAACGGGCCCTCGTCCGGGCAAGGGCCCTCGTCCGGGCAAGGGCAGGGACTCGCGGACGCCGTCGCCCGGGCGCGGGAGCGGGGGCTGGCCCTGCTCACCGTGGACGAGGACGCCGCCTGGCACCATGTCCATCTGCTGCTGGCCGGTGCGGTCGGGGCCCGGCCCTCCCCCGCGGGCGGCGCCGCGCTCGGCGACCTGTTCTCGCTCGCGGGCGCCGTGGCCACGGCCGTGGGCGGCGCCACCGTGATCGAGGATCCGCGCCAGCGCATCCTCGCCCACTCCACCATCCCGGGCCAGCCCGTGGACGAGCCCCGGCGCCAGGGCATCCTGGGCCGTCAGGTGCCGGGCAGCCCGGAGAACACCGAGCAGTACCGGGTGCTGTTCGCCTCCCACGGGCCGGTGCGCCTGCCCGCCCTGAGCGCCGAGGAACTGCCACGGCTGGCCGTCGCCGTACGGGCGGGCGGTGAGACCCTCGGCTCGCTGTGGGTCGTCGACGACGGGACCCTCGCACCGGATGCCGAGGAGGCGCTGGCCCAGGGCGCCTCGACGGCCGCCCTGCTCCTGCTGCGGGCGCGGGCGGCACAGGAGCTGTCCCGCCATATGACCGGCGATCTGCTGCGCCGTCTCCTGGACGGCACCGCCGAGCCCGCCACCGCCGCCGAGCGGCTGGGGCTGGCCCCCGGCACACCGGTGCGGGTGGCCGCCTTCGCGCTGGAGGGCGCGGCGGGCGCGCCGGACGGGGAGCAGGCCGCGCTGCGGCTGCTGGATCTCGTACGGCTGCAGTGTGAGGCGCGGTACGGGCGGCATGCCTGTGTGCTGGTCGACGGGGTGGTGTACGCGCTGCTGCCGGTGGCCGACGGGCGGGCCGGGGAGCGGCAGCGGCGGCTCGCCGAGGACATCGTGCGCCGCGCCGGGCAGGCGCTGAGGGTGCCGGTACGGGCCGGTCTCGGCGATGTGGTGCCGGAGGTGGCGGAGGTCCGCGGCTCGCGGGAGGACGCCGATCTGGTGCTGCGGGTGCTGGGCCCGGAGGAGACGGTGGCCGCGATGGCGGAGGTCCGGGCCCGGGCCGTACTGCTCCGGCTCGGCGAACTCCTGGGCGAGCGGCGGGAGTTGGCGGCCGGGGCCTGGCGGGACATCGTGGCGTACGACGCCGGGCACGGCACGGACTACGCCCGGACGCTGGTGTGCTGGCTGGACGCCGGATGCGATATGGCGCGGGCGGCCCGGCTGCTGGCCGTCCACCCCAACACCTGCCGCTACCGGCTGCGGCAGGCCCGGGCGCAGTTGGGGATCGACCTGGACGACCCGGACGAGCGGCTGGTGCTCTGGCTCCAGCTGCGCACCCTCGCGGGGCTGCGGGGCGCGGGCGTCTAGGGGGTTGTCCGGCGGCGCTTGGCGCCTGCGGCGGGCTGTTCCCCTCCCCGCCCCTTCCCGCAACTGGGGCTCCGCCCCAGACCCCGCTCCTCAATCTCCCCCAGCTACCGCTGGGAGGTACCCCCTGGAAGGGCTGGAAGGCCCGAGCCAGCCCATGAGCCGCGCCTCGCACTCCCGCAGCTGCTCCACCGGCACGCACTCGCCCGCGGTATGGGCCAGGGACGGGTCGCCGGGGCCGTAGTTGAGTGCCGGTGTGCCGAGCGCGGTGAAGCGGGCGACATCGGTCCAGCCCAGTTTGGGGCGGGGCGCCACGCCGAGGTACGCCACGAGCGAGGCGGCCGCTTCCCGGTCCAGGCCGGGAAGGGCGCCCGGGGTGTTCTCGGTGATCTCGACCTCGTACTCGGGGAAGAGGTCGCGTACGTACGCCTCGGCCTCCCGCGGTGAACGGCTGGGCGCGAATCGCAGGTTGACCGTGATCACACACAGGTCGGGCACCACATTCCCGGCCACGCCCGCGCGTACGGCCACGGCGCTCAGCCCCTCGCGGTACTCCAGCCCGTCGATGGTGATCCGCCCGGCGGTGTGGTCGTCCAGGCGCCGCAGGACGGCGGCGGCGCGGTGGGCGGCGTTGACCCCCTTCCAGGCGCGGGCGGTGTGCGCTCGCTCGCCGCGTACGGCGATGTCCGCCATCAGCACACCCTGGCAGCCCGCCTCGACACCGGCGTCCGAGGGCTCCATGAGGATCGCCAGATCGCCCCGGACCAGCTCGGGGCGTTCCGCGGCTATCCTGGCCAGTCCATTGCGGTCGCCGGCCACTTCCTCGCATTCGTAGAACACGTAGGTGATGTCGTGCGCGGGCGCGGGGAGCGCGGCCGCGAGCCGGAGGGCGACCGCGACACCGCCCTTCATGTCACAGGCCCCGAGCCCGTACAGCAGTCCCCCGGCCAGCCGGGAGGGAAGGTTGTCCGCGGCCGGGACGGTGTCCAGGTGCCCGGCGATGACCACCCTCCGGTCGCGGCCCAGCTGGGTGCGGGCCACGACGGAGTGGCCGATCCGCTCGACGGTCAGCCACGGCAGGGCGCGCAGCGCGCTCTCGACGGCGTCGGCGAGCGGCGCCTCATGGCCGCTTTCCGAGGGGATGTCGACCAGGGCGCGGGTGAGCGCGAGCACATCGGCGGTGGGGTCGAGCGGGGTCATGGGGTGGCCTCCGGTTCGGGGGCGGGGCGGTTGAGGGTGGAGTGCCGGATGCCGTAGAGCCCGTAGATCGCGAGTCCGACCGCCATCCAGGCGCCGAAGGCGATCCAGGTGTCGGCCCCGAGCCCGTACATCACATACCCGCAGCAGGCCACTCCCAGCAGGGGTGTCACGGGTGCGAGTGGCACCCGGAAGCTGCGTGGCGCGTCCGGCTTGCGGCGGCGAAGGATCAGCACGGCCAGGTTGACCAGGGCGAAGGCGAAGAGGGTGCCGATGCTGGTGGCGTCGGCGAGGTCGCCGAGCGGGATGAGCGCGGCGAGGAGGGCGACGAAGGCGGAGACGATGACGGTGCCCGCGCGCGGCACCCCCGTGCGCCGGTGGACCCTGGAGAAGAGGCCGGGGACGAGCCCGTCGCGGGACATCGAGAACAGGATGCGGATCTGTCCGTACTGCACGGTGAGGACCACGCTGGTGGTGGCGACGACCGCGCCGATGGAGAGCAGGATCGGCCACAGCTCGCCACCGCCGACGGAGCTGACGAGGACCTGGCTGAGCGTGGCCTCGGTGCCCTCGAACCGCTGCCAGGGCATCGCGCCGACCGCCGCCAGCGCCACCGCGCAGTACAGGGCGGTGACCAGGCCGAGCGAGAGGACGATGGCGCGCGGCAGATCGCGCTGTGGGTGCTTGGCCTCCTCCCCCGCCGTGGAGGCGGCGTCGAAGCCGATGTAGGAGAAGAAGAGCGAGGAGGCGCCCGCGGTCATCCCGGCCGTGCCGAGGGGGAAGAGCGGCCGGAAGTTCCCGGCGTGGAAGGCGGTGAAGGCCACCGCGCAGAAGATGACGAGCGCGGCCAGTTTCACCGCCACCATCACGGTGTTGACCACGGCGCTCTCCCGGGCGCCGCGCAGCAGCACCACCATGGCGAGGACGACGATGGCGGCGGCGGGGGCGTTCAGCACCCCGCCGTCGCCGGGCGGGGCGGCGAGCGCGTCGGGCAGGGTCCGGCCGACGGTGAGCTGGAGCAGTTCGTTGACGTACTGGCCCCAGCCGACCGCGACCGCGGCCACGGAGACGCCGTACTCCAGGATCAGACACCAGCCGCACACCCAGGCCACCAGCTCGCCCAAGGTGGCGTAGGTGTAGCTGTACGAGGACCCGGCGCCCGGGATCATGCCCGCGAGCTCGGCGTAGGACAGGGCGGAGAACAGCGCGGTGACCCCGGCGAGGACGAAGGAGAGCACCACCGCCGGGCCCGCCTGGGGCACCGCCTCGCCGAGCACCACGAAGATCCCGGTGCCGAGCGTGGCGCCGACGCTGAGCAGGGTGAGCTGGGTCAGGCCCAGGGTCCGGCGGAGCGGACCGCCACCGGCCTCGGCGACCAGCTCCGCCACCTCCCGGCGGCGGGTCAGCCTGCCGACCGGGCCGGTGGCCCGCCCCGGGGTCCGCCGGCCGTGCGGTTGTGTTCGCACACCGTTCACATTGCCTCCCTTGTCCGCGCCGCCGCGCTGTACGGCCCCTGATGATGCGGAAGGGAGCGGGCGGGGAGGTGCACGCATCGGCCAAAGACCCACCCGTGGCTTTGACCGTTCGGCCAAGGCCCGGCCGCGGCTATGCCGTCCGCGAGCGGTTGAGCAGCGCCAGGGAGCAGACGAGGGACACGGCCACCAGCACCATCTGGTAGATCACGACCGGCACGATGGATCCGCCGGCCGAGTGCAGCAGCCACTCGCCGACTAGGGGTGCCGTACCGCCGATGAGCGCCGAACACAGCTGGTAGGAGAGCGAGATACCGGTGTAGCGCACCGAGATCGGGAAGGCCGCGGCGAGCAGTCCGGCCAGGATCGCGTAGTTCATCGCGCCGGTGATGCCCAGCAGGGAGATGCCGAGCCCCACGACGACCGGCTGGGTCGTCGAGACACAGGCGTACATCACCGGCACCAGAGCGAAGTTGAGCCCCAGCAGGGCCGCCACGGTGCGGCGCGGGCCGAAACGGGCGGCCAGCACCACCCCGAAGGGCTGGGTGATGAACTGCAGAACGCTGTAGACGAGCAGCACGTTCAGCATGGTGGAGCGCTCCATGCCGAGGCTGTCGGTGGACCAGGCCAGGACGAAGGTGGTGATGAAGTAGGTGGCGGCGATGCCGATGGAGCTGGCGAGCACGCCGAGCACGAGGGATCCGGGGTGGCCGGTGACCAGCTCCCGCAGGGGCACCTTCGCTACCCGCTTCTCATCGCGCAGCCGGGCGAACTCCGGGGACTCCTCGACCTTGAGGCGCACCACCAGGCCGATGACCACCATCACGGCGGAGAAGAGGAACGGCACGCGCCAGCCCCAGGCGTCGAAGTCGTCGTCCGGAAGCTGGGTGAGCAGCGCGAACATCCCGGTGGCCAGGATCGATCCGGCCGGGGACCCCTGCTGTGCGAAGGCGCCGAAGGACAGCGCCTTCTCCTTGGGCGCGTGTTCGCTGGCGATGAGGACGGCGCCACCCCACTCGCCGCCGACCGCGATGCCCTGCACCAAGCGCAGCAGCACCAGCGCGATCGGCGCGGCGACGCCGACCTCGTCGTAGCCGGGGAGCAGCCCGATCAGGGTGGTGGCGATGCCCATCATCAGCAACGTGGTGACCAGCGTCTTCTTCCGGCCGATCCGGTCGCCGAGGTGGCCGAAGACGATGCCGCCGATCGGCCGGGCGAGGAAGCCGAGCCACAGGCTGCCGAACGCCTGCAGCGCGCCGGTGGTGTCCCCGCCGCCGCCGAAGAAGATCTTGCCGAGGACGAGCGCGGAGGCGGTGGAGTAGATGTAGAAGTCGTACCACTCGACGGTGGTGCCGATGAACGAGGCGAGACCGGCCTTGCGGGCGGTCCGCTCGCGGTCGGTGGCCGGGGCGCGGCCGGTGGCCGCCGCGGTGGCGGTGGGCTTGCTCATGGTCAGCGTCCAGATATGCGGTCGGCGAGACGGGCGATGGGCGATGTGGTGGTGCGGCCGGAGGACTCCGAGCGGTCGGCGGCACGGTACGCGGCGTACATACCGTGCACCCCGATCCACCGGAACGGTTCGGGCTCCCAGCGCCGGGTGCGGTGGCCGACCCAGGGCAGCGCGGTCAGCTCGGTGGAGTGGCCGAGCAGCAGATCGCGCAGGGTGCGCCCGGCGAGGTTGGTGGCGGCCACGCCATGGCCGACGTAGCCACCGGCGAAGCCGACGCCGGTGGCGGGGTCGTAGCCGATCGAGGCGCACCAGTCGCGGGGCACGGCCAGCACCCCCGACCAGGTGTGGTCGATGGCGGCCTCGGCGGTGTCCGGGAACAGGCCGGTGAGGATCCGCCGCAGGGCGCGCACGGTGTCCGCGCTGGTCTGCCCCGCCCGGTCGGTGCGGGAGCCGAACCTGTAGGGCACTCCGCGGCCGCCGATGGCGATGCGGCCGTCCGCGGTGCGCTGTCCGTAGGTGTAGGCGTGAGTGGCGTCGCTGAGGAGTTCCTGCCCCTCCCAGCCGAGCCGCTTCCACAGCTCGCCGGGGAGCGGCTCGGTGACGATCATCGAGGAGTTCATCGGCAGCCAGGTGCGCCGCTCGCCCTCGATACCGCTGGTGAAGCCCTCGGTGGCGCGGACGATCCGGCCCGCGCGGATGGTGCCGAACGGAGTGCTGACCCGGCCGGGGGCGATGGCGGTGACCGGGGTGGACTCCAGGATTCGCACGCCCAGCGCCTCCACCGCGGCCGCCAGGCCGCGCACCAGCTTGGCCGGGTGGACCCGGGCGCAGTGCGGATTGTGGTAGCCGGCCAGCGCCCCGTCCAGGCGCAGCCGCTCGCCCAGCCGGGGTGCGCTCAACCACTCCAGGTCCTGCCCGCCCCAGTGGCGCAGCTGGTCGTACGCGGCGCGCAGCCGGGGCAGTTGGGCGGCACCATGGGCGACGGTGAGATAGCCGCTCTTGACGATGTCGGCCTCGATGCCCTCGGTACGGGCCACCGAGATCACCTCGTCCACGGTGTGGATCATCTCCCGCTGGAGGGCGATCACGGCCTCGCGCCCGCGCTTCCTCGCATAGGTCCCGGCCGATCCGGCGATCTTGCAGCTGAGCCAGCCGGCGTTCCGCCCCGAGGCGCCGAATCCGGCGAACTCCCGCTCCACGACGGTGATGTCGAGATCGGGGGCGGCCTGTTTGAGGTAGTACGCGGTCCACAGCCCGGTGAAGCCCCCGCCCACGACACACACATCGGTGGCGAGGTCGCCGTCGAGCGGCGGACGCCGTTCGGGGAAGCCGGTCTGTCGGTACCAGAAGGACACATTTCCGTTCAGCACTGCGGCACTCAGCCAATCGTGGTCGAACGGCCGCTGGTCGGGCGGCCTGGGATGGCCCCGGTTTCATCGCGGATCGAAGTGGTTGGAGGTGGGATGGGCCGGGGCGGGGTGGATCAGTAGCTGGGTGGGCTGATCACCCACAGCACCCGGGCGGCCGCCCCGGCCGTCTCGCTCAGCCGGTGGGGTACGGCCGAGGAGTAGCGGATGCTGTCACCGGCGCCGAGGGTGAAGGAGCGCTCGCCGAGCTGGAGTCCGACCGTGCCCTCGAGGACGTACAGGAACTCCTCCGAGTCGCCGTGGCTGTAGGGGGTCTCTCCCGTGGAGCCATGGGCGTCGAACTCCCCCAGGAACACTTCGAGATGGTGCTGCGGCCCCGGGGTCAGCCGGAACTTGCGCCCGCCGAGCACCCCGAGGGCGAGCCGGGGCGCCTCCTCGGCGCGCAGCACGCTCGGGCCGCTGGTGAAGTCGTCGCCGAACAGATCCGCCACCTTCAGGCCGAGGGCGCGGGCGACCTGCTGGAGGGTGGCGATGCTGGGATTGGCCTGCCCGCGCTCTATCTGGCTGAGATAGCCCTCACTGATCCCGGCTGCCTCGGCGACGGTCCGCAGCGTCAGCCGGCGCGCCTTGCGCAGCGCGCGCAGCCGGTCGCCCACGGACTCGTCGCCGGTTTCCGCGGCCCGGTCCGTGGTGTGTTCGTTCTCCATGGCCGCACACGTTAAGAGCACTGAGTGGATGACACAAGAGTCTGAACTGAAAACTCAGAAATCTTTACTGACCGGATCCGGCGCTCAGCCCGTCCAGGGTGAGGTCGAGGAGGCGGTCGGCCTGCTCCCGCTGTTCGGGCTTCCCCGAGGCGAGGGCGATGCCGGTGAGGGCGGCGAACATATCGGTGGCGGTGATGTCCGACCGGATCACACCAGCCGCGACGGCGGCGTCCATCAGCCGCGAGAGCGCGTCCTGGATCATCTCGTGGCTCCGCGCGTACGGATTGACGCCCGACGCGACCACGCCCCGCAGCGCGTCCGCCATGCCCAGCTTGGCGTTGGCGTAGTCCATGAAGCGGGCCAGCCACGCCCGCAGGGCCTCGCGCGGGGGCAGGGCCGCCAGCAGTTCGGGGGCGGCGTCGCAGAGCCGGGCCAGCTCATTGCGGTAGGCGGCCTCGATCAGCAGCTCACGGGTCGGGAAGTTCCGGTAGAGGGTGCCGGTGCCGACGCCCGCCTCCTTGGCGATGCGCTCCAGGTGGGCGTCCAGCCCCTCCTCGGCGAACACCCGCACCGCGGCGGAGAGGATCTTCTCCCGGTTGCGCTGTGCGTCGGCGCGCAGCGGGCGCCCTGGATCCCTGGCCATCGGCGGCTCTCCTCATTCCCGGTTGCTAAGTGGAGGAGCACCCACTTAGTGTGGGGTGAAGTGGCGGCGCCTCCACTTCTCACTGTAGGCCATCGCCGCCACCTCCTTTCCCCCTGCCCTCCCGCAATATTTCCACTGGAAGGAACCCCCATGACATCGGGTATCGAAGGCAAGGTCGTCGCCATTACGGGCGCGAGCAGCGGTATCGGCGAGGCGACCGCGCTGCTGCTGGCCGAGCGCGGCGCCAAGGTCGCCCTCGCGGCGCGGCGGTCGGACCGCATCGAGGCACTGGCGGCCCGGATCGCCGGGGCGGGCGGCGAGGCCGTCGCCGTCGTCACGGATGTGAAGCGGCGCGCGGATATGGCCCGTCTGGTCGCGACGGCACGCGAGCGGTACGGAAAGCTGGACGTCCTGGTCGGCAACGCCGGTATCAGCCCGATCTCCGCCCTCGACGATCTGCGCGTCGAGGACTGGGAGGCGATGGTCGACGTCAACATCAAGGGGGTGCTGTACGGCATCGCCGAGGCCCTGCCCGTCTTCCGGGAGCAGGGCTCCGGGCATTTCGTGCACACCCTCTCCACCGCCGGGCTGACCATCGTCCCGACGATGTCGGTCTACGCCGGCACCAAGAACGCCGTGCGCGCCATCTCCGAAGGGCTGCGCAAGGAGGCGGGCGAATCGCTGCGGGTGACCACCGTCTCGCCGGGGTTCATCCGGACGGAGCTCGCGGATTCCATCACCGACCCGGACACGAGGGGCGGGATCCAGACCCGCATGGACAAGATCGCGATCTCCCCGGGCGCCATCGCCCGCGCCATCGCGTTCGCCATCGAGCAGCCGGCCGATGTCGACGTCAATGAGATCGTGGTCCGTCCCACCGCGCAGGGCTGAGGTCCGTGCCCGGGGGGCAATGGGCGGGCGTGCGGCCGGTGTCCAGGACCGCGGCATGGACGGCCGCGGTGAGCACCGCGGCCGCGAGTGCCCATGAGATCCAGTCCCCCGGGTCCGGCAGCCACTGCCGCCCCAGCGCGATCGGACAGATCGCCACCGCGTATCCGGCGGGTACGGTACGCGGCACGATCCCCTTTCGGGCGGCGCCGAGGAATAACAGCGGCGCCAGCAGCCCGGCCGAAAACACCACGCCCGCCACCCACAGCACCCGGTGCCGCCGACTGCCGTAGAGAGCGGGCCGTGCGGATGTTCCGGTGGAATATTCGTTCACGATCGCCTTTCGTTCGGTGCGGAGTGCAGACGATTGAGTGCGTGACGTGCGCTCACCGCACCGATACCGTCCAGATCACGAAGCTGACGCGCGGAAAAACCGGAGAGCAGTTCGAGATTATCGACACCGGCCCTGAGCAATGCGTTGGCCAAACGATGTCCGATTCTGTCGTGTCCGAGGGCATCGAAGAGTTCGCCCCCCTCGCAGGAACCGCAGCTCCGTCCGGGTGCGCTGGGCGCCATTTCCCGGGCTCCGCAACCACCGCACATATCGATCACCCGGCCATCCCATCGCGCCCTCGACCAGCTCATTTGGACGATGACTTCGCGGAGCGCACCGACGCTGTCGGCCGCTGAGGAGGAATGAGTGGCGCCACAGATGTCACATCGAATGGTGATCGAATGGCTCATGTGAGCATGATGGCAGAGAGCCTTCCCACGAGCCTTCCCCGTCATCGCTTTGCGGCCGCTCGGCCGTCCATGGGACATGCGTTTCTCACAGCCGCTTGATGACAAATGCGACTGTTACGCCGCCCGGAGTGGTGAAAGCGTGAGCTAACAGTGGACAGCGAAGAGTCCGGGGGGAGTCCGCGCGAGCCGTTGTCAGCGGCTTGAATCCCGTCTGCACGACGGGGAACGCACCAGCGACAATCCGGTATCCGGCCGAGTGCTGTCACCGCGAGCCCCACCGGGCTTACTTGACCGACAACGGAAACGGCTGGGTGATGACAGACAACGCGACGGACAAGGGTGCGGCCGATACCAGGAGGCGCCGTCACCGGAGATGGCGCGTATCCGCGGCGCTGGGTCTGACCGCGGTGCTGGCGGGCGGCGGGATCGCCGCCCTCCGCACCGCCGGATCGCCCGCGTCCGATGCCTCGGAGCCCGCGGCCGCCGTCGCCTCACACTCCGGCCGGCTGACATCGGAGGAATCGCGCGAGGCGTCCCGTATCGCCATCGACGCCGCCACCGGGACCAGGACCGCGAAGGACCGTCAGAAAGCGACGAAGAAGAGTGACGGGGAGCGGAACGCCGCGGGCGGCTCCGGCGCCGAGCCGCTGGACACCCGCCGTGTGCCCCGGGCCAAGTCGGCGTCATCCGCCACCGACAGCCGGGCCGAGGTCCAGCTCTACGACTACGCCTCGGACACCCTCATCACCAGGGTGGTCGATCTGCGCTCCAAGAAGGTCCTCGACGCCACCCGCCGGCACGGCGTCCAGCCGCCGCCCACCCTGGCCGAGGCACGCGAGGCGGTGAAGGTCATCCTCGCCGACCGCCGGCTCGGCCCGGGGATGCGCGAGTCCTACGCCTCGCAGACCGGGAAGCGGCTGGCCTCGCCCGCCCAACTGCGGCTCCAGAGCATGTCGTTCCTCGGCTCCCGGGCCGAGGGGGTGGACGGCGCCCGGAAGGTGTCCCGGTGCGGTGAGCACCGGTGTGTGCAGCTGTTCGTGCGCATTCCGGGTGGCAAGTGGATCGACACCAGCCGGATCGTCATCGATCTGTCGGCCAGGCGCGCCGCCGTCATCGGCCTGTGAGGGGAGCCTTGTCCGTGTCCAGTCTGTTTCGGCGTGCCCGGGTGTTTCGGCGTGCCCATCCGCTTCGACGCGCTCGTGTGCTGATCGCCGTGGTGGGATTGCTGACCCTGTGGGTGCCGGGCCCGGCCTCCGCCGCGCCCGCGAAGGCCTCGGCGGACCCGTCCTGCCCCGCCGCGGATCGCATCGACACAACTCTCAAGAACGGTGCCCGGTGGCAGATGTGCTGGGACATCGACCGCAACACCGGTGCGGTGCTGAGCGATGTGATCTACACCCCGAACCGCTCCACCCCCACCCGGGTCCTCAAGAGCGCCTCGCTGGCCGAGGTGCATGTGCCCTACGACAGCGGTCAGCCGCGCTTCTACGACGTCTCGGCCATCGGCTTCGGCGATCTGGAGCAGGGCACGCTCACCCCGCTCAGCGCCGAGGACTGCCCCGACGGACGGCTGCGCGACTTCTCGGACACCCCGGTGCTGTGCGTCGAGGAGCAGCCGCGGCCGTTCGCCTACAAGAGCGCCGTGGAGAAGGGCGTGCTGCACGGCACCGATCTGGTCGTCTTCTCGGTCTCCGAGATCGGCTGGTACGACTACATCACCGAGTGGCGCTTCTCGGACGACGGCTCCATCACCCCCCGGTCGGGCGCCACCGGAAGCCTCTCGCCGTTCCAGTTCTCCGACGCGAGCAGCGGCTGGCCGACCGGGGTGGGCTCCACCCGGTTCAGCGAGAACCACTCGCACAACATCTTCTGGCGGCTGGACTTCGACGTCGACGGAGAGTCGAAGAACACCGTGGAGCAGTACGACTACCTGGGCAGCGGCACGGCCGCGCGCACCACCAAGCGCACGGTGTTCTCCCATGAGACCGCGGCGGATCTCGCGCCCACCCGCTTCTGGCGGGTGGTGAACCCCGCCACCGAGAACTCCGACGGCCACGCCAAGTCCTGGGAGATCGACAACCACCAGAGCGATCAGTACCGGGGCCCGCACGAGACCGAGGAGTTCACCCACCACGACATGTACTTCACGCAGTACCGGGAGTGCGAACGGCTGGCCTACGGCAACACCGCCCCGGACTGCGCCACCTCGGTCGACAAGTACACCGGCGACGAGAAGCTGACCGACCCGGTGGCCTGGGTCAGTGTCGACTTCCACCATGTGCCCAGGGACGAGGACCAGGACCCCATGCCCACCCACTGGCAGGGCTTCAGGATCGTGCCCCGGGACCTCACGGCCACGAGCCAGTTGCCATGACCCGGTCCCCGTCGCCCGTCCCGTCCCCCGGCAAGGAGTGCACCGTGTTACGTCCGACCCCGGCCCCGTCCGTCGAGGAGGAGTCGAAGATACGCCGCGTCCTCGAGGACCGGCTGACCGCCCTGGCCCGCGCCCATCAGGTGCCCGGGGCCCAACTCGCCGTGCACAGCGGCGGAATGACCCTCGCCGTGGAGACCGGCGTCCTGGACGCGGACACCGGCGAGCCGTGCACCGCCGACGCGGCCGTGCCCATCGGCTCCATCACCAAGGCGTACACCGCGACCGTGGTGATGCTCCTGGTGGCGGACGGCGATGTGGAGCTGGACGACCCGCTCGGCGACCATGTGCCGGAGTTGCGGCGGGCCGGTCCTCCGTGCACGGTGCGCCAGGTGCTCAGCCACACCGCGGGGCTGCCGTCCGGGCCCGACTCCGACCAGGTGGCCTCGCTGAGCGCCGCGCGCTATCTGTTGGACCACTGCACCGACCGCACCCTGGTGATGCCCCCGGGGACGGACTTCTCCTACTCCAACGCGGGCTATGTGGCCGCGGGCCGGCTGATCGAGACGGTCACCGGAATGAGCTGGCAGGAGACCGTGCGGTCCGTTCTGCTCGATCCGCTGGGCACCGTGCCGTCCTTCATCGGCACGGCCGGCGCCCCGCACCGGCCCACGGCGCGCGGCCACTCGGCCAACAAGGCCACGGGCAGAACGCGGCCGGTGCGGCAGAACCTCGCCCCCGCCGAGGCCGCGGCCGGTGCGCTGAGGGTCAGTGCCCTCGATCTGGTGGCGCTGGGCCGGGCCCATCTCGGCGACGGGGCCGCGGGGCTGCCGCCCCGCGAGCTCGCGGAGGAGATGCGCCGCCCGGTGCCCGGCGCCGACCCCGGTGTGCTGGCCGACGGCTGGGGCCTGGGCTGGGGGCTCTTCCGGCACGGCGACGCCCTGTGGTTCGGGCACGACGGCAACGCCCAGGGCACCTCCTGCTTCCTGCGGGCCGAGCCCGCCACGGGCGCGGTGGTCGGCTTCACCGCCAACGCGGGCACCGGCACCGAGCTGTGGCACGAACTGACCGATGTCCTCGTCGAGATCACCGGCGTCCGGGTGCCCCCCACACCCACCCCACGGCGCCGGGCCACTCCCATGGCCACCACCTCGCAGTGCACCGGGGTCTACCTCAACGGCGACGTCGAGTACCAGGTGACCATCAGCGACGGCGGCGTTCTCGCCCTGTCCGTGGACGGCGACCTCCCCGCGCCGCTGGTCTGCCACGAGGACCTCACCTGCGATCTGGTGGACCCCTCCTCCGGACGCCGGCTCCCCGGCGGACGCTTCGTCCGCGATCCGCGGACCGGCGCCGTGGACCGGATCCAGCTCTCGGGCCGGATGGCCCGTAAGAGCGCCCTGGTCTGAGGTTCCCACCGCCCCGCACACGGCCGTTCTCCCCACGTCTCCCCCGGCCGGGCGCGGGCGCACCGGCTCGGCGCCGGCCGGCCCGAGCCGCCCCCATATCCGCCCGTTCAACCGCTCTGAAGGGCCACAACCCACCATGACGGACCACTACGAGACCTCATCGGTGTCCGCACCCCAGCCCGTCCCGGACCTCCCTCCGGAGGCGTGGAACGCCACGGACCGCGCCGTCTCGCGCGCGCCGCTCGGCGAGCTCTTCGCCGTCCGGGCGGAGCGCGCCCCCGAGGCGCCGGCCCTGGTGGCGGACGGGCGCGAGTGGTCCTTCGGGGAGGTCGAGCGCTGGGCGAACCGGCTGGCCCACCATCTCATCGGGCAGGGCGTGGGTCCGGAGCGGGTGGTGGCGCTGGTGCTGCCCCGCTCGGCGGAACTGGTGGTGGCCGAGCTGGCGGTGGCGAAGGCGGGGGGCGCGTACCTCCCGATCGACCCCGCGCACCCCCGGGAGCGCCGGGCCATGATGCTGGCCGACGCCCGGCCGGTGGCCGTGCTGGACGACCCGGCGTGGATCCGTGAGGTGGGGGCCGGGGCGGGCCCGGACCACGCGCCCGGCCGCGGGGAGCTGCTCGGCCCGCTGTGCCCCGAGCATCCCGCGTATGTCATCTACACCTCCGGCTCCACGGGCGTGCCCAAGGGCGTGCTGGTGCCACATGCCGGTCTGGGCAACTTCTCGGCCGCGACGGCGGCCCACTACCGGGTCCGGCCCGGCGACCGGGTGCTGCAGTTCTCCTCGCCCAGCTTCGACGCCTCCGTCCTGGAGCTGTGCTCCTCCCTGCTCGCCGGGGCGGCCCTGGTGGTGCCCCCGGAAGGGCCGCTGCTGGGCGCCGAACTGGCGTCGGTGCTGCGGGAGAGGCGGGTGACCCATGCCCTGATCCCCCCGGCGGCGCTCGCGACCGTGCCCCCGGAGCAGCTCCACGACGGGCTGCCCGACTTCCGCACGCTGATCGTGGGCGCGGAGGCGTGCCCCGCCGATCTGGTGGACCTGTGGGCGCCCGGGCGGCGGATGGTGAACTCCTACGGCCCGACCGAGGCCACGGTCGTGGCCTCCTGGACGGACGCCCTGGCGGCGGGGACCGGCGCCCCGCCGATCGGCCGTCCGCTGCCCAACACCCGGGTCTTCGTACTGGACGAGGCGGCGCGGCAGGTGCCGGTCGGGGTGACCGGAGAGCTGTGCATCGGCGGCGCGGGGCTGGCCCGCGGCTATCTCGACCGGCCGGGGCTGACCGCCGAGCGGTTCACCGCCTGCCCGTTCGGCCCGCCCGGCTCGCGGATGTACCGCACCGGTGACCTGGTCCGCTGGAACGCCGACGGCGAACTGGAATTCCTCGGCCGGGCCGACCACCAGGTGAAGATACGCGGCTTCCGCATCGAACTGGGCGAGGTGGAGGCGGCGTTGGCCCGCCACCCCCGGGTGGGATCCGCCGTGGTCACGGTGCGGGAAAACGAGCCCGGTCAGAAGCGGCTGGTCGCCTATCTGGTGCCGCCCGGCGGCGGGGCCCCGCCGAAGGCCGCGGAGGTGCGCGCCGCGGTGGCCCGGGTGCTGCCGGCGCATATGGTGCCGTCCGCCTACGTCGTACTGGACGCGTTCCCCCTCACCCCGCACCGCAAGATCGACCGGGAGGCGCTGCCCGCCCCGCGCTCCGCACCGGACGGCGACTCGCGCCACATCGCCCCGCGCACCCCCGCCGAGGGGACCCTGGCCCGCATCTGGTCCGAGGTGCTGCCGGTGGACACCGTGGGCGTGGAGGACGACTTCCTGGGCCTGGGCGGCGACTCCGTCCTCGGAGTGCGGCTGCTGACCCGGATCCGCGCCGAGCTGGGCGTGGAGCTCTCGCTGCGCGATCTGCTCGACGCCAGGACGGTGGCGCGGCTGGCCGGCAGGCTGCCCGCCACGGCGGCCGAGACGCCCGAGGCGCCGATCCCGCCCGCGCCGCGCGACCGTCCGCTGCCGCTGTCCTCCGCCCAGCGGCGGCTGTGGTTCCTGGACGATCTGACCTCCGGCGGAACCGAGTACAACACCGGGGCCGGACTACGGCTCGACGGACCGCTGGACGCGGCCGCGCTGCGCCGGGCGCTGGACCGGCTCACCGCCCGCCATGACGCCCTGCGCACCACCTTCGCCACCGTGGACGGGCACGGAGTGCAGCGGGTGGCCGCGCACGGGAACGTACCGCTCGAGCGGCTCGACCTCGGCGGGCATCCGGCGCGGCGGCGCGCCGAGGCGCTCGACGCCACGCTAACCGCCGAGCTGAACCGCCCCTACGACCTGAGACAGGGCCCGCTGACCAGGGCGCTGCTGATCCGGCTCGCAGACGACGAGCACATCCTGCTGCTGGCGCAGCACCACATCGTCACCGACGGCTGGTCGGTGGGGCTGCTGGTGCGCGAACTGGCCGCGCTCTACGCCGCCGAGGTGTCCGGCACCGACGCCGATCTCCCCGAACCCGCCCTCCAGTACCCGGACTTCGCGGTGTGGGAGCGGAGCCGTCCCGCCACCGCCGGTGCGGACGCCGATCTGGAGTACTGGCGGGGCCGGCTGGCCGGGATGCGGACGCTGGAGCTGCCCACCGACCGCCCGCGCCCGCCGGTGCGCACCACGGCGGGCGCGGTGCACCGCCGTGAGCTGCCCGCCGAGCTGGTGGCGGAGCTGGCCCGGCTCGGCAGGGAGCGGGACACCACGCGGTTCACCCTGCTCGCGGCCGCCGTCGCGGTGCTGTTCTCCCGCTACTCGGGCCAGCGGGACATCGCCTTCGGCACCGTCACCGCCGGGCGCCACCGCAAGGAGCTGGAGTCGGTCGCCGGATTCTTCGTCAACACCCTCGTGCTGCGCGCCGATGTGGACGGGGACAGCACCGTCGAGCGGTTCCTGGACGCGATGCGCGAGACGGTGCTGGACGCCTTCAGCCATGACCGGCTGCCGTTCGAGCGCGTCGTCGAGGAGCTGGCCCCGCGCCGCGACCCCAGCCGCAATCCGCTGGTGCAGGCGCTGGTCGTCCAGCAGAGCGCCATGGTGCCCGGCCAGGAGGCGGGAGGTGTGCGGATCACCGAGCACTCCCTGCCGCGCCCGGCCGCGCGGTTCGACCTGGTGCTGGAGTTCCTGCCCCGCGACGACGGCTCGCTGGGGCTGACCGTCGAGTTCAACTCCGATCTGTTCGACCCGGCCACGATCGAGCGGATGGCCGGGCATCTGCACCGGCTGCTGACCGCCATGGTGGCCGATCCGGGCGCCACCCTGATCGAGCTGCGGATGCTGGCCGACGCCGAGTGGCATGCGATGCTCGACGCCTGGAACGGGCCGGAGCGGCCCGCGGTCGAGGCCACCCTGCCCGGCCTCTTCGCCGCCCAGGTGGCGCGGCGGCCCGCGGCCACCGCCGTGACCTGCGGGGACACCAGCCTCTCCTACGACGAGGTGAACCGGCGCGCCAACCGGCTGGCGCGGCTGCTCATCGACCGGGGTGCCGGTCCCGAGCGGCTGGTGGCGCTCGCCCTGCCCCGCTCGGCCGAGCTCGTCGTCGTCCTGCTGGCGGTGCTCAAGGCGGGCGCCGGATATCTGCCGGTGGACCCCGGATACCCGGCCGAGCGCATCGCGTTCATGCTGGCGGACGCCGCGCCCTCGACCGTCCTCACCACCACCGGGGCGGCCGGCTGCCTGCCCGCGGACGCCGCGCCGCTGCTGCTGGACGACCCGGAGGTACGCGCCCGGCTGGGCGGGCTCGCGGACGGCGACATCACCGACGCCGAACGGCTCCGGCCGCTCTTCCCGGCCCATCCCGCCTATGTCATCTACACCTCCGGATCGACCGGCCGGCCCAAGGGCGTGGTGGTGACCCACCACGCCGTGGCGGGGCTCGCGGCCTGGGCCGAGGCGGAGCTGGGGCGGGAGCGGCTGACCGACGTGGTCGCCTCGACCTCGCTCAACTTCGATGTGTCGGTCTTCGAGATCCTCTGCCCGCTGCTGGCCGGCGGCAGCGTCGAGGTGGTGCGCGACCTGCTCGCCCTCACCGATCCCGAGGGGCGGCCGCGGGCGACGGGGCTGCTCAGCGGGGTGCCGTCGGTGTTCTCCCGGCTGCTGGGCGGGGATCGCCCGGCGGACTGGGCCCGGACCGTCGTACTGGCGGGCGAGGCGCTGCCCGCCCAGACCGTACGGGACATCCGGGAGGCCATGCCGTCCTGCCGGATCGCCAATCTCTACGGACCGACCGAGGCCACGGTGTACGCCACCGGCTGGTTCTGCGACGGCCGGGCGCCCGCGCAGGCCCCGCCGATCGGCCGCCCGGTCGCGGGCACCCGCGCGTACGTCCTGGACCCGACGCTGCGGCTGGTGCCGCCCGGGGTGACCGGTGAGCTGTATCTGGGCGGGCAGGGCCTGGCCCGGGGCTATCTGCGGCGGCCCGGGCTGACCGCCCACCGCTTTCTCGCGGACCCCTTGGGGCCGCCCGGCAGCCGGATGTACCGCACCGGTGACCTGGTCCGCTGGAACGGCGAGGGTCAGCTGGAGTACGTCGGCAGAGCCGATGACCAGGTGAAGATCCGCGGCTTCCGCATCGAACTGGGCGAGGTGGAGACGGCGCTGCTGCGCCATCCGGACATCGCCGAGGCGGCGGCCGTCGCCCGGGAGACGCACGGCCGCCAGCGGCTGATCGCCTATGTGGTGGCCGCCGCGAGCGCCGGGCCCGACCCGGCGGGGCTGCGGCGGTTCCTGCGGCGCTCGCTGCCCGACTACATGGTGCCCGCCTCCGTCGTCGTCCTGGAGCGGATGCCCCTCAACCCCAACGGCAAGCTGGACCGCGGCCGGCTCCCCGAGCCGGACTGGGCCGAGGCCGCGGCACCGGGCTATGTGGCGCCCCGGACCGCCACCGAGCGGGCCCTGGCGACGGTCTGGGCCCGGATCCTGCGGGTGGACCGCGTGGGGATGGAGGACAACTTCTTCTCCCTCGGCGGCGATTCGATCCTCAGCATCCAGCTGGTCTCCCAGGCACGCCAGGCCGGGCTCGCCGTCACCTCGCGCGATGTCTACCGCCATCAGACGATCGCCGCGCTGGCCCTGCACCTGGACACCACCACCGCCCCGGCCGAGCCCGTCTCCGGCGGGGACGACACGGCCACCGGGGAGCTGCCGCTGACCCCCATTCAGCACTGGCTGTTCACCGCCGACCCCGAGCGGGCCGGCCACTTCAACCAGACCATCTCGCTGGTGCTGCCCGAGGACGTGGACGAGGACGCGCTGCGCCACGCCCTGGACGCGCTGGTGGACCACCATGACGCCCTGCGCTCCCGCTTCGGGCGCCGGGGCGGCGGCTGGTACCAGTGGATCGAGGACGCGGCGGCCGTCCGCGTACCGCTCGAGAACACCGGCGCCGCGCACCTGGGCCGCTTCGACCTGGCCGAGGGGCCGCTGATGCGGGCGGTGCTGGACCGGGACGCCGGGCCGCGCCCGGTCCTCCACCTCACCATCCATCACGCGGTGGTGGACGGGGTGTCCTGGCGCGTCGTCCTGGAGGATCTCGACAGCGCCTACCGTCGGGCGGCCCGGGGCGAGGGGGCCGGGCTTCCCCCGAAGTCCTCCCCGCTGCGCCGCTGGGCGCTGCGGCTCAACACCCATGCCGGGGAGGGCGGGTTCGCCGACGAGGAGGCGTACTGGACCGGCCTGGCCGGGGCCTGCGACCCCTCGCTGCCTACGGACCTGCACGGGTCGGACGGGGTGCACGAGGCGGAGAACACCTATGCCTCGGCCCGGTCGGTCACCGTCCGGCTCGGCCCGGAGGAGACCGCCGCACTCCTCCAGACGCTTCCCGAGGTCTACCGCACACAGGTCAACGACGTGCTGCTGAGCGCCCTGGCCCGGGTGCTGCGCCGCTGGACCGGGCGCGCCCGGGTGCCGGTGGACGTGGAGGGCCACGGCCGCGAGGAGCTCTTCGCGGACCTGGATCTGTCCCGTACGGTCGGCTGGTTCACCACCCGCTTCCCGGTGGCGCTCGACCTCCCGGACGGCGGCTGGGGCGAGGTCCTCAAGTCCGTCAAGGAGCAGATGCGGGCCGTGCCGCGGCGTGGTCTTGGCTACGGGGTGCGGCGCCATCTGCTCGACGGCGCGGGCCTCCCCGACGGCCCCACCGCCGGGATCAGCTTCAACTACCTGGGCCGGTTCGGGGCGCCGGGCGGTGCCGACGGGCTCTTCCGCGGTCTGCACCGGGAGCTGGCCCTGGACGCCGACCCCACCTCGCCGCGCCCGCATCCGCTGGAGGTGGTGGGCCGGGTCGAGGGTGACGACCTGGAGTTCACCTGGTTCTACTCCGCGAATCTGCACCGGGAGGAGACGGTCGCCCGGCTCGCCGGGGAGTTCCGCGAGGCGCTGTGCGAGATCGCCCGGCACGGCGGCGCGCCCGGCGCGGGCGGCCGCACCCCGTCCGACTTCCCGCTCGCCGCCCTCGACCAGGCCGCCGTGGACCGGCTGGCCGGGAACGGGGGCACGGTGGAGGACATCTACCCACTCACCCCCACCCAGGCGGGCATGCTGTTCCACGCGCTGGCGCAGGACGACCGGCGGGCCTACTTCCAGCAGCTCACCTTCGTCCTCGGCGGGGTGCCGGAGCCGGCGGCGCTGGCCGCGGCCTGGCAGCAGGTCGCCGACCGCACCCAGGTGTTACGCGCCCGCGCGGTGTGGGAGGGGGTTCCCGAGCCGGTCCAGGTGGTGGAGCGCGGGGTCCGGATCCCGGTGGCCCTGCTCGACTGGCGTCATCTGTCCGGCCCTGACGAGCGCCGGGAGGAGCTGCGGAGGTTCCTCGCCGAGGACCGGGAGCGCGGCCTGGACCTGGCCGCCGCACCGCTGACGCGGCTGGCGCTGGCACGGCTGTCGGAGACCGAGGTCCAGGTGGTGTGGACGTTCCACCATCTGATCCTGGACGGCTGGAGCCTGTTCCAGGTGCTCTCCGACGTCTTCCACTGCCACGCACGGGCGCGTGACGGGGCGTCCGGCGCGGCCATGGCCGCCGGGCTGCCCGGCCGCCGCCCGTTCGGCGACTATGTGGCCTGGTTGCGGGAGCGCGACGGGGCCCTGGCCGAGGAGCACTGGCGGACCCGGCTGGGCGATCTCACCGAGCCCACCCCGCTGCCGTACGACCGGGAGCCCACCGAGACCCATCACGCCGAGTCCACCGAGGATCTCCGCGTGACCCTGCCCGCCGCCACCACCCAGCGGCTCCAGGCCCTGGCCCGGGACGAGGGGCTGACCCTGAACACGGTGGTGCAGGGCGCCTGGGCGCTGCTGCTGGCCCGGCAGTCCGGCCGCGAGGACGTGGTCTTCGGGACCACGGTGTCCGGACGGCCGCCGGAGCTGCCGGGCGTGGAGACGATGAACGGGCTGTTCATCACCACCGTGCCGGCCCGCCTCACGGTGCCGGCCGGGTCCACCCTGCTGTCCTGGCTGAGCGCGGTGCAGTCCGGGCAGACCGAGGACCGGCGGTTCGACTTCGTGCCACTCACCCGGCTGCGGTCCTGGACCGGTCTGCCCGAGCGGGTGAACCTCTTCGACTCCATCGTGGTCTTCGAGAACTATCCGATCGGCGGGGACCTCGCCGCCGCGCACGGTCTCGCCCTGCGCGAGTTGAACGGCGTCGAGACCACCAACTACCCGCTGTCCCTGGTGGTCTACCCCGGTGCGGAGCTGGCGCTGCGGCTCGGCTACGACCCGGCGCTGTTCGACGAGGCCACCGCCCGGCGGATGGCGGAGTATCTGACGGTGCTGCTGACGGCCATGGCCGACACCCCGGACCGGGCGCCCGCACACCTTCCGACGCTCACCGCCACCCGGCGCCACCAGGTGCTCCGGGAGTGGAACGACACCGCCGTTCCGCTGCCCGAGTCCACGGTGGCCGGGCTGTTCGCCGAGCGGGTGCGGTGTGCGCCGGACGCGGTGGCCCTGGACGGCGAGGCGGGCCCGGTGAGCTACCGGGAGCTGGACAGCCGCGCCAACCGGCTGGCCCACCGGCTCATCGGACACGGCGTCGGCCCGGAGCGCCCGGTGGCCGTCCTGATGGACCGGTCGGTGGAGCTGGTGGTGGCGCTGCTGGCGGTCGTCAAGGCGGGCGGGGTGTACGTACCGCTGGACACCCGCGCCCCCGGGGACCGGCTGCGGAGCGTGCTGGCGGAGGCGGGCGCGGAGGTGCTGCTGACCGACCGCGCGTGGGAGCGCACGGCGGCGGGCACCTCGGACGCCGCGCGGACCCTGCTCGTGGTCTCCGGGCCCGGCGACGGCGGCGGCGACAGCCCGTCGGGGCCGCCGAGCGTGGCGCTCTCCCCCGACAACGCCCTGTATCTGATGTTCACTTCGGGCTCCACCGGGCGGCCCAAGGGGATCGCGGTGCGCCACCGCGATGTGGCCGCCCTCGTCGCCGACCGCGCCTTCGCGGACCACGACCGGGTGCTGGTGCACTCGCCCCAGGCGTTCGACGCCTCGACATACGAGCTGTGGGTGCCGCTGCTGCGCGGCGGCCGGGCCGTGCTGGCGCCCGCCGGGGACGTGGACGCGGACACCGTGCGCCGGGCGGTCGCCGAGTACGGGGTGAGCTGCCTGTGGCTGACCGCCGGGCTGTTCCGGCTGCTGGCGCAGGAGGCGCCGGAGTGTCTGCGCGGCGCCCGGGAGGTGTGGACCGGCGGCGAGGCGGTGCCCCCGGGCGCGGTGCGCCGGGTGCTCGCGGCCTGCCCCGAGCTGACGGTGACGGACGGCTACGGGCCCACCGAGACCACGACGTTCGCCACCCGGCGCCCCTTCCGCGCCGGGGAGGAGCTGCCGCGCTCGCTGCCCATCGGGCGGCCGCTGGACAACACCCGCACGTACGTCCTCGACGGCGCCCTCCAGCCGCAACCGCCGGGCATCCCCGGGGAGTTGTACATCGCGGGGGCCGGGGTGGCGCGCGGCTACCACGGCCGCCCCGGCGCCACCGCCGAGCGGTACGTCGCCGATCCGTTCGGGCCGTCCGGCTCCCGGATGTACCGCACCGGGGACATCGTGGCCTGGACCGACCACGGTGAACTGCGCTTCGTGGGCCGCGCCGACGACCAGCTGAAGGTCCGGGGCTTCCGCATCGAGCCGGGCGAGATCGAGGCGGCGCTGACCCGCCACGAGGCCGTGGCGGAGGCGGTCGTCGCGCTCTCCCGGGTGGGCGACCGCACGCTGCTGACCGGCTACGCGGTGCCGGTGGGCGGGGCCGAGGTGCCGGACGCCGGGGAGCTGCGGTCCTTCCTGGGCGGCCTGCTGCCCGACTACATGGTGCCCTCGGCGTTCGTCACCCTCGACGCGCTGCCGCTCACCCGCAACGGCAAGGTGGACCGCCGACGGCTGCCCGCGCCCGACCCGGCGGCGGCCGGGACGGCGGGCTATGTGGCGCCCCGTACCGACACCGAGCGGGCCCTCGCGGAGATCTGGGGCACCCTGCTGGGCCGGGAGCGGATCGGCGCCGAGGACAACTTCTTCCATCTGGGCGGGGATTCGATCCTCAGCATCCAGGTGGCCTCCCGCGCCCGGCAGGCGGGGCTGGCCTTCACCCCCCGCGAGCTCTTCCGGCATCCCACCATCGCCTCGCTCGCAGCCGTCACCACGCCCACCGCCACGCCCGCCGCCGACACCGGGCCGGTGACCGGCGAGGTACCGCTCACCCCGATCCAGCACTGGTTCTTCGGGATGCGGACCGACCGGCCCGGCCACTTCGACCAGTCCGTGGTCGTGGAACTCCAGCGGGAGCCCGACCTCCGCGCGCTGCGCGCGGCGCTCGACGCGCTGCTGGTCCACCATGACGCGCTGCGCACGCGGTTCGGGCCCGGCGCCGACGGAGGCCCGGGACAGTACTGCCCGCAGCCGGACCTGACGGCCCCGGCGCCCCTGCGGGAGCACGACCTGTCGGGGCTCGACGCGGACCAGTGCCGGGCCGCCGAGGCCGCGGCGATGGCCGAGGCGCAGGCCGGGTTCGACCTGGCGCGGGGCCCGCTGCTGGCAGCGCGGCTGTTCCACCGTGGCGACGGCCAGCGGCCGACACTCTTCCTGACCGCCCACCACCTGGTGGTGGACGGGGTCTCCTGGCGGGTGCTGCTGGAGGATCTGAACACCGCGTACCGGCAACTGCTCACGGACAACCGGGCCGACCTCGGCCCACGCACCACCTCCGTACGGGACTGGTCCCGAAAGCTCACCGAGCACACCGCCGCCGGTGGTTTCGACGCCGAACTCCCCCACTGGCGGGCGGTGACCGCGGAGTGCGCCGCGGGACTGCCCGTGGACGGTGAAGGGGACAACACGGTGGCATCCATGGCGTCGGTCACCGTCCGTCTCGACCGGGAGCGCACCGAGGCGCTGCTGCGGCAGGTCCCCGAGGTCTACCGCACCCGTGTGGACGATGTGCTGCTCGCGGCGCTGGGCCGGGTGCTCGGCGGCTGGACCGGGCGGCGCCGGATCGCCGTGGACCTGGAGGGCCACGGCCGGGAGGAGCATCTGCTGGACGGGGTGGACCTGTCCCGCACCGTCGGCTGGTTCACCAGCCTCTATCCGGTCGCCCTGGACGTGCCGGGCGGCGGCTGGGGCGAGACGCTGAAGTCCGTCAAGGAGCAGTTGCGGGCGGTGCCCGCACGCGGCATCGGCTACGGCGCGCTGCGCCACCTCTCCCCCGGCTCCGGGCTCCTGGACGCGGCGGAGCCGGGGATCAGCTTCAACTACCTCGGGCAGTTCGACTGGTCGGCGGCGGACGACGACAGCGGTCTCGTCCGCACCGTACGGGACGGTCTCGGCGGTGACGCCGCGCCCGACACGGCCCGGGCGCATCTGATGGACGTCGTGGGCCGGGTGGAGCGCAGGTGCCTGGAGATCACCTGGTACTACGGCTCGGGGACGCACACCGAGGAGACGGTGGCCGGGCTGGCGCGGGGGATGCTTCGCGCGCTGGAAGAGATCATCGGCCACTGCGCCGGCCCCGGGGCGGGCGGCCGCACCCCGTCGGACTTCCCGCTGGCCCGGCTCGACCAGGCCGCGGTGGACCGGATCGCCGCCGACGGCCGGGCGGTGGAGGACATCTATCCGCTGACCCCGACCCAGGCCGGGATGCTGTTCCACGGGCTGATGGACCCGGCGTCGGACGCGTATGTCAACCAGGTCCAGCTGACGCTGACCGGGGCGGGCGATCCGCGGGCGCTGGCCACCGCGTGGCGGCAGACGGTGGACGCCAATCCGATCCTGCGCACCCATCTGGTGTGGGCGGACACCCCGGAGCCGCTCCAGGTCGTGACGGACCGGGCGGCGCTCCGGATCGTCCACCACGACTGGACCCGGCGGCCCGAGGAGTGGCGCGAGGCCGAGCTGCTCCGGATGCTCGCCGAGGACCGGGCCGAGGGGATCGACCTGGCCACGGCGCCGCTGATGCGGCTGGCGCTGATCCGGCTGTCCGCCGACGAGGTGCGGATCGTGTGGACCTTCCACCATGTGCTGCTCGACGGCTGGAGCGCGGCGCAGGTCTTCGACGAGGTCTGCGAGCGGTATGCGGCGCTGACCTCGGAACGGGCGCCCGTGGTGCCCGCCCGCCGGCCGTTCCGCGAGTACCTGGGCTGGCTGGGCGAGCAGGACACGGCGGAGGCCGAGCGGTACTGGCGTACGGCGCTGGCCGGGTTCACCTCGCCCACCGAACTGCCGCGGGACCGGCCCGAGCCGGAGGCCCACCGCAGCGCCTCCTCGGGCTCGCACCGGGTCACGCTGGACGCCGAGGAGTCCGCCCGGCTGCGTACCACCGCGCAGCGGGGCGGGCTGACCATGAACACGGTGGTGCAGGGCGCCTGGGCGCTGCTGCTGTCCCGGTACACCGGGGCCGACGACCTGTGCTTCGGCACCACCGTCTCGGGGCGGCCGGCCGCGCTGCCGGGTGTCGAGTCCATGGTCGGAGTGTTCATCAACACCATCCCCACCCGGGTCCGGGTGGCCGGGGAGAGCGGACTGCTGGACTGGCTGCGGGAGCTGCAGTCGGCCCAGTCGGAGTCCCGGCTCTTCGAGTTCGTGTCCCTGGCGCAGCTGGGCGGCTGGAGCGAGGTGCCCGGCGGGGTGAGCCTCTTCGACTCCATCGTGGTCTTCGAGAACTACCCGTTCGACAGCGAGGCCATCGCCGCCCACGGCCTGGGCATCCGGCAGGAGCGGGATGTGGAGCCCACCAACTACGCGCTCAGCGTGGTGGTGGCGCCCGAGGAGCGGCTGTCGATCTGCCTGGACTACGACCCCGACGCGTTCGACGCCCCGACGATCGAGCGGCTGGGCGGCTGTCTGCGGAATCTGCTGGTGGAGATGGCGACCGATCCGGAGCGGCGGCTGGACGAACTGCCGCTGGTCGGCGAGGCCGAGACGCGCGGCATCCTCGACCGCTTCAGCGGCCCGGTCTCCGCCGCGCCGGACGCGGTACTGCCCGCGCTGTTCGAGGCGCAGGCGGCCCGTACGCCGGACGCGGTGGCGGTGCTGGGCGACGGCGGGCCGCTGACCTACCGGGAGCTGAACGAGCGCGCCAACCGGCTGGCCCGGCTGCTGATCGCCTCGGGCGCCGGTCCTGAACACTTCGTGGCCCTGGCCCTGCCGCGCACACCGGAGCTGGTGGTGGCGGTGCTGGCGGTGCTCAAGAGCGGGGCGGCCTATCTCCCGGTCGACCCGGCGTATCCGGCGGAGCGGATCGCCTTCATGCTCGGCGACATCGCCCCGGACACGGTGGTGACCACCGAGGAGGTGGCGGACCGGATCCCCGCCGGGGCGGGCGGCGGCCGGATCCTGCTGGACGGCGCGGAGTTCCGGGGGCGGCCGGCCCAACTGCCCGCCCGGAACGTCGGCGACGACGAGCGGCGCGGCCCACTGCTCCCCGCCCATCCGGCGTACGCCATCCACACCTCGGGGTCCACCGGTACGCCCAAGGGCGTCGTGGTCACCCATGAGAGCGTGGCGGCGCTGGCCGCGTGGGCACGGGAGGAGTTCGGCGCCCGGGAGCTCTCCCATGTGGTGGCCTCGACCTCCCTCAACTTCGATGTGTCGGTCTTCGAGATCCTCTGCCCGCTGCTGGCCGGCGGCGCCATCGAGATCGTCCGCGATCTGCTCACCCTGGCCGAGCGAACGGAAGGCCGAACGGCGAGCCTGATCAGCGCCGTGCCCTCGGCGCTCGGGCAGGTGCTCGGCAAGGGGTCGGTCTCGGTGACGGCGGGGACCGTGGTGCTGGCGGGCGAAGGCCTCGCGGCCCGTACCGTCAAGGAGGTCCGGGCGGCCATCCCCGGCTGCCGGGTGGCGAACATCTACGGGCCCACCGAGGCCACCGTCTACGCCACCGCCTGGATCTGCGACCCCGACGATCCGGACCGCACCCCGCCCATCGGCGCCCCGGTGGCCGCCACCCGGGCCTACGCCCTGGACGCGCGGATGCGGCCGGTGCCGGTCGGGGTGCCGGGAGAGCTCTATCTGGCCGGGCCGGGCCTGGCCCGGGGGTACTTCGGCCGGCCGGGGCTGACCGCGCAGCGGTTCACGGCCGATCCGTACGGCCCCGCGGGCGGCCGGATGTACCGCACCGGCGACCTGGTCCGCTGGGACGAGCGGGGGCAGCTGGAGTACCTCGGCAGAACCGACGAACAGGTCAAGGTGCGCGGTTTCCGTATCGAACTGGGCGAGGTCGAGGCGGCGCTGGCGCGCCATCCCGATGTCGCCGAGGCGGCCGCGGCGGTCGTCGACACCGGCGGCCACAAGCGGCTGGCCGGTTATGTGGTGCGGGTCCCGGGCTCCCCGCCGATGGACACCACCGCGATCCGCGCCTTCCTCGCCACGAGTCTGCCGGACCATATGGTCCCCTCGGCCGTGGTCGTCCTGGACCGGCTGCCGCTGGGGTCGAGCGGCAAGCTGGACCGGCGGGCGCTGCCCGCACCCGTCTGGGCGGCCCGCGCCACCGGCCACGTCGAGCCGCGTACGGAGACCGAGAAGGCCCTCGCCGCCATCTGGGCGGAGGTGCTCGGCGTGGAGCGGATCGGCGTGGAGGACAACTACTTCGCCCTCGGCGGCGATTCCATCCTCAGCATCCAGATCGTCTCCGCCGCCCGGCGGGCCGGGATCGAGCTGACCCCGCGCCACCTCTTCGTCCACCAGACCGTGGCGGATCTGGCGACGGCCGCGCGGGAGGCCACCGCCACGGTGGCCGGGAGCGAGCGGGGTCCGGTCGTCGGCGAGGTGCCGCTGACCCCGATCCAGCACTGGCTCTTCGCCCAACTCGACGCCACCGCAGCGCACTTCAGCCAGTCGATCTCGGCCGAACTGACCGCGCCGGTGGACGAGAACGCGCTGCGCACCGCCCTGTCCACGGTGCTGACCCACCATGACGCCCTGCGGCTGCGCTTCGAGCGGACCGACGACGGCACCGTACGCCAGCACAACGCCCCGCCGGACACGGAGCCGGTACTGGACGTCCACGATCTGTCCGCCGTGGCGCCGGAGCGGCGGGACGCGGTGGCGCGGGAGACGGCCGGGCGGATCAGGACCGGGTTCGACCTGGTCCGGGGACCGCTGCTGCGCGCCGCGCTCTTCACCCGGGGCGAGACGGAACGGCCCGTACTGCTGCTGACGGCCCACCACCTGGTGGTGGACGCCGTCTCCTGGCGCATCGTGCTGGAGGACCTGGACACCGCCTACCGGCAGATCGTGGCGGGCCGGACGCCGGAGCCTGGCCCCAGGACCACGTCGTTCCGGACCTGGGCGCTGCGCCTGGCCGAGCACACCGCCGCCGGGGGCTTCGACGCCGAGCGCGGCCACTGGGCGGCCTCCCCCGGCGGCGTCGGCCTCCCCACGGACGGCGACCTCCCCACGGACGGCGAGGGCCCCAATACCGCCGCCTCGGCGGAGGAGGTGAACGTCCGGCTGGACGCCGAGGAGACCCGGCTGCTGCTGCAGGAGGTGCCGGGCGCGTACCGGACCCGGATCAACGACGTGCTGCTGTGCGCCCTGGGACGGGTACTGGCACGCTGGACCGGCCGGGACACGGTGACGGTGGCCCTGGAGGGGCACGGCCGGGAGGAGATCTTCGACGGGGTCGATCTGTCCCGTACGGTCGGCTGGTTCACCAGCATGTTCCCCGTCGCGCTCGAAGCCCCCGCCTCTTGGGGGCTGGGGCGGACGCTGAAGGCCGTCAAGGAACGGCTGCGGGCGGTCCCCGGGAACGGCCTGGGCTACGGCGCGCTGCGCCAGCTGTCCGGCGTGGCCGCCTCCGGCCTCCCCGCCACCCCGAAGATCAGCTTCAACTATCTGGGCCAGCAGGACTGGGAGCCCCCGGCGGGTGGTCTGCTGCACGCCCTGGCCGGTGGGCTGGAAGGCGATATGAGCCCGGAGGCGCCCCGGCCGCATCTGCTCGATGTGATCGGCCGGGTGGCGGACCGGCGGCTCGAACTCAGCTGGTCGTACTCCAGGTCGCTGCACCACCGCGCCACGGTGCGCCGACTCGCGGAGGAGATGGCCGAGGAGCTGCGGGCGATCGTCCGGCTGTGCACCCGTCCGGAGGCGGGCGGGCGGACGCCGTCGGACTTCCCGCTGGCCGGTCTTGACCAGGAGACCGTCGACCGGCTGGCGGGCGACGGCCGGGACGTGGCCGATATCCATCCGCTGACCCCGACCCAGTCCGGGCTGGTCTTCCATGCCCTGGCCCAGCGGGGCCAAGGGCTCTATGTGGAGCAGGCGACGTTCGTGCTGGACGGGGTCGGCGACTCCGGAGTGCTGGCCGCCGCCTGGCAGCATGTCGTGGACCGCACCCCGGTGCTGCGCGGCGCGGTGGTGGTGCACGATGTGCCCGAGCCGCTGATGATCGTGCGCCGCACCGCGGCCGTACCGGTCGAGGAGCTCGACTGGAGCGGCCTCACGGAGGACGAGCGCACGGCCGAGCTGGAGCGGCTGTTGGACCGGGACCGCGCCCGCGGGATCGATCTCACCGCGACCCCGCTCCTCCGCGTCACGCTGGCCCGGCTCTCGCCCGGTGAGGTACGGGTGCTGTGGACCTTCCACCATGTGCTGCTGGACGGCTGGAGCGTCTTCCAGGTGCTCGGCGATGTCTTCGCCGCCCATGCCGCCCTGGCCGCCGGTGAGCAGCCGAGGCTGCCGGCTCGCAGGCCGTTCGCCGACTATGTGGCCTGGCTCGCCCGTCAGGACCGCACGCGTGCCGAGGCGCACTGGCGGCAAACCCTGGAAGGATTCACCTCTCCCACTCCCCTCCCCTACGACCGCAGGCCGACGCCGGAGATCGCCACCCGGTCCTCGCGCTGGCTGTCGCATCGGCTCGGTGAGCGGGACACCGCCGCCCTCCAGGACTTCGCACGGCGGCACCGACTCACCCTGAATACGATCGTGCAGGGCGCTTGGGCCTTGCTCGTATCTCGCTTGAGCGGCGAGTCGGACGTCTGCTTCGGGACGACGGTCTCCGGGCGGCCGGCGGAGCTGCCCGGGGCGGACGACATCACCGGCATCTTCATCAACACCCTCCCGGTGCGGTGCGCGGTGGAGGGCACCGCCGGTGCCGCCGCCTGGCTGCGCGAGCTCCAGGCCGAGCAGGCGGACGCGCGCGGCTTCGGCCATGTGCCGCTGGCCCGGCTGCGGGGCTGGAGCGAACTGCCCGCCGGGGTGGACCTCTTCGAGAGCCTGGTGGTGTTCGAGAACTACCCCATCAACAGCTCGGCCGCGGCCGAGCACGGGCTGCGGGTGCGCGATCTGAACGCCCTGGAGTCCACCAACTACGCGCTGACCGTGGTGGTCTCGCCCGGATCCGAACTGTCCGTGGAACTCGGCTACGACCCGCGGCTCTTCGAGGAGTCCACCGCCGGGGCGCTGGCCGACCGGCTCATCCATCTCCTCGGCGCACTTGCCGCGGCACCCGACGAACTGCCGCTGGACCGGATCGACATCCTCCCGGCCGCCGAGCGCCGCCGCCTCCTGGTGGACTGGAACGACACCGCCCGGGAGGTGCCCCGGGCGACCTGGGCGGAGCTTGTCGAGGCGGTGGCGGACCGCCGTCCCGACGCCACGGCGGTGGACTCCCCCGGCCTCCGGCTGACCTACGCGGAGCTGGACGGTCGGGCCAACCGCCTCGCCCATCACCTCATCGGGCGGGGTGTGGGCCCCGGCCGGATCGTCGCGCTGGTGCTGCCCCGCTCGGTGGAGTCCGTCGTGGCCCGGCTCGCGGTGGCCAAGGCCGGTGGCGCCTATCTGCCCATCGACCCCGGCTACCCGGCCGAGCGAGTCGAGCTGATGCTCAAGGACTCCGCCCCGCATCTGGTGATCGAGCGGGCCGCCGAGGCCGAGGCCCCGGACGGCCCGGCGCACCGCCCCACGGACGGGGACCGGCTCAGCGCCGTCCACCCGGACGACCCCGCCTATGTGATCTACACCTCCGGGTCCACCGGGACCCCCAAGGGGGTGGTGGTCACCCACCGCGGGATCGCCGGGTTCGCCGCCGCCGAGGCCGAGCACTTCCAGGTGCGGCCGGGCGACCGGGTGCTGCGATTCTCCTCGCCCGGTTTCGACGCCTCCGTCCTGGAGCTGTGCATGGCGCTGCCGTCCGGGGCCACGCTGGTGGTGCCCGAGCCCGGCCCGCTGCTGGGCGGCCATCTCGCGGACGTCCTGCGGCGGCAGCGGATCACCCATACCCTCATCCCGCCCGCCGCCCTCGCGACCCTGCCCCCGGGCACCGAGCGGGAGCTGCCCGATCTGCGGACGCTGATCGTGGGTGGGGACGCCTGCGGCGCGGACCTGGCCGCCCGCTGGGCGCCGCACCACCGCATGATCAACGCGTACGGGCCGACCGAGACCACCGTGGTGGCCACCTGGTCCGAGCCGCTCGCCCCCGACGGGGCCCCGCCGCTGATCGGGCGGCCCATCCCCAACACCCGGGTCCAGCTGCTCGACGCGCGGCTGCGCCCGGTGCCGGTGGGGGCGGTGGGCGAGCTGTGGGTCAGCGGTCCGTCGCTCGCCCGCGGCTATCTGGGCCGCGCCGGGCTGACCGCCGCCCGCTTCGTCGCCGACCCGTTCGGGCCGCCCGGCTCCCGGATGTACCGCACCGGCGACCTCGCCCGCTACGACGCGGAGGGCCGACTGCACCATCTGGGGCGCGGCGACCACCAGCTCAAGCTGCACGGCCATCGCATCGAGGCCGGTGAGGTGGAGACCGCGCTGTGCGGCCACCCCGCCGTCGCGGAGGCCGTGGTGACGGTGCGGGAGGACGAGCCAGGGGTGCGCCGGCTGGTGGCCCATCTGGTCCTCGCGCCCGGGGCCGGCGCCCCGGCCGACGCCGAGCTGCGCACCCATCTGGGCCGGACGCTTCCGGGTCCGATGGTCCCGTCGGCGTTCGCCGTGCTGGACCGGCTGCCGCTCAACCAGAACGGCAAGACCGACCGCGCGGCGCTGCCCGCGCCCGGCCCCGCCACCACCGCCGCCGCACCGGCCGCCCACATCGCCCCGCGCACTCCCACCGAGGAGGTCATCGCGGAGATCTGGTCGGAGGTGCTGGAGGTGTCGCCGGTCGGCGCGGAGGACGAGTTCTTCGCCCTGGGCGGTGACTCGGTCCGCAGCCTGCTGATCGCCTCCCGCGCAAAGGAGGCGTTCGCCGTCGATCTGACGCCGCGGGACATCCTGACCGCGCGCACCGTCTCCGCCCTCGCCGACCTGGTCGAGGAGCACATCCTGCGCGAGCTCGAAGACGCCGCTTCCGGCGGCAGCGACCACGACGACCGGTGAGGAAGGACGACATGACGTCTTCGAGGAAGGATCGCGCCTCCGCCCTGCCCGAGGAGTTGCGGGAGGCGCTGCGCCGCCGCCTCGCGGGCAAGGCCGGGTGCACCGAGGCCATCCCCCGCGCGGACCGCGCACGGCCGCTGCCGCTGTCCTTCGCCCAGGAGCGGCTGTGGTTCCTGCACACCCTCCAGCCGGAGGAGGCGGGGTACAACAGCGCGCTGGCGCTGCGGCTGACCGGCGCCCTGGACGTGGCGGCGCTCTCCCGGGCGCTGGATGCGCTGGTGGAGCGCCATGAGGCGCTGCGGACCACGTTCGACGACCTCGACGGCCGGCCCGCCCAGGTGGTGCGCCTGGCCGCGCCCGTCCCGCTGCCGGTGGCCGACCTCACCGGCGAGGGCGGGGATGCCGGGGCGCTGGACCGGCTGCTGCTGGCCGAGTACGCCCGGCCGTTCGGGCTGCGGACCGGTCCGGCGCTGCGGGCGCTGCTGATCCGCCTGGCCGAGGACGCGCACGTACTGCTGCTCACGGCCCATCACATCGTCACCGACGGCTGGTCGATGGGTGTGCTGCAGGACGAGCTGTGCGCGCTGTACGGCGCCGGGCCCGGCGCGGACCCTCTGCCCCCGGTGCCGGTGCAGTACCCGGACTTCGCCGTGTGGCAGCGGGAACGGCTCTCGGGGGCCGCCCTGGACCGCCAGCTCGACTACTGGAAGGAGCGGCTGGACGGCGTCGTCCCGCTGGAGCTGCCCACCGACCGGCCCCGGCCCGCCGCGCCCACCTCGGCGGGGGCGATCCACGAGTTCACGGTGGGCCGCGCCACCGCGGACCGGCTGCGGACGCTCGCGGCGCGCGAGCGGACCACGCTGTTCACGGCGCTGGTCGCCGCCTGCCAGGGGCTGTTCGCCCGCTGGTCGGGGCAGGACGACATCGCCATCGGCACCGTCACCTCCGGCCGTGGCCGGACCGAACTCGAGCGCGCCGTCGGCTTCTTCGTCAATACGGTGGTTCTGCGGTCGGCGGTGGACACGGCCCGTTCCTACCGCGCGCTGCTGGCCGACGCCGGGGCCACGGTGCTGGACGCCTTCGCCCATGACGAGGCGCCGTACCAGCGGCTGGTGGAGGCCGTGGGGGCGCGCCGGGAGGCGGGCCGCAATCCGCTGTTCGATGTGATGGTGCTGCTGCACAGCGCCCCGAGGAGCGCGCCCCGGCTGTCCGGCCTGGGGGCGACGGGCGTGGCCGTGCCCCGCCGGTCGGCCACCTTCGACCTCAGCGTCGAGTTCGTGGAGGACGGGGAGGAGCTGCGGGGGCTGCTGGAGTACAGCACCGAGCTGTTCGACCGGGCGACCGCCGAGCGGATGGCGGGACATCTGCTGGTGCTGCTGGACGGGGTGGCGGCCGAACCGGACCGGCCGGTGCGCGAGCTGCCCCTGCTCACGGACGGGGAGCGGCGGCGGACGACGGCCGCCGGGCACGGCCCGGCGCTCGCGGTCGAACCGGCCACGTTCCCGGCGGTGTTCGAGGCGGCGGCGGCCCGTACCCCGGAGGCCACGGCGCTGGTGGCCTCCGACGCCACCTACGGCTTCGCGGAGCTGAACGCGGCCGCCAACCGGCTGGCCCACCATCTGATCGCCCAGGGCGTGGGCCCGGAGCGCGTCGTCGGGGTGAAGCTGCCCCGGACCTCCGACATGGTCGTGGCGATCCTGGGTGTGCTCAAGGCGGGCGGGGTCTATCTGCCCCTCGATCCCGAACTCCCCGCCGAGCGCCTCGCGTTCCTCCTGTCCGAGGCCGAACCCGCGCTGGTGCTCGACGAGTCCGCCCTGCGCGCCGTGCCGGCCACGCTGCCGGTGGCGAACCCCACGGACGCGGACCGGACCGCCGTACTGCACCCCGACGGCGCCGCCTACGTCCTGTACACCTCGGGCTCCACCGGCCGCCCCAAGGGGGTGGCCGTGGAGCACCGGTCGCTGGTCAATCTGCTGGTCGGCCACCGCGAGGGTTTTGTGGCCGAGGCGGGCGGCGGGCCGCTGCGCGCGGCGCTGACCGCCTCGTTCTCCTTCGACACCTCGCTGGAGGGATTGCTGCTGCTGGCCGACGGCCATGAACTGCACCTCATCGACGAGGCCACCCGGCTCGACCCGGCCGCGCTCGTGGCGCGCGTCGCCGAGCGGCGCATCGACTTCCTCGACCTCACCCCCTCGTATCTGCGGCAGCTCCTCCCGGCCGGGCTGCTGGACCACCCCCGGCACCGGCCGCGGGTGCTGATGCTGGGCGGCGAGGCCATCGGTACGTCGCTGTGGCGGCGGCTGGCGGACACACCGGGGACGACGGCGTACAACTTCTACGGTCCGACCGAGTGCACCATCGACGCGCTCGCCGCCCGGATCGGCGGCGCGGGGCGCCCGGTGGTGGGCCGCCCGCTGGGCAATCTCCGCGCCCATGTGCTCGACTCCCGGCTCCAGCCGGTGCCGGTGGGGGTGGCGGGTGAGCTGTATCTGGCGGGTGCGCAGGTGGCCCGGGGGTACCGGGGCCGTCCTGGGCTGACCGCGTCCCGCTTCGTGGCCGATCCGTACGGGCCCGCCGGGAGCCGGATGTACCGCACCGGGGACCTGGCCCGCTGGACCGCGGACGGGGATCTTGACTACCTCGGCCGGGCCGACGACCAGGTGAAGATCCGGGGCCACCGGATCGAACCGGGCGAGATCGAGGCGGCGTTGCTGGATCTGCCGGCCGTCGCCGAGGCGGCCGTCGTCGCGGTGACCGACGACCGCGGCCACACCCGGCTGGCCGCCTACTACGTGCCCGAGCCCGGCGGTGAGCCGCCCGCCCCCGGTGAGCTGCGCGCGGCCCTCGGGCGCACCCTGCCCGGCCATATGGTCCCCGGCGCCTTCGTCGCCCTCGACGCCATGCCGCTCAACACCAGCGGCAAGCTGGACCGCCGGGCGCTGCCCGCGCCGCGGCCTGCCACGGACCGGCCGGAGCGGGACACCACCGCGCCGCGCACCGAGGCGGAGCGGGAGCTGGCGCGGATCTGGGCCGAGGTGCTGGGCGCCCGGACGGTGGGGGTGAACGACAACTTCTTCGAGCTGGGCGGCGATTCGATCCTCAGCATCCAGATCGTCTCCCGCGCCCGTCAGGCCGGGCTCGCGCTCACCTCGCGGGATGTCTTCCTGCACCAGACCATCGCCGAGCTGGCCGCCGCCGTGGCACCGCGCACAGCACCTCAGGACGGCGACGCGTCGGCGGACGTGGCGGGCCCGGCGCCGCTCACCCCGATCCAGCACTGGTTCTTCGCCACCCATGGCCCGCTCCGCCACTTCACCATGTCGATGGTCCTCGATCTGCCGACCGACGTGGACGAGGACGCGCTGGAGGCGGCGCTGGAGGCCGTGGTCGCGCACCACCCGGCCCTGCGCACCCGGTTCACCCAGGGCGACGACGGCGGGTGGCGGCAGTTCGCGGACGGCGCGCCGGGCGGGCCGGTGCTGCGCCGCCACGATCTGTCCGGGCGCGGCGGCGCCGAGGAGACGGCCGCGGCCGAGACGGCCGCGGCCGAGACGGCCGCGGCCGAGACGGCCGCGGCCGAGACGGCCGCGGCCGAGGCGGCCGCCGAGGCCGCCCGCGCCGAACTCGACCTGACCGCAGGGGTGTTGTTGCGGGGCGCCCTGCTGCGGCGCGGGGCGGGGGCCCGGCCGCGGCTGTTCCTCACCGTGCACCACCTCGCCGTGGACAGCGTCTCGTGGCGCATTCTGCTGGGCGACCTGGAGAGCGCCTACCGGCAGGCCGCCGCCGGGGAGCCGGTGCGCCTGGAGCCCGCCTCCACCCCCTTCACCACCTGGGCCCATCGGCTGGTCGGGCGGGTGCGGGAGGGTGAGCTGGACGACGAGCTGCCGTACTGGGAGGGCGTACGGCGGGCGGGCGGCCGGGACCTTCCGGTGGACCGTTCCGGCACGGCCACCGCCGGGTCCACCCGCACCGTGCGCGTGACGCTCGACCGCGAGGTCACCGACGGGCTGCTGCGCCGGGTGCCCGGGGTGTACCGGACGCAGATCAACGATGTGCTGATGAGCGCCCTGGGGCGGGTGCTGGCCGGGTGGACGGGCGAGGACCGGGTGCTGGTGGCCATGGAGGGCCATGGCCGGGAGGAGCTGGACGCGGCCGTCGATCTGTCCCGGACCGTGGGCTGGTTCACCACGCAGTACCCGGTGGCGCTGACGCTGCCCGGGGACGGCTGGGGCGCGGTGCTGAAGTCGGTGAAGGAGCAGCTGCGCGCGGTGCCGCACCGGGGGCTGAGCCATGAGGCGCTGGCGTATCTGAGCGCCCCTGACTCCCCCGCGCGGGCCCTCGCCGGCGCGCCGTTGCCGGGCATCTGCTTCAACTACCACGGCCAGTGGGACTCGGGCGGGGACGGGGGCGCGTTCACGCTCACCGGGGAGAGCCTGGGGCGGGATCTGGCAGCGGACGAGCCGTCGGTGTATCCGCTCGATGTGTCCGCCGTGGTGACGGACGGTGAGCTGGAGCTGACCTGGCTGTACTCCGACCGGGTCCACGACGCGGCCACGGTGCGGGGGCTCGCGGACGCGATGCTCACGGCACTGCGGGAGATCGTGGCGCACTGCGAAGGACCGGACGCGGGCGGCCGTACCCCTTCCGACTTCCCGCTGGCCCGGCTGGACCAGGCCGCCGTCGACCGGCTGGTGGGCGACGGGCGCCGGGCCGAGGACGTGTATCCGCTGACGCCGCTTCAGGAGGGCATGCTCTTCCACCGGCTGGTCGGCGGCGAGGAGGACGTCTACCTCGATCAGGCCACGCTGATCCTGGACGGGGTGGGCGACCCGGAGGCGTTCGCCCGCGCCTGGCAGCGGACGGTGGACCGCACACCGGTGCTCCGCACCGGCGTCGTCTGGGAGGGCGTCGAACGGCCGCTGCAGATCGTCCGCCACCGGGCCGAGGTGCCCGTGACCCGGCTGGACTGGCGCGAGCTGCCGGAGGAGCGGCGCGAGGCCGAACTGGAGCGGTACCGGGCCGAGGACCTGGCCCGGGGCATCGATCTGGCCGCGCCGCCGCTGATGCGGCTGGCCATCGCCCGGCTGACCGACGACCGGGTGGCGCTGATGTGGACCTCGCACCATCTGGTCCTGGACGGCTGGAGCCTGGCGCAGGTGTTCACCGAGGTGTGCGAGCGGTACACCGCGGCCGCCCAGGGCCGTGCTCCGGCGCTCCCCGCCCGCCGCCCGTTCCGCGACTATCTGCAGTGGCTGGACGGGCGGGACGGGCGGGAGGCCGAGCGCCACTGGCGGGATGTGCTCGCCGGTTTCACCGCGCCGACGCCGCTCCCCGCCGACCGCAAGGCCGTCGAGTCCCACCGGGCACGGTCCTCGGCGACCGTGGCGGTTTCGCTCACCCCCGAGGTGTCGGAGGAGCTGCGCCGTACGGCCCGCGGCGGCGGCCTGACCGTCAACACGATCGTGCAGGGCGCCTGGGCGCTGCTGTTGTCCCGGTACGGCGGCGAGGAGGACGTGGTCTTCGGCACCACCGTCTCCGGCCGTCCGGCGGAGCTGGCCGGGGTCGAGTCGATGGTGGGGATGTTCATCAACACCCTGCCGACCCGGGTGCGGGTGGACGCCGCCCGGAACACCGGGGACTGGCTGCGGGACCTCCAGATGGCGCAGACCGCGTCCCGGCGCCATGAGTCCGTCTCGCTGGCGCAGGTGGCGGGCTTGAGCGAGATTCCGGCCGGGACCTCGCTCTTCGATTCGATGGTGGCCTTCGAGAACTACCCCTTTGACGACTCCTCGGCGCGCGAGGCGGGCCTGCGGATCATCGAGGTCCGCTCGATGGACGCCACCAACTTCGGCCTGAGTCTGCGAGCCCGTCTCTCCGACCGGCTGGGCCTCGACCTCGGCTATGACCCGGGGCTGTTCGACGCCCGGACCGCGGCCGCGCTCGCCGACCGGCTGCGTCTGCTGCTCACCGCGATCGCGGCCGACCCCGACCGTCCGCTGCGGGCGCTTCCGTGGACCACCGCCGAGGAGCGGCGGCGGATCCTGGTGGAATGGGGCGGCGGCACGCCCCCTGAGGCGCCGGAGCGGACCCTGGTGGACCTGTTCGAGGAGCAGGCCGCCCGCGCCCCCGGCGCCATCGCCGTCTCGCATGCCGGGGTTTCGCTGTCGTACGCCGAACTCGACGTGCGGGCGGGCCGGTTGGCGCACCGGCTGATCGCCGAGGGCGCCGGGCGGGAGCGGTATGTGGCGCTGGCGCTGCCCCGTTCGCCGGAGATGATCGTGGCGATCGTGGCGGTGCTGAAGACGGGGGCGGCCTATCTGCCGCTCGCCCCGGACCAGCCGTCCGGCCGGATCGCCCGGATGCTCGCCGACGCCGCACCGGTGGCCCTGCTGACCACCTCGGCCTTCGCGGCACGGCTGGGTGGGGACGACGACGCGGACACCTGCCCGGCCCGGCTCTGCCTGGACGACCCCGCCCTGATCGCCGATCTAGAGCGCCGCCCCGCCGCCCTCCCGGCCGGTTCCGGGCCGCTGCCGGAGAGCCCCGCCTACGCCATCTACACCTCCGGGTCCACGGGTGTGCCCAAGGGAGTGGTGATCCCGCACTCCAATGTGGTCCGGCTGTTCTCCCGGACCCGTCAGTGGTTCTCGTACGACGCGAGCGATGTGTGGACGCTGTTCCACAGCTACGCCTTCGACTTCTCCGTCTGGGAGATCTGGGGGCCGCTGCTGCACGGCGGCCGGCTCGTGGTGGTCCCGTACGCCGTCTCCCGCTCCCCCGAGGAGTTCCTGCGGCTGCTGGCGGAGGAGGGGGTGACGGTGCTCAGCCAGACGCCGTCCGCCTTCCAGGGGCTGATGCGCGCCGACGAGGAGCGCCCCGGAGCCCAACTCGCCCTGCGCCGAGTGGTGTTCGGCGGTGAGGCGCTCGACGCGCGGCGGCTGGCGGGCTGGTACGCACGGCATCCGGACACCGCGCCGGTGCTGGTCAACATGTACGGGATCACCGAGACCACCGTGCATGTCACCTACGCCCCGCTCGACCGCGCGGCGACGTCCGTCGCGGTGAGCACCATCGGCACCGGCATCCCCGATCTGCGGGTGTATGTGCTGGACGAGGCGCTGGAGCCGGTGCCACCGGGGGCGGTCGGCGAACTGTATGTGGCGGGGGCCGGGCTCGCCCGGGGCTATCTGCGCCGCCCGGGCCTGACCGCGTCCCGTTCCGTGGCCGATCCGTACGGGCCCGCCGGGAGCCGGATGTACCGCACCGGCGACCGGGCCCGGTGGAGCGCGGACGGCGAGCTGGAGTACCTGGGCCGCGCCGACGACCAGGTGAAGATCCGTGGTTTCCGGATCGAGCCCGGGGAGATCGAGGCCGCCCTGACCGCCCATCCGGGCGTCGGCGACGTGGTGGTGACGGTGCGTGAGGACCAGCCCGGGGTACGGCGGCTGGTGGCCCATGTGGTGGCCGCCGGTTCGGCCGCTGTGGCCGCCGCCGGTTCGGCCGCGCCACCACGGGCCGGTGAGTTGCGGGAGTTCCTCCAGCGGACGCTGCCCGCGCAGATGGTCCCGGCGGCGTTCGTGGCGCTGGACGCGCTGCCGCTGACCGCCAACGGCAAGCTGGACCGGCGCGCGCTGCCCGCGCCCGGCCTCGACGGCTTCGCGGCGAGCGCGGAGCGGATCGCGCCGCGCACCGAGGCCGAGCGCACGGTGGCGCGGGTGTGGGCCGAGGTGCTCCCGGTCGAGGAGGCCGGGGCGACGGACGACTTCTTCGCCCTGGGCGGCGATTCGATCCTGGCCATCCGGGTGGCCTCCCGGCTGCGGGCGGCCTTCGGCACCGAGGTCACCCCGCGTGCGCTGTTCACCCACACCACCGTGGCCGAACTCGCCGCCGCGCTGGACGCGCCGGAGACGGGCGAGGCGGCGCAGGTCGGCGGGACGGCGGACGTCATACCGGCCGTGCCACGGGACGGGGAGCTGCCGCTGTCGTATCCGCAGGCGCGGCTGTGGTTCCTCGACTCCTTCGACGGCGGCGGCACGGAGTATGTGACACCGTTCGCGCTGCGGCTGCGCGGCCGCCTGGACACCGCCGCGCTGCGCACCGCCCTGGACGCCCTGGTGGCCAGGCATGAGCCGCTGCGGACCACGTTCGCCGAGGTGGACGGCCGTGGGGTGCAGCGGGTGCACGAGCCGTATCCGGTGGCGCTGCCGGTGCACGATCTCGCGGTCCGTCCCGTAACCGAGCGCGAGCGGGAGCTGGAGCGGCTGCTGGAGCGGGAGGGCGCCACCCCCTTCGATCTGCGCACCGGGCCGCTGCTGCGGGCGTCCCTGGTCCGGCTGGACGACGAGGAGCACGTGCTCACCCTGACGATGCACCACATCGTCACGGACGGCTGGTCCACGGCCGTCATCAGCGCCGATCTGAGCGAGCTGTACGGCGCGGCGGTCATGGCACGGCGGCCCGCGCTCGCCCCGCTGCCGCTGGGCTACGCCGACTACGCGGCGTGGCAGCGCGATCCGCTCGGTGGCGCGGCGCGGATGGAGCCGCAGCTGGAGTACTGGCGGGCACGGCTGGCGGATCCGGTGCCGCTGGAGCTGCCGACCGACCGTCCCCGGCCGGCCGTGCAGACCAAGAACGGCGCACTGCGGGAGTTCACCCTGCCCGCCGCGCTGGTGGAGCGGCTGCGCGCGGCCGGGCGGCGGCGCGACTCCACCCTCTTCATGACGCTCCTCGCCACCTGCCAGGTACTGCTGTCCCGCTGGTCGGGACAGCGGGACATCGCGGTGGGCACCGTGACCTCGGGACGGGAGCGGCCCGAACTGGAGCGTCTGGTCGGGATGTTCGTGAACACGCTCGTGCTGCGCACCCGGGTGGACGCCGACGACTCGTTCGAGGAGCTGCTCACCCGGGTGCGGGGCACCGTGCTGGACGCCTTCGCCCACCAGGACGTGCCGTTCGAGCGGATCGTGGACGCGCTCCAGCCGGAGCGGGACACCAGCCGCACTCCGCTCTTCCAGGTCATGGTGGCGCTGCACAACCTGGGCGCCGAGGTGCCCGACCTGCCCGGCCTCACCGTGGAGGCGGTACGGGTCCCGGGCCGGACCGCCGGTTTCGACCTGAGCTTCGACTTCGTGGCGGGCCCCGGCGGGCTGACCGGCTTCGTGGAGTACAACACCGATCTGTTCGACGCGGCCACCGTGGAGCGGATGGTCCATCAGCTGCGGCTGCTGCTGGCAGCGGTGGCCGAGGACCCCGGGCTCCGGGTGGGCGAACTGCCGCTGCTGACCGCCGGGGAGCGGCGGACCGTGCTGGAGGAGTGGAACGACACCGCGCTCGCCGTGCCGGACACCACCTTCCCCCGGCTCTTCGAGGAGCAGACCGCCCGCACCCCGGGCGCCACCGCGCTGGTGGCCTCCGACGCCGGCTACGACTTCGCGGGGCTGAACGCGGCCGCCAACCGGCTGGCCCACCATCTGATCGCCCAGGGCGTGGGCCCGGAGAGGGTGGTCGCGGTCAGGCTTCCGCGCACCGCCGATTCTGTGGTGGCCCTGCTCGCGGTCCTCAAGGCGGGCGGTACCCACCTGTACGTGGACCCCGGGCTGCCCGCGACACGCGCGCGGTTCCTGCTGGAAGACGCGGCGCCCGAGGTCGTCCTCACCCCCGATGCCCTGCGGGACGCGCCCCTCGACCGGCTGCCGGACACCGATCCCACCGACGCGGACCTGCTGTCCCCGCTGCTGCCCGGGCACACCGCGTACATCACCTACACCTCGGGGTCCACCGGCCGCCCCAAGGGTGTCGCCGTCGAACACCGCCAGCTGGTCAACCTCTGCCTCGACCACCGGGCCGGGCTCATCGCACCGCACCAGGCCGAGGCGGGCCGTCCGCTGCGCTCGGCGCTGACCGCCGCGTTCTCCTTCGACACCTCCTGGGAGGGCGCGGTGTTCCTGGCCTCGGGCCAGGAGGTGCACTTGGTGGACGACGCGGTACGGCTGGACCCGGCCGCCCTCGTGGCGCTGGTCGAGGACCGTGGCCTGGACTTCCTCGACGTCACCCCGTCGTACCTGCATGAGCTGATGGCGGCCGGGCTGTTCGCCGGGGACCGCCACCGCCCGCGGATCGTCATGGTGGGCGGCGAGGCCCTCGGCGCGGCGCTGTGGCGGGAGCTGCGCGCGGTGCCGGGCGTGGCGGCGTACAACTTCTACGGGCCCACCGAATGCGCCGTGGACGCGGTCTACGGCGACCTGGCCGGTCTCGGTGACCGGCCGCTCATCGGACGCCCCGGCCGCAATCTGCGGGCGTACGTCCTGGACGGAGCGCTGCGGCCGGTGCCGCCCGGCGTCCCCGGCGAACTCCATCTGGCCGGGGCGCAGGTCGCCCGCGGCTATCTGCGCCGCCCGGGGCTCACCGCGGCGCATTTCACCGCCGACCCGTACGGCCCTCCCGGCGGCCGGATGTACCGCACCGGCGACCGGGCGCGCTGGACGGCGGACGGGACGCTGGAGTTCCTCGGCCGCGCCGATGAACAGCTCAAGGTCCGTGGGTTCCGGATCGAGCCCGGCGAGATCGAGGCCGCGCTGCTGGGCCATCAGGCGGTCCAGGAGGCGGTGGTCGTGGCCCGCGAGGACACCGGCCACCGGCGGCTGGTGGCCTATCTGGTGACCCGCTCCGGCGACTCGGCCGGCTCCCCCGATCCGGTGGAGCTGCGCGCGCTGCTCAAGCGCACCCTGCCCGACTACATGGTCCCGGCCGCCTTCGTGACGCTGGACCGGATGCCCCGCACCGACAGCGGCAAGGTGGACCGGCGCGCACTGCCCGCTCCCCCGGACCGCCCCGAGCGGGGCTCGCCGCATGTGGCGCCCAGGAACCCGGCCGAGACGGTGCTGGCGGGCGTGTGGGCCGAGGTGCTGGGCGTCCCCGAGGTGGGGGTGGAGGACAACTTCTTCGCCCTGGGCGGCGATTCGATCCTCAGCATCCAGATCGTCTCCCGCGCCCGCCGGGCCGGACTGACGCTCACCTCCAAGGACGTCTTCCGCCACCAGACCATCGCGGAGCTCGCGCTGAGCGTCGAGACGGCCGGGCGGCGGCCGCTCGCCGAGACGGCCGGGGCGGTGGCCGGGGCGGCGACCGGGGCGGCGCCGCTGACCCCCATCCAGCACTGGTATCTGGACGGGCGGCGGCCCGGCGACCCGCACCACTTCACCATGAGCCACCGGCTGGAGCTCACCGGCGACCTCGACGAGGCCGCCCTGCGGCAGGCGGTGGACGCCCTGGTGGCGCACCACGCCGCGCTGCGCACCCGCTTCCTGGTCGTCGACGGGCGGTGGCGCCAGGAGATCCTGCCCACCGCCCCCGGCGGCGTCCTGGAGCGGCACGACCTGTCCGGTCTGGACGACGCGGCACGCGCCGGAGCCGTACGGGAGGCCACGGTCGCGGCCCAGACGGGGCTGGACATCGCCGAGGGGGCCGTACTGCGGGCGCTGCTGTTCACCTTCGGCCCCGGGCAGGCGTCCGAGTTGCTGCTCACCGCCCACCATCTGGTGGTGGACGGCGTCTCCTGGCGGATCCTGCTCGGCGATCTGGAGACCGCCTACCGAGGCGCCGCCGCCGGTGGCGCGGCCACCCTGCCCCCGGCGAGCAGCGCCTTCACCCAGTGGGCCGTCCGGCTGGCGGACCATGTGCGCTCCGGCGGGTTCGACGGCGACCTGGCGTACTGGACGGGCGTGGCGCGCTCCGCGCCCGCCGCGCTCCCCGTCGACCGCGAGGGCCCCAACACCCATGAGACGGCGGCCACGGTGACCACGGTCCTCGGCCGTGCCGAGACCGAGGCGCTGCTGCGCCGGGTCCCCGGCGTCTACCGGACCCGGATCAACGACGTACTGCTCGCCGCGCTCGGCCGGAGCCTGGCGCGCTGGACCGGCGGGGACACGGTGCTGATCGGCGTGGAGGGACACGGCCGCGAGGACCTCTTCGAGGATCTGGATCTGTCCCGTACGGTCGGCTGGTTCACCGCCGAGTACCCGCTCGCGCTGGCCGTCGACGCCGGGGCGGGGTGGCGCGACACCCTCCGGTCCGTCAAGGAGCAGCTGCGGGCCGTTCCGCACCACGGGCTCGGCCACGGAGCGCTGCGCCATCTGGCCCCCGGGGGCTCCCCGGCCGGGGAGCCGCGGGGCGGTCCGTCGCCGCAGATCGTCTTCAACTACCACGGCCAGTGGGACGTAGGGGCAATCGACGAAAGCGCCCCGGGCCTGTACCGCGCGGCCCTCCCCGTGACCGGCCAGGACGCCGCTCCCGGGGAGACCCGCCCGTGTCTGCTGGAGGTCACCGGGGCGGTCCAGGACGGGCGGCTGGAGCTGGGCTGGAGCTATCCGGCCCGGATGTACGACGAGGCCACCGTGCGCCGGGTCGCGGACGACTGTCTGGCCGCGCTGAGGGAGATCGTCGCGCACTGCGCCGAGCCCGGCGCGGGCGGGCGCACCCCGTCCGACTTCCCGCTCGCCCGGCTCGGCCAGCGGCAGGTGGATCTGATCGCCGGTGACGGCGGCGCGGTGGAGGACGTGTATCCGCTGACCCCGCTCCAGGCGGGCATGCTCTTCCACGGCCTCGTGGACAGCGCTGCCACCGGTGGCGCCTACTTCGACCAGATCGCCATCCGGATCGGCGGGATCGCCGACCCGGACGCCTTCGCGGCCGCCTGGCAGCGGGTGGTGGACCGTACACCGGGCTTGCGCAGTTCCGTCCGCTGGGAGGGGCTCGCCGAGCCGGTCCAGGTCGTCCACCGCCGGGCCGATCTGCCCACCGTCCGGCTGGACTGGCGGGAGTTGACGCCATCCGCGCGGGAGGAGGCGCTGCGGCGGCTGCTGGCCGAGGACCGCGCCGCCGGGATGGAGCTCACCTCGGCCCCGCTGAGCCGGATCGCGGTGGCCGGGCTGCCCGATGACGAGGTCATGCTGGTGTGGACCTCGCATCATCTGATGCTCGACGGCTGGAGCACCGGCCAGGTCTTCGCCGAGGTGTGCGAGACCTACGCGGCCCTCGTGGCCGGGCGCTCGCCCCGGCCGCCCGCCCGCCGGGCCTTCCGGGACTTCCTGCGCTGGCTGCGCGAGCAGGACCACGAGCGTGCGGAGCGGCATTGGCGCGAGGTGCTGGCGGGGTTCGGCACCCGCACACCGCTGCCGTACGACCGGCCGCCCCGGGAGGCGCATCGCACCACCTCGACCGCGCTGACCCGGCTGGAGCTGACCGATGAGGTGTCCGCCCGGCTGCGGGAGACCGCGCGCGGCGGCGGGCTGACGGTCAACACGGTGGTGCAGGGCGCGTGGGCGCTGCTGCTGTCGCGGTACGGCGGGGTGCGCGACGTGGTGTTCGGCACCACCGTCTCGGGCCGTCCGGAGGGGCTGCCCGGCGTGGAGACGATGGTCGGCATGTTCATCAACACGGTCCCCACCCGGGCCGTGGCCGAGGGCGGCCGTGAGGTCGTGGCGTGGCTGCGGGAGCTCCAGGAGCGGCAGAGCGAGTCCCGCCGCTTCGACTTCGTCGCCCTCCCCCGGATCCAGGCACTCAGCGCGGTCCCGGCCGGTGAGGCGCTCTTCGACAGCATGATGGTGTTCGAGAACTACCCCTTCGACGAGGCGTCGGCCGCCGGTGCCGGAATCCGGGTGCGGGAGGTGCGGGCCGAGGACTCCACCAGCTTCCCGCTGTGTCTGCGCGCCTATCTCGGCGACCGGCTGGGCTTCGACCTCGCCTACGATCCGGCGCTGTTCGACGCGGCCACGGTGGATCGGGCGGCGGCCCATCTGGAGACGCTGCTGACCGGCATCGCGGACGGCGCCGGGCGGTCGCTGGACGAGCTGCCGCTGCTGACGGAGGCGGAGCGCCTGCGGGCGGCGGGCGAGTGGAATGCCACCGCCCGGCCGCTGCCGGAGGGTTCGCTCGCGGAGCTGTTCGCCGAGCGGGTCCACCGGGCCCCGGACGCCGTGGCCGCCACCGACGGCGCCACGTCGCTCAGCTACGCCCAACTCGACGAGTGGGCGGGCCGGTTAGCCGGTCATCTGCTGCGGTCCGGGGTGCGTCCCGAGGACCGGGTGGCGCTGCTCATGGACCGGTCGGTGGAGCTGGTCGTGGCCCAGCTCGCGGTCGTCAGGGCCGGTGCGGTGTACGTACCGGTGGACGCCCGCGCCCCGCGCGACCGGCGGCGCACGCTGCTGGACCAGGCCGGCGCCGCGGTCGTGCTGACACCGGAGGAGGTGGCCGCCGCCCGGGAGGGCGGGCCGGTGGTGGCGGCGGTGCCGGTGCACCGGGACCAGCTGGCGTATGTGATGTTCACCTCCGGGTCGACCGGTGTGCCGAAGGCCGTGGGGGTGCGCCATCGCGATGTGGCGGCGCTCGCCCTGGACCGTGCCTTCGCCGGTGGCGGACATGAGCGGGTGCCGCTGCACTCGCCGGTGGCGTTCGACGCCGCCACCTACGAGATGTGGGTGCCGCTGCTGAACGGTGGCCGGGTGGTGGTGACATCGGGCGAACTGGACGCCGCGGTGGTGCGCCGACTGGTGGCCGAGCAGAAGGTGACGGGTCTCTGGCTGACCGCCGGGCTGTTCCGGCTGCTGGCCGGGGACGCGCCGGACTGTTTCACCGGGCTGCACGAGGTGTGGACCGGTGGCGACGTGGTGCCCGCGGCCGCGGTGCGCCGGGTGCTGGAGCGCTGCCCCGGGCTGACCGTGGTGGACGGCTACGGGCCGACCGAGACCACCACCTTCGCCACGTACTTCCCGATGTCCCGCGCCGACGAGGTGCCCGAGGTGGTGCCGATCGGCCGTCCGCTGGACAACACGCGGGTCCACGTCCTGGACTCCAGGATGCGGATCGTGCCGCCGGGTGTGGTCGGCGAGCTCTTCGTCGCCGGGGAGGGGGTGGCCCGTGGCTACCTCGGCCGCCCAGGACCGACCGCGGCGGCCTTCCTCCCCGATCCGTACGCGCCCGCCGGGGAGCGGATGTACCGCACCGGCGATCTGGCGCGACGGCGCCCGGACGGCACGGTGGAGTTCCTCGGCCGCGCCGATGACCAGGTCAAGGTCCGTGGCTTCCGGATCGAGCCGGGCGAGGTGGAGGGCGTGCTGGCCGGGCACCCCGAGGTGGCGGATGTCGCGGTGGTGGCCCGGGAGGACGGCCCCGGTGGCAAGCGGCTGGTGGCCTATCTGGTGGCCGCCGGCGATGCCCCGGTGGAGGGTGACCCACTGCGGGCGTACGCGGCCGAGCGGCTGCCGGACTACATGGTGCCGTCGGCCGTCGTCCCGCTGGAGGCGCTGCCGCTCGGCCCCACCGGGAAGCTGGACCGCGCGGCGCTGCCCGCACCCGGTCCTGACACCCGCCGTACGCCCTACCGGGCGCCGCGCGAGGGGGCCGAACGGGCCGTGGCGGCGGTCTGGGCCGAGGTGCTGGAGGTCGAACGCGTCGGCGCCGGGGACAACTTCTTCGAACTCGGCGGCGACTCGATCCTCTCCATCCGGCTCACCTCACGGCTGCGGGAGGTGCTCGGGGTGGAGCCGTCACCCCGTCTGGTGTTCACCCATCCGACCGTCGCCGCCCTGGCCGAGGCGCTCGACGGCGCGGACGGCCGGGGCGCGGACCGGCCCGCCCCGATCACACCGGTGGCCCGGGACGGCGAGCTGCCGCTGTCGTATCCGCAGCAGCGGCTGTGGTTCCTGGACTCCTTCGCCCCCGACAGCGCCGAGTACATCACCCCGCTGGCACTGCGGATGCGGGGAGCCCTCGACGTGGCCGCGCTCAGTGCGGCGCTGACCGCGCTGGTGGCCCGGCACGAGTCGCTGCGGACCACCTTCGACGCGGTGGACGGCCGTGGGGTGCAGATCGTGCACGGCCCCTGGGAGATCCGGCTCGACCCGTACGACCTGTCCCATCTGCCCGCCGCCGAGCGGGAGGCGGAGCTGCGGGAGCTGCTGGCGTACGAACGGGCGCGCCCGTTCGATCTGCGGCGCGGCCCGCTGCTGCGGACCGGGCTGATCCGGCTCGGCCCCCAGGAGCACATGCTGAGCCTGACCCTGCACCACATCATCACGGACGGCTGGTCCACCGGTGTGCTCACCGGCGATCTGCGGGAGCTGTACCGGGCGGCGCTGAGCGGTGAGCCCGCGGCGCTGCCCCCGCTCCCGGTGAGTTACGCGGACTTCGCCGCCTGGCAGCGCACCGAACTCTCCGCTCCCCGGACGGATGAGGAACTGACCTACTGGAAACGGCAGTTGGTCGGGGTGCCGCCGCTGGAGGTGCCCACCGACCGGCCCCGCCCGGCGGTGCGGACGAAGCACGGCGCCACGGTGGAGTTCACGGTGCCCGCCGGGGTGAGCTCGCGCCTCAAGGAGTTCGGGCAGACGCGGGGCACCACCCTGTTCATGACGCTGGTGGCGGCGGCCCAGATCTTGCTGGCCCGGCTGTCCGGCGGGCGGGACATCGCCGTGGGCACCGTCACCTCGGGACGCGAACGCCCCGAGGTGGAACGGCTGATCGGCTTCTTCGTCAACACCCTGGTACTGCGCTCCACCGTCGATCCGCACACCCGCTTCGGCGACTTCCTGGCCGAGGTGCGCGGCACCGTCCTGGACGCCTTCGCCCATCAGTCCGTGCCGTTCGAGCGGGTGGTGGACGAGGTGCGGCCGGTGCGGGACACCAGCCGGACACCGCTGTTCCAGGTGATGGTGGTGCTCCAGAACGCCCTGGGCCGGGGGCTGGAGCTGCCCGGTCTGGAGCTGGCGGACGTGGAACTCGACACCCGGACCGCCGCCTTCGACCTCACCTTCGAGTTCGCCGAGGCCGAGGAGGGTGTGCTGCGCGGGCTGATCGGCTACAGCACCGATCTGTTCGACGCCTCGACGGTGGAGCGAATGGGCACGGCCCTGCGGGCGCTGCTCGCCGGGATCGCCGAGGATCCGGAGCGGCCGGTGGGCGCGCTGCCCCTGACCACCCCGGCCGAGCTGCGGCGCACCCTGGTCGAGTGGAACGACACCCGGCTGGAGGTGGAGCGGGCCACGCTGCGCGAACTGTTCGAGCGGCAGGTGGCCGTCTCGCCGGATGCCACGGCCGTGCGGTACGGGAAGGGCGATCTCACCTTCGCCGAGCTGGAGGTGGCCGCGAACCGGCTGGCGCACCGGCTGATCGGCCGGGGCGTGGGGCCGGAGCGGCTGGTGGCGCTGGTGCTGCCGCGTTCGGTGGAGATGCTGGTGGCGCAGCTGGCCGTGGCGAAGGCGGGCGGTGCGTTCCTGCCGGTCGACCCCGGCTATCCGAAGGAGCGGGTGGCGTTCATGCTGCGCGACGCCGCGCCCTCGGTGGTGCTCGACGACGCGGCCTCGGTGTGGGCCGAGGCGGGCCCCGCCGGGCCGCCGCCACTCCGTGGCCTGACGCCGGACCATCCGGCGTATGTCATCTACACCTCCGGCTCCACCGGTGTGCCCAAGGCGGTCGTGGTCACCCATGCGGGGCTGGCCGGTTTCTCGGCCGCCGCGGCCGCGCACTACGACGTGCGGGCCGGGGACCGGGTGCTGCAGTTCTCCTCCCCCAGCTTCGACGCCTCCGTCCTGGAGCTGTGTGTCTCGCTGCCCCGTGGCGCGGCGCTGGTGATCGGTGACGAGGGCCCACTGCTGGGCGAGCGGCTGGCCCAGGTGCTCGGCGGGCAGCGGATCACCCATGCGCTGATCCCCCCGGCCGCGCTGGCCACCGTGGAGGAGGCGGATCGGCGGGCGGGGCTGCCGGATCTGCGGACCCTGATCGTCGGCGCCGACGCCTGCTCCGCGGAGCTGGTGGACCGCTGGGCGCCGGGCCGGCGGATGGTCAACTCCTACGGCCCGACCGAGGCCACGGTGGTGAGCACCTGGTCCGGGCCGCTGACCGCCGGGTCGGGGGTGCCGCCGATCGGCCGGCCGATCCCGAACACCCGGGTCTACGTACTGGACGACGCGCTGCGCCCGGTGCCGGTGGGCGTGGCCGGGGAGCTGTATGTGGCGGGCGCGGGGCTGGCGCGGGGCTATCTGGGCCGCCCGGGGCTGACCGCCGCGCGGTTCGTGGCCGATCCGTTCGGCCCGGCGGGCGGACGGATGTACCGCACCGGCGATGTGGTGCGGTGGACCGGCGACGGTGAGCTCACGTTCCTGGGCCGGGCCGACGACCAGGTCAAGGTGCGGGGCTTCCGGATCGAACTCGGCGAGGTGGAGAGCGCGCTGCGGCGCAGCCCGGAGGTGCGGGAAGCGGTGGTCGCCGTACGGGAGACCGCCCCGGCCCCGGAGCGGCCCTCCGGCGGGAAGCGTCTGGTGGGCTATGTCGTCCCGGCGCCGGGTACCTCGCCGACCGCCGCCTCGCTGCGCGACGTCCTGGGGCGGACCCTGCCGTCCCATATGGTGCCGTCGGCGTTCGCCGTTCTGGACGCCCTTCCGCTCACGGCCAACGGCAAGGTGGACCGCCGGGCGCTGCCCGATCCGGACCCGGCGCCCATCACCTCCGGTGCGGGCCATGTCGCCCCGCGCACCCCGATGGAGCGCCGGATCGCGGACATCTGGGCCGATGTGCTCGGTCTGGCGCGGGTGGGCGTGGAGGACAACTTCTTCGAGCTCGGCGGGGACTCCATCCTCAGCATCCAGGTGGTCTCCCGCGCCCGGCAGGCCGGGCTGCGGCTGACCACCAAGGATCTGTTCGCCCATCAGACGGTGGCCGCGCTCGCCACCGTGGCCACCGCCGAACGGGACGAGGGCCGTGCGGAGCCGGTGACCGGGTCGCTTCCGCTCACCCCGATCCAGCGCTGGTTCTTCGCCACCCACACCGTGAATCCGCGCCACTTCAACCAGTCCACGCTGCTCGAGCTGCACCAGGAGCCGGACGAGAAGGCGCTGGAGGGGGCGCTGGCGTCGCTCCTGGTCCACCATGACGCGCTGCGCACCCGGTTCACCGAGGACGGCGGCGAGTGGCGCGGCCACGTCCCGGAACCGGATGGCGACGGCGCCGTCCTGGACCGCCACGACCTGTCCGGTCTGCCGGCGCGGGAGGCGGACGCGGCGATGGAGAAGGCGGCCGACGCCCTCCACGCGGGCTTCGACCTGGGCCGGGGGCCGCTGCTGCGGGCCGCGCTGTTCCGTTTCGGCGAGGCCCGGCGGCCGTTCCTCTTCCTGACCGCGCACCACCTGGTCATCGACGGGGTGTCCTGGCGGATCCTGCTGGACGATCTGGACATCGCCTATCAGCAGGGCGTGCGGGGCGAACCGGTGGACCTCGGCACCAAGACCACCGCCTTCCGCGACTGGGCGCGGCGGCTCGCGGAGCATGTCGCCGAGGGCGGCCTGGACCACGAGGCCGACCACTGGTGCGAGGCCCTCGACGCCCGGCCGCTGCCGGTCGACCGTCAAGTGGCCACGCCCGGACCCGGGATCGGTACGGTGCCGGTCGAGCTCGGCGAGCGGGACACCGAGGCGCTGCTGCGCTCGGCGCCCACCGCCTACCGCACCCGGATCAACGATGTGCTGCTCGCCGCCCTCGCGCTGGCGCTGTCCCGCTGGACGGGCCGGGAACGGGTGTCGGTGGAGCTGGAGGGCCACGGGCGCGAGGACGTCCTGGACGGTGTCGATCTCTCCCGTACGGTGGGCTGGTTCACCACCATGTATCCGGTCTCCTTCGAGCTGCCGGACCTCCCCGACGGCGGGCCGGCCGACTGGCGGGGGCTGGTCAAGTCGGTGCGGCGGCGGCTGCGGACCGTCCCCGGCAACGGCTTCGGCTTCGGGGCGCTGCGCGTCTTCGGCCCGCCCGAGCTGCGCGAGCGGCTGTCCCGGCACGGCGCCGGACCGCAGATCGTGTTCAACTACCTGGGCCAGTGGGGCGCCCGGTCGGCCGAGTCCCAGGGCGGTCTGGTCCACGCCGAACACGGCTCGTTCGGCCAGGACCACGATCCGCGCGAGGGCGGCTCCCATCTGCTGGAGGTGGTGGGCGCGGTGCAGGACGGCCGGCTCGGCTTCACCTGGCGCTACCGCCCCGATGTGCACGAGAGGGCGACCGTGGAGGCGGTGGCCGGGGACTTCGCGGAGGCCCTGCGGTGGATCGCCGGGGACTGCCGGGGCTCCGTATGACCGCCGCCCCGCCGGTGTCGCCGCCGGTTCCGCTGTCCCACAACCGGGACTACCGGCTGCTGTGGGGCAGTCAGGCGCTCTCGGAGTTCGGCTTCCACACGGCGCTGATCGCGTTTCCGCTGCTGGTCCTCGCGCTCACCGGATCGGGCGCCGCCTCCGGTCTGGTCATGGGCACCATCGCCGCCGCGCAGATGGTGGCCGGGCTCCCGGCGGGCGTCCTGGTGGACCGCTACGACCGCAAGGCCATCATGCTGGGCTGCGAGGCGGCCCAGGCGGTCTCCGCCATCAGCCTGGTGGCCGCCGTGTGGGCGGGCGCGGCCACCGTGTGGCACATGGTCGTGGTGGCGGCGGTGTTCGGGGCGAGCGCGGCGCTCTTCGAACCGGCCGAGAGCGCGTCGCTGCCCGCCCTGGTGGCGGACGAGCATCTGCCCACGGCGGTGGCGATGAACACGGCACGGGCCTCGATGGGGCAGCTGGCGGGCACCGCCACCGGCGGGTTCCTGTTCGCCGTGGGGCGGTTCGTGCCCTTCCTGGTGGACGCCGTGACACATACGCTCTCCTTCTTCGCGCTGCTCTTCGTCCGGCTGCCCCGGCGCGAGCGGTCCGCTGACGGGGTGGGCCCGCTGGGCCGGGAGGCCCTGGCCGGGCTGCGGTGGGTGTGGCGGGAGCGCCGGATCCGGGTCACGGTGGTGTGCGCGGTGGTGCTCAACCTGTTCTTCAGCGCCTTCTACCTCGTCGTCATCGTGCTCGCCGAATCCCGGGGGGTGCCCTCCGGGGAGGTCGGCGTGATGGCGGCCATGCTCGGGGTGGGCGGGGTGGCGGGCGCGCTGCTGGCGCCCGCACTGCACCGGCGACTCGGCCCGTACGGCGGCATCATCGCGGTGTTCTGGGCCCTGGCCGTGCTCGCCCCGGTCACCGTGCTGATGGACAGCGGCTATCTCATCGGGGTGCTGTTCGCCCTGATGGCGCTGTTCCCGCCGACGGCGAACACCGCCATCATGACCGACCAACTGCTGCGCACCCCGGACGAGCTGCGCGGCAGGCTCACCAGCACACTCGTCCTGGCCTGCGGTGCCGCGGGCGCGGCAGGCCCCGCGCTGGGCGGATCGCTCGCCCAGGCCCTGCCGGGCGACCGGGCCATCCTGCTCTGCTCGGCGGGGATGGCCGCCGCGGCCGTCCTGGCCACCGTCAGCCCGACCCTGCGCACGCTGTCCCGCCGCCATGAGTCCGGACGGCCGGCCGGCTGACCGCCATCCGGCACTTCACCGACCATTCCCGATCTGACCGACCATTCCCGACTTGACCGACCTGAGCGACCTGACCGACCTGACCGATCACCGACAGGAGAGAACGACCATGGACGACACCGCCCGCTACCAGGTGCTGCGCAACGACGAGGACCAGTACTCGCTGTGGCCCGCCGACCTCGAGGTGCCCGAGGGCTGGCACGCCGTCGGCAAGGAGGGCACCAAGGACGAGTGCTCCGCGTACGTCGACGAGGTGTGGACCGACATGCGGCCGCGCAGCCTGCGCGAACGCATGGACAACGCGGCCTCCTGACCCGGGCCTCGTGACGCGGCGCGGCCGGCGCGTGATGGCGCCGGCCGCACCGGGGCCCATCAACTTCCCCGTACGGTCACGCGGTTACCATCCTGAAGAACAGTCGGCCGCGGCGTGAGGGATCGCGCCCGGATACGGAGGAGAACACCACGTGACCGCGCAAGGGGTAGCATCCCAGACCGGAAGCGGGCCGGAGCCCCCCAACACCCCCCTCAACCAGGGGCGACCGCACAGCGCCCGGATGTACGACTACTTCCTGGGCGGCAAGGACAACTACGTCGCCGACCGTGAGGCCGCGGCCAAGGTGCTCACCCTGTGGCCGGGTGTCATGATCGCCGCGCGGACCAACCGGGCCTGGATGCACCGCGCGATCCGGTTCCTCGCCGACGAGCGGGGCATCCGCCAGTTCCTCGACATCGGCACCGGCATTCCCACCCGGCCGAATCTGCACGAGGTCGCCCAGGGGATCGCCCCGGAGTCCCGCGTCGTCTACGTGGACAACGACCCCATCGTCCTCGCCCACGCCCAGGCCCTGCTCAAGAGCCGCCCCGAGGGCCGTACCGCCTATGTGCACGGGGACATCACCGAGCCCGAGGCCATCCTCGCCTCGCCCGACCTCACCGAGGTGCTGGACCTGTCCCAGCCGGTCGCGCTGAGCCTGGTCTCGCTCCTGCACTTCGTCCCCGACGAGTGGGGCCCGTACGACCTGGTCCAGCGGCTGGTCGACGCGCTCGCCCCCGGCTCCTTCCTGGTACTGAGCCACATCACCCCGGACTTCGACCCCGAGGCCACCCAGAAGACCGTGCAGGTCTACCACAGCGGCGGCATCCAGGGGAAAATCCGCACCAGGGACGAGGTGGAGCGCTTCTTCACCGGTCTGGAGCTGGTCGAACCGGGCCTGGAGGTGCCGCACCGCTGGCGGGCCGACCTGGCCGAAAGGGACTCCCATGTGGAGACCGGCGATGTGACCGACGCGGAGGTGTCCTTCTGGGCGGGCGTCGCGCACAAGTCCTGACGCGGGGCCTCCCGGACGGGGTTCAGGGACGCGGTCCGACGGTCGTGGTGCCGTCGCGGATGGTGATCGCCAGCGCGGGACAGGAGTCCGCCGCGTCCAGCACCCGCTCCTCCTCCGGGACCTCCTCGCGTCGAGGCCTGGCGTGGTCCTCGTCGAGGGCGAACAGGTCGGGGGCGATACCGGCGCACATCCCGGACGCCATGCACCGGCCGCCGTCGACCTCCGCCTTCCAGGTCATCCGGCTCACCACCCGATGGGCATGACACGGGGCCCGCGGACCAGCATCTGGCCCTTCCACTCCACATCCCCGGTCAGCCGCAGCTCCGGGAAGCGGGCGAGCAGCGCGCCGAGCGCCTCCTGGAGCTCCAGCCGGGCCAGGGACGCGCCCAGGCAGTGGTGCACACCATGGCCGAAGCCCAGGTGCTGGGTGGCGGGGCGGGCCACGTTCAGGGTGCCCGGCTCGTCGAAGCGCAGCGCGTCGCGGTTGGCCGAGCCGACGGCGACGAGCACGGGCTCCCCGGCGCGCACCAGGGTGCCGCCCACCTCGACGTCCTCGGTGGCGTAGCGGGGGAAGGACGCGGCCATGCCCAGCGGGACGAAGCGCAGCAGTTCCTCGACGGCGCCGTGCAGCAGTGCGGGCTCCTCGCGCAGCCGGCGCAGTTCGTCCGGGTGGTCCAGGAGCGTCAGCACGAAGTTGGGGATCTGGGTGGCCGTGGTCTCGTGCCCGGCCACCAGGATGCCCACGCACAGATCGACGAGTTCGAGCTCGGACAGCCGGTCGCCCGCGTCCCTCGCCTCGATCAGCGACGTCATGATGTCGTCCCGCGGGCGGATGCGATGGTCCTCGATCAGCCCGGCCATATAGGCGCGCAGCTCATCGCGGTTGCGGTCGAACTCCTCGGCGCTCAGGGAGCTGGTGGACAGCGCGGCGTCGCTCCAGGTGCGGAACTTGGGCCGGTCCTCCTCCGGGACGCCGAGCATGGCGCAGATGACCCCGACCGGAATGGGCAGCGCGTAGCTGTCCACGAGATCGGCGGGTGGTCCCGCGGCCTCGAGCTCGTCGAGCAGGTTCTGGGTCAACTGCCGGACCCACGGGCGGAGTTTCTCCACCCGGTGGACGGTGAACGCCTTGGCGACGAGGGTGCGCAGCCGGGTGTGGTCGGGCGGGTCCATGCTCAGGATGCCGCTGTCGCGCCGCCCCTCGGACTGCCGTGGCACGTCGTGGTCGAGCGCCGCGGCCCGGCTGAAGCGCCGGTCCCCGAGCACCAGCCGGGCGTCGGCGTACCGCGTGGCCAGCCAGGCGGGCTCACCGTAGGGCATGCGCACCCGGAGTAATCCGGTGTGGTTCCTGGCCTGGTCGTACGCCTCGCTGAGCGCGAGCCCCTCGGCGGAGTTGAAGGGATAGGCGATGGGCGTGGTCTCCGCTGTGGTCACCGTGACCTCCCTTGCGTAAGCACGTGCTTACAAAGCTAGGAGGCGGCGGCTGGTACGGTCAACGGCCCCTTTGCGCCGTTGATCTGACGGGCCGGAGGGAATCGCCGGAGGCAGACGAGAGGGGTGTCGTGATGGGGACGACCGTGTCCGAGGGGCAGCGCCGGGACGCGCGGAACACACGCCGGCGGCTGCTGGAGGCCGCTGCGGCGCTGTTCGCCGAGCGGGGCTATGAACGGGCGACGGTCCGGGACATCGCCGATCGCGCGGGGGTCAACCAGGCGCTGCTGTTCCGCTATTTCGGCTCGAAGAGAGCGCTGTTCGGCGAGGTGATCGCGCACAATGGGGAGGAGCAACTGCGCACCACCCCACCCCATGAGCTGCTGGAGGCCGCCCTGCGCGGGCTGCTGGGCCACGGCGGCAGGGAGCCGGGCAGCCGTGCGCTGGCCACACTGCTGCGCTCGGTGGGCAGCGGCGACGAGATCGGTACGGCGGTGCGCGCCATCAGCGACGACTACGCGCGGGTGCTGGCCTCCCTGTCCAGCGCCGACAACCACGGACTGCGGGCGGATCTGGCCCTGTCCTGGCTGCTCGGCATAGGGATGATGCGGGTGCTGGTGGGCAAGGAGCCGCTGGCGAACGCGGACCCGGACGAGGTGTGCGCGCTGGTCACGTCCGCGCTCGGCACCCTCCTGGACGGCCTTCCGGCGGCGGACGGCAGGCGGTAGGCGGCCATGCCGGAGGAGGGCCGGGCCGCAAGAGGGCCGGGCCGCAAGAGGGCCGGGCCGCAAGAGGTCAGGCGCTACTCGCGGAACTCCCCGCGGGGCGTGGTGACGACGCGACGGGCCCGGGCCGGGGTGACCACCTCGCGGAAGGCCGGGTCGGTGAGCAGCACGACCGGGGCGATGCGGTGCGGGGAGTCGCAGTGCCAGTGCGGCAGGGCGGCCTCGATCACGGCCCAGGACTGATCGGTGGCGCCCCGGTCGGCCAGCGCCCTGGCCAGGTCCAGGGCCTGCTGGAAGGTGCGGGACTCGGGCAGGGCGGGCGGGACGAAGGCGGCGGCCCTGGCCATCCAGGCGGCGGTGTCGTCGCCCTCGGTGGCGGCGCCGCTCGCGGCCACACCGCCCGCGCCCACGACACCGTCCACGCCGTCGGGGAGCCGCGGCAGGATGTCACCGAGGGCCGAGAGATAGCCCCCGGGGGCGCCGGTCCACTCCTCGGCCGCGCAGCGCAGATAGAGCGGGGCGGCCTCGGCCCGTAACTGCTCCATGCCGATCGCCTCGAGGACGCGCGGGTCCCCGAGGATGCCGGTGCGTATCCAGTGGTGGGCGGCGCTGATGTCGAGGAACGCCCCCAGGAGGATGCCCAGATACGCTCCGGCGCCCGAGCCCTTGACCGCGGCCTGTTCGAAGGTGGCCATCGCCTTGCGCACCTCGCCCCGCAGGGCCTGCGCCCTGCCCTCGGCCACCAGATCCTCGGCGGTCCCGGGACGCCCCACGCGCACTTCATGGGCCGCCTGGCCCTCGAAACCGGTGCGCTCCTCGGCCACCAGCTCGGCGAACGAGGCGTGCCGGTCCCCCAGGGCCGGATACCAGCTCGCCCAGATGTACGCGGCCCACTCCCCGTCCTCGGACACATCGGCGGGGTCCAGCAGCCAGTGCTGGGCGTCCCCCTCCTCGGAGACCAGCAGCGCCCGGTCCATGAACGCGGTGTCGTCCCAGTCCTCGCCCTCGCCGCCCCGGATGACGCTCCAGGTCTCGGGGTCGGCCTCGCGCAGCCAGCCGACGGTCTTGGCCGGGCGCATCCGCCACATGAACGGGCTGATGTTCAGCCAGCCGTCGGAAGCGCCCAGGAAGGCGCGGTAGCTCGGCGGGAGCCGGGTGCCGAGCCGCTCCTCCAGGGCGAGGACGCTCTCCTCGTCCGCGCCCTCGAATCCGAGCCATCCGGCGGCCCGTTGCCCGTCGTCGACCTCGCTCAGCTCCTCCTCGTCGGCCACCCGCAGGATGGTCGCGCTGTACTCGGCCAGATAGGACCGCCACTGCTCGACGGTCCGCGGCGGCGCCGTCATGGACCCCGGCTCCGGGTCGGCCGACACCGACGTGCCGCGGTATCCGGTGGGCGCCTCGCCCGCCCGCTGGTAGTGGCCGATGAAACCCTTCGGCTGCGGGGCGGAGGTGAAGAGGCGGACCTGGGAGAGCTGGATCTGGTCCGCCCCCGCGTTCCGGGTGATCTCCAGGCGGTAGTGGCGGTAGGCCATGGCGGCGGCGAAGGTGAATCCCCGGGGCTGATGGCGGTGCGCGAAGCTCTCCTCGACCCGGGAATCCAGGTCCACCCAGTGCTCCCCGTCGTTCGAGCCCTTGAGGGTCCAGTCCTTCGGGTCGCGGCCCGGGACGTCGTTGGCCGAGGTCAGCACGTAGTGGCCGACGGCCACCGGCCGCCGCAGGGTGAACTCCAGCCAGGCGCGGCCGCCATGGCCCAGCCACTTGTGCCACGAGTCGTGCAGCAGGTTCTCCGCGACCTCGCCCACCTCGGCGAACTCGCTGTGCGCCCGGACCTTGGTGACCAGGTCGGTCACCTCGGCCTCCGGACCGGGCTCGGCGGCGAGCAGCGCCACCGTGCCCGAGTGGCCCGACGGATCGCCCCAGATGACCCGCTCGACGGGCGGCCCTCCGTCCTCGATCAGCAGGCGCAGCTCCTGACGGTGCCCCGGACCCCCGGACCCACAGCCCTCCACCGTACGGAAGCGGTGCATCACCTCCTCCAGCGCACTGTCCCGCAGCGGTGAGCGGCCCTCCAGCACCCCCCGGTACTCGGTGAGCGTGCCGTCGGCGGCCCGGCGGTGTCCGTAGAACTCCGTCATCGCCGGCTGGAAGCCGATCGACGCCTCCGCGCCGTCCTGCCCGCGCCAGGCGAGCCGGACCGGCAGCGAGCCCTCGCCCCGGTCGAGGTGGACCAGCAGCCGTGGGGCGGGCCGCCATTCGGCGGAGCCCGGGGCGCGCCACTCGGTGCGGTAGGCGCAGACCGCCGCCTCGGCGGGGCGCTCCTCAGTCATGAGGTGCATCGGGGCGCAGATGCGGGACGGCTCGACGCCGATCCGGTACAGCCAGAGCAGCCCGCGCGCCTCGGCGCAGCCCCGGACGCACAGCGTGTTCGGGCCCGCCACCAGCGCCTCACCGGGGACCGCGAAGGCCACCTCCCGGGGGCGGGCGCCACCGGGCACGGTGAACCGCGAGATCACCGCATGCCCGTTGACGGTGATGTCGATGGGCGCCGATCCCAGGGACTCCCCCAGCGGTGAGACCCGCGCGACCAGGGTCAGCGTCAGCTGCTCCGGCAGTTCCCCGCCGTCCAGCGCGAAGTCGAGCTCGACACGTCCACCCGCGCCGATCGCGAGACGGTCCCGGTCGGGATGGCACCGTATGTACCGGGCCGTGCCATTGCCGAATCGAGGCGGATCGATGGTGAAATCCGCAAAAGTCGCTCGCACGCTGTGCTCCTGGTAGGGCGTCCGGTCCATTGACATGCCGTCGGGGCATGGGTGCGGGTGGTCTCACAACACCCGGATGCCGCCGATGCTAGGGCGGCCGCCCGGCACCGTCCGTGATCCGCGACGATCACTAGGGGGATGCGGGTCGGCCGCTCCCTCCCCCGCGCAGCACGGCCCCGAGGACGGCGGGGCGCATCAGCGCGGTGGGCGCGGCGACCATCGACATCACCTCGTGCAGGGCCTTGCAGACCCCCGGGTCGACGGTGGCACGCCGGATGACCCGGTCCAGATAGCGGTGCTGGGCGCGCACCCCCAATCCGGCGGGGCCGCCGGTGGTGGTGGGGAAGCGCACGTCCTCGCTGGAGGACAGCAGCCACGCGGTGTCCGTGGCGGCCGCGATGCCCTTACGGGCGGTGTGCGCCGTACGGTGGCCGATGCCGCCGTGGCGCTCGGCGGCGGCCCGCAGGGCGCGGGCGCCGAGCGCGGACACGGTGATGCCCTGGCCGTAGACCGGGTTGAAGGTGCACACGGCGTCGCCGATGACGACGAGACCCCGCGGCGCGCGGCGCTCGTAGTGCCGCCGCACACCGGGGCCGGGCCAGAAGCCGCGGACCGCACCGGCGGGCTCGGCCGCGGCCAGCAGCTCGTGCAGGCTGGGGTCCCGCAGCAGACGCAGCTGCCGGTCGAAACCGGCCGCACCCGGCTCGGCCTGCGCTCCCCGCATACTGCCGACGCTGGTGATCCACCGGCCGTCCTCCACGGGCAGCACCACGCCGAGCCTTGGCGCGTCGGGCGCCTTGGTCTGCAGATAGAGCGCGTCGAAGCCCGGATCCGCCCCGGCCGGGCGGTGGTACATCCGGCTGGCGTACGACACCCCCGCGTCGACATGCTCCTCGGGGGTGGGCGGGCAGCCCAGCCCGGCCAGCCAGGACGGGACCGAGGAGGTGCGCCCGGAGGCGTCGACCACCATCTCCGCGCGCAGCTCGCGGACCGGGGCGCGGGCGTCGCCCCGCGTCCGGACCTGGACGCCCGTCAGCTCGCCCGGGGTGCCGAGGAGTCCGACGACGTCGGTGTTCTCCAGCCAGCGCACCGAGGGCTCGGCGCGCACCCGGCGCAGCACCGTATGGTCGAGCAGCGGTCTGGTGCAGGAGAGGAACGCGACCTCGCTCTCGTACTTCGCGAGCCACCCGGCCGCGCTGAGCCAGCGCACGCCCGACATCGGCACCCGCACCGCGCCGGCGGCCAGCAACTCCTCGCGCGCGCCGGGCATCAGCTCCTCCAGCGCCCGATGCCCGGCCTCGAGCAGCAGATGCGCGTGGCGCGCCTGCGGAACGCCCGAGCGGAACGCCGGCCCCTCGGGATAGCGGTCGCGCTCGACTATGACAATGCGCTCGGCATATCCCCGCAGCGCCCATGCGGCCAGCAGCCCGGCGAGACCTCCGCCGATCACTACCGCGGTCCCTCGCTCCGTACCTTCCCCCGGTACCCCCATACTACGGAGCGTAGTGCAGAACCATCCGAGCGTCACCACCCCCAAGGGTGGTAAATACAACCGCTCCGACGGCTCAGGCGCCTTCGGCGGCCTCCGTGATGAAGGTGTCGAGGACTCCGTCGGCGATGCGCACCGGGCCCTCGGGCCGGGTCTCGCCCGGGATGGTACGGATCTCCCCGGCCCGCCGCGCGTCGGCCGCCGCCTCGGCGAACCACCGCGTGGCCTGGGCGTCATGGCCGTCGAGACGGGCGCCCAGCGCGTCCAGGGTGCGCTCGAAGGCGCGCCCCCACAGCGACAGCGCGTCCAGCCAGGGCGCGCAGTCCGCCACGAATCCCCGGTCCGCGGCACCGGCCCTGATGCGCTCGGGGGCGGCGGCGAGCAGCCGGGCGTACGGGCCCAGCTCCCGCAGGGCCGCTCGTTCGCGCCCCGCGTCCCAGGCGGCGTGGAACCGGTCGAGCCGGGCGGCGAGTTCGGGGGCCTGCGGCTGCCAGGGTTCGGCGCCGAAGGTGGGTGCGAGGTGCTGGGTGTCGAAGAAGGCCAGCAGCGAGCGAACGGTCGCGGCCGTACGGCCCGGGTGCGCGCCGAGGCCGTCCCCGGCGAGGTGGCGGGCGGCCGCCTCCCAGGCGCGGGTGGCGTCGTAGCCGGTGTCGTTCCAGGCGAAGTCCGCTCCGCCGAAGAGGGCGACCTTGCTGGCGGCGGCCTGGTTCATCGGGTTGAGGACCAGGCCGGAGAGCTGCCGGTGCAGTCCGGGCTCACGGGCGTCGTAGGGCGCGAGCAGCAGCCGTCCCTCGGCCTGGCCGTAGTCGTTGACCGGGTAGTTGTCCCAGACGAAGACCTTGCGCCCCCATACGGTGGCGGCCCGCTCCGCGTCGGCCACGGTGATCCGCGGCGGCACCACATCGGTTCCGGTCCACATCACCTCGACCCGCGAGTCCAGCCGCTCGCGCAGGACGCGCTTGTACGGGGTGTCGGTGACGTCCCCGTACTCGGTGGGCACCATCTGGAGCGGCCTGGTGTCCGCCCGCTCGTCCAGGAAGGTCTTCTGCACCGTGTTGAGCAGGTCGGACTGGGCCTTGGCGGCGGTCTCCGACGAGGGGTCTCCGTAGGCGGCGCGGTCGGATTCGCAGTTCCAGCGGGTGTAGCTGATGTCGTCCAGCGGCATGGAGAAGCTGCGCACCCCGAGGTCGTGGACCGCGTCCAGCTTGGCCTCCAGGGCGGCGAGGTCGGTGGGGTCGCTGTAGCAGATGGAGTTGCCCGGGGAGACGGCGAACGTGAACCGCACATGGTGGTCGGTGGCCTGCCGGACGAGCTCGCCCAGCTCGGCGAGTTTGGCGGCCGGATACGGCTCGCGCCACTTCTCGCGGTGGTACGGGTCGTCCTTGGGCGCGTAGATGTAGGTGTTCATCTTGACGTCCCCGTAGAACGCCAGCTGGTCCATGCGCTCGGCGTGGGTCCAGGGGCTGCCGTAGAACCCCTCGATCACCCCGCGCAGCGGCATCAGCGGATGGTCGGTGACCGAGACGGACGCGATCGTGCGGTGTCCGGACACGAGCTGACGCAGCGTCTGCGCCGCGTAGTACGTCCCGTCCGAGTCGGCGCCCGCGAGCGCCACCGAGCCGTGTCCGGCGGCGAGTGCGTAGCCCTCGGCGGGCAGCGGGCCGGGCACCCGGCCCCCGGCGGCCCGGAGTGCCCGCGCGACCCGGGGATCGGCGATCCGGCCGACGGCCACGGTCAGCTTCGGCCCGGGGCCGTCCTGGATCCGCGAGGCCCCCGCTCGGCGCAGCACGGCGGCGACGAGATCGCGGGTCGGACGGTCCACACCGTCCGATATGACGAGGCGGACGCGGGAGGGGACGTGGACGTCCGCTCCGATGCGGGACATCTCCTGCGGGCGCGGGGTGACGACCGGCAGCGGCCCGGGGGCGGCGGCGGCCGCGGTGGTGACCGCGCCGGTGGGCAGCAGCAGGGCGAGGAGGGTGAACAACACCGTGACGGGTGCCAGGGTTCTGAAGCGACTGCGCATGGGACATCTCCTCCGTGGCGTTCGAGGGCGGGGCCTTCGGGGGCGGTGCCTTCGGGGGCGGTGCGGTGATGCGGAGGTAGCGTGCGGTGTGCGGAGCGAGCCCGCGGCGGGCCCGGCGTATCCCTACCCAGCGATGGGTACGGATGATCGGCGCGGCGGCGGGGCCACCGGCGAAACCGAGGCGCCGTCACCCCTTGAGCAACGCGTCGACCACCCGGCCGAAGAGCAGGCGGCCGGACCAGACCGTCGGCGGGTCGAACAGGCGGGGCAGGCCCCGGATCCGGGCCTCCTCGCGCCACACCACCTCGGATCCGCCGTCCCGGGGACGCACCTCGATCTCGGCCCATCCGAGTACCACCGAACCGCGCTTCTCCAGCCTGCAGCCGCCGGGAGCGTCCCCGGTGGGCGGGTCCCAGCGCACGACCTCCATGGGGTCGTCGAATCCGGCACGGCCGACGCCCGTGCGCACCACGACCACGGTGCCCACCCGGGTCGGCCCCGCCGGGCGGACGGTGACGCCGCTCAGCGGCACATGAGCGCCGTGGCGCGGCCAGTCGGTGAGCCGTCGCCAGGTCTCCTCGACGGACAGCGGGGAGCACCGCTCGATACGGAAGGGGGCCACAGCGGGATCGTAGGCGAACGACGGCCGGGGAGGCGGTCGTGGCGGCTGAGGCCATTGACAGCTCGGATCCGCCTGTTACCTTCCACAGAAAGAGAGAGATCCTACCTTTCTGGCCCGGCACGGACAGAAGTCGCCCCATCAATGGGATTTCCGCAGCTCAATCAGGTTCAGACCTACCAACACATCGGATCTCCACGGCTCCACAGGAGAAGGAGAACGAGAGATGAAGAGACTCGCCGCAGGCGCGGCGCTCGCCCTCGCCGCCGTCTTCGGGTTATCGCAAGTGCCCCAGGCCGCCGCCGTCCCCGCACAGGACACGGCCACCTCCGCGGCACCGGTGTTCAGCGTGATGGACTACGGCGCGAAGGCCGACGGTTCGTCCAATGACTCCGCCGCCATCGAGAAGGCCATCACGGCGGCCAACGGCGCCGGGGGCGGAATCGTCCGCTTCCCGTCCGGACAGTACAAGTCCAAGAACACCGTCCACCTCAAGAGCGAGGTGACCCTCCAGCTGGACTCCGGGGCCACGATCCTCGGGTCGAGCGCGGACACCTATGACAAGCCCGAGTCCAATCCGAACGACGACTACCAGGACTACGGCCACAGCCACTTCCACAACGCGATGTTCTACGGCGACAAGCTCACCAACATCGGGTTCACCGGTTCGGGAACCATCGACGGCGCGGGCAACCTCATCACCGGCACCCCCGACTCCGGCGAGGCGGACAAGATCATTTCATTGACCCGCTGCGACGGGCTGACCCTCGACGGGATCACCCTGCGGCGCGGTGGCCACTTCGCGGCCCTCATCAACGGCTGCGCGAACGTGACCTCGGACCACCTCACCATCGACACGGCGAGCGACCGTGACGGCTGGAACATCATCAGCACCACCAATGTGACCATCACCCATGCCGACATCGCCGCCAACGACGACGCGCTCGCCTTCAAGAGCGACTACGCCCTGGGCGCCAAGCTGTCCAACGGCCATGTGCGGGTGACCGATTCACATCTCTCCGCGAAGTGCTGCAACGCCCTGATGTTCGGCTCCGAGACCTGTGGTGACTTCTCCGACTACGACTTCCAGGGCATCACCATCACCGGTGCGGACAAGTCCGGGCTCGGCATGGTTTCGATGGACGGCGCCAACATCTCCGATGTGCACTACCGCGACATCACCATGACCAATGTGCACTCCCCCATCATGCAGAAGATCGGGACGAGAAAACGGTGTGGTGGAAATCCGGGAGTCGGTCACATCAGCGACATCACCTACGACAACATCACCGGGACCGGGAACAGCCCGTCCTTCAGCCCGACGCTGTGGGGCGAGTCCGGTGGCAATCACATCAGCGGTGTGACCTTCGACCATGTGAATCTCACCGTCCCCGGCGGCAACGGCACCATGTCCACCGGTGTTCCCGGCAATGACGCCGACGACTACAACCCGAAGAGCATCGGCACCCGTCCCGCCTTCGGCTGGTATCTGCACAACGCGGATCACATCACCTTCAACGACAGCTCGGTGCGGTTCGCCAAGGACGACGGCCGTCCGGCGGTCATCGCCAACTCCGGGAGCGCGCTGCGGTTCAACCACTTCACCGCACAGCGCGGCGGCGACAGCCCGGCTGACGTCATCGTCCAGAACGTGTCCGGCTACTGCCTCGCCGACAGCGCCAACACCTCCGGCGGGGCGCTGCGGGTGAGCACCAGCGGATCCAGCGAGAACTGCGCCTCGTGACCCACGACGGCTGACCACACCCCGCCGTGGTGCGGTCCCGCCGGTGGGCCGCACGACCTCACCGACCGGGAACGCCGTACACGGCGGGGAGCACCGGCGCCTACACCGAGGACGCCCGGGCGGAGTCCCCGGCCACGTCGGCCAGGTCGCGCAGGCCCGCCGGGAGCGGCCCGGTGTGCACCACGCCCAGCCGCTGGGTGGCCCGGGTGAGCGCCACATAGAGGTCGCTGGTGCCGAACTCCACGGGCTCGGCCACGATCACGGTGTCGAACTCAAGACCCTTGGCCTGCCGGGGGTCGAGCAGCACCACCGCGCTGGTCAGGTCCGGTGACCGGCCGGTGGACGCCTGCGGGAGGGCGGCCGACAGCGCGTCATGGCGGTCCCTCGGGGCGATCACCGCGAGACGGCCCTCGGTGCGGGTCTCCCGCGCCACGGCGTCGGCCACCGCGCCCGGCAGATCGCCGGTGTGCTCCGCCCAGGGCCGTACCCCGGTGGCGCGGACCGAGCGCGGCGGCTGGAAGGCGGGGTCGACGGTACGGGCCACCCGCGCCGCGACGTCCATGATCTCGGCCGGGGTGCGGTAGTTGACGCCGAGCCGGCTGTGCTCCCAGCGGTCGCCGACGTACGGCTCCAGGATCGAGGACCAGGAGCCGCAGCCGCCCGGCTCCGCGGTCTGCGCGGGGTCGCCGACCAGGGTCATCGAGCGGGTCGGGCTGCGCCGCATCAGCAGCCGCCACGCCATCGCGGACAGCTCCTGGGCCTCGTCCACGATGATGTGGCCGAAGGCCCAGGTGCGGTCGGCGGCGGCGCGTTCGGCGGCGCTGCGGTGGTCGCGCTCCTCGGCGCGGTCGGCCAGCCGTTCGGCGTCGATGAGGTCGTGGGCGGCCAGCACCTCCGACTCCTCGTCCTCGCGGTCCTCGAACTCCAGGGTGCGGGAGCCGTAGGAGAGGTCGAGCACACCCTGTGCGTACTCGATGCGCTCCTGGCGCTCGGCCTCCGCGGCGGCGCGGGCCGCCGCGTCGTCGTGGCCGAGCAGTTCGGCCGCCTCGTCCAGCAGCGGGACGTCGGCGGGGGTCCATTCGCCGTCGGTGCGGCGGATCGCGGCGGCGTCGGCGCCGGCGAGGTGGACGGGGTCGCCGAGGAAGTCGGCCACGAGCTGCCGCGGGGTGAGGACCGGCCACAGCTCCGCGATGGCCGCGTGCACCTCGGGGTTGACCGCGATCGCCTTGCCGAGCTGGGCGACGTCGTCCGCGCCGAGGAGGTTGGGCCCGCCGAAGGGGTCCGCGCCGATCCGGTCCACGAGCTGGTCGGTGAGGGCGTCGATGACACGGAAGGCGAAGTGCGGACGGGCGAGGTTGTGCGGTAGCCCGGTCTCCCGTGCCTTGTGGCCCGCCTCGGACGCGATGTCCTTGTCCAGCACCAGATCGCCGTCGTCGTGCTCGATGACGATCGCGGGGTCGGGCAGCGTCTGCCGGTCCCGTACGAAGCGCGCCAGCGCATCCGCCATCGCCGCACGGCCCTTGACCTCGGCTGCCTCGGGGGTGTCGGTGCCGGTGGCCGTCACACCGGGGAAGAGCTCGCCGAGCGTGGCCAGGAGCACACCGGTCTCGCCGAGCGAGGGCAGCACCTCGCCGATGTAGCCGAGGAACGCCGGGTTGGGCCCGACGATCAGCACCGCACGGCGGGCCAGTGACTCCCGGTGCGCGTAGAGCAGATACGCGGCGCGGTGCAGCGCGACGACGGTCTTGCCGGTGCCGGGGCCGCCCTCCACGACGTGAACGCCGTGGTGCGGGGCGCGGATGATCTGGTCCTGTTCGGCCTGGATGGTCTGCACGATGTCATGCATCCGGCCGGTGCGGGCGGCGTCGAGCGCGGCGAGCAGCACGGCGTCCGCGTCGGATCCCTCATGCCCGGTCCGTATGGTGTCCGAGAGGTCCAGGATCTCGTCGTGCAGCCCGGTGACCTTGGGTCCCTCGGTGGTGATGTGGCGCCTGCGGCGCAGCCCCATGGGGGTGTGCCCGGTGGCGAGGTAGAACGGACGGGCCACATCGGCCCGCCAGTCGATGACCAGCGGGGTGCGGTCCGCGTCATCGCGCCGGATGCCGATGCGGCCGATGTGGTAGTCGCTGTCGTCGCGGAACAGCAGCCGGCCGAAGCACAGCCCCCGCTCCCCCGCCTCGAACGCGGCGAGCAGCCCGGACCGCTCGGCCACCAGCACATCGCGCTCCAGCCGCGCCTGGAAGGTGGTGCCCTCCAAGGACAGGGCCTCGGTCACCGACTCCTCGGCTCGTGCCCTGAGCTCGGCGAGGCGCCCGTTGAGCAGATCAAGGAACTCTTGCTCACGGTCCCATTCCTCGTTTGACAATTCGACTCCCGCCGGGATACGATGACTTCATCAGGTTTCCCCATGCCATAAATGCAACGGCAAAGGAAATCCCCAATATACGCCGAGAAACGCCCCGGCCGTCAAGGCAGCCGGGGCGTTTCTCTGTTTTATGGCCTTATTTCACCTGGATGACGTGCTTGCCGCGGACACCACCGGCTTCCATGGCGCGATGGGCCTCCGCGATGCCGGAGAGCGGATGGACGGTGTCGACGACCGGCCGGATCGCCCCGTTCTCCACATACCCGGCCAGGTCGGCGAAGAGCTGGTGCAGGGGATTTCCCGTGAAGAACCGCACCCGCCGGGCGCCGTGCACGGTGGAGAGGAGCACGGAGCCCAGCGAGGACAGCGGGCGGTCGGTGTCGAAGGCGATGCCCACCATGCGCCCGCCGGGCGCCAGCAGCCCGCGGTAGACGCCGAGCTCGGTGCCCACCGTGTCCAGCACCGCGTCGAACGGCCCGAGGTCGGCCGGGCCGGTGGTCCGGTAGTCATGCGCCTCATCGGCGCCGAGCTCCCGGACGAGGTCGAGCGCCTTCGCCCCGGCGAGCGCGGTGACATGGGCGCCGAGCGCGTGTCCGAGCTGGACGGCGACACTGCCCACACCGCCGGCCGCGCCACGCACCAGCAGCCGCTCACCGCTCATCAGGCCGATCTTGTCGCGCAGCGCCGTGATGGCCGTGGTGCCCACTCCGGGCAGGGCCGCGGCCCGGACCAGATCGAGGCTCTCGGGGGCGTAGGAGAGCTGACGGGGCCGGACGGCCACATACTCGGCGGCCGCCCCGAACCTCAGGTGCGGCATCGCACCCCACACCCGGTCGCCCACCGCGAGCCGGCGCACGGAGGAGCCCACCTCGGCGATCTCCCCGGCGATGTCCACGCCGGTGCCCTTCGGGAACCTCCTCCCGGTCACCAGCTTCAGCTTGCCCGCCCGGCCCGAGAGCTCGCCGCCGTTCACACTCGTGGCGTGTACCCGCACCAGCACCTCGCCCGGACCGGCCACCGGCTTCGGCAGAGTGCCCTCGTACAGCACCTCGGGGGGTCCGTACCGGTCGTACCGCGCCGCGCGCATTTCGCTCATCGCCCTCATCGTCCCTTTCGCACATCGGGGTCGCCGCCACGCTAATGCGCGCAAATAGGGAAACCGCCCGCTCGGCGTAAGGTGAGAAACATGCCTGCTCACGTCTCTCATATAGCGCCCGCGACCGGTGTCCGGGACACCGGAAGTCCGGGGTTGCGGTCCGACGCGGCGTCCAACCGCCGGCGCGTCCTCGATGCGGCCCGGACGCTGTTCGTCTCGCGTGGGCTCGATGTGCCGATGGCCACCATCGCCCGTCATGCCGGGGTCGGGGTGGCCACGCTCTACCGGCGCTTCCCCACCCGGGAGGCGCTGGTCTCGGAGGTGTTCTCGGACGAGTTCGCCGCCTGCGCGACGATCGTCGACGACGCCCTGGCCGACGACGACGCGTGGCGGGCCTTCCGCCGGACCATCGAGACGGTGTGCGCGTCGCAGACGCGGGACCGGGAGTTCAACGACGCCTTGCTGTCGTCGCTCCCCGACGCGGCCGGCTTCGAGCGGGAGCGGCTGCGCATCGAAGAGGGCTTCGCCGAGGTGGTCCGGCGCGCCAAGGCCGCGGGGCGGCTGCGCGAGGACTTCGACGTGTCCGACCTGAGCCTCGTCTTCCTGGCCAACAGAGGTGTCATCGGCGACGCGGCGACGGCACCGGCCGCGTCCCGGCGGCTGATCGCCCACCTCCTGCGGTCCTTCGAGGCGGGGCGGGCCGAACCGGCCCGCCCCCTCCCGCCACCCGCCCCGCTGGGGCTGGGGTCCTTCTGACGGATCCCAGGCCGGTTGCCCCGGACATCCGGAGGATGAGCTATCGGGCGGTGCCGAAGTCCTGCGTCCAGTAGTTGCCGGGCTGCGCCAGGCCGACGCCGATCTCCTTGAAGTCACAGTTCAGGATGTTGGCCTTGTGGCCGGAGCTGTTCATCCAGCCCGCCATGACGCTCTTGGGCGAGTCATAGCCGTAGGCCACGTTCTCGCCGTAGCTGCTCCAGGAGTAGCCCGCGCGCTCGATCCGGTCGCCCGGGGAGGAGCCGTCGGAGCCGGTGTGCGACATGTTGTCGTGGGCCGCCATGTCCTCGCTGTGGTCCTGGGCGGCCTTGGTCAGCTTCTCGTTCACGGTCAGCGGCTCACAACCGGCCTTGCTGCGCTCGCTGTTGACGAGGTCCACCACTTCCTGCTGGTCGGTGGCGGCCGCGGAGGTGGCGGAGGGGGAGCCGGCGGGTGCGGCGGACTGCGACGCCATCGCGGCCGAGGGAACGCCCACGGCGGCCACGGCGAGCGTGGCGATGGCTATCTTGCGGCGGTGCGTCGTGCTGCTGCGATGCTTGCTCATTCGGGACCTCACACTCGGTTGAGGCCCGTCATTCTTGGAGCCGTCCGCCACACGGGCAACACACGTGTTCGTACGACACGGGTTCGTAGCGCGGACGGAACTTGCGCTCAGGGGCGAGTCATGCTGAACGGGTACCGGGGGTGGCCACGGTGACCCGACACGCCCTCAGAAATCCCGGCAACCAGGCGAGTGGGCGGCGGGCCCGAAGTGCCGGGGGCCGGAGCGACGCAGAATCCTCCATGTCCGACAGGGCAGACAAAAGCCACTATGCCGCCTAGTCGATATGCACCGCTACGACCCCTTTACTCCGGCGCTCGATGTGAGAGATGTCATGACATGGCGGAGGGCGGTCAGCAGCGGTAGATGGTGATCGAGTGGCCGACCTCGTCGATCGGCCGGCCGCCGTCGATCAGCGCCGCCAGCCGTCCGGTGGCCTGGGCGATCGAGGAGTCCGAGACCACCAGCAGCCCGCGCACCTGCTCCGGGGCGGCCCGGCGTGGGTCCGAGGCGTGGATGCCGTATGCGGACGGCACACCGCTGCCCTTGTAGACGAGCCAGATCCGCTCGCCCCGGTAGCGCTCCCGGAGGCGGTCCGCCAACCGCCCCAGATCCTGCCCCCAGTCCACGTTCGAGTCGTGCAGCCGCAGATGGGTTCGGGACGGGCCGCCGAACGCCTCGTTGGAGTACGGCAGGTAGTACGGATACGTCCGCAGCGAGCTGACCGCGACGAACAGGACCAGCGCCAGCGTGGCCCCGTACGCCCATCGCCGCCGCACGGCCATCAGCCCGGCCGCCGCCACCGCCAGGAACATCGGCAGGAAGATTGCGTACCGCACCCCGAGGTTGCGGGCCCCGTCCATCGCGGCGAGCAGCAGTACGGCCGCGGGGACGAGCACATACGGCGCGGCGGGCCGCAGCCGGGGCACCGCCGCCATCGTGACCGCCCCGGCCGACCAGAGCGCGAGCATGCCCAGGGGCGTCTTCACCAGCAGCGCGACGGGCAGGTAGTACCAAAGCGACCCGACGTAGCGGCGGCCGAGCAGAAAACCGCGCCAGGTGTCCTGCTCGAAGCCGAACTGGATGCGCATCCCGTCGCGGTACGCCTCCGGGAGCGGCAGCCAGTGGACGGCGAGCCCGCGCAGTCCGTGAACGGCGGGCACCGGCCCGGTGGGCGTCCAGCGCAGCCGGGGGTCGACCACGAGGTAGGTGGCCCACACCACGGCCACCGCGATCAGCGCCATGGCCACCGCCGCCGCCACTCCGATGCCGAGCGACCGCGCGTGGTCGCGCGGTGCGCGGTGGCGCGTACGGCGGGCGCACCAGACGGAGAACACAGCCAGGAGCAGCAGTACCGGGACCGCGGCCAGCATGCTCATCTTCGTGGCGAGGGCCGCTCCGAGCGCAACCCCCGCGAGTGGCAGGTGCCATCGTGGCCGCCGCCGCGCCCGCCACAGCAGCCAGACCGATGTCAGCAGGAACCCGGCCGCCGGTACGTCGAGCGTGGCGAGCGAGCCGTGCGCGATGATGTCCGGCGAGAAGGTGTAGAGGGCGAGGGCCACCGCCCCGCCGACGGGGCCGGTCAGTTCGCGGGCGAACGCGAACACCACCAGCCCGAACAGCAGCGTCAGCGCGATCATCGGCAGCCGTGCGCACAGCATCAGCCGCCAGGGGTCGTTGCCCGCCTCGTACAGCACATGCCGCCCGAGCGCCGTCTGGTCGCCGGCGAACCCGGCGTCGAGGTGCGGCCGGGCGAACGCCACCCCCGTCGCGACGATGAGCTTGCCCAGCGGTGGGTGCTCGGGGTTGTAGCGCACCCGGTGATGGTGCAGCGAGTCCACCGCCGCGCCGACGTACACGGGCTCGTCGATGGTCGGCGTCTGCTCCACTGCCGTGGTGACCATCGCGACGGCCATCTGGACGAGGAGCGCCACGACGGCGGCCACCACCAGCCACCGCCGATGCCGCGCCGGCGCCGCCGGCCACCGGCCCTTCGGCCCGCCGACGGTCCTGGTCACGCTGTCGATCACACCGGCCCACCGCATAGCGACAGACGCTAACGCCCTCGTGCCCCCGCATCCGGCAGCCGCCCGAAACTTGCGCCAAGTCCGCAAACCGGTCCGGACGTTGCGGCGGGCTATCGCTGACCGGCCGCGGGCCAGCCGTGTTCGAGGAGGGCGAAGGCGGCCTCGATGGCCTGCCGGGAGTCGGCCCGGCCCCGGGCGAAGCTGACGGTCTCCAGCGCGAAGTGGGCGAGCGCCGCACACCCGGGGTCGTCCTCGGGGGCGCCGGTGGCCTCGGCGATGGCGGCGGCGAGAGCGGTCTCGTGGCGCATCCACATGCGGCGGCCGTACTCCCGCAGCGCCGGGGTGCTCTCCGTCAGCTCGACGAACCGCGCCATCTCGGGGTCCCCCGCACCCTCGGAGTGCGTCCGCAGCGTGTGCTCGCGCAGGGCGCGGGGGATGGACGTCCCCTCGGGCCGGTCGCGCACGACGGCTATGAGGGCGGCTTCCCGGTCGGAGTCGAGGTCGAAGAGCAGGGCCTCCTTGCTGGGGAAGTGCTTGAAGACCGTGGTGGTGGAGACGTCGGCGGCCTCCGCGATGTCCCGCACGCTCACCTGGTCGAAGCCATGGTCGAGGAACAGCCTCAGGGCCGCGTCCGCCAGCGACTGGCGGGTGGCGGCCTTCTTGCGCTCACGGCGCCCCATCGTCTCGCTCACGAGGACCACCCTACCTACAGGTGGACCGAATTGAAAAGTTGAGTCGTTGCACTTTTTTAGTCGGTGTGCTCTTCTGTTCGGGGTGGGGCCCCGCCCTTTCGGCTCCCGTCTTTCGGAAACCCCGCGCCGAGCGCGTTGACAAGGAAGTGATCCGCCATGTCCGTATCCGACGCACCGCCGTCCGGCAGTCCCGCCCCGCCGGAGACCACCCCGAAAAGCGTCCGTCTGGCCCTGCTCGGTGTGCTGCTCGCGATGCTGCTGTCGATGCTCGACTCCACGATCGTCGGCACCGCGATGCCGACGATCGTCGGCGATCTCGGCGGCCTGGAGCACATCTCCTGGGTGGTGACCGCCTACACCCTGGCCACGGCCGCCTCCACCCCCGTCTGGGGCAAGTTCGGCGATCTGTACGGCCGCAAGCACATGTATCTGATCGCCGTCGTCGTCTTCGTGCTCGGCTCGGCGCTGTCCGGCGCGGCCCATACGATGACCCAGCTGATCGTCTTCCGAGCGCTGCAGGGCCTGGGCGCGGGCGGGATCGGCGCCGGTGCCTTCGCCCTGATCGCCTCGCTGGCACCGCCCCGGGAGCGCGGCCGCTACCAGGGCATGACCGCCTCCATCATGGCCATCGGCACCATCGGCGGCCCGCTGCTCGGCGGCTTCGTCACCGGCCATCTCGGCTGGCGCTGGGCCTTCTTCATCAATCTGCCGCTCGGCGTCCTCACCCTGGTGTGGTGTCAGCTGATGCTGCGGCTGCCCGCCACCCGCGCCAAGGCCCGTATCGACTGGCCGGGCATCACCGTGATGACGACGACCGTATGCGCCCTCACCCTGGCCGCCACCTGGGCCGGCTCCACCTACGCGTGGGGCTCATGGCAGATCGTGGGTCTGTTCACCCTGGCCGCGGTGGGCGTGGCCGCCTTCGTGGCCCGGCAGCGGCGCGCGCCCGAACCCCTCATGCCGCTGCGCATCTTCACCGGGCACCGCAACTTCTCCCTGGCGTCCTCGCTGATCCTGGTGGGCGGGGTGGTGATGTTCGGCTGCTCGCTGTATCTGCCGCTGTACCAGCAGACCGTCCAGGGCGTCTCCGCCTCCCGCTCCGGTCTGCTGCTGCTCCCCCTGATGATCCCCGTGGTGATCATGTCCCAGGTCGGCGGCAAGGTCATGTCCGCCACCGGCCGGTACAAGATCTTCCCCATCGTGGGCACCGTCTGCATGGCCGTCGGACTGTTCCTGCTGGCCACCATGGACACCACGACCTCCCGCACGGCCACCGGGTGCTTCATGGCCCTGGTGGGCACGGGCATGGGCTGCCAGATGCAGATGGTCACCACGATCGCGCAGAACAGCGTGGAGATGCGCGACATGGGAGCCGCCTCCGCGTCGGTCACCCTCTTCCGCACCATCGGCGGCTCCCTGGGCGTGGCGGTCTTCGGTTCGCTCTTCACCGGCGCCGTACGGGGCCACGCGCCCGCCGGGGCGGAGACGGGCGAGGCCCAGCCCGATCCGGCGGCGCTGGCCCGGCTGCCGGAGTCCGTCCGGGACGGCTATCTCCACGCGGTGGCCACCGGCACCCAGCGGATCTTCCTGACCGCGGCCGTCGTATGCACCGTGGCCTTCATCGCCGCCCTGTGCGTGCAGGAGGTCCCGCTGCGGGGCAGGCCGGGCCCGGCGGCCCAGCCGCGGAAGGCCGAGGAGGCCGCCACCCCGGCCGCCCCGTAGCGCCGCGGACGCTCCGCCGCCCCGTGGAACTCGCCGAGGCGCGCTTCGCCGGAGCGTCGCGCGAACTCGCCGGGGGGCGCCGCACTAGAGCGTCTGCCGCCGCACCAGCTCGTGCAGCTTGCCGCCCGGGATGGCCATCAGCTCGGCCGGGGCGCCCTGCTCCACGATCCGGCCGTCCTCCATGACCAGTACGCGGTCGGCGTCCATGACGGTCGACAGCCGGTGGGCGATCACCAGCCGGCTGGCGTTGAGCCGGCGGGTGCTGTCGATGACGATGCGCTGGGTCTCGTTGTCCAGGGCGCTGGTGGCCTCGTCGAAGAAGAGGACGCGCGGACGGCGGATGAGGGCCTGGGCGATCATCAGCCGCTGCCGCTGGCCGCCGGAGATGGCGCCGCTGCCGGAGATCATGGTCTGGAGCCCCATGGGCATCTGCCGGATGTCCTCGGCCAGACCCGCCAGTTCGGCGGCCTCCATGGCCTCCTCGGGGGTGTACGGCTCGGCGCCGCGGATGCAGTCGAGGATCGTACCGCCCAGGGGCTGGGCGTTCTGGAGGACCACCCCGCACTGGCGGCGCACGGCCGCCTGGTCGAGGGCGGCGAGGTCCTGGCCGTCGTAGAGCACACTGCCGGACACCGGCCGTTCGAAGCCGATGAGCAGCCGCAGCAGGGTCGACTTGCCGCAGCCGCTCGGGCCGACGACGGCCACGAACTCGCCCGGCCGGATCTCCAGCGAGACGTCGTCGAGCACCAGCGGCCCGTCGTCGCCGTAGCGGAAGGTGAGGTTTCGGGCCCGGAGGTCGCCGGAGAGCCGCCCCGGCTGGGCGCTGCCGCCGCGCACCTCGGGCGGCTCGTCCAGGATCGGCTTGACCTGCTCGAACATGGGCAGCACGGCGACCACCGAGACCAGGGAGTTGGTGAGCTGCGTGAGGGAGGTGAGCAGCATGGTCACGGAGGTGTTGAAGGTCAGGAAGGCGCCCGCCGACATGCTCCCCCGCGCCGGACCGGCCAGCAGCATGAACACGGCGAGGGAGACCAGCGGGAGGTAGACGGAGTCCAGCACCTGGGTGAGGTTCTTGATGCGCCCGGTGCGCTGGTGCAGATCGCGGGAGTGGGCGAAGCCACGGGCCCAGGCCGCGTAGGCGAAGTTCTCGGCCGCGGCGACCCGCAGCTTGGGCAGCCCGCGCAGGGTCTGGAACGCCTGGTTGTTGAGCTTGTTCTCGCTCTCCACCAGCCGTCGCTGCCAGCGCACCTGCCACAGCCCCATGCCGAGGAAGACCCCGGAGACGACCAGCAGTACGGCGATCACCGCGAGCGCCAGGGAGGCGCTGTAGTACAGCAGCAGGGCGAGGTTCATCACGCCCACGGTCCCGGCCTGGAGGACCGTCGGGGCGATCCCGGACATCACCCGGCGCATGGTGCTGATGCCGAGTGCCGCGCTGGCCAGCTCTCCGGTGGAGCGCTGGGCGAAGAAGGTGGTGGGCAGCCGCAGCAGCCGGTCCCACACCGCGGGCTGGAGGGTGGACTCCAGCCGCCCCTCGAGACGCAGCAGGGTCAGGTTCTGCAGCAGCATGAAGGCGGCCGCCACGACGCCGGCGACGATCAGGGCCAGGGAGATCTGGACGATGGGGCTCTTCTCGGCGCGGGGCACGAAGCCGCCCAGCACCTGGCCGGTGGCGAGCGGCACCAGCGCGCCGAGCGCCACCGTCACCAGCCCGCTGATCAGGAGGTTGCGGACGTCCCCCGCCGCGCCGCGCACGCTGAAGCGCATCAGCCGCCACACCGTCATCGGCCGGTCGGGCAGCGGACGGTAGAACATCACGCCCCGCGGCTCGAACTCGTCCGCGTTGCCGCCGCCCACCCGGATCCGCAGGCCGGAGGCGGGGTTGACCGCCTCGTACCGGCCGCGCCGCCACAGCAGCGCCACCGGGGCCCCGGACTTGGCGCGGTAGCCCACCAGCGGTCCGGCGTCCTCCCGCCACCAGCGGCCCTCCAGCCGGACGGCGCGGGTGCGGATCCGGGCGTGGGCGGCGACGCGCTCCACCGGGTCCGTACGGTCGTCGGTGGCGCGGCCCCGCTGCGCGTCGGGCAGGGTGATCCCGGCGGCCTCCGCCACGGCGCGGCACACCGCGTGCACGGCGTCGTCGGTGCTCTCCTCCGACGGCCGCCGGTCCCGCCGGGGCCCTCCGATGGAGGCGATCAGCGCCTGGTCGGCGCGGGTGCGCACGGCCTCACCGGCCCGGATACCGGCCGCCGTACGGTCGGCGTGGGCCCGCTCCATGGTCTCGATCCAGCGGTCCACCGCGGTGCCGAGGCGGTACTGCTGGTTGACCATCCGCTGCCACAGCGCGCCGTCGATCAGCAGGTCACCGGCGGCCTGGGCGCTGTACTCGGCGCCGTAGCGCACACTGCCGGGCGGCACCGGGAGCCAGAGCAGGTCCTCGTCGGCCGCCTCCGCCTCGGACGCGGCCCCGCCGTCCAGCGGGGCCTGGAAGAGGACGCCGAGGCTGCGGCTCACCCCGAGCGCCACGGCGTGCTCCAGCGGGGTGGGCGGGGTGTCCTGGAATCCGCCGCCGTACGTGGCGTACGGATCGCCGGACTGGCCGGTGCCGTAGGCGTCGTAGGCCTCCGGGCGGTACAGCTCGCGCAGCGGGATGCGGCGCACCAGGCAGTCCTGCGAGGGCCTCCCCAGCAGGGTGTGGCGCGGCCCCTCGACCGGGCCGGGGAGCGCCGCGCCCGTCTCCAGGCGGCCGAGGAAGTGCCACTGCCCCTCCTCGGCGGCGTCCACCGCGAACAGGTCCAGGGCGCCGCCGACGACGAGCCAGAGCACCTGCGGGCCCTCCAGCGGGAGGCTGCGCAGCCCGGCGCAGTCGACGGGCGCGCCGAGGGCGCCCAGTGCCTGGACCACCGCGTCGCCGCCGTCCGCGGCCACCGCCGCGGCCGGGTGAACGGACGCCATGTCAGTGCTCCTTCATCAGCTCGGCGTACGGGCCTCCGGCGGCGGCGAGGTCCTCATGCCGGCCGCGTTCGACGACCGTGCCGCGGTTCAGGACGAGGATCTCGTCGCTGTCCCGCACGGTGCTGAGCCGGTGGGCGATCACCACACACGCACAGCCGCGGCGGCGCAGGTTGTCCATGACGAGCTGCTCGGTCCGCGCGTCCAGGGCGCTGGTGACCTCGTCGAGCACCAGCACGCTGGGGCGGCGCACCAGGGCACGGGCGATCTCCAGCCGCTGCCGCTGGCCGCCGGAGAAGTTGCGGCCGTCCTGCTCCACCCGGCAGTGGATCCCCTCCGGGCGCCGTGCGATCACATCGTCGTGGAGCGCGGCGTCCCGCAGGGCCTCCACCACCGCCTCGTCCGGGATCGACGGGTCCCACAGCGCCACGTTGTCCCGCACCGTCCCCTCGAAGAGGAAGATCTCCTGGTCCACGAAGGAGACGGAGGCGGCCAGGGCGCCGCGGGGGATGTCCTCCAGGCGCTGTCCGTCGATGCGGATGACCCCCTCCCAGGGGGTGTAGAGGCCGGAGACGAGCCGGGAGACGGTGGACTTGCCGCTGCCGGAGGCGCCGACCAGTGCCACCTGACGGCCGGGCCCGACGGACAGCGAGAAGTCGCGCAGCAGCGGCTCGTCCAGCGGGTTGTAGCCGAAGGTGATGTTCTCCAGGGTCACCTGCCCGGTCAGCCGGCGGGTGTCCGCGCGCGGCTCGTCGCGGGTGTAGAGGGAGTCCACCGGGAAGTTCTCCACGTCCTTGAGCCGGGCCACGTCGGCGGAGAAGTCCTGGATGCGCCCGGCCACTCCGTTGAGCCGGGTGATGGGCGCGGTGAAACGGGTCACCAGCGCCTGGAAGGCCACCAGCAGACCGATGGAGATATGGCCCTCGACGGCCCGCAGCCCGCCGATCCAGAGGATGAGGGCGCTGTTGAGCGTGGCGAGGGTGGGGGCGACCACGGCCAGTACGGAGCTCGGCACGCCGAGGCGCTGCTGCTCCTCCAGGGTGATGGCGTGCTGACCGGCCCAGCGGCGGAAGTAGCCCGCCTCGCCGCCGGTGGCCTTCACCGTCTCGATGAGCTGGAGACCGGTGTACGAGGTGGTGGTCAGCCGCGCGGTGTCGGCCCGCAGCTTCTGGGTCCTGGTGGCCCGCAGCCGCACCACCACCCGTATCGCCACCACGTTGAGCAGTGCCAACCCGACGCCGACGCCGGTGAGTTGGGGGTCGTAGGTCCACAGCAGCACGGCGTAGAGCACCACGACGACCCCGTCGACGGCCGCGGCGGCCAGATCGCGGGCGAGCGTCTCGGCGACGGTGTCGTTGGAGCGCAGCCGCTGGACCAGGTCGGCCGGGCTGCGCTGGGCGAAGAAGGTGACGGGCAGCCGCAGCAGATGGCGCAGGAACCGCGCGCTGCTGAGGGTGGAGGAGATGATGCGCCCGCGCAGCAGGTTCGCCTGCTGGACACCGGTCAGTACGGCGGTGAGGACCACCGCCACGGCCATGGACGCGAACAGCGGCTGAAGCGTCGAGTCCTGGCCGGCGATCAGGAAGGTGTCGATGAAGGTGCGGCTGAGCGCCGGGACCGCGGCCCCCACCGCCACCAGCAGCAGGCTGGCCAGCAGCGACGCGAGCAAGGTGCCGGTGGTGCCGCGCATGCGCGCGGGCAGGGCGCCCAGCACCCCGGGGCGGCGCCCGCCGCGGCGGAAGGAATCCTCGGGTTCGAGGACCAGGACCACACCGGTGAAGCTGGTGTCGAACTCCTCGACGGGGACGAAGCGGCGCCCCTTGTCGGGGTCGTTGATGTGGACGCCGCGCTTGCCGAACCGCCGCCCCATGCCGTCGTAGACGACGTAGTGGTTGAACTCCCAGAACAGGATGGCCGGGGCCTGGACCTCCACGAGGGCATCGGGCTCCATCTGCATGCCCTTGGCCCGCAGACCGTAGCTCCGGGCGGCCTTGAGCAGATTGCTGGCGCGCGAGCCGTCCCGGGAGACTCCGCAGGCGATCCGCAGCTCCTCCAGCGGCACATGGCGCCCGTAGTGTCCGAGCACCATGGCGAGCGACGCCGCACCGCACTCCAGTGCCTCCATCTGGAGCACGGTGGGGGTGCGTACGGTACGGCGCCGGGGCTTCCTCGGCCCGGCTCCGCCACGCGGGGCGCGCCGCCGTCCGCGGGCCGGCTGGGGGCGGCGCGCCCCGCTGCTTCCGGCGGGTGCGGGCCGGGGCGGTCCGGCCTCGTTCGTCGCGGTCACGGGAGCAGCCAATCGATGGGGTGCTGGGCGTCCAGGTGGACGGTGCCGTCGGTCAGGGTCATGGAGCCGAGGGCGAACGGCGGGCCTTCGGGGGACGACCAGCGGTAGCCGGAACGGGTGCCGGAGTCGCGGTCGAGGCGTATCTGGACGGCGACCGGCGGGCCGTGCTTGGAGAACTCCTCGCCCAGTTGCTCACTGCCGAGGTAGGAGCCGATCTGCTGGCTGGACTGGGCGGTCCGGCCGACGGCACGCACCTCACCGCGGAGCACACCGTAGGTCTGCGTGGGCGCGGACTGCACGCTGAGGTCGACCGACGCGCCCAGCCGCACCGAGGCCGCCCGGTCCGCGGGGACGTACAGGGTCGCCACCAGGGGGTCGTTGGAGTGGCGGACCCGCTCCACGGAGGCCACGTTCGCGCCGGTGTTCAGCACGGAGCCGATCGAGGCGGAGAGGGTGGTGAGGCGGCCGGCGGCGATGGTGCGCACGACGGTGGTGCCACGGCTGGTGCGGACCTTCAGCAGCGGCGCGCCCGCCGGGAGGGTGCTGCCCTCCTGTGCGAGGACGGAGGTCACCTGGCCCGCGATCGGGCTCTGCAGCACATAGCTGCCCTGGCCGTGGGTGAGGATCCCGGTGGCGTCGAGGGTGTTGGACACGGTGCCCGTGACGGCCCATACGGCGGCCCCGGCCATGACCACCACCGTGACCGCCAGCGCCAGCCATCCCTGGGGACGGGCGTAGCGCACCGGCAGGTCGATGTCCTCTGCCGACTGTGCTTTGGAGAGGGCCTGCTGGCGGAACTGCACGAGAGTCTTTCCTCAACCGCGAAGGGAGTGATGGAAAACCGCGAAGGGAGTGATCGAAAAGGGCGCCGTGGACCGCCGAGTGCCCCGGACCAGGCAGGCCCGGGGCACAGGGAAGGCGGTGTGTCAGCCTCAGAGGCTGCCGACGACCCCACCGACGATGCCGGTGGTGTTCAGGCCGGTGACGCCGTCAACCGTGCCGGTGACGGTGCCGAGGGCGCCGGTCACCGGGCCGGTGACGGAGTCCACGGTGCCGAGGACGTCGCCCACCGGGTTGCCGATCCCGCCGGCCACGTTGTCCAGTTCGGCGTCGGAGATCTCCTGGGTGGCGACCTTGGGCGCGTTGTTCATTGTTGCGTCTCCCTTGGGTGACTGTCTCTTTGAGCTTGCAACAGCGCATGGGTGCCGAGGGGAATCGGCACCCGCGGCACGGTCACGGGGTTCCGGTGGGAACCGGGGATCCGTGGATGCCTTAGCGCGGAAACGGATGTAATCACGGGGCTCGCCACGCTGCGAATCAGCCAAGTCCGGAACCGGGCATTCCGCCACTTTCCGATCACACGGCGGGCACAAGTGCGCACCTCCTCGGCGCCGTTCCCTCACAGAAAGGTCACCGAGCTCACCGCCGGGCGCGCCCCTTGTGCGAGGTGACGCGCGTCATGTCGGACCTGCCCGCCACCACCGGGGCTCAGGCGGCGCACGGGCCGGGGCGCACACATGGGATGTGTGTAACAGGTGTGCCGATCACTTGAAGACCGGGCGAACGAAGCGACATGCGGCGCTGGACGGCACGGGAATGCGACATGTGCGACTTCAAGCCACCCGGCCCTCCTCCGGCACCGCCTCGCCGTCCGGAACCGGCCCGGGTGCGGTGCCGTCGCCGAACGGGCGCCCGCCCAGCTCCTCCCGGTGATGTGGCGTCAGCCACCCGGAGAGGCCGGGACCGAGCGGGACGATGCGGCGGGGGTTGATGTTGGTGTGCACCTGGTAGTAGTGGCGCTTGATGTGGTCGAAGTCGACGGTGTCCCCGAAACCCGGCGTCTGGAAGAGATCACGGACATACCCCCACAGCACCGGGTCCTCGCTGAGCTTGTTGCGGTTGCACTTGAAGTGGCCGTGGTACACGGCGTCGAACCGGACCAGCGTGGTGAACAGCCGGATGTCGGCCTCGGTGATGGTGTCGCCGACCAGATAGCGCCGCGTGGCCAGCCGCTCGGACAGCTCGTCGAGGCGGGCGAAGAGCCGCCGGTACGCGTCGTCGTAGCCGTGCTGGTGCTCGGCGAAGCCCGCGCGGTACACACCGTTGTTCACATCGCGGTAGATGCCCTCCGCCACGTCGTCGATCTCGTCGCGGTGCTCCTCGGGGTACAGATCCGGCGCGCCCTCGCGATGGAGGGCGGTCCACTCGGTGGCGAGGTCCAGGGTGATCCGGTGGTAGTCGTTGGTGACCAGCCGTCCACTGGGGACGTCCACCACCGCGGGCACGCTCACCCCGCCCGGGTATCCCGTCTCACGGGCGTCGTACGCCTCGCTGAGGAACCCGATACCCAGCACCGGGTCCCGGTCCCCCGGATCCAGGGTGAAGCGCCAGCTGCGCTCGTCCTGGATGGGGTCGGTGACGGCCAGCGAGAGGGCCGGCTCCAGGCCGAGCAGCCGCCGTGAGACCAGCGCGCGGCTCGCCCAGGGGCAGGCCCGGCTGACCACCAGCCGATAGCGGCCGGCCTCCACCGGCCAGCCGTCCCGGCCGTCGGCGGTGATCCGGTCGGCGAAGTGCGGTGCCGAGCGGCGGAACTCCTTGCGCTCGCGGGGTGTCTCCTGGTCAGCGGTGTTCAACGGGACCACCTACCACCTTCCGAAGCGGGAACCGTCGTGGACGGCCCGGGTCACGAATCGGCTGCCGGGCTCTGGTGCCACGGGTGACACCTACCCGGTTCCACATCTCGGGAAGGGGTATTCCTCACGGAACGGACAGGGTGGCGATGCGGAACGGGTGGCGCCGGGGCGGCGCACCAGCGTTCAAGACCGGAGGCGAGGCCACGGGCAGGGTCGGGGCATGTCTGAAGACAAGGGATGGAAGAGCCCGTACCTGCTGCTCACGGTCACCATGCTGCTGTGGGGCAGCGCCTTCTCCAGCTCCAAGTCGGTGGTGGCCCAGCTGCCGCACACCGTGGCGGCGCTGCTGCGCTTCGGTGGCGGGGCGATCGCCCTGCTGGCGGCGGTGGCGGTCTTCGGCAAACCGGCGGCCGCCCCGGCTTCCGCGCGGGGCGGCGGGCGGCGCGCGGCGCTCGCGGGCGTCCTGGGGGTCTTCGCCTACAACGGCTTCTTCTTCTGGGGGCTGTCGCTGGCCCCCTCGCTCGACGCGGGCATCGTCATCCCCGTCCTCAGCCCGGTGCTGACCAGCGCCTTCCTCCTGGTCACCGGCCGTGAGCGGGCCTCCGGGGGGCGGCTGGCGGGGCTCGCCCTCGGGCTCGCCGGGGCGGTGGTGTTCTTCTTCGGCGCGGGCGGCAGCGCGCACGGCGGCACCACCCGGCTCTCGGGCGATCTGCTGTATCTGCTCAGCGCGGTGTGCTGGGCCGCGTACACGCTCATCGGGCCCCGGGTGCTGGCCGGGACCGACCCGCTGCGCGCCACGACGTACGCGACGTGTGCGGGGGCGGTGCTGCTGGGGGTGCTCGCCGCGCCCGACCTCGGCGAGGTGCACTGGGACGGACTGCCGGCCGGCCTCTGGCTGAACGTGGTGTTCCTCGCCATCGGCCCGGCCGCCGTGGCCAATCTCCTGTACTACCGGGGAGTGGGGACGGTGGGTCCGGCGTCCGCGTCCTTGATGATGTTCATGGTCCCGGTGGTCAACACCGTGTGCGCCATGGCCTTCCTGGACGAGTCCTTCGGCGGTCTCCAGGCGCTGGGCGCCCTGGTGCTGCTGTCGGGCGCGGTGCTCGCCGTCACTCGGGGACGTGTACCGGCACGTCCCCGAGCGCGCACCGCGCCCACCGCGGGAAAGAAGCCCTCGGAGCTGTGAGCACCGTACGGCGCCGGTCTGCATCACTCCCCTCGTGGTGATGCGGACCGCCCGCCACGCTGGGAGGCGGGGCTTCGTTTCCCGCGCGGTGCGGCAGGAGTGACGCTAAAGCCGATCACGCGGGCGGACAACGGTGCACGGTGCGCATCGCCCGCCCGCGACATGTGCACGGTGCGCAGTCAGTCCGCCGGGTGGAGCCCGGTGATGTGCAGGGCGTGCACCAGGTCGTGGATCCCGGAGCCGGTGGTGAGCAGGTCCCGGCTGAGCCGGTGTTCGGCGGCTCGCAGATGCGCCCTGACGGTGTTCCGGCTGAGACCGAGATGGCGGGCGGTCCGCTGGGCGTCGGTGTTCGCGTCGATCCAGGCGCGCAGGGTGGTGTGCAGATCGCGGCCGCGGGTGTCCTGGAGCGGGCGGAGGAACTCCCGCGCCCAAGCGTGGGCGGGCTCGGTGCGGAACAGCTCCTCCAGGGTGGGCACCGGCCGCCCGCCCCGGGCCCCGAAGCCGCCCTCCGGCTGCCCTCCGGTCAGGCCGAAGGCCAGGTCGAGGGCGGCCCGGGTACGTACCTCCCCCAGGTCCAGGCCGAGGGTGGCCTCCACCCGGCTGAGGTGGTGGGACACGGTGTTGCGGCTGATGTCCAGCAGCCGGGCCACCGCGGACCGGGGGAAGGTGACGGCGAGCCGGGTGATGTCCAGGGTGGCTCTCGGGGTGGACCCCAGTGGCCGCAGCAGGGCGCGGGCCCAGTTGCCCGCCTCCGCATGGGGCAGCAGGGGCACCAGCGGGGTCTGGCCGAGGTAGGCGGCCATCCGCTCGGGCGTATGGCGCGCCGCGGCCAGGGCGTGCAGGGCCTGCCCGTACGCCTCGGCCGTGGCGCCGAGCGGATACGGGCTGCTGATGCCCAGCGCGTAGAGCGGGTTGTCCCGTACCAGGCGGCGCAGCACCGCGCCCTGGCCGTGTGACGTCCCGGGGCCGTCGGCGGAGTCATGGGGGTCGGTGTCGGGATCGCCGTCGGACCGGCCACCGGTCTCGTCGCCGGACCCCTCGGCGGCTCCGTCGGCGGCCCCGTCCGCGACGAGACAGATGAGGTGCTCCTTGAAGGCCGGACAGTGCACCATCAGGCCGGTGCCGTGGTAGCCCGAGCCGTCCTGGTAGGTCTGCGCCAGCCGGTCCCGGTCCTCCGGCGGGCAGTGCAGCAGATAGACGCGCAGCCGTGCGGCGTCCAGCAGCGCGGGGACGGCGCCGGTGGTCATCCGGCGGGCCAGGGTGAGATCTCCCGCCAGCAGGGCGCTGAAGACGGCGAACCGCAGCTGCCGCGCCTTGTACTGATAGCCGCGGAAAGTGGTGTCCGCGTCCTGCGCGCGGTCCAGGAGCGCGATGAGACTCCCGGCGTGCGAGACCAGCGACGCCGCTTCGCGGGTGGGCGCCGAGGTGCCCGCCACCACCAGCACGGGGCGTGGCGCGTGCGCGCCGAGCGCCTCGAGACGCACCCGAAGGGCGCCGCTCTCGGTGGCCGCCGCGGCCATCTGCCCACCGGACAGCCGTGCCAGCGTCGGTTCGAGCGAGGGCAGGATCCGCCGCGGGAAGCGCGCGGTGGAGGTCTCGACCGCGCCCGCGCCGCCGACCAGCGCGACATCGGCGTCGATCTGCCGGGCCAGCCAGTCGAGTACCGGCCGCGGGTCCGCCCCGGCCCCTCGGCTCATCTGCCGCCGCACCTCGTGCAGCAGCTCGTCCAGCCGCCCGGTGTGGGCCCGTGCCTCCACAGCCGTACTCCTCCTCACCCCCCGCGCCGCGTCATCCCGCGCGGACCGATCGGCGATCCGCGCTCCGACGTACTTTATTGACCGGTACGCGGGACCCCGGACAGTGCCGTACGTATCAGGCCGGTTTCGCGCGGCGGGTCTGTCCCATCAGGGAGTGTCCGCGCAGGCCAGGGCCCTGCCTGGGGCCGTGGTGGGGCCTGTTAGGTTGACATGCTCAGTTGTACGGGGAAAGGAATTCACGTGCGCAAGGCAGTGCACATGGCGGTCACTTCGGTCATTGTCGGTCTTGTCGTCAGCGGTTGCGGGGGCGGCGACGACGGGAAGAAGGAATCGAAGCCGAGCGGCGGAGCCACCAAGGCCACTCGGGCCGCCCAGCAGTCGCCGAGCTCCGCCCCCTCGGCGCGGGGCACGATCATGGAGCGTTCGGCGGGCTCCTGGAAGTCCATCGTGGCGGCGAAGTCCGACGACGACCTGGCGACCCTCACCATCGCGGACGGCAAGGTCACGGCGAAGGGCCCGAAGCTCGACTGCACCGGGACGCTCGAGCCCGGCCAGAAGGGCGGCGAGGACGAGCCCTCCCTGACCCTGTCGTGCAAGGGCGGCAGCGACGGAGGGCGGGGCCGGGGCACGGTCGGAATGAAGGGCGACGACGCCCTGGCGATCAACTGGAAGGGCCCCGAGGGCGGCTTCGGCGGCCCCGTCGACAGCTTCCGCAGGGCGGGCTGACCACAGGGCCCTCAGGACACATCAGCGTTCAGCCGCTTGCCGAAGCACCACGCCGAACGGATCGGGACCGGCCTTCAGACCACCGAGCGGAACAGGCCTTCCAGCGCCATGGCCACCTGGTCGGTGGAGAGCGGGTCGTCGACACCGCCCGCCGCGTAGACGCCCCGGTCCAGTTTGATGCCGCGCGTCATCGCGCCGAGCAGCGAGGCCATTTCGGTGCCCCGCAGGACGGGCTGGTGGCCCGCCCGGTCGAACAGCCCGTCCAGCATGGCGCCGATCCGGCGGCTGAACCGCTTCTCATGGTCCACCAGCGCGGCGGCGGCATCGCCGTCCCGGAGCGCCATCAGCCGGAACTCCAGGTGGATGAAGACCCAGCGGACGTCCAGGTGCTCGCCGTTGAAGATCTCGGCGAAGGTCCGGGCGAGCTGGGGGGCCAGATCCCGCCCGGTGTCCATCTCGTCGATCCGCTCCCCGATGTAGTCGGCGGTGCGGTCGCTGTGCCGCCGGAAGACGTCGAGGAAGAGCTTCAGTTTGCTGTCGTAGTTGGAGTAGAAGGCCCCGGTGGTCCTGCCCGCGCACTGGCAGATGTAGCCGATCGACGCCCCGTGGAAGCCGCGTTCGGCGAACGCCCGCTCCGCCCCGACGATCAGCGCTTCCACGGTCTTTGACCGCTGCGGCGGCATCGGTGTGCCCCTCTCCCCCAGCTGTTCGGAAACCTGGCCAGATCCGTACGGTAGCCGATCTGTCCCCCTGTTCAGTAGGGAACCCTATCGGTAGCGTTCCCTATCGAAGGCCGCGGCCGACGGCTCCGGGACGTTCGCCCCGGGACAGTTCGAGGATCACGAAGGAGAGCCATCGTGAACGCTCCGATGCCCACAACCCATGACGACCTCCGAGACCTCCATGACCTCCCTTCGTATCCGAAAGAGCGGGACGACTACATCAACCCGGCACGCGCACTGCTCACCGGGCCGCCGATCAGCCCGCTGAGGTTCGCGGGCGGCAGCACCGGCTGGCTGGTGACCGGCTATCACGAGGCGCGGGAGGTGCTGCGGGACGCCCGGTTCAGCGCCGAGCGCTGGCGGGGCGACGACGCGATGCGGCCGGTCCCCGAGTCGATCCGCAGGGACCGGAGCAGCGGGGCGGGGTCGTTCCTGGCCATGGACGCGCCGGAGCACGGCCACTACCGGGGGCAGCTCACGCGGTACTTCACGGTGCGTCGGATGCGGGAGCTGGAGGCCCGCATCGAGGACATCGTGGCCGACCAGCTGGACGCGCTGGAAGCGGCGGGCAAACCGGCCGATCTGGTGCGGCACTTCGCCCTGCCCATCCCCTCGCTGGTGATCTGCGAGATGCTCGGCGTGCCGTACGAGGAGCGGGAGCTCTTCCAGTCCGTCGCCGCACGGCTGCTCCGCCAGGACCGCACCGACGCGGAGTTCGTCGCCGGGAAGACCGAGCTCGACACCTTCCTGCGCACCCTGGTCGAGGCCAAGCGCAAGGACCCGAGGGACGATCTGATCTCCCTGCTGACCGCCGTCGACGAGCTCGACGACGAGGAGATCGGCGGCATCGCGGGGCTGCTGCTGATCGCCGGTCACGAGACCACCACCAATATGCTCAGCCTCGGCACCTTCGCCCTGCTGCGCGACCCCGAGCAGCTGGAGCGGCTGCGGGCCGACGAGTCGCTCCTGCCCCAGGCCGTCGAGGAGCTGCTGCGCTACCTGAGCATCGTCAACGCCTTCCCCGTCCGTATCGCGCTGGAGGACGTCGTCGTCGGCGGGGTCACCGTCACCGCGGGCCAGTCCGTGGCCGTCTCGGTCCCGGCGGCGAACCGGGACCCGGCGCTGGTGGACGACCCGGACACGCTCGACGTCGGGCGTCCCCGCAGCAGCCACCTCGCCTTCGGCTACGGCATCCATCAGTGTCTGGGACAGCATCTGGCCAGGATCGAGCTGGTGTCGGGCTACCGCGGACTGCTCCGCCGGTTCCCGGGGCTGCGGCTCGCCGTGCCCCCGGAGGAGGTCCGGATGCGCAGCGACATGGTCATCTACGGAGCGCACGAACTGCCCGTCACCTGGTGACGGCGCCGGGCCGGACCGGGCCCGGCCCCCGCACGGCCGAAATCATCACATGAGCTCCACGGACGCGGAGTTCATGTGATGATTCGGTGACCCCGGCCCGTCCGGTCCGGGGGTGTGGAGGGGAAATACACGTGAAGTCAACGACCTTCAGATCCGCCGTGGGGGCCGTGCTGACGGCGGCCCTGTCCGCCGTGGTCCCGCCCGCCTCCGCCGCGAGCGCGGCGGAGAGCCCGGCGGCGGCCGGCACCGTGGACACCGCGACCGCGCGGTCCTTCGGACGGCTGGCCGACGCGGTGCTGACCCAGCGCACGGCGGCTCTGCTGGACAACAACAAGCAGTCGGTGCGGCGCGCGGCCCCGCTCGCCGAGAAGAACGTCCGCCTGTCGGCCCGGCAGACCCGGACCGAGGACACCGCGCTGTCCACGCTGCACACCCGCAAGGCGCGGCTCGCCGCCCTGGGCGAGGCGTACACCTCCGCCGACACCCGGGTGGCGGTGGACCGGATACGGGTCGAGGCCGGGCAGGCCACGGTCCGGGCCACCGAGACCACGACGCTGACCTACAAGAAGATACGCGGCGACGAGCCCGCGACCACCGGCTTCCAGGCGCACCACCGGCTGAGCTTCGCCGCCACGGCGGACGGTAAGTGGCAGCTGACCGGCCTCACCTCGACCGACGACGGCCCGCTGGCGGTCAACGAGCCCGCCACCGCGCGGGTGGCGACGGCCCGGACGACGGCGCTGCCCGAGGCGACGCCCGCCGCCATCTCCAAGCCGTCCCAGCCGCAGACGAAGCCCGCCGGAAGCCACAACTACGCGGCGATGGCCTCGTACGCGGAGAAGTACTGGCAGAACTACAACCCCGCCTACCGGAAGTTCAACGAGGCCGGCGGGGACTGCACCAACTTCGTGAGCCAGTCCCTGAAGGCGGGCGGCTGGGCCAACAAGTCCGGCGACGCCGAGGACTACCGCAGCTGGTGGTACGACACCTCGTACCAGTCGACGTCCTGGGTGGGCGCCAACGAGTGGTCCTGGTTCACCCTGGACGCCAAGCGGGCCACCAACCTGGCGAACGTCTACTACATGGGCGTCGGTGACGTCATGCAGATGGACTTCGACAAGGACGGGTCCAAGGACCACACCATGATCGTCACCTACCGGAGCTCCAGCGGGGTGCCGTACATGACGTACCACTCGGTGAACACCTACCGGAAGTCCGTGGCGAGCATCATCGCCTCGTACCCGAACTCGCTCTACTACGCCTACCGCACCTGAGGCGCCCGGCGCGCACCCGTGTCTCCCCGTGACAGTGGACCCCGCCCCCGGGCGGGGTCCACCGCGTTTGCGCCCGCCCAGGGGCTGTGTGTCAGAGTGGACCGCCGCCCCCATCCCCCTCTCCCCTGTGAGCTCCTTCCCCCGAGAGTGATGCAGTCCACGACGTTCCCTCCCCGCACCGCGGATCTGTTCACCCAGGGCCTGGAGAACCGCCCGGGCTCCGCTCTGCTGCGCTTCGGCGCGGCGCGCCGACGGTCGGCCGACCGGCTCAGCTGCCGCTGGACGCCGGACGAGCCGCCCGCCCATCCGGGTGAGGAGCGGGTGGTCGAGCTCGGTGAACACCACCACGAGGAGTTGCTGGCCTTTCTGCGGGAGCACAGCCCGGGCCATTCCACCGGCCCCGGCTCCGCCGGTATCAGCCTGTGGGCCGGGATCCGGGACGAGAACGGGCGGCTGGTGGCCTGCGGTGCCCTGAGCAGCCTGCGGGACAGCGGCGCCCCGCTGATGGCGTCCGTGGCGACCGACGCCCGGCTGCGCGGCCAGGGGCTCGGCGCGGCGCTGGCCTCCTTTCTCACCCGGTACGCGGTACGCCGGTACGGCTTCTGCACCCTGTGGCAGCTCGCCGACAACGCCCCCGCCGAACGGCTCTACACCCGCCTCGGCTACCGCGACGAGGACCTCTGCGTGGCCGCGCGGATCGCCGCACGCTGATCCGGCCGGGGATACGACACAGGCTCTGACCGGCGACACCTCGATCCCGAAACCCGGCGCACCCCGACGAGCGGCCGACCCCGTGATGTGATGTCCGCACGGTGTTCACCCGACGGACACCGGAGCCACGTCAGCACGCCTGCGTACACACACGTCTTCGAGCCGCGAGAGATGGAGTGACGCCATGCCGGGCGCCCTGTCACGCCGTTCCGCCCTGTCCCTCCTGGGCGGGACGATGGCCGTCGCCGCCACTGGTGGCAGTGGATGGCCCGCGGCCGCTTCCGGCCCCGGAGCCGCCACCGGGCCCGCCCCCGGGCCCGGCTCCCGGGTGGACTCCCTCATCGGCCGGATGACCATCGAGGAGAAGCTTTCGCTGCTGCACGGCGCGAAGGATCCCCACGGCCTCGGGCAGGCCGGGTACACCCCCGGTGTCCCCCGGCTCGGCATTCCCCCACTCCGGCTCGCGGACGGGCCCGCCGGCGTACGGGTCACCCGGCATGCCACCGCGCTGCCCGCGCCGGTGCTGCTCGCCTCCGCCTTCGATCCGGGTCTGGCGCGGGAGTACGGGCGCACCATCGGGCGCGAGGGCCGTGCGCTGGGCCAGGACGTGCTGCTCTCCCCCATGGTCAATCTCATCCGCACTCCATACGCCGGGCGCAACTTCGAGACCTTCGGCGAGGACCCCCTGCTCACCTCCGAGCTGGTGGCCGAGGAGGTGCGCGGGATCCAGGACGAGGGCCTGATCGCCACCGTCAAGCACTTCGCCATGAACAACCAGGAGCACGAGCGGGAGTCGATCGATGTCATCGTCGACGAGCGGACCATGCGGGAGTTGGAGCTGCCCGGCTTCGAGGCGGCCGTACGGGCGGGCGCGGGGGCGGTCATGAGCGCCTACAACAAGGTCAACGGGGCCTTCGCCGGTGAGAGCGGGCCGCTGCTGACCGGGGTGCTGCGCGAGGACTGGGGCTTCGACGGCTGGGTGATGACCGACTGGCACGCCGCCCACAGCACCGCGGCGGCCCTCGGCGCCGGGCTCGACATGGAGATGCCGGACGGCGAGTACTTCGGCGGCGCGCTGCGGAAGGCGGTGGCCGACGGGACCGTACCGGAGGCCGAGGTGGACCGCGCGGCCGGCCGCGTCCTGACCGTCATGGACCGCTTCGGCCTGCTGGACGGCGGCGCCCCGCCCCGGCCCGGCCGGGACCCCGGGGCCGGGGCGCGCACCGCACTGAAGGTCGCCACGGCCGGCGGCGTCCTGCTGCGCAACGAGCGCGGCACACTGCCGCTGACCGGGCCCGCCGCCCGGTCGATCGCCGTGATCGGGCCCACCGGCTCCATCCCCTTCGTCAGTGGCGGCGGCAGCGCCCATGTGGTCCCCGACCACGCCGCGAGCCCGCTGGAGGCGATCCGGGAGCGCGCCGGAAGGGGGGCCCGGGTGGACTACGCCCGGGGCGAGGACGTGTTCGGCAAGAAGATCCCCGCCGCCGCGCTCTCCCCGGCCGCCGGGCTGGAGAAGCGGAAGGTGGCGGCGGGGAAGAGCTGGACGTATGACGGCACCCTCACCGTGGCCGAGGCCGATGAGTGGACGTTCGTGCTGCACTTCAGCGGTCCGCCCACCGGCCGCCCGAAGGTGCTGCTGGACGGCGAGGAGCTGTTCCCGTTCCGGGCCGGCTTGGGCGAGTACTTCACCGGTGGCTTCGTCAGCGCCACCCCGGACGGCCTCGCCGTGCGCCGGACGGCCGTCGAGCTGACGGCGGGAAGGCACCGGCTGAAGGTCGCCGCCAAGGGCGGCGGGGAGGGGCTGACCTTCCGGCTGCGCCGCACCACCTCCGCCACGCGCGCCGCCGATGTGGCCGAGGCCGTCCGCGCCGCCCGCGCCGCGCACAGTGTGGTGCTCTTCGGCTACGAGGACGCCACCGAGGGCAGGGACCGCACCACCGTCGCCCTCCCCGGCCACCAGAACGCGCTGATCGCCGCCGTCGCCGAGGCCAACCCGCGCACGACCGTCGTCCTCAACACCTCCTCGTGCACCTCGATGCCCTGGCTGGAGCGCACCGGCGCCGTCCTCCAGATGTACTACCCCGGTCAGGAGGGCGCCGCCGCCACCACCGCCCTGCTCTTCGGCGACGCCAACCCCGGTGGCAGGCTCACCCAGTCCTTCCCCGTCTCCGACGACCGCCATCCGATGGCCGGGGACCCCCGGCGCTACCCCGGGGTGAACGGCCGTGAGGAGTACTCCGAAGGCGTCCGGACCGGCTATCGCTGGTACGACGCCGAGGGGGTGCGGCCCCTCTTCCCCTTCGGCCACGGCCTGTCGTACACCACCTTCGCCTATGCGGGGCTGCGGCTGCGGCGGCGTGGAAGCGGCCTGGAGGCGGTCTTCACCGTGCGCAACACCGGGCGGCGGGCCGGGGCGGAGGTGGCCCAGGTGTATGTGGGGCCCTCGCCCGATCTGCCGCTCGACCAGGCCGGGCGGTCCCTGGCGGGATTCCGGCGGATCCATCTGCGGCCCGGCCAGGCGCGGAAGGTGACGGTGCGGGTGGCCGCCCGGGCGCTGTCCGCATGGGACTCCGAGCGCCATGGATGGGTACTGGGCACCGGACGCCGGACCGTGGAAGTTGGCTCCTCCTCGCGCGATCCGAGGCTGCGGGGGCATATCGAGGTCCGCCATGGTTCCTGAGCTGCCACGGCCGTCGGCGCATCGGGCTACGCTAGTATGGCGCGTGTGCAACTAAAGGCGCACGCAAGCAATAAGGCATCGACGAAGGAGCGCCGTGCAGATCGACCTTTCCGGTAGGACCGCCCTGGTCACCGGCTCCACCCAGGGCATCGGTTTCGCCATCGCCGCCGGGCTGGCGCGGGCGGGTGCCCGTGTCGCCGTCAACGGGCGCCGTCAGGAGTCCGTCGAGGCCGCCATCCAGAAGCTGGAGGAGGACACCGAGGGCGGCTCGTTCATCCCCGCCCCCGGCGACATCACCACCGATGACGGCGCCCGCCAGGTCATCGAAGCGGTGCCGGACACCGATGTCCTGGTCAACAACCTCGGCATCTTCGGGGCCACTCCGCCGCTGGAGATCAGCGACGATGAGTGGCGGCGCTATTTCGAGGTGAACGTCCTGGCCGCCGTCCGGATGATCCGGAGCTTCCTGCCCGGGATGAAGGACCGTTCCTGGGGCCGGATCATGAACGTCGCCAGTGACTCCGCCGTCGTCATCCCCGCCGAGATGATCCACTACGGGATGTCGAAGACCGCACTGCTCGCCGTCACCCGCGGCTTCGCCAAGGACGCCGCCGGTACCGGGGTCACGGTCAACTCGCTGATCGCCGGGCCGACCCACACCGGCGGGGTCGAGGACTTCGTGTACGAACTGGTGGACCCGGAGCTGCCCTGGGACGAGGCGCAGCGGGAGTTCATGGCCAAGCACCGGCCGCAGTCGCTGCTCCAGCGGCTGATCGAGCCCGAGGAGATCGCCAACATGGCGGTCTACCTCAGCTCTTCATTCGCCTCGGCCACCACCGGCGGAGCCGTGCGCGTGGACGGCGGCTACGTCGACTCGATCCTCCCCTGACACCCGCCCCGGCGCCTTCCCGATGCCCGTTTCGGCGCCCCCCTGATCCCCGCTTCCGCGCGCCCTTCCGGTGGGAACCGTTCCGCGTGGACCGGGGTTCCTAGGGAGCGAAGAAGCAGACAACCTGGGGGGTTCTGTTGAGCAATGACGCACTCGCGCATCCTGACCGCGTCAGAGCGAGCCACTGGATCACCGTTCTGAGACGGCAATTCCCCGAGCTCCAGGCGGAGTTGACGCCCTCCCCGCACCGTTCCGGCCTCGGCCGGCAGCGGGGAGGCGCCGACCGCCACGGGCCCTCGGAGCCGTTGCGCCTACGGGTCTCCGACACCGTACGCGACATCACCGACGGCGTCGTGGAACTGGAGGAGGCGGTGCACGACCGGCTCGGGCTGCCGCCCACGGACAGGGGAACGGTCGAGGTCAGGCTGGCCCGCCTCGCGGGGCTGCTGGAACGGGTCGAGGCCGACCCGCCGCTGATGCGCCATCTGCTGGAGGAGGTCAGCGCAATGGCGCGGCGCTGCTCGGGCACGCTCGGGGACGCCGAACCCGTGGTCCGGCTGCGCGGCCGGTGCCCGCTGTGCGCCTCGGTGTCGCTGCGGGCCTTTCCGCTGCGCCGGGCGGTGCTGTGCATCAACCCCGCCTGCCGCTGTCCGCACCCCGGGTGCGGCTGCCATGCGGACCGGGCACATCGGCACTCCTGGCCGGAGGACGAGTGGGCGGAGCTGGCGGCCGGCGGCGCGCTCACCCTGGAGGAGATCACCGCCGCCCTGGACGGAGGCTCCACCGCCGTGGCGGTGAGCCGATGAGGACCACACAGGCGCCCGAGTATCCGTTGCTGACCGCCGCCGTGGCCGCCGCGGAGGTGGGCGTCGCCCCGGCCACCATCCGCAAGTGGGTGCAGCTGAAGCATCTGCGGCCCGCGGGGCGTCAGGGCAAGGCGTTCCTCTATCGGCTGGAGGATGTGTTCGCGGCCGAGCGGGCCACACAACGGCGTACGTGACCTGCGGGACCCATGGTCATCTCGGCATAAGTGACGACAAGTGGTTGTCAATGGGCATCCATTGCATCACACTTGGTGCCAGCGGCGGAGCTGTGCCCCCTGAAGGGGCCACGGCCCCGCCGCTTTTCGCTGTGCGCAGCCCCTGACCACAGCAAGGAGTGCGCGCATGACCGAGCCCCTGGTGATCTTTCCTGACGTCGAGCGCCTCGTCGTCGAGCATCTGAAGAACCGCCCCGAACTGGCCGGGGTACTCGTGGACAACCGGACCCCGCCGGACTTCGACGGAACCCAGAGGGCCGTGCTGGTCTCCCGGGCCGGCGGCGTCTGGGTCGAGGACATCCATCTGGACCAGCCGCTGGTCGACCTCGAGGTGTACGGCCCGGACAAACCCACGGCCCACACGGTCGCCACGGCCGCCCGTACGGCGCTGTTCACCGTGCGCGGCACCACGTTCGGCACCGCCTGTGTCACCGATGTCTCCGAAGTGGACGGCCCCCGGTGGCTGCCCGACTACCTGCACGCCGCCGCCAGCCGCTATGTGTCCACGGCCCGGCTCTCCATCCGCCCGGCGTAGGCCACGTCACCGCCGACCGTCCGCCCCCATCACCACGCCACAAGGAGCAATCGCATGCCCGGAATGAACCCCAATGAGATCCGCGTCGCGGGCACCGGCCGCATCCTCACCGCCCCGCTCGGCACCACCGTCCCGGCCGATGTCTCCACGGCGTGGGCGGCGGGCTGGAAGGACCTCGGGTACACCACCACCGACGGCATCAAGTTCAACAAGAAGGACAAGATCGACCCGGTGGACACCTGGCAGTCGGTCAGCCCGGCCCGCTTCGTCTACTCCGACCGCGACCTCACCGTGAAGTTCCAGCTGCTCCAGCTCAACGAGGACACCCTGCCGTTCTTCTTCGGCGGCGCCCTGGTGACGGAGACGGAGGCCGAGTCCAAGGTGTACCGCTACGAACTCGCCGCCGAGCCGAAGAAGGACGAGCGGATGCTGGGCGTGGAGTTCGCCGACGGCGATGTCATCAAGTACCGGTTCGTCCTCCGCCGCGGCCAGGTCACCGAGACCGAGGAGCTCCAGCTCACCCGCACGGCCGCGGTCCGGCTCGGGGTCACCTTCACGGCACTGGCCGTGGACAACGACACCCCGCTGGCCACCTGGCTGATGAACGACCCGGCATTCGCCGGATCCTGATCCCCTCCCCCGAAGTCGATCCCCGAAGTCGATCGCGAAGGAGCCGCCGCCATGGCCACGTTCAACGTCAACGCCGCCCGCGCCCAGCGTCTGGAGGCGCTGGGCCTGACCTGGGACTTCGAGGTGGACGGGGAGACGTTCTCGCTGCCCACCGAGATCCCCCGCCGCTCGGCGCAGGCGCTGGCCGAGCTCAAGGACAACGACCTGGACGGGCTGCTCGCCCTCCTCATGGGCGAGGATGCCTACCAGCGGCTGTGCCAACACGAGGTGAGCGTGCAGGACATCGCCGCGATCCTCGAGGCGTACGGCCAGGACACCGGGCTCGGCGTGGGGGAAGGCTGAGCCTCGGCGCGCTCGTGGAGGAGCACGCCGAGGCGCTGGAGGCCGATCTGCTGCGGTACTACGGCGTCGACCTGCTCGACTGGCACCGCGAGGCGCTGTCCTCGCGGCGCCTGGCGGTCCTGGTGCGCCACCTTCCGCCGGACTCGTCGTTCGTACGGGCGCGGGAGGGCGAGGCCGCGGAGTGGGGGCTGACGGATCATCTGCTGGCAGCGGTCGTGGACCACTTGGCGATCGCCAACTGGATGTTCGCGTCGGCCAATCGAGACGAGTACGCGGACCCGCCGGAGGCGCCGATTCCGGTGCCCCGCCCGGGGGTGGGGGCCGCCGATACGCCCGACGGCCCGGCCGCCGATCACGCGCCGACGGGCGCGGAGTTGGCGCGGTTCTTCGGGTGACCCGCAGGAGGGTACGTGAGCGATTTCCAAGAGCGCACCGAGACGGCCCTTGCCCAGCTGAAGCGCCGCATGACGGCCACCAACGTCACGCTCGCGCACATGCAGAAGGAGCAGGACAACTTCATACAGACCTACAAGCCGAAGATCGAGCCGGGTCTCGGCAAGTCGGATCTGGCCGGCGTCCTGGGGGCCGCGGCCGCGGCGAGCATCGGGTTCTCCCTGCTGAAGGTCGATGAGACCGGGGTGTTCGTGGCTGGCCGCCAGGTCGTGACCTGGCGCCATATGCGCACGCCCGATGAGCGGTTGCAGACCGCCGAGCGGAAGCTGGAACAGCGCACGGACCGTCTGCAAGGCGCCGTGGACCGCTTCCAGCAGCAGTTGGAGCGTGTCGAACAACGCCGCAGCGATCTGGAGGAGACCCGGCAGCGTCGCGCCCAGCCCGGCGGCGACAGCCGCGCGCTGTACGGCGAGCAGCGCTTCCGCGAGGAGGCGCTGAGCCGGGAGTTGCGCGCGCTGGAGGGGGCGGAGCGCCGCGCCCGGCAGGCCCGGGGGAGGGTCGAAGGCAGCCAGCAGCGAGTCGTGTCGGCAGCGCATCGCATCGCGCAGGCCGAGCAGGAGGCGAGAAACACGCGCCGGGAGACCGTCAACCATATGAACGCCCTGGACCAGGGAATGCGGACGCTGGAAACGCGGGCGGCGGGCCTTCGGCGTGAGCTCGGCTCCTGAAGCCGCCGCTGTCCCTACATCGAGGAGGATGCCATGTCGCTCGTGGCCGCCCTGCGGTCGTCCGTCGGCGCCCTGCGGAACTTCACGACCTCGGCTCGCCAGGCCGATACCACCGTCGCCAGATTGCGTGGCTCCGTCACCGGAGCATCCGGCGCCGTGGGCCGCGTCAAGGGTGATGTCGACAAGTCGGCCAACTCGATGCGCACCCTGCAGCGAGAGGCCAACGCCGCCGAGCGCAGCGTCGCCAGGAGCGGCCGCTCCATGACCACCGCCGGCCGCGGCGCGGCCACCGGGGGTGGGCTGATGGGGCGGATGAAGACGGGGCTCCAGGGGGTGACAACGGCCCAGAAGGGCCTCAACACCGCCATGAAGTCAAACGTGTTCGGCGCCATCATGGCGCTGCTGATGCCGCTGATCATGAAGCTCGTCGACATGGCGATGCAGTCCAAGACCGTCCAGCGCATCGTCCAGGCGGCCTTCAGGATCATCGGCCAGGTCATCGGCTCCACCATGCGCGTGGCGAAACAAGTGGTCCAGACGACCTGGAACGGCATCAAGACGGCGTTCACGGTCGTGCTGAAGGTCATCTGGACCGTCGTGAAGACGTACTTCAACATCTACAAGACCATCATCACCACGGTCATCCACGCCATCATGGCCGTGGTCCGGCCCCTGCTGTCCTTCTTCTCGGAGCGGATCCCGGGCGCCTTCCGCTCCGCCCGTAACGGCATCCAGCGCGCCTTCAACGGGCTGGCGGGCATCGTCCGGGGTGCGTTCAGCGCCGTGCTCGGGGCCGTGCGCGGGCCGCTCAACGGGGTGATCGGGCTGGTCAACCGGGCGATCGGCGCGCTGAACCGGGTCAAGGTCTCGGTGCCCTCATGGGTGCCGGGGATCGGCGGCAAGTCGTTCGGGGTGAACATCCCCACCATCCCCACGCTCGCCCAGGGCGGCATCGTGCTGCCGCGCCCCGGTGGCACGCTCGCGCTGCTCGCCGAGGGCGGGCAGGCCGAGGCCGTACTGCCGCTGAACCGGCTGAGCACCCTGCTCGCCCGCACCGGGCCCGCACCCGCCCCGGCGGGATCCGGCAGGCCGGGCGGCGGATTCGTCATCGAGCACTACCACGAAGCCCCGGGCGGCAACGCCCGGCAGACCGCCGAGGATCTGATGTTCCTGATGAAGGCGAGGGGGTGACATGGCGGACGAGACCACCGCCACCGAACCGGGGCCGCTCATCACCACCGACGGGCAGGCGCAGTGGGCCGGGCTGCTGATGGGCCCCGGCACCGACTACTGGATCGCCGCCGAAGGGCTCACCGGCTGGGAGGAGTTGCCCGCGCTGGACACCTCCGACGCGGACCGCCCGGTGGGGCACGGCGGCTGGCCCGGCTCCCAGTGGGCGCAGGCCCGTACGGTCACCGCGCAGGTGTGGTTCGCACCCGACCCGGACGCCGGACCGGAGGCCGTGCGGGACGCGCTGCGCACGCTGCGCGCCGCCACCGCCGTCCGCGACGAGGAGGAGTGGCTGGCCGTCCGGCTGCACGGCGAGACGCTGGCCGTACGGGCCCGGGTCACCCAGCGCGTGGTCCCCACCGACCGGCAGTTCGCCGCGAGCCGCCTGGCCAAGATGACGCTCCAGTGGAAGGCGAGCGATCCACGCCGTTACGAGGCGGTGGGGCGGCGGGACACCGCCGGGCTCCCCCAGCCGGAGGCGGGGCTGACCTGGCCGCTCAACTGGCCGCTGGCCTGGGGCGCGCCCGGTTCCACCGGCGACCTCGCGGTGGAGAACGAGGGCAGCGCACCCGCCCATCCGGTGATCACCTTCACCGGGCCGTGCACCCGGCCGCGGCTGGCCAACCGGACCAGCGGCGACTGGCTGGAGTACGCGATCACCCTCGCCCCGGACGACGAACTCGTCGTCGACACCGCCGAGGGGACCGTGATGTTCAACGGCACCGCGTCGCGCCGCCACACCGCCACACCGGGCAGCGCCCCGGAGGAGTCGTTCACCCTGCCGTCCGGGACCTCGCAGCTGTCCTTCCGCGCCGCGTCGGGAGGGGAGGGAGCCACCGCCACGATCACCTGGCGCCGCGCCGAGTGGTGAGGCGCCGCGCCGCCCCACCATCCGCTCCGACCCTCAAATCCCGTACGACCACAAGGAGTTCTCCGATGACCGTGGGAGCCGTCTCATGACCGTCCGTTCCGCCTGGCATCTGCCCACCGGCCAGACCCGTGAGGACACCCGGCTGGCCGTCAGCCTCGGCATGGCGTCCGCCGGACCGCTGCTGACCCGGGCGGGATGCGTGTTCGGCGGGCTGCAGCTCACCGGCACCACCGCCACCGGTATGCAGGCCAAGCTCTCCCCGGGCCAGGTGTGGATCCCGGGCACCTCCACCGGATCGCAGGGCGGCTATCCGGTCACCGTCGACTCCGACACCCTGCTGACCGTCGCCGACGGGCACTCCAGCCTGGCCCGTGTGGACGCGCTCGTCGTACGGGTCTACGACACCGACTACGACGGCTCCGGCAAGTACGAGGCCGCCCTGGAACTCCTCCAGGGCACCCCGGCCGGCTCCCCCACCGCCCCGGCCGTGCCCAAGAGCGCGGAGCTTCTCTACGAGATCGCCGTCCCCGCCGGGGCGTCCGCCGCCAAGGGCATCACCTGGGCCTCCGCCATCACCGACCGCCGCCGCTACACCGCGGCGCTCGGCGGCATCGTCCCCGCCGCGGGCGGCGCGCCGCACAACGGGGCGTATGCCGGGCAGTACCGCGACGCGGGCGGCCGGCTGGAGCGCTGGGACGGCACCCAGTGGACGAAGTACATTCCGGACACCGTGCTCCGGCACACGGCGGACTGGGGAGCCACCACCGCCGCCACCTATCAGGAGATGCTCACCGACACCGTCGCCACGCTCACCGCCACCTTCACCGCCCCGGCGTCCCGGTGGGTGTCCCTCACCTTCGGCGCCTTCACGGCCGCGGACGGGGACGCCACCGCGTACATCTCGTTCCGGCTCAGGACGCAGAGCGGCACCGAGGTGCTCGCCCCGGCCGACGACCGGGCGGCGGCCCTCTTCGGCGCCGGGCGGGCCTCGATCTCCACCTGTTTCCCGGTGGGGAACCTCACCCCCGGCGCCGTCTACACGGCGACGGCCACGTACCGTTCCTCGATCGCGGGGACGCGTGTGCACTTCGACAACCGCTTCGTCCGCGTGGACCCGGTGGCGTGAGGCGCCGTGGACGCCCGCTACCGCGCCGTCTTCACCGACCTGCGCACCGACCAGGCCATCGACGTACTGCCCCTGCGAGAGGTGGAGTACGACGACTACCTCGGCAAGCCGGGATCCCTGACCGCGACCATCCCGGTGCCCGACACCCGGATGGCCCGACGCGTCCGGGAGTTGGTGGAGGGGCGCACCGCCGTCTACCTGGAACGGGGTGACGAGGTCTGCTGGGGTGGCATCGTCTGGACGCTGACCCCGGCCACGGACGACCGGGGCCTCACCACCGTCGGGCTTCAGGCGGCCACCTTCGACTCCTACGCGGGCCGTCGCTACATCCGCGCGAACCTGAGCTTCACCGCGCTCGACCACCTGGAGATCGTCCACCGGCTGTGGGACTACATGCAGGGGTCCGAGGGCGGTCACATCGGTGTGGAGTACGAGCCGACGGGCCCCACCGCGGCCCGTACGGTGGCCTACAGCGATGGTGACGAGACCCTGGTGGAGGAGGCCATCGCGCAACTCGCGGCGATGGAACCGGGGTTCGAGCACCGGATCGCGGTGTACCGGGATCCGGTGACCGGGCGGCGGGTCAAGCTGCTCCAGCTGGGCTCTCCGACGATCCGGGTGGGCAGCCAGCCGGTGATGCTGGATCTGCCGGGCGATGTGCTCTCGTACTCCTTCCCCCGCGACGCCACGCGCGGCGGGACGACCGCGCGGGCCAGGGGCGGCACCCCGGAGGGCGGGGCGGGCGGCCCGGCGATGTCCGGGGAACAGGTGGCCGAGGATCTCCTCGCGGCCGGGTTCCCCCGTCTGGACACCTCGTCCGACCACAGCAATGTCACCGACAAGGCGACGCTCGACGCGTTCGCCCGGTCCGAACTCGCCGCCCTGCGCGGCACGGTGGTCATCCCCTCGGTGCGGATCCGCCTCGGCTCGGGCACCACCCCCGCGCTGCTCGGCACCGCCGTGCGGCTGCGCATCAAGGACGTGTGGTTCTCCGAGGGGCTGGACGCCCGCTACCGCGTCGTCGGCATCAAGGTCACCGCCCCGGAGCGGGGACGTCCGGAGACCGCCGACCTGTATCTGGAGGAGGCAGACTGATGGCGAACCTGCCCGAGGACATCGTGGACCGGATCAGGGCCCTGGAACGTCAGGTGCACCGGCTCACCACCTACGTCAACAGCAAGCCCGGCGGGACGCCGACGGCCCTGGCCGCCACCGAGCCGCCGCCACCGCCGCAGGCCCGGGCCCAGGCCCAGGCCCAGGCCCAGACCCAGGAGACCTCCGGGGAGGAGCCGCCGCGGCCCGACGGCACGGCGCCGGGCCCCTGACACCAGGTCCCGGCGGGGCGCGTCCGGTCCCGGCGGGGTGGCTCAACCGCCGTCCGGGCCGGTCACCATGTCGTGGTAGGGGTCCTTGGGCGCGGGGACACGCCGTACGGCGGTGGCGTCCAGGGCGGGGCTCGCACCGTCCGTGCCCACCTTTCCGGTGGGATGCCAGGTGCCGGTGACGGTCACCCAGGCGTCGGCGGGCGGCGCCGATGCCCCGTGCACCCGCACCTTGCGCACCTGGGCGTCGGCGGCGCAGCAGCTGATGACGAGGCGGCTGACGTACCAGGTGCCGTGGCGCCCTGGCGTGACGAAGCCGGTGAGCCGGACGATATGGCCCTTGAGGGTGCCGTCGGTGTCCCAGACCGCGCGGGAGCTGAAGTCGTTCAGCGTCATCGGCACCACACCGGTGTCCGGCAGGGCCGGGAAGAGGCTGTCGCCGCTGTCGCCCGAGGAGGGGGCTTGGGGGGCCTTCGCCTCGTCACGGGAGGCGGTGTACGAGCCGAGTACGGGCGGCGCCAGGAAGAGGATGGTCAGGGCCGGTACGTACAGCAGCCAGGCGACCTTCGGGCCGCCCGCGTGACTGTGACCGTGGCCGTCCGCGTGGCCGCGTCCGTGGCCGTCGCCCTCGCTCTGGTCGCCGTCGTGGCCCTGGTCACCGTCCGTACGGGGGCGGTTGAACGGGAAACCGTCGCGGGCGGCGCTCACCGCGCCGAGCGCGATCAGCAGTATCCCGGAGGCGATGAGCGCGGGCCGCAGCCCCGGGCGCACATAGCGCAGATACAGATCGGTCAGCAGGGAGATGTGCAGCAGACCGACCCCGAGGAAGAGGAGCAGCAGCACCTGGACGTTGCGCTTCACAGCAGCCACCACCCCACCAGCCCGCTGCACAGCACCGCAACCACCCAGGTGGCCGACGAGAAGCGCACCGCGAACGCGCGCCCGAAGGTGCCGGACTGCAGGGCGATGAGCTTCAGGTCCACCATCGGGCCGACCACCATGAAGGCGAGCCGGGCGGTGGGCGAGAACCCGCTGAGCGAGGCGGCGACGAACGCGTCGGCCTCCGAGCAGACCGCGAGGACCACCGCGAGCAGCCCCAGCATGGGCAGCGAGAGCCACGGGGAGTCGGAGAAGAGCCGCAGTACGGAGTGCGGCACCGCGACGTTGAACGTGGCGGCGGCCGCCGCGCCGACCACGAGGAAGCCCCCGGCGTGCAGGAAGTCATGCTGGAGCGAGAGCCGGAACTCCTCCGCGCGGCTCACGCCGGGCGTGTGCCCGACCGGTCCCTTCGGCAGCCGCAGCCACTCCTCGCGGCCCGCCCGGATCCACAGCCAGCCCATGGCGACGGAGGTCAGCAGCGAGGCGATCAGACGGGCGGCGACCATCCAGGGGTTGCCGGGGAACGCCACATAGGTCGCGACCAGCACGATCGGGTTGATGGCCGGGGCCGACAGCAGGAAGGCCAGCGCCGCCGCCGGGGCCACCCCGCGCCGCATCAGACTGCCGGCCACCGGCACCGAAGCACATTCGCACCCCGGCAGCACCGCCCCGGCGGCACCGGCCACGGGTACGGCGAGCGCCGGGTTGCGCGGAAGCACCCGGGTGAACACCCACGCCGGTACGAACGCGCTGATGGTGGCCGACACCACCGTGCCCAGCAGCAGAAACGGCACGCCCTGGATGACGATCGCGGTGAACACCGTGCGCCACGCGGCCACCGCACGGTCGTCCAGCGCGGCGGTGATGTCCGGTCTCAGGGCGATGGCGACACCGCCGAGCAGCACCACCGGCAGCCCCGCGACCAGGGCCATGGTGCTGACGCGCGCGGCCGTGCGCAGCCCTCCGGGCGGGCGTGGCCCTCCGGCCGTGCGCGGCCGTCTGGCCCCCTCGGTCTCGGCTTCGCCGTGCATCACCCCTCCCCCGGGCCCCGGAGCGGGACCCGGGGGCCACCTTAACGGGGGCCGGAACGGGCGGAGTCATCACACCGGGCCACCACCCGATAGGCGTTGGACATCTTGCCGAGCCCCGCCAGCGGTTTGAGCAGCAGGCGGTCGAGGGTGGTCGCGACCACGAGGGCGGGCACGCCCGCCAGCAGGATCGCGCAGCGCAGCAGCCAGCGGAGCCGGCCGGGCGGTTTGGCGAGGGCGGGGGCGTCATCGGGCGGGGCGATCGCGTTGAGCGTCAGCCAGACGGCACCGAGCAGATCGACGGTGTCCGAAGGCCCGCGGTGCTGTTCGTCGGTCACGGTGAAGCCCAGCGCGGTCAGCTCCTCGCGGAGGTTGGCCACCGGAAGGAAGTGCAGATGCTGGGGCTGGAGCCACGGTAGCCAGAACCGGCCGAAGAGGCGGCCGAACCAGCACTCCGGGTCGGGCACCTCGATCAGCAGATGGCCGCCGGGCCGCAGGGCGCGGCGGGCGGCGCGGAGTTCGGTGCGGGGGTCCGTGCTGTGCTCCAGGTAGTGGAACATGCTCACCACGTCGTAGCTCCCGGCCAGCCGCTCCTCGGCCAGTTCGGGGAAGCTGCCGCGGATGGCCCGGTCGACGCGGCCCGTGCGCTCGGCCAGTTCGACACCGGCGGTGAAGTCGAGTCCGTCGAAGCGGGTGCCGGGGAAGACGGTACGGGCCACCTCGGGGAAGTGGCCGTGTCCCGTGCCGACATCGAGCCAGGTCTCCGGGGGCGCGGCGGAGGGCTCCTGGAACATCGCGCGCCGCCGGTACACCTTGTCGCGGCCGGAGAAGACGTTGCCGAGCTCGATCTCCCCCATCCCGTCGTAGAAGTCGCGGTAGTAGAACTCCAGCCCGTCGTCGTTCAGCCGTGGATTCTGGAAGACATGGCGGCAGTCGCGGCATCTGTCGAGCCGGAAGCGGCCGGGTTTGCTCTGGTACCGGTCCTTGGTGCGCAGCCGCCGCACCAGCCGCGTGGAGCCGCACCACGGGCAGTCCGTGCGGCGGGGTTCGAAGAACCGCTCGGTGCCCCGCGCCAGATCGGCCTGGTAGCGGGGGCGCAGCGCGGCGACGGTCTCGGCGCGGGACGGCTTCTCCGGTGCGCGGGGCAGGGCACTCTCTCGGCTCATCGTTCCCCTTCCGGGTTCGCGGTGGCGTGGCCGGCGGTGCTCGCGGTGGCGTGAGGGGCGATCGCTGTGGGACGGGTAGCGGCGCCCGCGGTGGCCAGCCGCTCCAGGTGGGTGGCGGCCGCGGTGGCACCGCCCGCCGCGCGGAAGGACGCGCTCACGCGCTCGGCCGCGGCGCGGTAGCGCGGTTCGTCCAGCACGGCGTCGAGCGCCTCGCCGATGGCGGCGGCCCGCGCCCTGCCGAAGCGCACCCGGATGCCCGCGCCCGCGTCCACCACCTGGGCGGCTACCACTGGCTGGTCGTCCCGGATGGGCGCCACGACGAGCGGTACGCCGTGCCAGAGGGTTTCGCAGACGGTGTTGTGGCCCGCGTGGCACACGACCGCGTTCACCCTTCGCAGTAGGGGGAGTTGCGGGACGTAGCGGAGCGCCAGGACGTCGTTGTCGGCCGGGGTCACGGGCCTGATCTGGATGTCCCTGGCGGCCCGGGTGAGTACATCGTCGGGGTCGACGACGACAGTCTGAAAACGACCGGCCCGCGCCCGTACGGCCTCCAGGCACTCCGCGAGGAAGCGCGCCCCGGCGTCGGTGTTCGCGGTGCCGAGTGTGATGAGGACGGCGGGGCGCGTGGCGTCCAGCCACTCCCAGGGGAAGTCCGTCGTGGCCGGTCGCTCGGCGATCGACGGGCCCACGTAGTGGATGCGGTCGCCCGCCCGGGCCGGTCGTCCGGCCAGTTCCTCGGTGGTGAAGGCCAGGACGAGATCCGGTGAGAACCGGGGATCGGCCGTGCCGTCCGAGTCGCCGATCCGGCCCCGCACCTCGTGCAGCAGCCCATCCAGCCAGGCGTCGATCTTGGGCATCCCGTCCAGCGCGCCGGTGAACTCCGCCGAGGTGGTGGCGGACGTCGCCCAGCGCACCCCCAGTCGTTCGGCCACCAGGGCACCCGCCACGGTCTGCTGGTCGGCGATCACCACATCGGGGCGGAACTCCCCGATGGCCTTGGCCACGTCCGGAGCCATGGCCTCGGCGAGCGGCACCAGGAACCGCTCCCACAGGAATTTCAGCGCCGCGGGACCGCGTACGTCCGGTGGACGGCCCGCCCCGCCCTCGCCCAGCACCGGCCCGGCGCAGCGATGGACCGTCGTCCCCCGGCCGGTCAGCCGCTCGACGACCTCGGGCATCCCGGCCCAGGCCACCTGGTGTCCCCGTGCGGTGAGTTCGGCCGCGACGCCGACGGTGGGGTTGACGTGGCCGACGAGCGGCGGCACGACGAAGAGAAAGCGGCGTGGTGTGCGGGATGAGGCCTCCGGGGCTCTGCTCGGTTGGCTCATCGGGCATCGGCCTCCAGGGCCGCCGCGGTGCCGGTGGGCGTACGGCGCTCGTGTTCACCCTCGTGTTCACGCTCGTCGATCCACGACAGCAGCAGTTCGCGGATGCGCGTGGGCGCCTCGGCGAGGACCGAGTGGCCCTGCCCCGGCAGGACGACGGTCCGGGTGGCGGGCAGCACCGACTCCAACCACCGCTCCTCCCCGGCGAGTTCGGAATCGGCGCCGTAGACGGCCAGCACCGGGCAGCGCACCGCGCGGACCTGCTCCTCGCTCACCACCCGGCTCGCCGGTACGTCCTCGGCGATGGTGGTCGTACGGACCAGACGGGCGGCCGACTTGGCCAGCCGTGCGGTGTGGGCGCCCCGGTGGGCGCTCACCCAGGCCAGCGACTCGGCCTCGTGGACGACGAGTTCCTCCTCGACACGCCGGAGGATCCCGCTGATCTCGGTCAGCCAGCTCTCGGTGGCGGGCTTCGCCTCGATGACCGCGATACCGGCCACCCGCTCCGGACGGCGCATGGCGTAGGCGAACGCCACCGTTCCGCCGAAGCAGTTGCCCACGAGATGGACCGGACCGGTGATGTCCAGCCGGTCGAGCAGCCGCTCCAGATCGGTGACGAAGGTGTCCAGCCGGTACCCGGAGCCGGGGCGCTCGCTGCGGCCGTGTCCCCGCTGGTCGTACATCACCACCTCAAGCCCGGCGGCGGCGAGGTCCGGGGCCACCGTGAAGTACCAGCTGGCGAGGGAGTCGGTGAGCAGGCCGTGGATGAGCACGGCGGTGGCGGTGGGCGGACGGCCGTCGGGCGGGGACAGCCGCTGGACATGCAGTCGGACGCCGTCCGTCCCGGTATGTGGGCCGTCGTGGTCGGTGGCGTGGTCGGTGTCGATCATCGCCATCGGTCAGCGCTCCCGGGCGGCCCTGAGGCACCGGACGACATACTCGACGAGCTGTCCCACGGTGAGGTCGATGATCTCGTCGAGCTCGAGTCCGGCCACGAACTCGGCGAAGTTGACCTGTCTGCCGTACCGGGCCTCCAGGCTCCCGGCCAGTGCCACCAGGTCGATGCTCTCCAGCTCCAGATCCTCGGTGAAGCGGGTCTCCATGGTGACCTCGATATCGTCGAGGCCGTATTCGTCGAGCATCGTCCGGAGCATCCCGGATATCTCCGCGAGCACGGCCGGTGCGTCGGCTGGTGCGCCGGCCGGTGCCTCGGCCGGTGCGTCGGCGGCTGGTGACGGGGCGGTCTGATTGGCGGTGGTCACTGATCGCTCTCCTCGTCCTGTTCCTGTTGGTCCGGGCCGGTCGTCCAGGCCACGGCGTAGTCCCGGTCCGGCAGTCCGGGCGGGTTGGCGATGGTGATGGTGTGGACTTCGTAGCGGCGCGGGGGCTGTCCGGGAGCGGTGGTGGCCGCCGCCTCGACGATGAGCCGGGCCGGTGGCGCGCCGGGGCGGTCCGCACCGGGCCGTACCTCGGCGATGGTCAGGTCCCGTGGCCGGTCGCGGAGACGCGTGCCCTCCGCTGTGGCGACCGCTTCCTTCGCGGCCCGGAAGGCGGCGGCCCAGCGGGCACGTGCCCCACCGTTCGCGGCCGTGACGGCGGCGAGGAGTTCGCGCTCCGGCCGGGCGAGGGCGACGGCCACGTCATCGTGGTCGGTGACCTCTTCGAGGGCGATCCCGGGGCCCGCGGCGCCGTTCGCGTGGCGCGGTACCACGAGGGCGACCCCGGTCTCGGCCCGGTGTGCCAGCGAGAGGGCGAGTTCGGGGAGGGTCCGGCCGTGCACGCCGATGGCGTACGGGCGCCCCTGGGCGTCCTCGCGGATCCCGATCTCGGCGGGGAAGACCGGGCCTTCACCGTGGTCCCAGAGCCATCGTCGTACGGCGTCCTTGGCCGCGATCCTGCCCAGCAGCCACTGTCTGCGGCCGCGTGGCGGCTGGTGTTCATAGCCGGTTCGCTCGTCGCCGCCCAGGTGGTTACGCATGATCAGGTCGCGCGAGGCCAGGTCCGGCCAGCGCTCGTGGAGCAGCACCCAGCCGCCCGGCTGGGGCCGGGACAGCGTGTTGCGCTGCGGGAAGCGCTCCACGGGCCGGGTCTCGGGGTGGTTGTCGAACCGGCGGTCCTGCCAGCCGGACAGCTCCGCCCACACCTCGCCGCCGATCAGCAGCTGCGCGTCGGCCTCGAGCGCGGTGTCGGTCAGCGAGGTGATCCTGATCAGGCACTCCACGGGTGTGCCGGGGGCCGGATGCGGTCCGAAGAAGCGCATCAGACGCATGCCGATGGGGAAGACCACGGTCCGTTCGGTGCGGGTCGCCATGATCCAGTAGCCGAGGAGCTGTCCGACGTTGTCCAGCAGCGCTCCGGGCGCGGGGGGTGTGGTGATCGTGCCGCGAATGTGCGATGCGCCGATCGCGGTGAGTTCGGTGAGCCCCTGGAAGGCCGGGCCGTGGAACATCCAGCGCTCGGCGTAGATGAGCTGTGCGGTGTGGTCCGGGGTGCGCTCGGTGGCGGGATCGACGCTCCAGGGCGTGGGGCGGGTGTCGGAGTGGCGGTCGGCCACTTCCACGGTGGCGCGGGCGCCGCGCCCGAAGGTGACGGTGTGGTGGGCCGTCCCTGAGGTGCGGGTCGCGGTGACCTGGACGGTGGTGGGTGGTGACGCCGTCACCCACTGGTCGAAGCGGGCGCCGTGCACGGCGACGGCCACGGTGTTGCCGCCCGCCGTGCGTTCCGCCGTGTCCATGAGGTGCTGGACGATCGTGGTGGCCGGAACCACGGGCCAGCGGTCCGGCTCATCGGGCCAGCCGGGGCGTTGGGGGAAGAAGCAGTGGTCGCGGAGGTAGGGCATGGTCTCGGTGGAGACCCGCAGATCGTGGGTGCGGGGGGCCGGTGGGCGGCTTGCCGCGATGACCGCTGTCGCGGTGGCGGCGGTCTCGCTGAGCAGGGCGTCGAGTTCGGCTCCCCATGCGGTGTGCGGGCGCGCTGCGTGAGACGAGTTCGCCGTTGCCGGGTGCGGGTGGGGTGGTGCCCACCCGTTCCGCCCCGCAGAACGATTGCCCACCACATGGAGTACTTCCTCGCGCAACTCCTTCAGGCGCGGCTCGCTGAGCGAGACCAGCGAACCGGTCAGGTCCAGCCGCACCGCGGGAAGCGCCGATCTCGTGCCCGAGGCTTCACGTGGCAGCGCGGGATCCACCTCCGCCCCCTCCGCCCACAGCGCCGCGGCCACGCGCCGAAGTTGGGACACGCCGTCCCGGTGGGGCGAGTTGGCGGCCACCACCAGGTGGTCACGCCCCTGCAGCGTGTCACCGATGAGCGACCCCAACTGCCCCGTACCGACCTGGACGAACGCACGGAACCCCGCCTCGTACAGCGCTTCCGTCAGCAGCCGGAAGCGCACCGGCTCCAGCAGATGCCGGATGAACAGCTCGCGCACCTCCACCTCGGTCGCCGGATACGGTGCGGCGGTCGTCCCGGACCAGACGGGGACCCTGGGCGGCAGCAGCAGCTCGAAGCGTTCCGTGACGGCTCGGATGGGGTCGAGGTAGGGCGCCAGCATCGGGGTGTGGAAGCCGGATTGGAAGGGCAGGACCTGCGCGATCACGCCCTCGGCGCGCATGTCCCGGACGAACTCCCCGACATCGTCGCGCGGTCCGCACACCATCGACTGGCTGGGCGCGTTGTCGTGCGAGAGCACGATCCGGCCGTCCGCCCGCCCGGTGAGCGCGTCGGACACCCGCCGCGCGCCCGCGCCGAGGACGGCGAAGGCCAGACCGGGCACCCGCAGCGCGTCCGGGTCGAAGGAGTCGAGGAAGGCATCGACCTCCTCGCCCGCGTAGAGGCCGCCCACGACCAGCGCGGTCCACTCCCCCACGCTGTGTCCGGCCACCGCGTCCGGTACGGCCCCCATCCGCCGCAGCGCCGCGTCCAACAGCCGCCCGACGCCGAAGACGCCGACGCCATGGCGGCCGATGTCGCCCACGCGCGCCGCCGCGCCGAAGCGGTCCCCGGCGGGCCGGGAGAGCCCGAAGTACTCCGCGACACCGTCGACACGGGGGACGAACTCGGCTTCGAGACCGGGGAAGACGAAGGCGAGTTTCCCCCTCGGCGCCGGCCCCGCGCCGAGCAGTGGCGCGGGGGTGAACCAGATGTCGTTGCGGCCCCGCCACGGGCGGCCCTTGGCCACCATGCGCCGGGCGAGCGCGAGCCGTTTGGCGGTGGGCTCGACAATGCCCAGCCGGGTACGGGCGTCCCGCCCCGTCACCGTCGCCCGTACGGTCGTGTCGTCCGCCGCCAGCAGTCCGGCCAGCCGCTCCGGGGTGTCCGCCGCCAGCGCCAGCACTCGCTCCGGTTCGATGACGAGGGTCGTGGCGCGCCGCTTCTCCGGCACCCGCGGCGGCTGCTCCAGCACCACGTGGGCGTTGATCCCGCCGAAGCCGAAGGCGTTGACGGCGGCGCGCCGTACGGGCGCGTCCCACGACTCGGCCGCGTCGAGCACCGAGAAGCGGGTGGCCGCGAGCGCCGGATGGGGGTCGTCGCAGTGCAGGGTGGGCAGCAGCCGGCCGTGGTGGACCGCGAGGGCGGCCTTCACCAGGCCCGCGACACCGGCGGCGGGCATGGTGTGACCGATCATCGACTTCACCGAGCCGATGACGGCCGTCTCCCCGGGCGTGCCACCGGGGCCGAACACCTCAGCCAGCGTGGCGAGTTCGGCCGTGTCCCCGGTGGGCGTGGCGGTGCCGTGCGCCTCCAGCAGCCCGATGGCGCCCGGCTCGCGCGGATCGAGTCCCGTGGCCCGCCACGCCTGCCGTACGGCACGGGTCTGACCGCCCGGGTCCGGGTTGACCAGACCGGTGGCACGGCCGTCGGACGTCACGCCGGTGCCCCGGATCACCGCGTAGACGCGGTCGCCGTCGCGCAGTGCGTCGGCGAGCCGTTTGAGGACGACCACACCGGTGCCCTCGCCGATCAGCAGACCGTCGGCCGCACGGTGGAAGGGCCGGATCCGCTGGCTCGGCGACAGCGCGCGCAGCTGCGAGAAGACGCTCCACAGGGTGATGTCGTGGCAGTGGTGCACCCCGCCCGCGAGCATCACATCGCACCGCCCCGAGGCCAGCTCCCCCACCGCCTGGTCGACGGCGACGAGCGAGGAGGCGCAGGCCGCGTCCACGGTGTACGCGGGGCCGCGCAGATCGAGCCGGTTGGCGATGCGCGAGGCGGCGAGGTTGGGCACCAGACCGATGGCCGCCTCGGGCCGGTCGGGGCCGAGACGTTCGGTGAACGCCTCACGTACGCGGTCGAGTTGGCCGGGCCCGAGGTCGGGCAGCAGCTCGCCGAGGGTCCGTACGAGCTGGTGGGCGGTGCGCACCCGCTGGTCGAGCCGGACCAGCCCGGGGGTGAGATAGCCGCCCCGGCCCAGCACCACGCCCACCCGCTGCCGCTCGGGCAGCCGGTCCTCGCCGCCCGCGTCGGCGATGGCCGCCGCCGCGACACCCAGGGCGATCAGCTGGTCGGGTTCGGTGCCGGACACCGAGTTCGGCATGATCCCGAACCGGGCGGCCTCGACCCGGGCGAACTCGTCGACGAATCCGCCCCGTCGGCAGTACACCCGGTCGGGCGCCGCCGGCGTGTCGCCACCGCCGTCCGGGGCGTAGAAACCGGTGTCCCACCGGCCCTCCGGGACGTCACTGATCGCGTCCACGCCACCGACCAGGTTGCGCCAGTACGTGTCCAGGTCGGGCGAGCCGGGCAGCACCACGGACATCCCGACGATGGCCACCGGCGGCTGCCGGTGCGGCTGCTCGTCCGTCACGCTCACCAGCCCGAGGCGGTGTAGACGACGGACCCCGTGGACTCGTCGCCCCAGGCCAGCTCGCGCAGCAGCGCCAGCGTGCCCTCCTCGGGGTCGATGAGCGAGATGCCGCGCCGGGCGTACTCACGGCCGAGCTCCGGTGTGACCATCCCGCCGTGGGCTCCGTCGGGTGCCCAGGGACCCCAGTGCACGGTCAGCGCCCGGCGGCCGGTGCGGTCCCGCCATCGCGCGCCGAGGGTCTCCATCGCGTCGTTGGCCGCCGCGTAGTCCACTTGGCCGCGGTTGCCGAGCACGGCGGCGATGCTGCCGAACAACACGGCGAACGCCGGGGGTTCGGGCAGTTCGGCCAGCGCGTCCAGCAGCGTCCTGGCGCCCTCCACCTTGGTGCCGTACACCCGCTGGAAGGACTCGGCGGACTTCTCCGCGATCAGCCGGTCCTCGATCACACCGGCCCCGTAGACCACACCGTCCAGCCGTCCGTGGTCGGCGTGGATCTGCTTCACCGCCTGGAGCACCGCTTCGGCGTCGCGGACATCCACCGAGCGATAGCGGACCCGGGCGCCGAGCGCGGTCAACTCCTCGACGGTGGCGGCCACTTCGCGCCGCGCCAGGATCCGGGCGGCCTCCCGCTGGATCTCGGCGGGCCCCAGCCCGCCCCGGGCCGCGAGCGCCGCGCGCAGGGCCGTCTCGTCGCGGGCCCCGGCCGTGGCCGGGTCCTCGGGGCCCACGGGCTCCGGCGTACGGCCGAGCAGCTCGATCCGGCAGCGGGCGGCGGACGCGAGGGCGGCGGCGAACCGCGCGGTGATGCCCCGCGCCCCACCGGCCAACGCCACCACCGCGTCCCGGTCCAGCCCGAGCGCCTCGGCCTCCGCCGCGCCGCCCCCGGCGGGCCCGGCACCCGAACCGGCGAGCGCGCCCAGCGGGGCCTCCACGAGGTCCAGCCGGTGGCGCCGCCCTCCCTCGGTGCGCACGACGACGGGCGTACGGTCCGGGGCGAGCAACTCGTCGAGCAGCCCGTCGGCCAGGGCGTCGGCGGATCCGGCCGCGTGAGCGGACCCGGCCGCGTCGGGGGATCCAGCCGCCTCGGCGAGTCCGGTCGCCTCAGCTGGGAACTCCACCAGCCGGGTGACCGTGTCCGGGTACTCCCTGGCCATCGTACGGAACACCCCGCGCAGCCCGGCCGTGCGCGCGGCGAGCGGGTCGGCGCGGCGCGGCGCCAGCAGCCACTGGGGGGCGCGCCGCAGCGCCGACTGGACGACCGTGAACGCCTCGGGCAGCACCGGCGAACCGGAGGCGGCCAGCGGATCGAGCAGCAGCACACCGTCCACCCGGCCGTCGTCCTCGGTGAGCTGATGACCGGCGGGGAGGATGACGGCCTCGGCACTGCGCTCGCCGAGGCGCGCGGCCACCGCTTCGGCCACCCCGTCAGCGTCCCCGCCGAGCAGGGCGAAGCGCCTGCCGGTCAGGTCGGGCGGCGCGGCGGCGCCGTCGTCCGGTGCGCCGAGGGGCACGGGCACCAGCCGCATCCGCTTGGGCGCCACGCCGGGCACGGCCACGGACACCGGCCCTGGTTCGGCCACGGGCCCGGCCACCTGCTGAGCCATCGGCACGGCCACCGGCTCCGGCTCAGCGGCCGGTGCGGAGGTCGCGGGGGTCGCGGAGGTCGCGGAGGTCGCGGGCGCGAGACGGGCGGTGAGCCAATCGGTGACGGCGGCGGTGGTACGCGCCTTGGCCAGCTCCTCCAGCTCCTCATCGCCCAAGGTCGCGGTGTCCGCGCCCGCGACGCCGAGCCGCCGCGCCAACTCGCCCGCGATCTCGGCGCGTTTGATCGAGTCGATGCTGAGATCGGCCTCGAGATCGAGGTCCGGTTCGATCATGTCGACCGGATAGCCGGTGCGTTCGCTGATGATTTCGGAGACCGCGCGCAGCACATCGGGCCCGGTGGCGAGCGCGGACGGGGCAGGAGCCACGTCGACCGGGGCCGGGGTCTCCGGGGCGGCGGCCACCGGGGCGAGCTCGGCGGACAGGGACGTGGCCGGGCCGACCGGGGACGGTGGCGCCGCGCGCCGTTCGCCCGGAGCGCTGCCGAAGTAGGTGAGGAGCACATCGCGCTGGGCGGCGATCATCTCCCGGCTGGTCCTCAGGAACTCCGAGATCAGGGCGTCTCTGTCGCCGTACTCACCGCCACCCGTCCGATCCGTCCGGCTCACCGTAGCCTCCATGACACGTCGGGCCGGTGCCAGCGCACCGGGCAGTAGCTCACCGTTCGCGGTGCGGACGAGGTGTCCGTCGACCGTCCAGCCGGGCCGCCTCGGTGGCGGGGCGGATCCCGCCGCCACCGCGTCCCGGCCGTGGAACAGCCAGGCCGTACGCACCGGAACGCCCGCGACGGCCAGCCGGGCGAGGGTGTCCAGAAGCCCCCGCGGTCCGGCGGCGCCGGACCGCCGCCCCTCGCAGGCGAGGGCGAGGTGCGGGCGGCCGTCGAGGATCTCCCCCACCAGCCGGGTGAGCACCGCCCCCGGACCCGCCTCCACGAAGATCCGTGCGCCCGCCTCGTACATGGCCTCGATCTGGGCCATGAAGCGGACCGGCGCGCCTATCTGGGCGGCGAGTTCGGTGCGGATGGCATCCGGCTCCGTGCCGTGCGGGGCGGCGGTGCGGTTCGCCCAGACGGGGAACTCCGCCGCGCGCACCGGATGACGGGCCAGCGCCTCGGCGAACCGCGCACCGGCCCCGGCCACCAGCGGACTGTGGAAGGCGCAGGCCACCGGGATCCGTTTGACGGAGTGCCCGGCCTCCCGCAGCAGCCGCACCGCTTCGTCGACGTCCTGCTGGGGTCCGGAGATCACGGTCTGCCGTGGCGCGTTGTGGTTGGCGGCCACCACGCGCCCGTCGAGTCCGGCGGCGCTCAGCACCGGCTCGACCTCGCCGGGGGCCGCGGTCACGGCCGCCATGGTGCCGGGCTCCTCCCCGGCGGCCTCGGCGGCGCCGAGGATGGCGGCCGCCCGCTCGGCGCTCAGCCGCGGCAGCGTACGGGGGTCGAGGGCGCCCGCGGCGCACAGCGCCACCAGCTCGCCGTAGCTGTGTCCGGCCGCCATGTCGGGCCGTACTCCGGCCGAGGTGAGCAGGGTGTACGCGGCGAGCCCGACGATGCCCAGTGCCGGCTGGGCCACGCGGGTGTCGGTGATCGCGGTGCGCTGTGCCGCCTCCCCGGCCTTGTCGAAGGCCGCGGGGGGATACAGCGCGTCGGCGTAGCCGCGTCCGTGGCGCAGATGGCGCTGGAGCTCGGGGAAGGTGACGAAGGCGTCGGCGAACATCCCGGGCCGCTGGCTGCCCTGCCCGGGGAAGAGGAACGCGACCTTGCCGCGCCCCAGCTCGCCCTCGGCCTCCCCGGGGTCCCCCGCCGCCTCGGGCGCGTCCGGGGCCAGGTACAGCCCGTCCGCTCCGCGCGGCCCCTGGCCCGGCGGATCGCCCGCGAGCACCTGACGTAATCGCGCGGCCAGGTCGTCCAGGTCCGCGGCCACGACGGCCGCCCGGACCGGTTCCCGGCCGGCGTCGGCCCGCCGGGAGGCGGTCAGCGCGAGGTCGCGCAGCCGCCACGGCCGGCCCGCCGCCTCATTGGCCATGAGCTGGTCGAGTGTCTCCTGGACCACCCGCAGCGCCGCCGCCCGGTCGGCCCCGCGGAAGAGGAACAGCTCGGCGGGCCAGTCGTCCAGCCCCCGTGCGGGCGGCGCTCCGCGGCCGTGTGCCGCGAGCACCACATGGAAGTTGGTCCCGCCGAAGCCGAACGCGCTGACCCCGGCCACCCGTTCGGCGGGCGCGGCGGCCCAGGGCCGGGCCCGGGTGTGGAAGGCGAAGGGGCTGCGGTCCGCGTCCCATGCCTCGTTGGGCCGGGTCAGATGGAGGGTCGGCGGTGTGATGCCCGTGTGCAGCGCCATCGCGGCCTTCACCAGCCCGGCGAGGCCCGCGGCGCATTTGGTGTGGCCGATCTGGGACTTCACCGAGCCCAGCGCACACGCCCCGGGGGTGGCCCCCGACTCGGTGAACACCTCGCCCAGGACGGTGAGTTCGGTGCGGTCGCCGACGACCGTACCGGTGCCGTGCGCCTCGATCAGGCCCACGTCGGCGGGCGAGACGCGGGCATTGGCGTAGGCGCGCTCCAGTGCGGCCCGCTGTCCCTCGGGGCGCGGGGCGGTCAGCCCCAGCGAGCGGCCGTCGCTGGAGGATCCGACGCCCTTGATGACGGCGTAGACGCGGTCGCCGTCCCGTTCGGCGTCGGCCAGCCGTTTGAGAACGACGCAGGCGACGCCCTCACCGAGCGCGATCCCGTCGGCCGAGCTGTCGAAGGTCCGGGACCGGCCCGTCGGGGAGAGGGCGTGCACGGAGGAGAAGAGCACATAGTCGTTGATGCCGTTGTGCAGATCGGCTCCGCCGCACAGCACGAGGTCGCTGGTGCCCCCGGTCAGCTCCTTGCAGGCCACGTCCACGGCGGCCAGCGATGACGCGCAGGCCGCGTCCACGGTGTAGTTGGCGCCGCCGAGGTCGAGCCGGTTGGCGATCCGGCCGGAGATGACGTTGGCGAGCATGCCGGGGAAGGAGTCCTCGGTGAGCCGGGGCAGCTGGTCCGCCAGGGCCTGCGGCACCTCGTGGACGTAGGACGGCAGGACGGCGCGCAGCGTCTGGGCGTTGGACAGGTCGCTGCCCGCCTCGGCGCCGAACACCACGGAGGTGCGGGAGCGTTCGAAGGCCCGGCCGCCGTCGCCGGGGTCGCCGTATCCGGCGTCGTCCAGGGCCCGGCGGGCGGCCTCCAGGGCCAGCAGCTGTACGGGTTCGATGCTGCCGAGCGAGGCCGGGGGGATGCCGTAGCGCAGCGGGTCGAAGGGGATGGGCGGCAGAAAGCCGCCCCATTGGGAGGCGGAGGCGCCGTCCTTGTCGCCCGTGTAGTGGACGGCGGGGTCCCAGCGCTCGGCGGGTACCTCGGTGACGGCGTCCACACCGCCCACCACGTTGGCCCAGAACGCGGCGAGGTCGGGTGCCTGCGGAAACATGCACGCCATGCCGACGACGGCCACGTCCAGCGGCGCGGGCGGCTCGGCCGCCGCCGGGGCCGTGGCCACGCCCAGGCGCTCGCACACCGCCTCCGCGCGTGCGGTGAGGAAGTCGGCGGCGCCGGGGCCCACCGCATGGTGCAGTGCGGCGATCGTGGTGGTGGCCGAACGCATCACGGCCACCTGCCCGGCCATGAACATCCCGCCGCTGAGCTGGCCTTCCTCATCCACCGGGGCCAACGCGCCGTCGGGCCCGCGGTCCATGCCCTTGCTGGCGATCCTCAGCCGTCCCACATTCAGCCGCTCCAGCCGCTCCCAGACCTCCCGGTCCGGCAGGCCGTCGTTCCGCAGCCGCTCCTTCACGGTGCCGAAGCTCTCGGTGAAGGGGCTGGGCACGCAGCGTGTGGCATGGCCGGGGGCGGTTTCCAGCAGCACCGTGTGCTCGGCGGCCACCACCCGGCGCTGGAAGAGCGGCTGTACGGCGCCGTGTGCCACCGCCTCCTCGGTGAACAGATACGCGGTGCCCATGAGCGAGCCGACGGCGACGCCGCGCCGGGTGAGCGGGGCCGCGAGCGCGGCCACCATCGCGGCGGAGCGTTCGTCGTGCACTCCCCCGGCGAAGAAGATCTCGACACCCGCGCCGTCGGTGGACTCGGTCCCGCCCGTCCCGCCGACGCCGTCCGTGCCCGCCGTGTGACGCGGGTCGTGTGCGGCCTCGTCGAGGAAGTCCTCGATGACGGCGATCTGGGCCTCCCACAGCGGGAAGCTGTTGCGCGGCCCCACATGGCCGCCGCATTCGGAGCCCTCGAAGACGAACCGCCGGGCCCCGGCCCGGAGGTACTGGCGCAGCAGCCCCGGCGAGGGCACATGCAGAAAGGTGGCGATGCCGTCCCGCTCCAGCGCCTTGGCCTGGGACGGCCGTCCGCCCGCGATGATCGCGTGGCTGGGGCGGACCTCCCGTACGGCCTGGAGCTGGGCGTTTCTGATCTCCTCGGGTGCGAAGCCGAGGACGCCGACGCCCCAGGGGCGTCCGTCCAGCGCGGCCGCGGCCTCCTCCAGGATCGTGCGCGCCTGCTCGCGTCCGGCCAGGGCGAGCGCGATGAACGGCAGTGCTCCCCCGGCGGCGACGGCGGAGGCGAACGCGCCCTGGTCGCTGACCCGGGTCATCGGGCCCTGTGCGAGGGGCAGCCGGGTGCCGAGCCGGGTACTCAGCGGGGCGCCGGGGCGCAGTCCCGAGACGACCGCGGAGCCGTTCCGTGCGGCCTCGTGCGCTGCCTCCCGGACGGCGTCCGTGATGCCCCGGACGGTGCGGCCGACATCCCGCCACCGCTCGGCCAACCGCGTGGCCAGAAAGCCATCCTGACCTATCGCCAGATCGGGTCCGGTATGCGGACCGCGCCCCCGGCGGCGCAGGATCCGGTGTCCGTCGAGGACGGTGGTCTCGGAGCCGTCCATGGAGCGGATGGCGGCGGCGCGGTCCTCCGGGAGCCCCGATTCGGCGAGCAGGGCCAGCTGGGTGTCGAGGACGACCCCGGCCGCGCCGCCGAGCACGGACGCGGCGGCGGTGCTCGGGCCGATGCCGCCGCAGGCCCACACCGGTAAGGACACCCGGGGGTCGGCGAGGAGCCGCTGGAGCAGGACGAAGGTGCCCAGCGGACCGATCCGGCCGCCGCTCTCGCTCCCCCTGGCGATCAGCCCGTGTGCCCCGGCGCGGATGGCTTCGAGCGCCTCGTCCAGGTCGGTGACCTCGGCCAGCACACGGCAGCGGTCGGCAACGGCCTCCACCGGCCAGGGCGAGTCCACGCCGAGCACCACCGTATGCGGACCGGGCAGGCCACCGTGCGAGCCGCCGGTGGGGGCGCCGGTGGGGGCGCCGGTGGGCGGGGCGTCCAGGAGGTCCGCGGGGGTGAGGCGGCAGCCCGCCGCGACCCGCACACCGTACCGGCCGTCGGCCACCCACTCGCCGACGTCCTCCCATGCCTGGAGGGCCGCACGGCCCGTCGTTCCCAGGTCGAGGACGCCGAGTCCGCCCGCGCGGCTGACCGCCGCGGCGAGTCTGGCGTCCGGTTCCCCGAACGGAGTGATGCCGATGACAAGATCGCCTGCGTCCACGGCGGTTGACATGTTTTCTCCAAAATCGCTAGCGCGGCAGGAAATGGAGATAATTCGGGCAAGGCATGTCGAACGTATGGCATGGCAATCCCGCGAAACGGCGCCGACTGAAATTAGCCACGTTATTACTGAAGAGTCAACAAGCAGTCGTTCACGCTCTCGCCGCGACGGGCTGAATCTCGCCAGGCGCGAGGACACGGGCCGCGTCGCCACCTTCTCTCCCCCCTGTTAAACGTTCATATATCTCGTGCGAACGAGATCGTTTTCGAAGGTAGGCCGAGGCGCATGAGTGAACCTTGAATGCGCCTTAACCTGCGCGGACATCGGATCCTCATTTCGCTGTCGCGAATTTCGGCTGCGGAAGGGAGCGGCGGGACGCCCGGCCTGGGGGCAAGCGGCGCGCCCCGCCCTCGGGGAGATCGCAGACGGCTCGGCCTCAGCCGGTTTCCGGAGGAGCCCGGCCTCAGCCCGTTTCCGTCACTTCCCCTGCCTCGGATGTCGTCCCGAGCACCTCCCGGACCTCATCGGCGGCGATGTCCCGCAGCTCCTCGCCGACCAGCAGCCACCGGGTGATGCCGACCGACTCCAGGAACGGCAGATCGTGGCTGGCGACCACGAGCGCGCCCTGGTAGGAATCCAGCGCGCTCGTCAGCTGTCGCACACTGGCCAGGTCGAGGTTGTTGGTCGGCTCGTCGAGCATCAGCAGTTGCGGGGCCGGTGCGGCGAGCATGGTGGCCGCGAGTGCGGCCCGGAAGCGTTCCCCACCGGAGAGGGTGCCCGCCGGCTGCTCCGCTCGTGCCCCCTTGAAGAGGAAGCGCGCGAGCTGGGCACGGATGTGGTTGTCGGTGACACCGGGCGCCCGGCTCGCCACGTTCGCCGCCACGCTCAGCTCGTCGTCCAGCACATCCAGCCGCTGGGGGAGGAACCGCAGCGGTACGTACGTCCTGGCCTCCCCCGACAGCGGGTCGAGTTCGCCGGTGAGGGTGCGCAGCAGTGTCGTCTTGCCGGCTCCGTTGCGCCCGACCAGCGCGATGCGTTCGGGCCCGTGCACATGGAGGGTGGCATCGCGCAACGCGCCGTACACGGGGCGCAGTTCACTCAGGCTGAGCACGGTACGGCCCGCGGGCACGGCGGTGTGCGGCAGGCTCACCCGGATCTCGACGTCGTCGCGGACCGCGTCCGCGGCCTCCTCACGTCGCTCGCGCGCCTCGTGGAGGCGGTCTTCGTGCAGATCGCGGAGCTTGCCCGCCGACTCCTGCGCGGCCCGCTTACGGGCACCGGCGACGATCCTCGGGGCTCGTCGCTCGACGTCCATCTTCTTGCTGTGCCGCTGACGGCGTGCCAGTTTGATATGGGTCTCCTCCAGTTCGCGCTTTTGCCGCCGCACATCCGCCTCCGCGGCCCGCAGCATGCGCGCGGCCGCCTCCTGCTGGGTGGCCAGCGCCTCCTGGTAGGCGGACCAGCCGCCGCCGTACCAGGTCACCGACCCGGACCGCAGTTCGGCGATGCGGTCCACCCGCTCCAGCAGCTCACGGTCGTGGCTGACCACGATCAGCACACCGGAGCGCCAGGAGTCGACGGCGTCGTAGAGCCGGCGCCGCGCGAACAGGTCGAGGTTGTTGGTGGGTTCGTCGAGCAGCAGGACGTCCGGGCGCTCCAGGAGCAGGGCGGCCAGGCGCAGCAGTACGGTCTCCCCGCCGGACAGATGGCCGACGGTGCGGTCCAGTTCGACATCGCCGAGCCCGAGTGAGCCCAGTGTCGCCAGGGCCCGCTCCTCGACGTCCCAGTCGTCGCCGATCGTCTCGAAGTGGGCCTCGTCGACGTCTCCGGCCTCGATGGCGCGCAGCGCGGCGCGCCGCTCGGCGATGCCCAGCGCCTGGTCCACGCGGAGGGTGGTGTCCAGGGTGATGTTCTGCGGAAGGTGGGCGAGGCTGCCACCGACGGTCACCGACCCCTCGGTGGGGCGCAGCCGGCCGGCGATCAACCGCAGCAGGGTGGACTTGCCACTGCCGTTGGTGCCGACGAGACCGGTGCGGCCCCGCCCGATACCGAGCGAGAGCCCGTCGAAGACGGGCGTGCCGTCGGCCCACTGGAAGGACACGGCCGAGCAGGTCACGGAGGCGCTGGGGGTGGTGGATGCTGCCATGGTGTTCTCGCATTCGTAAGCGCTGTGAACAAGGGGCTACGTATGCGAGCACCACGCGGCGACCAAGCCGGGAAATGGGGGGTGCGGCCCTCCGGAGGGTGAGGGACGGCGTATGCACCGAGGTCGCATCCACGCGGGTCACGGGCGGCAGGAAGGCCGACTACGGCGTGACGGGCTACGGCTTGTGCCGTACCGCGCGATGATCGCGAACCTCAGATACGCAACGTCCACCTCTATCGGAGACAACAGGACCCCGGCAGTGTACCCCAGCCGTGGCCTGTGGTGTCGTGGACGCGGCCGGGCGGGGACCACGCTGCCACCTTCCTGCCAACCTTTCCCACTCCCCCGCCGCCTCGTACGGCCGCCGTTACGATCATCCGCGTGACCTGGCGGCGCATCGGCACCGAGGCGCGCCGCCCGTTTCGGATCGCATGGATCATCGGATCAAGGGGCGTGAGAAGTGAACAGCCGGTTAAGCATCGCGGCCGTGTCGGCCGTCTCCCTGGCGGCGCTCCTGGGCGGCGCGACAGTGGCGACGGCGCAGGAGTCCGACCCGGCGCCGAAGTCCTGTGACGGTGTCCGGCTGACCGGCGAGCTCCCCGCTCCGGCGCCCGGCCAGGCCGTTTCGGGGCAGATCACCATTGGCGCCGACTGCAAGCCGGAGCGGGTCTCCGTCCGGCACGGCCCGGCGTCGGCCCGCTCGGCCCGCACCGCGGCCGCTGCCGGGAGCGCCGCCACGGCAGCCACCGCCGCCGGCCATCAGCTGCGTGGCTGGAACGAGATGTACGACTGCTGCAACATCCGGATGACGGGCCTGTACACCGCCTCCTCATGGGACACGGCGAACGGGCGCGTCACCACGGGCGCCACCACGGCCACCCAGGAGTGGAACCGCGAGCCGTGGGACGCCGGTTGGTCGCTCACCTCGCAGAACGCGAAGGACGACTGCGTCACGGACTGCGCCGAGGTCAACTCCGAGGCACACGCCGACTTCGCGTACAAGGGGGTCTTCGACCCGACCGGCGACTGGTACGACAACACCCACCACTCGTATGTCCAGTTGAAGGCGGACGGGACGGCGAGCTGCCGCTTCGATGTGGAGCTGCGGCACACCTTCGTGGGGTGGAACTGGCGGTACGGCTGCGAGTGACCGCTCCGGCGGTGCGATGGCACACGGCGCGGCCCGCCGTGTGCCATCGCCCGTCAGGCGTGGTGCGGGGTCACGACGCCCCGGCGCAGCCGAGCAGTATCCGGGCGAGCTCACGGGGCTGGGAGAACATCGGCCAATGGCCGGTGTCCATCTCGGCCAGCCGCCAGTGCTCGCTCTTCAGCAGCCCGGCCGCGTCGCCCATCGGCTCATCGCCGTCGAGCAGGCACTTGATGTACGTGGCCGGCAGCCCGCCGAGCGGGCGCGCCAGCACGGCGGCCTCGGAGAGCGTGGCACCCGGATGCGGCGTGGAACCGGCCACGAACCGCGCGATCTGCTCGTCGGAGAGCCCCTGGCCCTCGCAGTCGGCCTCGGTCAGGGGCGCCCAGAAGCCGTCGTTCGCGGCCATCGACGCCTCCACCGTGGCCCGGCCGCTGGGCCACGCCGACAGGAACGACTCACCGTCCACCGGAACGTTGGAGTCCACGAACACCACATGGGCCAGCCGGTCACCGATGCGCTCGGCGGCCTGACCGACCGGGATGCCCGCGTAGCTGTGCCCCACCAGGACCACATCGCGCAGCTCTAGGCGCTCGACCTCGCCGACGATGTCCTGGACGTGGGTCTGCTGTCCGGCCGGCACACCCTGTTTATCGGCGAGTCCGGACAGCGTGAGGGCATGGGCGCCGTGTCCGGCCGCCCGTAGCTCCGGCACCACCTCGTCCCATGCCCACGACCCCAGCCACGCACCCGCCACCAGTACGAATTCCGTCATGGCGGCAAGGTAGCGCGGACGTCTGACAACGGGCTCAGGCCGCTGCCGGTGGATCAGAGGACATCGAGGGGTACGGGCCCCGTGGGCGGTGGGAAGGCGCGGTCCAGCGCGGCCAGGTCCTCCGACGTCAGCTCGAGATCCAGCGCGGGGCGGTTCTCCTCGACATGGTCGGCCCGCCCGGCCTTGGGGATCGCCATCACCCCCTGTCGGAGCACCCACGCCAGCATCACCTGAGCGGGGGTCGCGTCAAGGGCCCGTGCGACCTCCCGCAGCGCGCCCGTGCGCGGCAGGCGTCCCTGCTCGATGGGCGAATAGGCCATCAGCGGGATGTCGCGCCGATGGCACCAGGGCATGAGGTCGTACTCCACACCGCGCCGGGTGAGGTTGTAGAGCACCTGATTGACGGCGACACGGTCGCCACCGGGGATGGAGACGAGATCCGTCATATCGGAGGCGTCGAAGTTGCTCACCCCCCAGTGGCGGATCTTGCCGGTCTCGGTGAGTTCGGTGAAGGCTCCGAGGGTCTCCTCCAGCGGGATCCGCCCCCGCCAGTGCAGCAGATACAGGTCCAGCCGGTCCGTGCCGAGGCGCCGCAGGCTGTCCTCGCAGGCCGCGATGGTGCCGCCGCGGTCGGCGTGGCCGGGCAGCACCTTGCTGACCAGGAACACCTCATCGCGGCGTCCGGCGATCGCCTCTCCGACGAGTTCCTCGGAGGCCCCGCTGCCGTACATCTCGGCCGTGTCCACGACGGTCATTCCGAGGTCGAGGCCACGCCGCAGCGCCGCGATCTCATCGGCACGGCGCCGGGGGCGGTCACCGATGTGCCAGGTGCCCTGGCCGAGCAGCGGGATCCGCTCGCCCGAGGACAGCTGGACGGTGTCCGGTGCGCTGGTCATCCTGCCCGCCTCCCTGGTTGTCCGGCTGCCTCCCACGGTAGGCGACGCCACGGGCGATGCGACGTCCGCACCGCGTGGCCCCGGTGGTCCGTCGCGGCGCCTCCGCGCCGAGGGGCGGGCCGAATGTGCCGGCCCGCCCCTGAATGACTCCCCGACTGAATGACTCCCCGACGAGAACCGGGAAATTCCGGCGCCGAGAACTTACGCGGTTTCGGGCCGCCGCGCGGTGGCGATCAGATAACCCAGCTCGGGCATTTCCATGTTCTCGCCCTCGGCGGGCTTCAACTTGTTGAAGACCTCCGGGTCGACCTTGGACGCCAGCTGCTCCATGTTCTGGGCCATGGCCTCACCGAGCCGCCGGACCGACTGCTTGGTGGTGCTTTCGCTGACGTCGAGCAGCTCCGTACAGCGCAGCCCGGCCTGGCGCAGCATCGCCGGGTATGTCTCGAAAGACGCGGGCGGCTGGGTGAGGTACCGCTGGAGAATGTTCTCGATGACCGGCCGCCGCTCCTCGGATATCTCCTCGCGCTCGTAGTTGTCGGTGAGCGCGAGCCGTCCGCCGGGGCGCAGGACTCGGGCCGCCTCCCCGAGCGCCGCCGTGCGGTCGGGCATCTGCATCACGGATTCCAGCATCCAGATGGCGTCGAAGGAGCCGTCGTCGAAGGCCAGGTCCATCGCGTCGCCGTACTGGAAGGTGACCTTGCCGCTCACCCCGGCGGCCTCGGCCAGCTCATTGGCCTTCTCGACCTGCTTACGGCTGACACTGACGCCCACCACCTCGGCACCCGTCTTCTGCGCCAGCCTGATCGCGGGCCCGCCGAAGCCGCAGCCGATGTCCAGGACCCGGGAGCCGGCGCCGATGCGCAGCCGCGCGATCATCATGTCGGTGAGCCGGTCGGCGGCGTCCGCCAGGGTGGTGCTGTCCTCCTGGCTGTTCCAGTAGCCGACATGGATGTTCGGGCCGTACAGCGAGGCGTCGAACATGCCGACCAGCTGGTCGTAGAACTCGCCGACCCGCTCACCGACCGCGCTGACATTGGACGTCATGATGTTTCCTCCCGCAGTAATGGAAAGGTCTTCGGCGACATCAGAAATCCGCGAGCGCCTTCCCCGTTTTTTCTTCCGCGCTTCGAATGAGCGCGAGCCTATCAGGATGTCAGGCAATGCGAATCACACGTTCTCCGCAAGCCAGTTGAGGACCGCTTCGGCGGCCACGCCGGCGAAATCCTCCATCATGGTGAAGTGGTCACCGGGAACGTCGATACGAGTGAGCGCGGCACCCCATGCCGATTCCTCGTCGTTCGTCTCCCCGGATCCCGGAAAGGATTCCTCCGCTTTCACCGTGAGAATCGGCGCGCCGATCGGCGTCGGCCCCCAGTCGGAGAAGAGACGCAGATAGCCGCCCATCGCGGTCAGCCTGCCCTCGTCCACCACGCCGAACATCTTTTCCCGGTCGAACATCTTGCCGGACAGATTCGTCTGGATCCACGGCAACGCCTCGCTGCGCGGCAGATAGGTGTCCAGCAGGACGACCGCCGAAGGCGCGCTGCCACGCGCCTCCAGCCACCCGGCCACCGCCTGGGCTATCCAGCCGCCGGACGAGCGTCCGACGAGTACGAACGGCTTCTCCCCGGCACAGCGCAGCACCGCCTCCGCCTGCATCTGCACGACGGCGTCGACGCTCGCCGGAAGCAACTCCCCCTTGCCGAAGCCGGGTTCGGGCAGCACGGAGACATCGCGGCGGCCCCGGAACCCGGCCGCGAAGCGGGCGTACTCACGCGGCCCCGAGATGGCGACCAGCGACGGGAAGCACACCAGTCCGGGCGCCGTACTGCCCTTGGAGAGCCGCACCAGCTTGGGCGGGGTGGTCAGCTCCGCCGCCGTACGGAACGACGGGCGCAGCCGGGCCGCCGCCATGAGCAACTGGGTGCCCGCCACGTACTGTTCATCGGCGCACGCCTGCCGGTACAGCGCCTCGATCGTCGATCCGCTCGTGGCCTTGGCCGCGCCGGCGCTGGTGGCCGCACCGGCAGCACTCGTGACCTGATGTGCGGTTGCCGTGGCCGACGCTGCGCCCTGGGGTGCGGAGTCCGGGGCGCCGGTGACCAGTTGGGCGCGCAGGTGGGCGGCGAGCGCCGCGGGCGTGGTGTGGTCGAAGAGCAGTGTGGCGGGCAGGTTGAGACCGGTGGCGAGGTTGAGCCGGTTGCGGATCTCCACGGCGGTGAGCGAGGTGATGCCCAGCTCCAGGAAGGCGTGGTCGTCCTCCACCAGGTCCGGTGAGTCGTGGCCGAGCACGGTGGCGGCATGGGTGCGCACCAGTTCGGTCAGGGCCTGGGTCTGCTCCCTGGCCGAAAGCCCGTTCAGGCGCTGCCCGATCGGCTCCACTCCCCCGGCACCGGTGGCGGAGCCGGATGCGGCGTTATGGGCGGCGCGGCGGGCCGGGACCCGGACCAGGCCGCGCAGCAGATGCGGGACGCCGAGGGAGGCGGCCTGGACTCGTAGGGCGGCGGTGTCGAGCCGCATGGGCACCAGGAGCGGGTGCGCATCGGTGGTGACTTCCGGGTGCACGTCCGTGACGCTTTCCGGGTGGCCGCCGCCGCTCGCGTCGGCGCCCTCGCCCGGGCCGGGGTCCCCGGCCCGGGCAGCCCGGGCATGCGCCCGCGCCGTCGCCGCGTCGAAGAGCGCCAGGCCCTCCTCGGACGACAGCGCGGTCACTCCCGCCCGGTTGAGCCGTTCGACGTCGCTGTCGTCCATGTGCCCCGTCATGGCGCTGCGTTCGGCCCACAACCCCCAGGCCAGGGAGACCGCTGGCAGCCCCCGCGCCCCGCGCCGCTGCGCCAGCGCGTCCAGGAACGCGTTGGCCGCGGCGTAGTTGGCCTGGCCACTGCCACCGAAAACGCCCGCCGCCGAGGAGAACAGCACGAACGCGGACAGCGGCAGGTCTTCCGTCAGCTCATGGAGGTTGATGGCGGCATCGGCCTTGGGCCGCAGCACCGTGTCGACGCGCTCCGGGGTCAGCGACCCGATCACCCCGTCATCGAGCACACCGGCCGCGTGCACCACCCCGGTCAGCGGATGCTCGGCCGGTACGGTGGCCAGCAGCCGCGCCAGCGCGGCGCGGTCGGCCGTGTCGCAGGCGGCCAGGGACACCGATGCCCCCGACGCGGTCAGCTCGGCCACCAACTCGGCGGCGCTGGTGGCCTCACCGCCCCGGCGGCTGGTCAGCAGCAGATGCCGTACCCCGTGCTCGGCCACCAGGTGACGCGCCACCAGGGAGCCCAGCACCCCCGTGGCGCCGGTGATGAGGACCGTTCCCTCCGGGTCCCACAGCGGGGTGGCCACGGGCTCACCGTCCCGCTCCCCGGCCGACGTGGACGTGGCCTGGCGGGCCGCGGGGACCCGGGCGAGCCGTGGCACCAGCACCGCGCCACCGCGCACCGCCATCTGCGGCTCGTCGCCCGACAGGGCCTGCGGCAGGGCGGCGAACGACGCCTCCTGGTCGTACAGGTCGAGCAGCAGGAACCGGTCGGGGTTCTCCGACTGCGCCGACCTCACCAGCCCCCACACCGCCGCGCAGGCCGGATCGGCCACCGGCTCCCCGGGCCGGACCCCGACCGCCCCACGGGTGACCAGCACCAGCCGGGACCGTCCGAACCGCTCATCGGCCAGCCACGACTGCACCAGCGCGAGCGCCCGGTGCGCCGCGGCACGGACCGCCTCGGCGGTCGGAGCGAGGGAGGACGGAGAGGAGAAGTGGGCTAGAGAGGGTGGGGAGGTTGGGCAGATTGGGGAGGTCAGAGAGGCCGGGGAGGTCAGAGAGGCGAACACCAGATCCGGTGCCGTTCGTCCCGCCTCGATGGCCTCTTGCAGGGCGGGCAGATCCGCATACGTCGCGGCCAGGGCACCGGCCGTACCCGCCGACTTCAGCCCCGCCGACAGCCCCGTGTCGCCCTCGGCCAGCACGGCCCAGCGGCCGGGGGCGCCGGACGACGGGGACATCACCGCGGGCGCCGTCCACTCCAGGCCGAAGAGCGATTCGTGGAAGGCCCCATGCGCCGCACCGAGCTGGTCGCGGGCGACCGCGCGGGTAACGAGCGAATCCACCGAGGCCACCGGCTGCCCCGACTCGTCGAGCGCGGTCAGCGACACCGCGTCCGCCCCGGCCGGGGCCAGCCGCACCCGCAACGCGGACGCGCCGGTGGCGTGCAGCGCCACGCCGCTCCAGGCGAAGGGAAGCCGGACCCGTCCGGTGCCGTACCCCTCGTCCCGGCGGACGTTGCCATCGGGCTCGGGGAGGCGGACGAAGCCGCCGAACGCCATCGCGTGCAACGCGGCGTCCAGCAGGGCCGGGTGCAGGCCGAAGCGCTCGGTGTCCCGCTGTGCCTCCTCCGCCAGGCGGACCTCGGCGAAAACCTCGTCGCCCTTGCGCCAGACGGCGTGCAGCCCCTGGAAGGACGGCCCGTAGCCCAGTCCGGTCCGTGCGAACCGCTCGTAGAGCCCGCCGATGTCCACCGCCTCCGCACCGGCCGGAGGCCATGCCTCTGGCGCGGTGACACGATCGGCCGCCGCCGAGGTGCCGCCGCTGCCGAGCACACCGGTGGCGTGCTGTGTCCAGGGGCCGTCCTCCGTCTGTGCGTACACACCGACCGAACGCCGCCCCGCCTCGTCGGGGCCGCCGACGGCGACCTGCAGCCGGACCGTGCCCTGCTCGGGCAGCACCAGCGGTGCTCCCAGGGTCAGTTCGTCCACCCGTTCGCAGCCGACCGCGTCACCGGCCCGCATCAGCAACTCCACGAAGGCCGTGCCGGGCAGCAGCGTGACGTCCGCCACCGCGTGGTCGGCGAGCCAGGGGTGGGTACGGAGCGACAGCCGACCGGTGAGCAGGAAGCCGTCGGAGTCGGGCAGCGGCACGGCGGCCCCCAGCAACGGATGCCCGGCCGAGTCCAGCCCCACCGATGCCACATCACCGGCGGCCTCGATGGCCTCGGACTCCAACCAGAAGTGGGTGCGCTGGAACGCATACGTCGGCAGATCGACGCGCCGCGCGCCCGTCCCCGCGAACATCCCCGCCCAGTCGACGGACGCGCCGCCCACGTACGCCTCGGCCAAGGAGGTCATGAAGCGCTCCAGACCGCCTTCGTCGCGGCGCAACGAACCGACCGCGGTGACCCGTGCCCCATGGTCCTCAGCGGTCTGCTCCACACCCATCGTGAGCACCGGATGGGCACTGGCCTCAATGAACGTATCGAAGCCATCGGCCAGCAGGGCGCGTACGGTCTCCTCGAAACGGACCGTCTGACGCAGATTCCGGTACCAGTACCCGGCGTCCAGCCCCGTGGTGTCCAGCACACCCGCGGTGACCGTGGAGTAGAACGGCACCGACGAAGCCCGGGGAGCGATCCCCGCGAGCTCCCGCAGCAACTCCTCCTCGATGTCCTCCACATGGGCGCCGTGCGAGGCGTAATCCACCGGAACGCGACGCGCCCGGACCTCGTCCGCCTCGCACGCCGCCAGCAGCTCGTCCAACGCGTCCGCGTCACCCGACACCACGACCGTCGACGGCCCGTTCACCGCCGCCACCGACAACCGCTCACCCCACCGGCCCAACCGCTCCCGCACCGAGTCCACCGGCAACGACACCGACACCATGCCACCCAACCCCGACAACGCCCGCAACGCCTTACTCCGCAACGCCACCACCCGCGCCGCGTCCTCCAACGACAACGCACCCGCCACACACGCCGCCGCGACCTCACCCTGCGAATGACCGATGACCGCCGCAGGCTCCACACCGTACGAACGCCACAGCTCAGCCAACGACACCATCACCGCCCACAACACCGGCTGCACCACATCCACCCGCTCCAACGCCACCGCAGCACCCTCACCACCCCGCAACACATCCCCGAGCGACCACTCCACGAACGGCGCCAACGCCGCCGCACACTCCCCGATCCGCCCCGCGAACACCGGCGAAGACTCCAGCAACCCCGCCGCCATCCCCACCCACTGCGACCCCTGACCAGGAAAGACAAAGGCCGCACGGGCATCGGAACCGACCACGGCCCCGCGCACCACACCCGGCGCCTCGCGGCCCTCGGCCAGCGCGGTCAGGCCGCTGACGAGGGCGGTACGGTCACCGCCCAGCACCACCGCGCGCCGCTCGAACGCCGAGCGCGTGGTGACCAGCGAGAGACCAATGTCCGCCACCGCGGGACCGGTCTCCCCGGCCACGAGCGAGAGCAGCCGCCCGCCCTGCTCACGCACACCGGCATCGGACTTCGCCGACAGCACCCATGGCACCACGGTGGGCGCCAACTCTCCGCTCTGCTCGGAGGTTTCGCCCTCGGCCGACGGCGCCTGCTCGAGGATGATGTGCGCGTTGGTGCCGCTGAGGCCGAAGGAGGAGACGCCCGCCCGGCGCGGGCGGCCGGTCTCGGGCCAGGGCCTGGCCTCGGTGAGCAGTTCGACGGCTCCCGCCGTCCAGTCGATGTGCGTCGACGGTTCGTCCACACCCAGCGTCTGCGGCAGCAGACCGTGCCGCATGGCCAGCACCATCTTCATGATGCCCGCGACACCGGCCGCGGCCTGGGTGTGTCCGATGTTGGACTTGACCGAGCCGAGCCACAGGGGCTGGTCATCGGTGTGCTCCCGGCCGTACGTGGCCAGCAGCGCCTGCGCCTCGATCGGATCGCCCAGCGTCGTACCCGTACCGTGCGCCTCCACCGCGTCCACCTCGGCCGCCGACACCCGCGCGTTGGCCAGCGCCGCCCGGATCACCCGCTGCTGCGAGGGGCCGTTGGGCGCGGTGAGGCCGTTGCTCGCACCGTCCTGGTTGACGGCGGAGCCACGTACCACCGCCAGCACCTGGTGGCCGTTGCGGCGTGCGTCCGACAGCCGCTCCAGCAGCAGCATGCCCACACCCTCACCCCAGCCCGTCCCATCGGCGGCCGCCGCGAACGGCTTGCACCGGCCGTCCGGCGCCAGCCCGCGCTGACGGCTGAACTCCACGAAGGTGGCGGGGGTGGACATCACCGCCACTCCGCCCGCCAGCGCCAGCGAGCACTCGCCCTGGCGCAGCGCCTGCGCCGCCAAGTGCAGCGCCACCAGGGACGACGAGCATGCGGTGTCGATGGTCACGGCCGGGCCCTCGAGACCGAAGGTGTAGGCGACCCGTCCCGATGCGATGCTTCCGGACCCACCCGTGGCGAGGTAGCCCTCCGCGCCCTCGGGGATGCTCCGGAGCTGGGAGCCGTAGTCGTGGTACATCAGACCGGCGAAGACACCGGTCGCGCTGCCCCGAAGGGTCGTCGCGTCGATTCCGGCCCGCTCGAACGCCTCCCATGACGTCTCCAGCAGCAGCCGCTGCTGTGGGTCCATCGCCAGCGCCTCGCGTGGCGAGATGCCGAAGAACGCCGGGTCGAACTCACCGGCGGTGTGCAGGAAGCCGCCCTCCCGCGCATAGCTCTTGCCGTCCGCCTCCGGGTCGGGGTCGTAGAGCCCCGCCACATCCCAGCCACGGTTGACGGGGAAGCCGGAAATGGCCTCGTCACCCGCCGCGAGCAGCTGCCACAGCTCCTCCGGGGACCGGGCGCCACCGGGGAATCGGCAGGCCATGCCGACGATCGCCACCAGGTCGTCACCCGTGTCCGCCTTGCCGGTGGGCAGGGCGGGCTGGGCAGGACGTACGCCGTCGTCCCCGCCGGTCAGCTCCTGGTGGAGATGGCGGGCCAGAGCGATCGGGTTCGGATAGTCGAACACCAGCGTGGCCGTGAGGCGCAGTCCGGTGGCCGTGCCCAGGCGGTTGCGCAGTTCCACCGCCGTCAGCGAGTCGAAGCCGAAGTCCTTGAAGGCGCGGCCCGGCTCCACGGCGGCCGCCCCGCCGTGTCCGAGCACCGTGGCCACGCACCGCCGCACCAGGTCCAGCACCAGGCGTTCGCCATCCTCCGACGATGCTGCGGCGAGCCGTTCCCGCAGGTCGCCCGCGGCCCCGGTGCCCTCCGCCGCGGCCCGGCGCGCCATAGGACGCACCAACTCCCGCATGCTGTGGGGCACTTCGCCGTCGACGCCACGCGCCTTGGCCGGATCCAGCCGCATCGGGATGACCACGGGCAGTTCCCCGGCACATCCCGCGTCGAACAGGGCCAGGCCCTCCTCCGGCGACAGGCCGTCCACTCCGGCCCGGCCCATACGCCGCAGATCCGCCTCGGCCAGCCCGCCGGCCATTCCGTCGTGCTCGTCCCACAAGCCCCAGGCGAGGGACAGGCCGGGCAGCCCCGAGGCCCGTCGGCGCCGCATCAGGGCGTCGAGGAAGGCGTTGGCGGCGGCGTAGTTGGCCTGTCCGGCGGTGCCGAAGGTCCCGGCGGCCGAGGAGAACACGACGAACGCCGACAGGTCCATCGCCTCGGTCAGCTCGTGCAGCGCGACGGCCGCGTCCATCTTCGGGCGCAGCACGGCGTCCAGGCGCTCCGGTGTCAGCGACGCGATGACGCCGTCGTCGAGCACCCCGGCCGTGTGGATGACTCCGCGCAGCGGATGTGCCTCGGAGACGCCCTTCACGGCGGCGGTCAGGGCGTCCCGGTCGGCCACGTCGCAGGCGGCCCAGCTGACCGACGCGCCCGCCGCCACCAGCTCGTCCTCCAGCGCGCGGGCGCCGGGGGCGTCCGCGCCGCGACGGCTCACCAGCAGCAGATGGCGTACGCCGCGCTCGGCCACGAGGTGGCGGGCGACCAGACCGCCCAGCGTGCCGGTGGCGCCGGTCACCAGGACCGTGCCTTCCGCGTCCCACACCGCCGAGTGAGTGGCGGCTCGGGTGGTCGGGGTGGCATCGGGAGCCGGGGTGGTCCCGATGGTCCGTACCCGGCCCAGACGGGGTGCCAGCAGCCGCCCACCCCGCACGGCCACCTGGGGTTCGCCACTCGCCACCGCCGCGGACAGCAGGGAGAGGGTCTTGGGGGGCAGTGGCCGACGCCCGGCCTCGTGCTCCGGTTCCCGATCCCCACCGTCCAGGTCGACCAGGACGAACCGGTCCGGGTGCTCGGTCTGCGCGGTCCGTACCAGACCCCATACGGCGGCCGCCGCGAGATCCACCACGGCCTTGTCGTTCTGGCCGCCCTCATCGTCCTCGACAGTCACCGCGCCATGCGTGGCGACCACCATCCGCGATCCGGCGAACCGCTCATCGGCCAGCCATCCCCGCACCAGCTCCAGCGTCCGATGGATCACGTCCCGTATCGCGTCGGCCTCGACTGGCCCGTCGCCCTTGGTGGCGGGCGCGGACGGGACCACACACGCCACCGCCGGAGGCACGGCCCCATCGGCGCCGATCGCCTCCCTGAACGCCGCCATATCGTGCCAGTCGACGCCGTCCAGCGGCGCCACCTGGGCCACGGAGCTGTTCACCGAAGCCTCGGCGCCCGGCAGTACGGTCCAGTTCAGCTGGAAGAGGGACTGGTGCACCGCCCCGCGCGCCGCGTTGACCTGCTCGGGGGAGACGGGGCGCGTCGCCAGCGAGTCCACTGTGGCCACCGGCGCACCGGTCCCGTCCGTCACCTCCATCGACAGCGCCATGCCATCGGGTCCGGTGAGGGTGAGGCGTACGCGCAGCATGGCGGCGCCCGCCGCGTACACCGACACCCCGCTCCATGAGAACGGCAGCCGGATCTCCTCCGAGGCGGCGGTGGCTTCCGACGCGGCGGTGGCTTCCGAGGCGCCGGTGGCCTGCGGCATACCGGCGGCCGCGGCGCCCACGGCGTGCAGGGCGGCGTCCAGCAAGGCCGGGTGGAGGCCGAAGCGGCGCGGATCCTGCTCCGCCTCGTCGGGCAGCGCGACCTCGGCGAACACCTCGTTCCCGCGCCGCCACACGCCACGCAGCCCCTGGAACACCGGCCCGTACCGCAGCCCCGTCTCGGCAAGCCGCTCGTAGTGCCCGTCCAGCGCCACGGGTTCGGCGTCCCGTGGCGGCCATACGGAGGCGGGGAAGGCGGCGCGAGCGGGGGTGGACGGCTCGGGCGCGACACTGCCCGTCGCATGCCTAAGCCACGGTCCTTCCCCGCCGTCCTCGCGTGAGTGCACGGTCAGCGCCCGGCGCCCCGAGTCATCGGCGTCCGAGACCGTCACCCGCACCTGTACGCCACCGTGCTCGGGCAGGACCAGCGGTGCCTCGAGCGTCAGCTCCTCCAGCCGGGCACATCCGACGCGGTCGCCCGCGTGCAGCGCCAGCTCGACGAACGCCGTCCCCGGCAGCATCACCGCCCCCAGCACCTCATGGTCGGCCAGCCAGGCGTGCGTACGCGCGGACAGCCGGCCGGTGAACAGGCATCCGTCGGAGTCGGGCAGCGTCACCGCGGCACCGAGCAGCGGGTGCTCCGCGGAACCGAGCCCCGCCGAGGCCACATCCGCAGTGGACGCGGCCGACTCGAGCCAGTACCGCTCCCGCTGGAAGGCATACGTGGGCAGCTCGACGGTCCGGGGGCGCGCCGGTGCGAGCAGTGCCGCCCAGTCCACGAAGCGACCCCGGACATGGAGGTCAGCCAGCGCTTCGAGCAGCGAGGCGGCCTCGTCACGACCGGTGCGCAGGGCCGGGGCGAAGGTGGCGTCGGGAGCGCACTCCTGCCCCATCCCGGACAGCACACCGTCCGGGCCCAGCTCCAGATGGGTCGTGGCGCCCTGGTCCGCCAGGCTCTTCACGCCTTCGGCGAAGCGCACGGTCTCGCGGACGTGGCGCACCCAGTACTCGGCCGAGCACAGCGCCTCGGCGTCCGCGACGAGGCCCGTCACGTTTGATACGACGGGGATGCGGGGAGGCGCGTACGACAACCCCTCGGCCACCCGCCGGAACTCCGCCAGCATCGGCTCCATCAAGGGTGAATGGAAGGCATGCGAGACCCGCAGCCGCTTGGTCTTGACGCCCTGAGCCCCAAACCGCCCGGCGACCTCCGACACCGCCCCTTCCGCGCCGGAAATCACGGTCGAGTGCGGCCCGTTGACCGCCGCCACACTCACCTCGGCCTCACGACCGGCCAGGAACGGCAGTACGTCGGCCTCGGCGGCCTGCACCGACACCATCACCCCACCCGGGGGCAACCCCTGCATCAACCGACCGCGAGCCGCCACCAATACGCACGCGTCCTCGAGCGACAACACCCCCGCCACATGCGCGGCCACCAGCTCACCAATCGAATGCCCCGCCACGAAGTCCGGCCGTACACCCCACGACTCCACCAGCCGGAACAGCGCCACCTCCACCGCGAACAACCCACACTGGGTATACGCGGTCCCCTCCAACCCCGCCGCGTCCCCACGGATCACCTCCCGCAGCGAACACTCCAACACCCCATCGAACCGCGCACACACCTCATCGAACGCCTCCGCGAACACCGGGAACGCCTCATACAACCCCTCACCCATCCCGACCCGCTGACTGCCCTGCCCCGAGAACAACACCGCCAACTTGCCCGGCACCGCAGAACCCTGAACCACGCCCGGCGCCAGGTCACCACTCGACAGTGCCTTCAGCCCATCGACAAGACCAGCCCGGTCAGCGGCCAGCACCACGGCACGATGCTCAAACGCGCTACGCGTTGTCGCCAACGACAGCGCCACATCCACGAGCGGCAGCTCCGACCGCTCCTCCGCGAACGACGCAAGCCGACTCGCCTGCGCTCGGAGCGCGGGTTCGGACCGTCCCGAGACCACCCATGGCACCACCGAGGACGTCAACGCCCTTGGCCGGCTGGGCGATTCGGCGTCGGGCAGCGCCGCCGGGGCCTGCTCCAGGATGACGTGTGCGTTGGTGCCACTGATCCCGAACGACGACACGCCCGCACGCCGGGGACGGCCGGTCTCCGGCCACTCCACCGCATGCGTCAGCAGCTCCACCGCACCCGCCGACCAGTCCACATGCGGCGACGGCTCATCGACATGCAACGTCTGCGGCAGCACACCGTGCCGCATCGCCAGCACCATCTTCATCACACCCGCCACACCCGCAGCCGCCTGCGCATGGCCAATGTTCGACTTGATCGCACCCAGCCACAGCGGCCCCCCCTCGGCCGCCCGCTCCTGGCCGTACGTCGCCAGCAGCGCCTGCGCCTCAATCGGATCGCCCAGCTTCGTACCCGTACCGTGCGCCTCGACCGCGTCCACCTCAGCAGCCGACAACCGAGCACTCTCCAACGCCGCCCGGATCACCCGCTGCTGCGACGGACCATTCGGCGCCGACATCCCATTGCTCGCACCGTCCTGATTCACCGCGGAACCACGCACCACCGCCAGTACGCGGTGCCCGTTTCGCCGCGCATCCGACAGTCGCTCCAGCAGCAACACCCCCGCGCCCTCGGAGAACCCGGTGCCGTCCGCCGCTCCCGCGAAGGCCCTGCACCGCCCGTCCGCCGACAGCCCGCGCTGCCAGCTGAACTCCACGAACAGACCCGGTGTCGACATCACCGTCACACCGCCCGCGAGCGCGAGCGAGCACTCGCCCCGCCGCAGTGCCTGCGTCGCCAGGTGCAACGCCACCAGCGACGAGGAACACGCGGTGTCCACCGTGACCGCCGGGCCCTCGAAACCGAAGGTGTAGGAGATACGCCCCGAGACGATGCTGCCCGCGCTGGGGGCGCCGGGGCCACCGCCCGGTCCCTGCAACAGCCCGTAGTCGTGGTGCATCACACCGGCGAAGACCCCGGTCTGGCTGCCGCGCAGGGTCGCCGGGTCGATACCGGCCCGCTCCAGCGCCTCCCACGACGTCTCCAGCAGCAGCCGCTGCTGCGGATCCATCGCCAGCGCCTCACGCGGCGAAATCCCGAAGAACGCCGGATCGAAGTCACCCGCGTCGTAGAGGAAGCCGCCCTCGCGGGCATAACTCTTCCCCGCGGCGTCCGGGTCCGGGTCGTACAGGCCCTCCACGTCCCAGCCGCGGTCTTCCGGGAAGGCGGAGATGGCATCCGTGCCGCGCTCCAGCAGCTGCCACAGCTGCTCCGGCGTACGCACCCCACCGGGGAAGCGACAGCTCATCGCCACGATCGCGATGGGCTCGTCCAGGGTGGCGAGCGTGCCCGTAGCGGCGGCGCCGGACGGAGCGACCGACAGGGTGGTGCCCTGGTGCGCCTCGGCCAGCTCGGCGCGCAGACGGCGGGCGATCACCACGGGCGTGGGGTAGTCGAAGACGAGGGTGGCGGGCAGGCGCAATCCGGTGGCCGTGTTCAGCCGGTTGCGCAGTTCGACGGCCGTCAGCGAGTCGAACCCGAGCTCCTTGAACGCACGCCCCACCTCGATGGAGTCCGCCCCCGCGTGTCCGAGCACCTCGGCGACGTGGGTGCACACCAGGTTCAGCAGGACTTCGTCCTGTTCGTCCGTCGACAGGGGCGCAAGCCGCCGCCACAGTTCCGACTCGCCCGCGCCACCGCTCGACGGCCGTACGGTACGACGCGTGGGAGCGGACAGCAGATCGCGGAGGAGAACGGCCACCGCCCCGGACGCCGCCTGGGCGCGGAGCGCCGGGAGGTCCAGACGTATGGGCAGCAGGACGGGCTGCGTCATGGTCCCGGAAACGTCGAACAGTTCAAGGCCCTCTTCCGACGTCAGCGGGGTGATGCCGCCGCGCCGCATGCGCCGTACGTCCTCGTCGGCCAGGTGGCCCGTCATTCCACTGCGCTCGGCCCAGAACCCCCAGGCCAGCGAGACGGCCGGCAGTCCGAGCGCGCGTCGGTGTGCCGCCAGGGCGTCGACGTATGCGTTCGCCGCGGCGTAGTTGCCCTGTCCGGCGCCGCCGAACGTGCCGGCCGCGGAGGAGAACACCACGAACGCCGCCAGATCCAGGTCCCAGGTCAGCTCGTGCAGGTGGAAGGCGGCATCGACCTTGGGGCGGAGCACCGTGTCGATACGCTCGGGAGTCAAGGCTTCGATGACGCCGTCATCCAGCACACCGGCCGCGTGCACCACCCCGCGCAACGGACGATCCGCCGGAATACGCGCCAGCACCCCCGCCAACGCCTCACGGTCGGCCGCATCGCAGGCCACCATGGTCACCGACGCGCCCAGCTCCGCCAGCTCGGCCTCCAACTCCACCGCGCCGGCGGCCTCCCGGCCCCGCCGAGAGAGCAACACCAGATGCCGCACCCCACGCTCGGCCACCAAATGCCGCGCCACCAAACCACCCAGCGTGCCGGTGGCACCGCTCACCAGCACCGTACCCTCGGGATCCCACGCAAAGCCCGACCCAACACCCTCGGCAGAAGCCGCAGGAGCAACGGCACGCGACAGCCGAGGCGCCAGGGCCTTCCCGGAACGGACAGCCACCTGAGGTTCCGCACACGACAGCGCCCTCTGAAGCCCATCGGCCGACACCGGTACGTCATCCACGTCCACCAGGACGAACCGATCCGGATGCTCAGCCTGCGCCGATCGCACCAAACCCCACACCGCGGCCGCCGCCACATCCGGCACATCCTCACCCGGTACGGCCGCCACCGCACCCCGCGTCACCACCACCAACCGCGAACCGGCAAACCGCTCCTCAGCCAACCACTCCTGCACCACACCCAGGGCACGATGGGCCATCCCCCGTGCCTCGGCCGGGTCGCCGGTGCGGGCTCCGGAGTCCGCCGTGAAGGAGACCAGAACGGTGTCGGGGGCGGCCATACCTTCATTGATGGCCTGGTGCAGATCCGCCAGTTCCGGATACGTGGTGTCATCCGCACCGCTCAGGGCATCAAGGTGCGGCGCCACGCTCCCGAGCAACACCCACCGGCCCGTGGCCGCGGGGGTTTCATGCCGGGCGGGGGCCTCACGCCATGTGGTGTGGAACAGCGCGTCATGCGTCACGCTCCGCGCTCCCCGGAGCTGGTCGGGAGTCACCGTACGGGTCACCAGCGACGCCACCGAGGCCACCGGTGCCCCGGTGGTGTCAGTGACGAGAAGCGAAACCGCATCCGGTCCGGCCGGAGTGAGCCGTACGCGCAGGGTGTCCGCGCCCGTTGCGTACAGGGACACACCGCTCCAGACGAACGGCAGTCCGGGCCCCCGGCGGGAGGAGCCCTGTTCCGGGTCGTCCCCTCCCAATGCCGCGGTATGCAGGGCGGCGTCGAGGAGTGCCGGGTGCAGACCGAAGCGACCCGCCTCCGCACGCTGCTCCTCCGCAAGCGCCACCTCAGCAAACACCTCATCACCACGACGCCACGCCGCCCGCACCCCCTGAAACACCGGCCCATACTCCAAACCCACCCCAGCCAACCGCTCATACACACCACCCACATCCACCCCCACCGCACCCACCGGCGGCCACACACCCAACCCATCCACCACCACCGGAACACCAACCGACAACACCCCCGACGCATGCCGCGTCCACACCCCCTCACCCTCACCCTCCACCTGCGAAAACACACCCACCACACGCCGACCCACCCCATCCGGCGCCCCCACCGACAACTGCACCCGCACCCCACCACACTCAGGCACCACCAACGGCGCCTCCAACGTCAACTCCTCCAACCACCCACACCCCACCCCATCACCCGCACGCAACACCAACTCCACCAACGCCGACCCCGGCACCACCACCACACCCCACACCGCATGATCAGCCAACCAACCATGCGAAACCAACGACAACCGCCCCGTCAACAACACCCCATCCACACCCGCCAACCCCACCACCGCACCCAACAACGGATGATCAGCCGAACCCAAACCCGCAGACGTCACATCACCAACGACCACACCCGCGGACTCCAACCAGTACCGCTCCCGCTGGAAGGCGTACGTGGGCAGCTCAACGCGACACGCACCCGTCCCCGCGAACGTCCGAGCCCAGTCAACAGAAGCCCCACCCACATAGGCCTCGGCCACAGAAGTCAGGAAGCGCTCCAGACCGCCTTCGTCACGGCGCAGCGAACCGACAGCGGTGACACGGGCGCCGTGCTCCTCAGCCGTCTGCTCCACAGCCATCGTGAGCACCGGATGGGCACTGGCCTCAACAAACACCTGGAAACCGTCGACCAGCAGGGCGCGTACAGTCTCCTCGAAACACACCATCTGACGCAGATTCCGATACCAGTACCCGGCATCCAGCCCCGCCGTATCCAGCACCCCACCAGTCACCGTCGAATAGAACGGCACCGACGACGACCGAGGACTGATCCCGGCAAGCTCCCTCGCCAACTCGCCCTCGATCGCCTCCACATGAGCGCAATGCGAGGCGTAATCCACCGGAACACGCCGCGCCCGGACCCCCTCACCCTCACACACGGCCAGCAACTCCTCCAACGCATCCGCATCACCGGAAACCACCACCGCCAACGGCCCATTCACCGCCGCCACCGACAACCGCTCACCCCACGCCCCCAGCCACTCCCGCACCGAGTCCACCGGCAACGACACCGACACCATCCCCCCACGCCCCGACAACGCCCGCAACGCCCTACTCCGCAACGCCACCACCCGCGCCGCATCCTCCAACGACAACCCACCCGCCACACACGCCGCCGCAATCTCACCCTGCGAATGACCCACCACCGCAGCAGGCTCCACCCCATACGAACGCCACACCTCAGCCAACGAAACCATCACCGCCCACAACACCGGCTGCACCACATCCACCCGCCCCAACGCCACCGCATCACCCAGCACATCCACCAGCGACCAGTCCACGAACGGCCCCAACGCCACCGCACACTCCCCCAACCGCTCCGCGAACACCGCAGACGACTCCAACAACCCCGCCGCCATCCCCACCCACTGCGACCCCTGCCCCGGAAACACCAACACCGCACGACCATCACCACCCGCGACCACACCCCGCACCAACCCCGGAGCACCACCACCCTCAGCCACCACACCCAAACCCTCGACCAAAGCCGCACGATCAGACCCCAACACCACCGCACGATGCTCAAACGCACTACGCGTCGCCGCCAAAGAGAACCCGACATCAGTGACCGACAGCTCCGCCCGGGCGCCGAGGTGGGCGAGCAGTCCTTCGGCCTGGGCCCGTAGCGCGCTCTCGGACTTCGCCGAGACCAGCCACGGCACGATGCCGGAAGGCAGTTGCCCTGTCTCCTCCGGCGCTTCGCCCTCCGGGTCGGCCGGAGGCTCCTGCTCCAGGATGATGTGTGCGTTTGTGCCGCTGATCCCGAAAGACGAGACACCCGCCCGACGGGGCTCGTCGTCCTCCGGCCACGGCGTTGCCTCGGTGAGCAGCCTCACCCCGCCCGCCGACCAGTCCACATGGGGCGATGGCTCGTCGACATGCAGGGTCCGCGGCAGCAGCCCGTGCCGCATCGCCTGCACCATCTTGATGACGCCTGCCACGCCCGCAGCCGCCTGCGTATGGCCGATGTTGGACTTGATGGAGCCGAGCCACAGCGGCCTCTCGTCGGGCCGGTCCTGCCCGTACGTGGCCAGCAGCGCCTGCGCCTCGATGGGGTCGCCCAGCGTCGTACCCGTGCCATGCGCCTCGACGACGTCCACCTGCTTGGCGGAGAGTTTCGCGTCGGCCAGGGCTTGGCGGATCACTCGCTGCTGGGACGGTCCGTTGGGCGCGGTGAGACCGTTGCTCGCACCGTCCTGGTTGACGGCGGAGCCACGTATCACCGCCAGCACCGGGTGGCCGTTGCGGCGCGCGTCCGACAGCCGCTCCAGCAGCAGCATGCCCACACCCTCACCCCAGCCCGTCCCATCGGCGGCCGCCGCGAACGGCTTGCACCGGCCGTCCGGCGCCAGCCCGCGCTGACGGCTGAACTCCACGAACGTTCCGGGGGTGGACATCACCGTGACACCGCCCGCGAGGGCGAGTGTGCACTCCTGGCGCCGAAGGGCCTGACCGGCCCAGTGCAGCGCCACCAGCGACGAGGAGCACGCCGTGTCGACGGTGACCGCCGGGCCTTCGAGGCCGAGGGTGTAGGCCACCCGGCCGGAGGCGATGCTGCCCGCGGTGCCGTTGCCCAGGTAGCCCTCCACACCTGCGGGCAGCGAGGTCAGACCGGTGCCGTAGTCGTGGTACATCACACCGGTGAAGACACCGGTCTTGCTGCCCCGCACCGACTCCGGGTCGATACCGGCCCGCTCGAACGCCTCCCACGCCGTCTCCAGCAGCAGCCGCTGCTGGGGGTCGGTCGCGAGCGCCTCGCGCGGGGACATCCCGAAGAAGGCCGGGTCGAATTCACCGGCGCCGTGCAGAAAGCCGCCCTCGCGCGCATAGCTCTTTCCGACCGCGCCCGGGTCGGCGTCGTACAGCCCCTCCACGTCCCAGCCGCGGTCCTGGGGGAAGCCCGAGATGGCGTCCTCGCCGGCGGCCACCGACCGCCACAGCTCCTCGGGCGAACGCAGCCCGCCCGGGTAGCGGCAGCTCATCGCCACGATCGCGATCGGCTCGTGGTCCGCGGACTCCGCTTCCTGGAGGCGCTGACGCGTCTGGTGGAGTTCGGCAATGACTCGCTTGAGGTAATCCCGGAGTTTGTCTTCGTTGCTCATCGCGCTTTCCCAATCACAAGGCTGTCGGCAGATCGCGGAGGGGTATTGCTTCGGATCGCTTCAGAGAATTCCGAGATCCTCGTCCACCATCTTGAAGAGTTCGCCATCCGTCGCCGATTCGAGTTGGTCGACGAGAGCAGCGTCGCTGCTCGGGACTTCCTGTGCGTCGCCGTACTTTGCCAAGAGCTCCCGCAGGCGTGACACCACATCCGTGCGGCCGATCTCCTCCCAGGTCATCGCCGACAGACCGGCTTCGAGCTGATCGAGTCCCACGGATACCGGCACCGAGGTGGTGGCGGAGCTGGTGTCCCGCGTCAGTTCGTGGTGCAGGTGCTGGGCCAGGGCGGTGGGGGTCGGGTGGTCGAAGACCAGCGTCGCGGTCAGGCGCAGCCCGGTCACCGTGCCGAGCCGGTTGCGCAATTCCACCGCCGTCAGCGAATCAAAGCCGAAGTCCTTGAACGCACGGCCCGGTTCCACGGTTTCGGGGCCGCCATGGCCCAGCACGGCGGCGACATTCCGTCGTACCGTGTCCAGCACCAGGCGTTCGCCTTCCGCATACGAGGCTCCGGCCAGGCGCGCCCGCAACGCCTCCGCCGCCCCGGCCGCTCCGGCCACCCCGGTGGATTCCGCCGTCACCCGACGGGCGGGCACGCGCACCAACTCCCGCATCACATGCGGTACTTCCACGAAGCCGTCATGCGCGGCGGACCTCCAGACCGTCGTGTTCAGCCGTGCGGCCGCGATGACCGGACCATCGCCCGCACAAGCCGCGTCGAACAGGGCAAGCCCCTCGGTCGACGACAGGGCGGAGATGCCGACCTGGTCCATCCGCCGCCTGTCCACCTCGGCCAGCCCCTCGGTCATTCCGCTGCGCTCCTCCCACAGGCCCCAGGCCAGCGACAGGCCGGGGAGACCGTGCGCCCGGCGCTGTGAGACCAGCGCGTCGAGGAAGGCGTTGGCGGCGGCGTAGTTGCCCTGTCCGGCGGCCCCGAACATGCCCGCCACCGAGGAGAAGGCCACAAACGCCGACAGGTCGAGCCCGGCCGTCAACTCATGCAGGGCCAGTGCCGCCTCCGCCTTCGGCCGCAGCACCGTGTCCAGCCGCTCCGGAGTCAACGACGCGATCACACCGTCGTCCAGCACGGCGGCGGCGTGGACGACGCCCTTGAGCGGACGTGCGGCGGGTATGTCCGACAACACCGCGCTGAGGGCATCCCGGTCGGCCACATCGCAGGCCGCCCAGGTCACCGATGCCCCGGCCGAGGTCAGTTCGTCAGCCAGCTCGGCCGCGCCCTCGGCCGCCGAGCCCCTGCGGCTGAGCAGCACCAGATGCCGCACACCGTGGTCGGCCACCAGGTGCCGGGCCAGCAGACCGCCCAGGGTGCCGCTGGCCCCGGTGATGAGGACCGTGCCCTCGGGATCCCATGTCGCCGAAGCGCCCTGTTCCGCCGTCCCCTCGGCTCGGACCAGCCTCGCCGCGAGTACGCGCCCACCTCGTACGGCCAACTGCGGCTCGCCCGAGGCGAGGGCAGCGGCCAGCGGAACGGAGCCGAGCCCCATGGGTCCGTCCGCGTCGAGGAGGAGCAGTCGGCCGGGGTGTTCGGCCTGCGCGGATCGCACCAGGCCCCATACCGCCGCCCCGGCCAAGTCGTCCACGCCCTCGGTGGAGGTGGTGGCCACGGCACCGCGAGTGGTGATGACCAGGCGGGAATCGGCGAACCGCTCCTCGGCCAACCACTCTTGCACCCGCTCCAGCGCCTGGTGCGCCGCGCCACGTAGACCCTGGCGGGTGTCGCCACCGGTGCCGGTCGCGGAGGCCAGCAGCACCCACTCCGGCAGAGACTCGCCCTCGGCGCCGGACCGGGCAAGGGCTCCCAGGTCAGGATGCGTCCGCACCTGCCAGCCCGCCGACCGCAACGCCACGGCCAGCTCACCGTCCTCCTCACCGATCACCGCACAGCGGGCGGTGGACGGCTCGTCGCCCAGGGGTGGCATGGCGTCCCACCGCAGCCGGTACAGCGACTCATGGTCGGTGCCGCGCGCGGCGTCGAGCTGCTCGGCGGAGACCGGGCGCGTCACCAGCTCTGCCACCGAGGCCATCAACCGGCCCGTCTCATCGGCCACGGCGAGCGACAGTCCGTCGGCCCCGGCCGCCGCCAGCCGTACGCGGACCGTTGTCGCGCCGGTGATGTGCGCCGACACCCCGTTCCAGGCGAACGGCAAGCGGACATGTTCCGCGTCCGAGGCCACCAGACCGCCGGGCCCCGCCATGTGAAGGGCCGCGTCGAGCAACGCGGGGTGCACGCGGAACCGCGCGGCGTCCGGCCACTGCTCCTCGGCCAGGGCCACCTCGGCGAACACCTCCGTGAACGCCTCGTCTTCGCGCCGCCAGGCGGCCCGCACGCCCTGGAACGCCGGCCCGTACGCGAGCCCGCCCAGCGCGAAGCGCTCGTACATGCCGCTGATGTCGATCGCCTCCGCATCCGCGGGCGGCCACACGCTCAGCTCGGCCGAGATCGCCGCGTCCGGCCCCTCGGCCTGGGCCAGAACGCCGGTGGCGTGGCGCGTCCAGGGCCCGTCCTCATCAGCGGATTCCTGCCGGGAGTAGACGGTGACGGGTCGGCGGCCGTCGTCATCGGCTCCGGCCACCAGCACCTGGAGCTGAATCGCGCCGCGTTCGGGAAGGACCAGCGGCGCTTCCAGCACCAGGTCGTCCACCTGGTCACAGCCGAAACGGCCACCGGCGTGCAACGCCAGATCCACGAAGGCCGTCCCCGGCACCACCACCGCGCCCAGCACCTCATGGTCGGCCAGCCAGGCGTGGGTACGCGCGGACAGTCGGCCGGTGAACAGGCATCCGTCGGAGTCGGGCAGCCTCACGGCGGCACCGAGCAGGGGATGCTCCTCGGGCCGCAGCCCCGCCGAAGCCACGTTGCCCGCCGCCCCACCGGCCTCGAGCCAGTACCGCTTCCGCTGGAAGGGGTAGGTCGGCAGCTCCACATGGCGTACGGGAGTCGGCACATGGCGTACGGGAGTCGGCGCGAGCAACGCCGTCCAATCCACCGGGACGCCACGGACGAAGATCCGAGCCAATGCCTCCTGGAGCGTGGCGCTCTCGCCTCGGCCGCTGCGCAGGGCGGAGACGAACTCGACGTCCGGCGCACACTCCTGTCCCATGCCGGACAGCACCCCATCCGGCCCCAGCTCCAGGGAGGTCGTCACACCCGCCTCCGCGAGAGCCGCCATGCCTTCGGCGAAGCGCACGGTCTCACGGACGTGGCGCACCCAGTACTCGGCCGAGCACAGCGCCTCGGCATCCGCCACCAAGCCCGTCACATTCGATACGACGGGGATGCGCGGAGGCGCGTACGACAACCCCTCGGCCACCCGCCGGAACTCCGCCAGCATCGGCTCCATCAAGGGTGAATGGAAGGCATGGGAGACCCGCAGCCGCTTGGTCTTGATCTCCTGAGCCTCAAACCGCCCGGCGACCTCCGACACCGCCCCTTCCGCCCCGGAGATCACGGTCGAGTGCGGCCCGTTGACCGCCGCCACACTCACCTCGGCCTCACGACCGGCCAGGAACGGCAGTACGTCGGCCTCGGCGGCCTGCACCGACACCATCACCCCACCCGACGGCAACCCCTGCATCAACCGCCCACGAGCCGCCACCAAAGCACACGCGTCTGCCAGCGACAACACCCCCGCCACATGCGCCGCCACCAGCTCACCAATCGAATGCCCCGCCACAAAATCCGGCCGCACACCCCACGACTCCACCAACCGGAACAGCCCCACCTCCACCGCGAACAACCCACACTGGGTATACGCGGTCCCCTCCAGCCCCGCCGCGTCCCCACGGATCACCTCCCGCAGCGAACGCTCCAGCGCGCCCTCAAAGTGCCCACACACCTCATCGAACGCCTCCGCGAACACCGGGAACGCCTCGCACAGCTCCAGCCCCATCCCGACCCGCTGACTGCCCTGCCCCGAGAACAACACCGCCAGCTTCCCCGGCGCCGCAGAACCCCGCACCACACCGGCCGCCGGTACGTCATCCACCAGCGCTTCCAGCCCGGCCACGAAGCCCTGACGGTCACCGGCCAGCACCACCGCCCGATGCTCGAACACCGAGCGCGTGGTCACCAGCGACGAGGCCACATCCACGACCGACGCCTCGGCGTCCAGCTCTCCACGCACCACCGGCAACAGCCGCTCCGCCTGCGCCCACAGCGCGCCTTCGGACTTCGCCGACACCACCCACGGCACCTGCGTCGACCCGGCGGATCCGTCCGTCACCGGCCCGGCGACGGGCAGCTCCTCGGGGGCCTGCTCCACGATCACATGCGCATTGGTCCCGCTGGCGCCGAAGGAGGAGACACCCGCACGCCTCGGCTGCCCCGTCTCCGGCCATTCCGTCGCGTCCATGAGCAACCGCACCGCGCCCTCGGACCAGTCCACATGCGGCGACGGCTCATCCACGTGCAGCGTCTGCGGCAGTACGCCGTGCCGCATCGCCAGCACCATCTTCATCACACCCGCCACACCGGCCGCCGCCTGCGTATGGCCGATGTTCGACTTGATCGAGCCGAGCCACAACGGCCGCTCCTCGGCGCCCCGCTCGCGCCCGTAGGTCGACAGCAGTGCCTGTGCCTCGATGGGATCGCCGAGCGTCGTGCCCGTACCGTGTGCCTCCACCGCGTCCACCTGGGCGGCGGACAGCCCGGCACTCGCCAGCGCCGCCCGGATGACTCGCTGTTGCGACGGGCCGTTGGGGGCCGTCAGTCCGTTGGACGCGCCGTCCTGGTTGACGGCGGACCCACGGACGACGGCCAGCACCCGGTGGCCGTTGCGCCGTGCGTCCGAGAGCCGTTCCAGCAGCAGCATGCCGACGCCCTCGGAGAATCCCGTACCGTTCGCCGCTCCCGCGAACGCCTTGCAGCGACCGTCGGCCGACAGTCCCCGCTGACGGCTGAACTCCACGAACAGGGCGGGGGTCGACATCACCGTCACGCCGCCCGCGAGCGCGAGCGAGCACTCGCCCTGGCGCAGCGACTGGGTCGCGAGGTGCAGCGCCACCAGCGACGACGAGCAGGCGGTGTCCACCGTCACGGCGGGCCCTTCGAACCCGAAGGTGTAGGAGACGCGGCCCGAGGCGATGCTGCCGGCGGTGCCGTTGCCGATGTAGCCCTCGACTCCTTCCGGCACCGTGGCCGAGCCGTAGTCGTGGTGCATGATTCCGGCGAAGACGCCGGTCTGGCTGCCGCGCACCGACGCCGGGTCGATACCGGCCCGCTCCAGCGCCTCCCACGACGTCTCCAGCAGCAACCGCTGCTGCGGATCCATCGCCAGCGCCTCACGCGGCGAAATCCCGAAGAACGCCGGATCGAAATCACCCGCGTCGTACAGGAAACCACCCTCACGCGCATACGCCGTGCCCCGGTGATCGGGGTCCGGGTGATACAGACCCTCCAGGTCCCAGCCGCGATCGTCCGGAAAGGCCGCGATGGCGTCTCCGCCGCGGGCCAGCAGCCGCCACAGATCCTCGGGGGACTTCACCCCGCCCGGGAAGCGGCAGCTCATGCCCACGATGGCGATCGGCGCATCCTGAGAGACGGTCACCGGCACACGACGTCCTGCGTCGGCAGCCACCTCGCCGCTCCTGCCGAGCAGCTCATCGCGGAGGTGGCGGGCGAGCGCCAGGGGCGAGGGGTAGTCGAAGACCAGGGTGGCGGGCAGACGCAGCCCGGTGGCCGTGTTCAGCCGGTTGCGCAGTTCGACCGCCGTCAGCGAATCGAACCCGAGCTCCTTGAACGCACGCTCCGGGTCGACCTGCTCCACATCCGAGTAGCCGAGCACCGCGCCGACCCCGCGGCGCACCAGATCCAGCAGCGTCTGCTCCTGCTCGGCCGCCGAAAGCCCCTCGAGCCGGACAAGGTCACCGTGCAGGGGTGTGTCCATGCCCGGCGCGGCGTCCGCAAGGGCCCTCCGCGAGGGGGTACGCACCAGCCGTCGAAGCAACGGCGGTACTGCCCCGGCCCCACCACGGAGCGCTGCCGGGGCGATCCGCACGGGAACCAGCAGCGACTGGTCCATGGCGCTCGCCGCGTCGAGAAGCGCAAGGCCTTCGTTTGACGACAGCGGGATGACGCCGCCGCGCTCCATCCGGGCGACGTCGGCGTCGGCGAGGTGGCCGGTCATATCGCTGCGTTCGGCCCAGAAACCCCAGGCCAACGACACCCCCGCAAGCCCACGCGCCCGACGCCGCGCCGCCAGCGCATCCAGGAACATGTTCGCCGCCGCGTAGTTCCCCTGCCCCGCCGCCCCGAACGTCGCAGCGGCCGACGAGAACATCACAAACGCCGACAGCTCCAGATCCCGCGTCAACTCATCCAAAAGCACCGCCGCATCGACCTTCGGCCGCAACACCACATCAATACGCTCCGGCGTCAACGACTCCACCACGCCGTCATCCAGCACACCGGCCGCGTGCACCACCCCGCGCAACGGACGATCCGCCGGAATACGCGCCAGCACCCCCGCCAACGCCTCACGGTCGGCCGCATCGCAGGCCACCATGGTCACCGACGCGCCCAGCTCCGCCAGCTCGGCCTCCAACTCCACCGCGCCGACGGCCTCCCGGCCCCGCCGAGAGAGCAACACCAGATGCCGCACCCCACGCTCGGCCACCAAATGCCGCGCCACCAAACCACCCAGCGTGCCGGTGGCACCGCTCACCAGCACCGTACCCTCGGGATCCCACGCAAAGCCCGACCCAACACCCTCGGCAGAAGCCGCAGGAGCAACGGCACGCGACAGCCGAGGCGCCAGCACATCCCCGGACCGCACGGCCACCTGGGGCTCCCCGCACCCCAGCACCGCCCGGAGCACACCGGCCGACACCGGTACGTCATCGACGTCGACCAGGACGAACCGATCCGGATGCTCAGCCTGCGCCGATCGCACCAAACCCCACACCGCGGCCGCCGCCACATCCGGCACATCCTCACCCGGTACGGCCGCCACCGCACCCCGCGTCACCACCACCAACCGCGAACCGGCAAACCGCTCTTCCCTCAACCACTCCTGCACCACACCCAGAACGCGGTGCGCGAAATGGCGCGTGGCGGACGGAAGATCCTGTGCACCCGAATCCGACTCGGACGCACACGTCACGAGGACGACATCCGGGGAGTCGGTCAGGATGGCCAGCTCCGGGCCGCTCACTACATCCTGCTCTGCCGCCTCCAACGCGGCGGCGAGGCCGAGATCGTCCGATCCGACCATCGCCCACTGAGCCTGAGATGCCGCCCCCTGCACGCCCTCTGTGGGCACGCGGTCCCATTCCACGGTGAACAGCGAGTCCCTGGCGACCTGCGGGGACGCGGTGAGCTGCTCGGCCGCCACCGGTCGCCCCACCAGCGAGTCGACCGAAGCCACCGGCACTCCGTCGGCGTCCGCCACCAGCACCGAGATCCCGTCGGCGCCCGACGGCGACAGGCGCACCCGCAGTTCCGTCGCCCCCGTGGCGTACAGGGAGACGCCCGTCCAGGCGAACGGCAGACGCGCGGGGCCCGCCTCCTCGTCTTCCGGACCCACCCCGGCCATATGCAGGGCGGCGTCGAAGAGTGCCGGGTGCAGACCGAAGCGACCCGCCTCCGCACGCTGCTCCTCCGCAAGCGCCACCTCAGCAAACACCTCATCACCACGACGCCACGCCGCACGCACCCCCTGAAACACCGGCCCATACTCCAAACCCACCCCAGCCAACCGCTCATACACACCACCCACATCCACCCCCACCGCACCCACCGGCGGCCACACACCCAACCCATCCACCACCACCGGAACACCAACCGACAACACCCCCGACGCATGCCGCGTCCACACCCCCTCACCCTCACCCTCCACCTGCGAAAACACACCCACCACACGCCGACCCACCCCATCCGGCGCCCCCACCGACAACTGCACCCGCACCCCACCACACTCAGGCACCACCAACGGCGCCTCCAACGTCAACTCCTCCAACCACCCACACCCCACCCCATCACCCGCACGCAACACCAACTCCACCAACGCCGACCCCGGCACCACCACCACACCCCACACCGCATGATCAGCCAACCAACCATGCGAAACCAACGACAACCGCCCCGTCAACAACACCCCATCCACACCCGCCAACCCCACCACCGCACCCAACAACGGATGATCAGCCGAACCCAAACCCGCAGACGTCACATCACCAACGACCACACCCGCGGACTCCAACCAGTACCGCTCCCGCTGGAAGGCGTACGTGGGCAGCTCAACGCGACACGCACCCGTCCCCGCGAACGTCCGAGCCCAGTCAACAGAAGCCCCACCCACATAGGCCTCGGCCACAGAAGTCAGGAAGCGCTCCAGACCGCCTTCGTCACGGCGCAGCGAACCGACAGCGGTGACACGGGCGCCGTGCTCCTCAGCCGTCTGCTCCACAGCCATCGTGAGCACCGGATGGGCACTGGCCTCAACAAACACCTGGAAACCGTCGACCAGCAGGGCGCGTACAGTCTCCTCGAAACACACCATCTGACGCAGATTCCGATACCAGTACCCGGCATCCAGACCCGCCGTATCCAGCACCCCACCAGTCACCGTCGAATAGAACGGCACCGACGACGACCGAGGACTGATCCCGGCAAGCTCCCTCGCCAACTCGCCCTCGATCGCCTCCACATGAGCGCAATGCGAGGCGTAATCCACCGGCACACGCCGCGCCCGGACCCCCTCACCCTCACACACGGCCAGCAACTCCTCCAACGCATCCGCATCACCGGAAACCACCACCGCCAACGGCCCGTTCACCGCCGCCACCGACAACCGCTCACCCCACGCCCCCAGCCACTCCCGCACCTCCCCCACCGGCAACGACACCGACACCATCCCCCCACGCCCCGACAACGCCCGCAACGCCCTACTCCGCAACGCCACCACCCGCGCCGCATCCTCCAACGACAACCCACCCGCCACACACGCCGCCGCAATCTCACCCTGCGAATGACCCACCACCGCAGCAGGCTCCACCCCATACGAACGCCACACCTCAGCCAACGACACCATCACCGCCCACAACACCGGCTGCACCACATCCACCCGCCCCAACGCCACCGCATCACCCAGCACATCCACCAGCGACCAGTCCACGAACGGCCCCAACGCCGCCGCACACTCCCCCAACCGCTCCGCGAACACCGCAGACGACTCCAACAACCCCGCCGCCATCCCCACCCACTGCGCCCCCTGCCCCGGAAACACCAACACCGCACGACCATCACCACCCGCGACCACACCCCGCACCACGCCAGAGACGTCCCGGCCCGCCGCCAGCGCCGCCACTCCATCGGCCAAACCGCCCCGGTCCCCCGCCAGCACCACCGCACGATGCTCGAAGACCGTACGAGTCGTCGCCAGCGACCACCCGACATCCCCGGCCGACAGCTCCGCCCGCTTCTCCGCGTACGACGCCAGCCGACCGGCCTGAGCCCGCAAGGCCGCCTCGGATCGGGCCGACAGCACCCACGGCACCACCGTGGAGCCGCCCCCGCGCACCCCCTCATCCGCCGCGTCATCGTCATCGCCGACCGGCGCCTGTTCCAGCACCACATGGGCGTTGGTGCCGCTGACGCCGAAGGCCGAGACACCGGCCCGGCGAGGTTCGCCGCTCTCCGGCCATGCCATCTGCTCGGCCAGCAGCTGGACCGCGCCGGCCGACCAGTCCACATGCGGTGTCGGCTCATCGACGTGCAGGGTCTTCGGCAGCGCACCGTGCCGCATGGCCAGGACCATCTTCATCACACCGGCCACACCGGCCGCCGCCTGCGTATGGCCGAGGTTGGACTTCACCGACCCCAGCAGCAGTGGCCGACCGTCCGCGCGGTCCTGCCCGTAGGTGGCCAGCAGCGCCTGCGCCTCGATGGGGTCGCCCAGCGTCGTACCCGTGCCATGCGCCTCGACCGCGTCCACCTCGGCGGCCGACAGCCGCGCGTTGGTGAGGGCCTGAAGGATGACGCGTTGCTGCGAGATGCCATTGGGCACGGTCAGGCCGCTGCTGCTGCCGTCCTGGTTGACGGCGGAGCCACGTATCACCGCCAGCACCGGGTGGCCGTTGCGGCGCGCGTCCGACAGCCGCTCCAGCAGCAGCATGCCCACACCCTCACCCCAGCCCGTGCCGTCCGCGCCCGCCGCGAACGCCTTGCACCGGCCGTCCGGGGCGAGACCCCGCTGACGGCTGAACTCCACGAAGAGGCCGGGCGTGGACATCACGGTCACGCCTCCGGCGAGGGCGAGCGGGCACTCCCCCTGCCGCAGGGACTGCACCGCGAGATGCAGTGCCACCAGCGACGATGAGCAGGCGGTGTCCACCGTCACCGCGGGCCCTTCGAAGCCGAAGGTGTAGGAGAGCCGACCCGACATCACACTGGCCGCACCGCTGGTGGCCAGGAAGCCCTCGACGCCCTTCGGGGCCTGCCGCAGGGCGACGGTGTAGTCCTGACCGTTGGTGCCCACGAAGACACCGGCCTTGCTGCCCCGCAACGATGCCGGAGCGACACCGGCCCGCTCCATGGCCTCCCACGAGGTCTCCAGCAGCAGGCGCTGCTGTGGATCCATCGCCAGCGCCTCACGGGGCGAGATGCCGAAGAAGGCGGGATCGAAGGCGCCCGCGTCGGAGAGGAACGCGCCCTCCTTGACGTACGAGGTGCCGGAGCGGTCGGGGTCCGGGTCGTACAGCTCCTCCAGGTCCCAGCCGCGGTCCTCCGGGAACGCGCCCACGGCGTCCTCGCCACGGGCGAGCAGCCCCCACAGCTCCTCCGGAGACCGCACACCGCCGGGGAAGCGGCAGCTCATCGCCACGATCGCGATGGGCTCCCGGGACTTCTCCTCGACATCGCGGAGACGCCGCTGCGTCTGGCGCAGATCGGCCATGACGCGCTTGAGGTAGTCGACGAGCTTCTCTTCGTTTGACACTTGGCCCTGCCCCCTCGAAGAAACCAGATGGTTCTCGTTCATGTCAGGCGTCTCCGAGTTCTCGGTCGATGACGTCGAAGAGCTCGTCCACCGATGCGCTTTCCAGGTCGTCGTTGGCGCTGTCGTCCCGTACGGAGCTCCCGCCCCCGCCGACGGGTTCGCTCAGCTTGGCCAGCACCGACTGGAGCCGGACGATGGCCTTCGTCCGGGCGATGTCGTCCTGCGGCATGGCCGTGAGGACGGTTTCGAGTCGGTCGATCTCGGCGGGCAGCGACTTCTCCGGGGCGGCCTCGTCCTCGACCAGCTCCCCCTTGAGGTGGCGGGCCAGCGCGGACGGTGATCCGTAGTCGAACAGTGCGGTCGGCCGCAGCCGCAGCCCGGTGGCCGCGTTGAGCCGGTTGCGCAGCTCCACGGCGGTCAGCGAATCGAGCCCCATGTCGAAGAAGCCACGCTCGGTGTCGATGCCCTCGTGCGTGGCGTATCCGAGGACGGCCGCCGTATGCGTACGCACCAGGTCGCGCAGGGCGGGTTCGCGTTCCGCCGCCGGGAGCTCCGCGAGTGTCGTGGCGAGCGTCGGCCGGTGGGGGCCGGCGGGCTGCCCGTCCAGCGTGGCGTCGGCGGCCTGCCGTGCCGTCCTGACCTCGGCGATGTCACCGAAGAGGAGGCCGAGCCGGGTGCCGTCGACACCGGCGGTGAACCTCGGCCAGTCGATGTCGGTGATGACAGGGCAGCTGTCGGGCTGGTTGACGGCCCGGGCCATCGCGGTGACGGCCAGCTCGGGTTCCATCGCGGGCAGGCCGAACCGCTCCATGCGGCCGCTGATGGCCGCGTCCTGGGTGGCCATGCCGCCGTCGGCCCACGGCCCCCAGGCCACGGAGGTGGCGGGCAGGCCCTCGGCGCGGCGGTGTTCGGCGAGCGCGTCCAGGAAGGCGTTCGCCGCCGCGTAGTTGCCCTGTCCGGCACCGCCCACCGTCGCGGAGAACGAGGAGAACAGCACGAACGCCGAAAGGTCCAGCTCGCGCGTCAGCTCGTGCAGATGCCACGCCGCCTCGGACTTCGCCCGCAGCACACCCTGGAACCGGTCCACCGACAGCCCGTCCAGCACCCCGTCATCCAGCACACCCGCCGTATGCACCACAGCCGTCAGCGGGAACTCCTCCGGCACCCGGGCCAACACCCCGGCCAGCGCCTCGCGGTCGCCCACATCACATGCCGCGACCGTCACCCGGGCACCCAACTCGGCCAGCTGCGCCCGCAACTTGTCCACGCCCTCGGCCGCCGGACCGCGCCGCGAGACCAGCACCAGATGCTCCGCACCGGCCCGCGCCAGCCACCGCGCCACGTGAACGCCCAGCGCACCCGTACCACCGGTCACCAGCACGGTGCCCGACGGCTGCCACGTCTCCCCGTTCTCGGCGCCCACGGCCGCCCGGACCACACGGCGAGCGAACACACCCGACGCCCGCACGGCCACCTCGTCCTCACCGGTGGCACCGCTGATGACGGCGGTCAGCCGCTGCAGGGCCCGGCCATCCGGGTCCTGAGGCAGGTCGACCAGGCCGCCCCAGCGCTCCGGGGCCTCCATCCCGGCGACCCGGCCCAGCCCCCACACCGCCGCCTGCTCCAGGCTCAACGGGCTCTCCGAACCGCGCGTCGCCATCGCGCCCCGCGTCACACACCACACACGGCCGCCCACGCCCGCATCGCCTATCCCCTGGAGCAGGGACAACGTCAGTGCCAGACCCGATGGCACCGCCGCATACCGGCTGTGCCGCCCCTCGGCCAAAGCCAGCAGCGACAGCACTCCCGTGACCTCGGCGGCAGCCCTTTCCGCGCCGCCCAGGGCCTCGCGCAGCCGTGCCGCCACCGCCTCACGGTCGGCGTCGGCAGCATCGAGCTCGACGACCACGGGCAGCGCGCCGTGCATGGCCAAGGCCGCCGCGCAGTCCGCGACCCATGCGTAGTCGGCCAGCCCGGCGTCCACCGCCACCAGCCACGTTCCCGTCAGCGACGCGGCCGCCGCCTCCGAGACCGGCGACCAGTCGATCCGGTAGCGCCACGCGTCGACCTGCGACCGCTCACGGCTACGACGCCGCCACGACGACAGGACCGGCAGCACCGTCGCGAGCGACTCACCCGTGACGGCCTCGCTCTCGACGGCCAGCGTGTCCGCGAGCGCCGACAGGTCCCCGCGTTCCACCGCGTCCCAGAAGTCGGCGTCGGCGGACTCGCGTTGAACGTCCGCCGTGCCGCGATGGGGTTCCGGCGCCGCGCCTGTCGCAACCCAGTAGCGCGTGCGTTGGAACGCGTACGTCGGCAGCTCCACCCGCCGCGCCGGTCGTCCGGCGATGGGCGCGAGCACGGCCGTCCAGTCCACCGGCACACCCCGGACATGGGCCCCGGCGGCGAGCGTCAGTGCGGTCTCGGCCTCGTCGCGACCGGAACGCGCGGCAGGCAGGAAGACGGCGTCATCTGCTGTCTCCTCCGGCAGGCACTGCTCACCCATCGTGGACAGAACCTCGTCCGGGCCGAGCTCCAGGTAGGTGGCGACTCCCGCGTCGGCCAGGCTCCCTACACCGTCCGCGAAGCGCACGGTCTCGCGAACGTGGCGCACCCAGTACTCGGCCGAGCACAGCGCATCGGCGTCCGCGACGAGGCCCGTCACGTTCGATACGACGGGGATGCGCGGAGGCGCGTACGACAACCCCTCGGCCACCCGCCGGAACTCCGCCAGCATCGGCTCCATCAGGGGTGAATGGAAGGCATGCGAGACCCGCAGCCGCTTGGTCTTGACGCCCTGAGCCCCAAACCGCCCGGCGACCTCCGACACCGCCCCTTCCGCCCCGGAGATCACGGTCGAGTGCGGCCCGTTGACCGCCGCCACACTCACCTCGGCCTCACGACCGGCCAGGAACGGCAGTACGTCGGCCTCGGCGGCCTGCACCGACACCATCACCCCACCCGACGGCAACCCCTGCATCAACCGCCCACGAGCCGCCACCAAAGCACACGCGTCTGCCAGCGACAACACCCCCGCCACATGCGCCGCCACCAGCTCACCAATCGAATGCCCCGCCACAAAATCCGGCCGCACACCCCACGACTCCACCAACCGGAACAGCCCCACCTCCACCGCGAACAACCCACACTGGGTATACGCGGTCCCCTCCAGCCCCGCCGCGTCCCCACGGATCACCTCCCGCAGCGAACACTCCAACACCCCATCGAACCACGCACACACCTCATCGAACGCCTCCGCGAACACCGGGAACGCCTCATACAACCCCTCACCCATCCCGACCCGCTGACTGCCCTGCCCCGAGAACAACACCGCCAACTTGCCCGGCACCGCAGAACCCTGAACCACGCCCGGCGCCAGGTCACCACTCGACAGTGCCTTCAGCCCATCGACAAGACCAGCCCGGTCAGCGGCCAGCACCACGGCACGGTGCTCAAACGCGCTACGCGTCGTGACCAGTGACGACGCCACATCGGCCACCGACGTCTCCGCCCCGGCCTGACCGCGCGCGTACGACAGCAGCCGCTCCGCCTGGGCCCGCAGCGCACCCTCGGACTTCGCCGACACCACCCACGGCACCAGCGTCGACCCGGCGGATCCGTCCGTCACCGGCCCGACGACGGGCAGTTCCTCGGGGGCGTGTTCCAGGATGACGTGTGCGTTGGTGCCACTGATGCCGAACGACGACACACCCGCACGCCGGGGACGGCCGGTCTCCGGCCACTCCACCGCATGCGTCAGCAGCTCCACCGCACCCGCCGACCAGTCCACATGCGGCGACGCCTCATCCACGTGCAGCGTCTGCGGCAGCACACCGTGCCGCATCGCCAGCACCATCTTCATCACACCCGCCACACCCGCAGCCGCCTGCGCATGGCCAATGTTCGACTTGATCGCACCCAGCCACAGCGGCCACCCCTCGGCCGCCCGCTCCTGCCCGTACGTCGCCAGCAACGCCTGCGCCTCAATCGGGTCACCAAGCCTGGTACCCGTACCATGCGCCTCGACCGCGTCCACCTCAGCAGCCGACAACCGAGCACTCTCCAACGCCGCCCGGATCACCCGCTGCTGCGACGGACCATTCGGCGCGGTCAGACCGTTCGACGCACCGTCCTGGTTGATGGCGCTGCCACGCACCACCGCGAGCACCTGGTGACCGTTCCGCCGCGCGTCGGACAGCCGTTCCAGCAGCAGCATCCCGACGCCCTCGGCCCATCCGGTGCCGTCGGCGGCTCCCGCGAAGGGCTTGCAGCGCCCGTCCGGGGCCAGTCCGCGCTGACGGCTGAACTCGACGAAAGCGAGCGGGCTGGCCATGACCGTGGCGCCGCCCGCGAGGGCCAGCGAGCACTCGCCCTGCCGCAGCGCCTGGGCGGCCCAGTGCAGCGCCACCAGGGACGACGAGCAGGCGGTGTCCACCGTCACCGCGGGTCCCTCGAAGCCGAAGGTGTAGGAGATGCGCCCGGAGGCGACGCTCCCCGCGTTGCCCGTCATGAGGTAGCCCTCGGTGGCCTCGCCGGCCTGCTGCACCGCGTCGGTGTAGTCGTGGTAGGTCAGCCCGCAGAACACGCCGGTCTGGCTGCCGCGCACCGACGCCGGGTCGATACCGGCCCGCTCCAGCGCCTCCCACGACGTCTCCAGCAGCAACCGCTGCTGCGGATCCATCGCCAGCGCCTCACGCGGCGAAATCCCGAAGAACGCCGGATCGAAATCACCCGCGTCGTACAGGAAACCACCCTCACGCGCATACGCCGTGCCCCGGTGATCGGGATCCGGGTGATACAGACCCTCCAGGTCCCAGCCGCGATCGTCGGGCAGCCCCGCGATCGCGTCCCCGCCGCTGATGAGCAGTTGCCACAGCTCTTCGGGCGTACGGACACCGCCCGGGAAGCGGCAGCCCATTCCGACGATGGCGATCGGCTCGTCGTCGGTCACGGCGTGGCGCGCTGACGGCGTGGCCCGGGTCCGGTCGAGGGCCGGGGTTTCGGCTTCGGCCCGCGCGGAGCCCATCACCTCGCCGAGGATGTGGCGGGCGACCGCGGTCGGTGTCGGATAGTCGAAGACCAGCGTGGCCGGAAGCCGCAGACCGGTGGCGGCGTTGAGGCGGTTGCGCAGTTCGACCGCGGTGAGCGAGTCGAAGCCGATGTCGCTGAAGGCGCGGTCGGGAGCGATCGCGTCCGACTCCGTGTGGCCGAGGACGGCTCCCGCGTGATCGGTCACCAGCTCCAGCAGGACCTCCTCCCGCCCGGACCGGGGCAGATCCATGAGACGGCGTACGAGGGCGGTGGCGCCGCCCAGATCGTCGGTGGCGGCGTCGATCACCCGTCGGGCCGGGGCTCCGATGAGGTGGCGCAGCAGGGCGGGTGTGGTTCCGGGCCGGGCGTGTGCGCGGAGCACCGCCACGTCCATACGCGTCGGCACCAGCAGGGTGTCATCGGTCGTGTGTGCCGCGTCGAAGAGCGCGAGTCCCTCGTCGGCGGTCAGGGGGGTCATCCCGAACCGTGCCATCCGGGCCATGTCGACCTCGCCCAAGTGGCCGGTCATATCGCTGCGTTCGGCCCAGAAACCCCAGGCCAACGACACCCCCGCAAGCCCACGCGCCCGACGCCGCGCCGCCAGCGCATCCAGGAACATGTTCGCCGCCGCGTAGTTCCCCTGACCCGCCGCACCGAATGTCGCAGCGGCCGAGGAGAACATCACAAACGCCGACAGCTCCAGATCCCGCGTCAACTCATCCAGATGCACCGCCGCGTCGGCCTTCGGCCGCAGCACCGCGTCGATGCGCTCCGGCGTCAACGACTCGACCAGACCGTCGTCCAGCACACCGGCCGCATGCACCACACCGCGCAGCGGACGATCCGCCGGAATACGCGCCAGCACCCCGGCCAACGCCTCCCGGTCGGCGACGTCGCACGCCTCGAACACCACGCGTGCGCCGATGTCGGCGAGCTCGGCTTCCAGCTCCGCCGCGCCCGCCGCGTCGCGGCCGCGACGCGACACCAGCACCACGCTGCGCACCCCGTGGCGGGCGGCCACATGGCGTGCCACCAAACCGCCCAGCACACCACTGGCGCCGGTGATCAGCACCGAACCATCGGGCTCCCACACCGGCTCTCGCTGAGGCGCCACGGGTACCAGAGCCCGGGTCAGCCTGGGGGCGTACGCGCCGCCCCCACGCACGGCGATCTGCGGCTCTCCGGTGGCCACCGCCGCGCCGATCGCCTCAGCGGCCCACTCCAGGCTCTCCAGATCCACCAGGACGAATCGGTCCGGATGCTCGGCCTGTGCCGAGCGCACCAACCCCCAGACCGCGGCAGCCGCCGTGTCCGGCACGTCCTCACCCGCCACGGCCGCCACGGCACCCCGCGTCACCACCACCAGTCGCGAGTCGGCGCACCGCTCCTCTGCCAGCCACGCCTGGAGCACGTCCAGGGCGCGATGCGTCGCCTGACGGGTCGCGGACACCAGGTCGTCCTCCGCCGCGACGGGGTCGGTTGCCGAGTCGGTGAGGAACGGCAGGAGTACGAGGTCGGGCACGGCCGCGGCCGATGCGTCGGGCCGGAGCAGTGCGCCCATGTCGTCGTACTCGTCGATCCGGCCACCGCTCGTTCCGAGCGCGGTGCGCAGTCCGGCGCCGTCAGGGCCGACGATCGACCAGTGGGCACGGTCCGGCTCGACACCGGCGGAGGCCGCCGGGACACTCATCCACTCCACCCGGAACAGCGACTCATGGGGCCTCCGACCCCCGGTGAGCTGCTCCGATGTGAAGGTGCGGGTCGCCACCGCGTCGACATCGGCCACCGCGTGGCCCGATTCGTCGGCCAGCAGGATCGCCATGCCGTCCGGCCGTTCCGTGGAGAGCCGTACGCGCAGGGTCGTCGCACCGGTGGCGTACAGGGACATACCGGTCCACCGGTACGGGAGCCGGACGCGGCCGCCGTCGTCGGCCGTCAGCTCGGCCGCGGCGTGCAGGGCCGCGTCGAGCAGCACGGGGTGCAGACCGAAGCGACCGGCCTCCGGGCGCATGTCCTCCGCCAACGCCACCTCGGCGAAGATCTCCGCACCGCGACGCCACGCATGGCGCAGGGCACGGAACGCCGGACCGTACTCGACACCGCCGAGCGCGGCCGCGCTCGGGTACCGGTCGCCGAGGTCCATCGGCGAGGCATCCGCCGGCGGCCACTGGCCGAGCCCGGTCTCCGTCGGCGCCGTGGGCCCCTCCGTGGCCAGCACACCGGTGGCATGGTGGGTCCACGACAGGTCGGGGGGCCCGTCCTCGAAGCGCGAGTAGAGGTTCACGGTGCGGCGTCCGGAGTCGTCCGGGCCGCCCACCGTCAGTTGCAGCTGGACGGCGCCACTCTCGGGAAGGGCGAGGGGCGTTTCCTGCGTCAGCTCCTCCACATGGCCGCAGCCGACCGCGTCACCGGCTCGCAGCACCAACTCGACCAGGGCGGATCCGGGGAGCAGCGCGGTGCCGCGAATGGTGTGGTCGGCCAGCCACGGGTGCGTACGGAGCGAGAGCCGACCGGTGAACAGCTGCCCGCCGAACTCGGGCAGCGCGACCGCCGCGCCGAGCAGTGGATGGTCGGTGGAGACCAGCCCGGCCGACGACACATCGCCCGCCACGGCTGACGGCTCGACCCAGAAGCGCTGGTGCTGGAAGGCGTACGTCGGCAGATCGACACGCCGCGCGCCCGTGCCCGCGAAGAGCCCTGCCCAGTCGACGGACGCGCCGCCCACGTACGCCTCGGCCAGTGAGGTGAGGAACCGGTCGAGCCCGCCTTCGTCGCGGCGCAGCGAACCGACCGCGGTGACCCGTGCTCCATGGTCCTCGGCGGTCTGCTCCACGCCCATGGTGAGCACTGGATGGGCGCTGGCCTCGATGAACGTATCGAAGCCATCGGCCAGCAGGGCGCGTACGGTCTCCTCGAAGCGCACGGTGTGGCGCAGATTGCGGTACCAGTACGCGGCGTCCAGGTCGGCCGTATCGAGCGCTCCACCGGTCACCGTCGAGTAGAACGGCACCGACGACGGCCGAGGAGCGATCCCCGCGAGCTCCCGCAGCAACTCGCCCTCGATGTCCTCCACATGGGCGCAGTGCGAGGCGTAATCCACCGGAACGCGACGCGCCCGGACCTCGTCCGCCTCGCACGCCGCCAGCAGCTCGTCCAACGCGTCCGCGTCACCGGAGACCACGACCGCCGACGGCCCGTTCACCGCCGCCACCGACAACCGCTCACCCCACCGGCCCAACCGCTCCCGCACCGAGTCCACCGGCAACGACACCGACACCATGCCACCCAACCCCGACAACGCCCGCAACGCCTTACTCCGCAACGCCACCACCCGCGCCGCGTCCTCCAACGACAACGCACCCGCCACACACGCCGCCGCGATCTCACCCTGCGAATGACCGATGACCGCCGCAGGCTCCACACCGTACGAACGCCACAGCTCAGCCAACGACACCATCACCGCCCACAACACCGCCTGCACCACATCCACCCGCTCCAACGCCACCGCAGCACCCTCACCACCCCGCAACACATCCCCGAGCGACCACTCCACGAACGGCGCCAACGCCGCCGCACACTCCCCGATCCGCCCCGCGAACACCGGCGAAGACTCCAGCAACCCCGCCGCCATCCCCACCCACTGCGACCCCTGACCAGGGAAGACCAACACCGCACGACCGTCAGCACCGGCCACACCCCGGATCAGCCCCGAGGCGTCCCGGTCCTCCGCGAGTGCCGCCACGCCATCGACCAGACCGGCCCGGTCCCCGGCCAGGACCACCGCACGGTGCTCGAACGCACTGCGCGTGGTCGCCAGCGACAGGCCGATGTCATCGGCCGAGAGCTCCGCCCGCTCGCGCACATGCGCCAGCAGCCGGTCCGCCTGTGTGCGCAGCGCGGCCTCGGACTTGCCCGAGACCGGCCAGGGAGTGACGGGCAGCCGCCCCAGGTCACCGGCGGGCATGCCCACGGCGGCCCGCTCGAGCTCCGGTCGCGGCGAAGGCGCCTGTTCGAGGATGACGTGCGCGTTGGTGCCGCTGACGCCGAAGGAGGACACGCCCGCCCGCCGGGGGCGACCGGTCTCGGGCCACGGCGTGGCATCGGTCAGCAGCTGGACGGTGCCGGGCGACCAGTCCACATACGGGGAGGGCTCGTCCACGTTCGGCATCCCGGGCAGCAGACCGTGCCGCATGGCCAGCACCACCTTGATCAGGCCCGCCACACCGGCGGCCGCCTGCGTATGCCCGATGTTGGACTTGATCGAGCCGAGCCACAGGGGCTGGTCATCGGTGTGCTCCCGGCCGTACGTGGCCAGCAGCGCCTGCGCCTCGATCGGATCGCCCAGTGTCGTACCCGTACCGTGCGCCTCGACGACGTCGACCTGCCCGGCCGGGAGCCCGGCGTTGGCCAGGGCCTGGCGGATCACCCGCTGCTGGGACGGGCCGTTGGGCGCGGTGAGGCCGTTGCTGGCACCGTCCTGGTTGACGGCGGAGCCACGTACCACCGCGAGGATCTGATGGCCGTTGCGGCGCGCGTCCGACAGCCGCTCCAGCAGCAGCATGCCCACGCCCTCGCCCCAGGCCGTGCCGTCGGCGGCCGCCGCGAACGGCTTGCACCGGCCGTCGGGCGCGAGACCCCGCTGACGGCTGAACTCCACGAAGCCACGCGGTGACACCATCACCGAGACGCCACCGGCGAGCGCGAGGGAGCACTCGCCCTGGCGCAGCGCCTGCGCCGCCAGGTGCAGCGCCACCAGGGACGACGAGCAGGCCGTGTCCACCGTGACCGCCGGGCCCTCGAAGCCGAAGGTGTACGAGATGCGGCCGGAGACGACGCTGGCCGCGTTGCCGGTGGCCACATAGCCTTCGGTGGTCTCCGGGGCCCGGTCGACCAGGGACACGTACTCCTGCCCGTTGGTGCCCATGAACACGCCGGTACGGCTGCCGCGCACCGCTTCCGGGTCGATTCCGGCCCGCTCCCACAGCTCCCATGACGTCTCCAGCAGCAGCCGCTGCTGGGGGTCCATCGCCAGTGCCTCGCGTGGCGAGATGCCGAAGAAGGACGCGTCGAAGCCGCTCACCTCGGAGAGGAACGCGCCCTCGCGCACGTAGCTCTTTCCGATCGCGTCCGGATCCGTGTCGTACAGCCCGTCGAGGTCCCAGCCACGGTCCGTGGGGAAGGCCGAGACGGCATCCTCTCCGGCGGCCAGCAGCCGCCACAGATCGTCGGCGGAGCGTACGTCGCCGGGGAAGCGGCAGCTCATCGAGACGATCGCGATCGGCTCGTCCGCCGCGGCGGACGCGGTCGTGGCGGCGTCCGTCGGCGCGCCGTCCGGCCGCGCGTGGCCGCCGAGCAGTTCGGTGAGCAGATATCCGGCCAGCGCGTTCGGGGTGGGGTAGTCGAAGACCAGGGTGGCTGGGAGCTGAACGCCCGTGGCCTCGCTGAGCTGGTTGCGCAGGCCCACCGCGGTCAGGGAGTCGAAGCCGATCTCCATGAAGGCGCGGCCGGGGCCGATGGCGTCCACACCGCTGTGCCCGAGTACGGCGGCCACGTGGGCACGCACGAGCTCCAGCAGGGCGCGCTGCCGTTCGGCCTCGGACAGGGTCTCCAGACGGCGGACGAGTGCCGAGGACTCCTCGGTGTGCGCGGGGTCGGTGTCGCCGGGCCGGGCGGTCGCGGTCAGCTTCCGGACTTCCGGGACTCCGCTGAGCAGCCGGGACAGCCGCCGGGCCTCGAAGGTGTCGGCGAAACGCTCCCAGTCGGCGTCGACGACGGCGAGAGCGGCGTCCGGGTGGGTGACGGCGCGCTCCAGCGCCGCCAGAGCCAGCCGTGGATCCATCGCGGTCATGCCATTGCGCCGGATGGTGCGGCTGACCTCGGCGCTGCTGACGGCCATGCCGTTGTCGGCCCAGGGACCCCAGGCCACCGAGGTGGCCGGAAGCCCCGCACCCCGCCGCCACTCCGCCAACGCGTCCAACGTCGCGTTCGCCGCTGCATAGTTCGCCTGCCCAGCGGCACCCACCATCCCCGAAAACGACGAGAACAGCACAAACGCCGAAAGATCCAGCCCCCGCGTCAACTCATGCAAATGCCACGCCGCCTCCGACTTCGCCCGCAACACACCCTCGAACCGCTCCACCGACAACCCGTCCAACACCCCGTCATCCAACACACCCGCCGCATGCACCACCCCCGTCAACGGCAACTCCTCCGGCACCCCCGCCAACACCCCAGCCAACGCATCCCGATCACCCACATCACACGCCACAACCGTCACCCCAGCACCAATCTCCCTGAGCTCGGCACACAACTCATCCACGCCCGCGGCCTCAGAACCACGACGCGACACCAACAGCAGATGCTCCGCACCCGCACACGCCAGCCACCGCGCCACACGGGCACCCAACGCACCCGTACCACCCGTCACCAACACCGTCCCCGACGGCACCCACCCCCCGACACCATGCCCGCCGCCCGACGCCCGGACGATACGGCGCGCGAACAATCCCGAGCCGCGCACGGCGACCTCGCTCTCGCCCGTACGACCGCTCACCACATCCGCGAGGCGATCCGCCACCCGCGCGTCCCACGCCTCGGGAAGATCCAGCAGGCCGCCCCAGCGCTCGGGCACCTCCAGACCGGCCACGCGGCCCAGGCCCCACACCGCCGCCTGCTCCACCGTACGTACGCCCTCGGAACCAGCGACGGCGACCGCACCGCGCGTCGCACACCACACCGGAGCGGCTACGCCCACGTCGCCCACCGCCTGCACCAGAGACAGCGTCAAGGCCACGCCCAGGGGCACCGACCGATGCCGGCCGTGGCGTCCCCCGGCCAGCGCCAGCAGGGACAACACCCCTGCGGCGGCGGCCGCTTCGGCCCCGTCCAGAGCCGCGCGGAGCCGCGCCGCCACCAACTCACGGTCGGCGTCATCGGGCCCCAGCTCTACCATCACCGGCCGTGCACCACGCCCGGCGAGGGCGTCCGCACACGCCGACACCCACGGGTCGGCGGTCATCCCCGCGGGGACCGCGACCAGCCACGGACCGGTCACCGTGCCCGCCCCGTCGGACATCGGCGACCACGACACGCGGTAGCGCCACCCGTCCACCGTGGCACGCTCACGTCCACGGCGACGCCACGACGACAGCACCGGCAACACCGCCGCCAGCGACTCACCGGCACCGTTCTCGTCCGCGACCGCCAGCGTGTCCCTGAGCGCGGGCAGATCCTCACGCTCCACCGCGTCCCAGAAGTCGGCGTCCACCGCGTCCGTGGGGCCCGTCTCAGCCGTGGGGACGGACGACTCCAGCCAGAAGTGCTCCCGCTGGAAGGGGTACGTGGGCAGCTCGACGGCCCGGGGGCGCGCCGGTGCGAGCAGGGCGGCCCAGTCCACGGCGCGGCCCCGCACATGGATCTGGGCCAGCCCCTCCATGACCGAGGCGGTCTCTTCCCAGCCGCCGCGAAGAACAGGGGCGAAGACGGCGTCCGGCACACACTCCTGCCCCATCCCGGAGAGGACTCCGTCGGGGCCCAACTCCAGGTAACTGACTACGCCTTGCCCGGCCAGGCACTCCACACCGTCCGCGAACCGCACGGTCTCGCGGACGTGCCGCACCCAGTACTCGGCCGAGCACAGCGCCTCGGCGTCCGCCACCAGTCCCGTCACGTTCGATACGACGGGGACGCGGGGAGGCGCGTACGACAACCCCTCGGCCACCCGCCGGAACTCCGCCAGCATCGGCTCCATCAAGGGTGAATGGAACGCGTGCGAGACCCGCAGCCGCTTGGTCTTGACGCCATCGGCCCCCAGCAGCCCGGCAATCTCCACCACAGCTTCTTCCGCGCCGGAGATCACGGTCGAGTACGGACCGTTGACCGCCGCCACACTCACCTCGGCCTCACGACCGGCCAGCAGTGGCAGTACGTCGGCCTCGGCGGCCTGCACCGACACCATCACCCCACCCGACGGCAACCCCTGCATCAACCGCCCACGAGCCGCCACCAACACACACGCGTCCTTCAGCGACAACACACCCGCCACACACGCCGCCACCAACTCACCAATCGAATGCCCCGCCACAAAATCCGGCCGCACACCCCACGACTCCACCAACCGGAACAGCCCCACCTCCACCGCGAACAACCCACACTGCGTAAACCCCGTCTCATCCAGCCCCGCCACATCCCCGAACACCACATCCCGCAGCGGCCGCTCCAACTCCACGTCGAACAGGGCACACACCTCGTCAAACGCGTCCGCGAAGACCGGGAACGCCTCATACAGCTCCCGGCCCATCCCGACCCGCTGACTGCCCTGCCCCGAGAACAGCACCGCCAGCTTCCCCGGCACCACCGATCCGCGCACCACACCCGCCGCCGGTACGCCATCCACCAGCGCCCGCAACCCGGCGGCAAACCCCGCACCGTCGCCCGCCAGCACCACGGCCCGCTCATCGAGGGCCGACCGCGTCGTGAGCAGCGACAACGCCACATCAGCCGGCGACGCCTCCGCCCCGGCCTCACCCCGGGCGTAGGGAAGCAATCGCTCCGCCTGCGCCCGCAGCGCACCCTCGGACTTCGCCGACACCACCCACGGCACCAGCGCCGACTCCTCAGGCGCGTCGGTCACCGGCTCGGCGACGGGCAGTTCCTCGGCGAGGTGTTCCAGGATGACGTGTGCGTTGGTGCCACTGATCCCGAACGACGACACACCGGCACGCCGCGGCCGATCGGTCTCCGGCCACTCCACCGCGTCCGTCAGCAGTTCCACCGCACCAGCCGACCAGTCCACATGCGGCGACGGCTCATCCACGTGCAGCGTCTGCGGCAGCACACCGTGCCGCATGGCGAGCACCATCTTCATCACGCCCGCGACGCCGGCGGCGGCCTGCGTATGGCCGATGTTGGACTTCACCGACCCCAGCCACAGCGGCCGGTCCTGGGCCGTCCGCTCCTGGCCGTACGTCGCCAGCAGCGCCTGCGCCTCAATCGGATCGCCCAGCTTCGTACCCGTACCATGCGCCTCGACCGCGTCCACCTCAGCAGCCGACAACCGAGCACTCCGCAGCGCCGCCCGGATCACCCGCTGCTGCGACGGGCCGTTCGGCGCCGTCAAGCCGTTCGACGCACCGTCCTGGTTGACCGCGCTGCCCCGCACCACGGCCAGCACCCGGTGACCGTTCCGCCGCGCGTCGGACAGCCGCTCGAGCAGCAGCACGCCGACGCCCTCCGCGAGCCCCATGCCGTCCGCGGCCCCCGCGAACGCCTTGCAACGGCCGTCGGGCGCCAGGCCCCGCTGGCGGCTGAAGCCGATGAGGGCGCCGGGGTTCGGCATGACGGCGACGCCACCGGCGAGCGCCAGGGAGCACTCCCCGTTCCGCAGTGCCTGCGCCGCCAAGTGCAGCGCCACCAGGGACGAGGAGCACGCGGTGTCCACCGTCACCGCGGGGCCCTCGAAGCCGAAGGCGTACGCGACACGTCCGGACACGACGCTGGCCGCGCTTCCCGTCATCAGGTGGCCTTCGGAGCCCTCGGGCGCCTCATGTACCCGCGGTCCGTACTCCTGGTAGTTGGAGCCGATGAAGACGCCGGTGCGGCTGCCGCGCAGCGCGAGCGCGGGCATACCGGCGCGCTCGAACGCTTCCCACGAGGTCTCCAGCAGCAGCCGCTGCTGGGGGTCCATCGCCAGCGCCTCACGCGGCGAGATACCGAAGAACGCCGGGTCGAAGTGGCCCGCGCCGTAGAGGAAACCGCCTTCGCGCACATACGTCCTGCCCGGCGCGTCCGGGTCCGGGTCGTAGATGGCCTCGATGTCCCAGCCACGGTCGGTGGGCAGCCCGCCGATCGCGTCACCGCCGGACATGACGAGCTGCCACAGCTCATCGGGCGAGGACACCCCACCCGGATAACGGCAGCTCATCGCCACGATGGCGATGGGGTCGTCGTCGGGGTCCACGGGCACGGTCCGGGACGTTTCCGCCCGCGCCGCCGTCTGCGGGAGGGCGGGGGCGTCCGCCTCGTCGGCCGTCGTGCCCGTCAGCTCGGTGAGGATGTGGTCGCTCAGGACGGCGGTGCTGGGGTAGTCGAAGGCCAGCGTGGCGGGCAGGCGCAGCCCGGTGGCCGCGTTGAGCCGGTTGCGCAGTTCGACGGCCGTCAGCGAGTCGAAGCCGAGGTCCTTGAACGCGCGTTCGGAATCCACCGCGTCCGAGGTGGCGTGTCCCAGGACGGAAACCACCTGAGCGCGCACCAGCTCCAGGACGGTGTGCTCACGCTCGGCGGGGGTCAGTCCGGTCAGCCGCTGCCGCAGGCCCGACGAGGCGTCGGCCGACGCGTTCGTGACCGCCCCGGCGGGGTCGGTGCCCTCCTGGATCCGTCGCATCGCGGGCAGTTCGTCCAGCAGCGGGCTGGGGCGGGCGGAGGTGAAGACCGGGATGAAGTTCTCCCAGTCGATATCGGCGATGGCCAGGTGGGTCTGGTCGTGGTCGAGCGTCTGCCGGAGCGCGGCGATGCCGAGCTCAGGGTCCATGAACCGCAGTCCACGCCGCCGCAACTGGTCCAGGTCCAGGGCCTCGGGCATGTTGTCGCCGGTGGCGTCCCACACTCCCCAGGCCACCGAGGTCGCCGTCAGGCCGTTCGCCCGCCGCCGCTCGGCGAGCGCGTCCAGGTAGGCGTTGGCGGCGGCGTACGCGCCGTGGTCGCCGACGCCCCACAGCCCGGACACCGAGGAGAACAGCACGAACGCGTCCAGCGGGGTGTCGCCCAGCAGCTCGTCCAGATGGGCCGCGCCCGCCACTTTCGCGTCCATGACCTGGGCGAACTCCGCCGAGGTCGTCGCGCCAAGACCGGCCAGGTCGATATATGCCGCGGCGTGGATGACTGCGGTGAGCGGCCGGTCGTCGGGTACGGACGCGAGGACGCGCTGAAGCGCGGCGCGGTCCGCCACGTCGCAGGCGGCGACGGTGACCCGGGTGCCCTGTTCGGCCAGTTCGGCGACCAGGTCTTCGGCGCCGGGGGCGGCGAGCCCGCGGCGGCTGGTCAGCACCAGGTGTTCGGCGCCGTTGTGCGCCAGCCACCGGGCCAGACGGCTGCCGAGGGCGCCGGTGCCACCGGTGATGAGGACCGTGCCACGGGGCTTCCAGGTGCGCCGCGCGGGGGTGTTCCCGAGGGGTGCGGGCTCGAGCCGCCGCAGCATCACCCCCGAGGCGCGGATCGCGGCCTGGTCCTCGGGGCCGCCGTCCGCGAGCACTCCGGCGAACCGGGCCCCGGCCCGGGCGTCCATGGTGCGCGGCAGGTCGATCAGCCCGCCCCAGCTGTCCGGGTACTCCACTCCGGCCACCCGGCCCAGGCCCCACACCGCCGCCTGGGCGGGGCTGGTGAGCGGATCGGAGCTGCCGATGGACACCGCGCCCTGGGTGGCGCACCACAGCGGCGCCCGGACACCGAGGTCGTCGAGGGCCTGGATCAGGGCGAGGGTCAGGGTCAGGCCGGTGGTGGCCACGGGATGTGCGGGGTACGGGCGTTCGTCGAGCGGCAGCAGTGACAGCACGCCGGACAGCGTGTCCAGCGGGTGGCCGGCGGTGGCGGCGCGCAGCCGCTCGGCCACCGTGGCGCGGTGTGCGTCGTCCGCGCCCAGCTCGACCAGGACGACATCGGCGCCGTGTGCCGCGAGTGCCTCGCGGGAGGCCGTGACCAGCGGGTCGCCGGGGCGGGAGCTGGGGGCCAGCAGCAGCCATGGCCCCGGAAGCGAGGCGGCCGGGGTGCCGCTCTTGGGGCGCCAGATCACGCGGTAGCGCCACTCGTCCACGGTCGATTCGGAGCGCCGCTGCCGACGCCACTGTGCGAGGGCGGGCAGGACGGTGCCCAACGAGGCGTGCTGCTCGGTGGATTGGACCTGGAGCGCGGCGGCCAGCGCCTCGGTGTCCTCGCGCTCCACGGCCTGCCAGAAGTGCGTGTCCGCGCCGTCTTCGGCCGGGGCGCTCCCGGTGGGGCGCGCGGTGGTGGCCGAGGTGAGCCAGTAGCGCTGGTGCTGGAAGGCGTAGGTGGGCAGCTCGACGGGGTGCGCGCCGGTTCCGGCGAACACCGTCCGCCAGTCGATGGCGATGCCGCCGACGTGCGCCTCGGCCAGGGAGGTCAGGAACCGGTCCGGGCCGCCTTCGTCGCGGCGCAGCGAGCCGATGGCCGCCACGGGGGTGCCGTGGTCGTCGGCCGTCTGCTCGATGCCCATGGTGAGCACCGGATGCGCGCTGGCCTCCACGAACGTCTGGAATCCCTCGCCGAGGAGCACTCGTACGGTCTCGTCGAAACGCACCGTCGTACGCAGATTGCGGTACCAGTAGCCGGCGTTCAGCTCCGTGGTGTCCAGCACGCCGCCGGTCACCGTGGAGTAGAACGGCACCGATGAGGAGCGCGGAGCGATCCCGGCGAGGGTGCGCCGGATCTCGTCCTCGATGCTCTCGACGTGGACGGAGTGCGAGGCGTAGTCCACGGGTACGCGGCGCGCCCGGATCTCCTCCGCCTCGCACGCCGCCAGCAACTCGTCCAGCGCGTCCGCGTCGCCGGAGACCACGACCGCCGACGGGCCGTTCACCGCCGCCACCGACAGCCGCTCGCCCCATGCCGCGAGCCGCTCCCGTACGCGCTCCACGGGCAGCGACACCGACGCCATGCCACCGCGCCCGGACAGCGCGCGCAGGGCGCGGCTGCGCAGGGCCACCACGCGCGCGGCATCCTCCAGCGACAACGCACCCGCCACACACGCCGCCGCGATCTCACCCTGCGAATGGCCGATGACGGCCGACGGCTCCACGCCGTACGAACGCCACAGCTCCGCCAGCGACACCATCACCGCGAACAGGGCGGGCTGTACGACATCCACCCGCTCCAGCGCCGCGGGGTCGCGGAGCACATCCACCAGCGACCAGTCCACGAACGGCGCCAACGCCGCCGCACACTCCTCCATCCGCCGGGCGAACACCGGCGCGGAATCCAGCAGTCCGGCCGCCATGCCCACCCACTGCGACCCCTGGCCGGGGAAGACGAAGGCGACTCCGGCGCTGCGCTTGGCGACGCCTTCGACCAGCCCGGAGGCGCACCGGCCCGCGAGGTGTTCGGCCAGGGTCCGTACGGCTTCCGCACGGTCCGGGGCCAGCACGACCGCGCGGTGCTCGAAGGCGGTCCGCGTGGTGGCGAGGGACAGTCCGATGTCCTCGGCCGTGACCTCCGGGTGCCGCTCCACGTGGTCCAGCAGCCGCGTCGCCTGGGAGCGCAGCACCGATGCGGACTTGCTGGACAGCGGCCAGGGGACGAGCGGGAGCGCCGCCCGGGGCACCGCCGCTTCCTCCGCCACGTCCGCACCGGAAGCGGCGTCGGAAACGGCGTCGGAAGTGGCATCGGTAGCGGCCGGTGGCGGCGCCTGCTCGATGATGGCGTGGGCGTTGGTGCCGCTGATGCCGAACGAGGACACACCGGCCCGGCGCGGCTCCTCACCCTCGGGCCACGCGGTGGCCTCGGTGAGGAGTTCGACGGTGCCCGCCGTCCAGTCCACATGCGGGGACGGCTCGTCGATGTGCAGGGTGCGGGGCAGCACTCCGTGCCGCATCGCCAGCACCATCTTCATCACACCGGCCACACCGGCCGCCGCCTGCGTATGTCCGATGTTCGACTTGACCGACCCCAGCAGCAGCGGGTGGCCCGTGGCGCGCTCACGGCCGTAGGTGGCCAGCAGTGCCTGTGCCTCGATCGGGTCGCCCAGCTTGGTTCCCGTCCCGTGTGCCTCGACGGCGTCGACCTGCCCGGCCGTGAGTCCGGCGTTGGCCAGCGCCTGGCGGATCACCCGCTGCTGGGACGGGCCGTTGGGGGCGGAGAGCGCGCTGCTCGCGCCGTCCTGGTTGGTCGCCGTGCCCCGGACGACGGCCAGCACGGGGTGCCCGTTGCGGTGTGCGTCGGAGAGCCGCTCCAGGAACAGCATGCCGACGCCCTCGGCGGGCCCGAAACCGTCGGCCGCCGCCGCGAAGGGCTTGCACCGCCCGTCGGGTGCGAGTCCGCGCTGCCGGCTGAAGCCGATGAAGGTACCGGGCGTGGCCATGACGGTGACGCCACCGGCCAGGGCGAGGGAGCACTCCCCCTGGCGCAGGGCCTGTACGGCCAGGTGCAGGGCGACCAGCGACGAGGAACACGCGGTGTCCACCGTCACGGCCGGGCCCTCCAGGCCCAGGGTGTAGGCCACGCGCCCGGATACGACGCTGATGGCGCTGCCGGTCACCAGGTGGCCCTCGACGCCGTCGGTGGCCTCGTGCACCCGCGGCCCGTAGTCGGGGGCCACGGCCCCGACGAACACTCCGGACCGGCTGCCCCTGAGCGAGGCCGGGTCGATGCCCGCCCGCTCGACGGCCTCCCATGAAGTTTCCAGCAGCAGCCGCTGCTGGGGGTCCATCGCCAGCGCCTCACGCGGCGAGATACCGAAGAAGTCGGCGTCGAAGTCGCCGACGTCGTACAGGAATCCGCCCTCGCGCGCGTAGGAGGTGCCGGGCCGGTCGGGGTCCGCGTCGTAGAGCGGGCCGAGGTTCCAGCCGCGGTCGTCGGGGAATGGTGTGATGCCGTCCTCGGCCCCGCTCAGCAGCCGCCAGAACTCCTCGGGGGAGCGCACCCCGCCGGGGAAGCGGCAGCTCATCCCGACGATCGCGATCGGCTCGCGGGCCGCGGACTCCACGTCCTGCAGCCGCTGCCGTGTCTGGTGCAGATCAGCCGTCACCCGCCGGAGGTAACCGAGCAGCTTTTCTTGTTCCGACATCAGAACCTCTCGGGGTCGGGCTTCGGGAGCGGGGTGTTCGGCGGGCAGGTGGGGTGGGTTCGTGGGTGCGCCATGGCGGCGGCTGCTGCTCGGATCACGACCCGAACTCCTGGTCGATGAAGGCGAAGAGCTCGTCGGCCGCCGCCGTCTCCAAGTGCTCCGCGACGTCGTCCGCGTCGCCGGAACCGGTGGCGGAACCGGTGGCGGGACCGGTGGCGGAACCGGTGGCGGGACCGGTGGCGGGACCGAGGGCGGGACCGAGGGCGGCACCGGGAGCGGGGCCACCGGCCCGGCCGTCCGGCGCCGGGCCGCCGCGGTCCCCGTCCCAGTGGGACAGCAGGCGCTTCAGCCGGTCGGCCACCATCGCGCGGGTGGTGTCGTCGGCCGCCGTCTCCGTGCCGAGCAACGCGGCTTCCAGCCGGTCGAGTTCGGCGGCCGCGTCCGACGGGTCGTCCGCCGCCACGGGGGCGATCTCCTCCCCCAGGTGTCCGGCCAGCGCGGCGGGGGTCGGGTAGTCGAAGACGAGGGTCGCGGGCAGCCGCAGCCCGGTGGCCGCGTTCAGCCGGTTGCGAAGCTCGACCGCGGTGAGCGAGTCGAAGCCGAGCTCCAGGAAGCCGCGGTCGGTGACCACCGCGGACGCCGTCCCATGGCCGAGGACCGTGGCGGCGTGTTCCTGGACCAGACGCAGCAGCGTCCGCTGCCGCTCCCCCTGGCCGAGCCCGGCCAGCCGCCGCGCCAGCGGCGCCTCCCGCGAGCCGGGGTCTTCCTGGGCCGAGGCACGCCGGGGCGGAGCGGGCCGTCGTACGAGTGCGTTGAGCAAGGGCGGTACGGGCGTGGCGTCGGCGGCGGCCGCCAGGTGGCCGAGGTCGAGCCGCGCGGGCACCACCACGCCCTCGGCCAGCCGCCCGGCCGTGTCGAACAGCCGCAGCCCCTCCTCGGTGGGGAAGGGCACCAGTCCGACCCGTGTCATCCGCGAGAGGTCCGCCTGGCCGAGGTGTCCGGTCATTCCGGTGCGCTCGGCCCACAGACCCCAGGCGAGCGACACTCCGGGCAGACCCATCGCCCGGCGCCGCTGGGCCAGTCCGTCCAGGAACGTGTTGGCGGCGGCGTAGTTGGCCTGCCCCGCGGACCCCAGGACCCCGGCGGTCGACGAGAACAAGGCGAACATGGCCACGTCGAAACGGCGCGTCAGCTCGTGCAGATGCCACGCCCCGTCGACCTTGGCGCGCAGTACCGCGTCGAGCCGCTCCGGTGTCAGCGAGGCCACCGTTCCGTCGTCCAGGATGCCCGCGGCGTGGACCACACCGTTCAGACCGTGGCCATCGGGGAGGTCCGCCAGCAGGTCGGCCAGCGCGTCGCGGTCGGCGACATCGCAGGCGGCGACGGTGACCGAGGCTCCCAGGGCCGTCAGCTCCGCCTCGAGCGCCGCCATGCTCTCGGCCGCGCGGCCACGGCGGCTGACCAGCAGCAGCCGGTGGATGCCGTGCTCCGCCACCAGATGCCGGGCGATCAGTCCGCCCAGGACGCCACCGGCGCCGGTGATCAGTACGGTCCCCTCCGGGGCCGGCGCGGCCGGAACGCTCAGCACCAGCTTGCCCACATGGCGGGCCTGGCTCATGAACCGGAACGCCTCGGGAGCCCTGCGCACGTCCCACACCCGTGCGGGCAGCGGCTCCAGCACACCGCGCTCGAAGAGAGCCACGATCTCCGCGAGCATCTCCCCGATGTGCTCCGGCCCCGCCTCCCCCAGGTCGAACGCCCGGTACAGCACGCCCGGATGGGCCGCGGCCACCGCATCGGCGGACCGCACATCCGTCTTGCCCATCTCGATGAACCGCCCGCCCTCGGCGAGCAGCCGCAGCGACGCGTCCACGAACTCACCGGACAGGGAATCCAGGACCACATCCACACCACGGCCGGCCGAGGAGTCCGTGAACCGCTCCTCGAACTCCAGCGTGCGCGACGACGCGATATGCGCCTCGTCAAGCCCGAGGCCGCGCAGGACGTCCCACTTGGCCTCGCTCGCGGTGGCGAACACCTCGACGCCCCAGGCCCGCGCCAGCCGCACCGCGGCCATCCCCACACCACCGGCGGCGGAATGGACCAGCAGCGACTCACCGCGCCGTACGCCCGCCAGCTCCCGCAGCGCGTACAGGGCCGTCACGAACACCACGGGGACGGACGCGGCCTCGGTGAAGGACCAGCCGTCCGGGATCCGTACCAGGGTGCGGTGATCCACCACGGCCAGCGGCCCGAACCCCCCGGACCACAGCCCCATCACCCGGTCGCCGACGGCGAGGGAGGTCACACCGGAACCGGTGGCCACGACCACACCGGCCCCCTCACCGCCCATCATGGCCTCGTCCGGATACATGTCCAGGGAGATGAGGACATCGCGGAAGTTCAGGCCCGTGGCGCGCACGGCCACCCGCACCTCGTGCTCGCCGAGTGCCCGGGTGGTGTCCGTGGCCGTGGCCAGGGTCAGCCCCTCCAGCGTGCCCGCTCCGGACGCCTCCAGCCGCCACGCCGCCGTGTCATCCGGTGGTGTCAGCACATCCCTCGCGGCGCCGGGGGCCAGACGTGGCACCAGCACCTCGGCGCCGCGCGCCGCGAGCTGCGGCTCCCCGGTCGCCACCGCCTGGTGCAGCACGGCGAGCGACGGCTCGGCGCCGTCCACGTCCAGCAGGACGAAACGGTCCGGATGCTCGGCCTGCGCCGATCGCACCAGCCCCCAGACCGGAGCCGCGGCCAGGTCGCGCGGGTCCTCACCGTCCTCGGTCGCCAGCGCGCCCCGGGTGACGAACACCAGCCGGGCCGCGGCGAACCCGTCCTCCGCCAGCCATGCCCGCACCGTGTCCAGGGTCCGGTGGGCCACGGCGTGTGCCGCCGGGACGACGTCCTCACCGGGGGCGGAGGACACGGTCACGAACACCAGGTCCGGCACGGGAGCGCCCGATCGCACATGCGCTGCGAGAGCGGCCAGATCGGCGTGTTCCTCCACCGATCCATCGGCCGACTTCAACGCCCTGGCCAGGCCGAAGGGGTCCGGTCCGGCCACCGCGCATCGGTCGCTGGCGGGGGCCCGGGCGGTCGTGGGCCCCGCGATCCACTCCACTCGGTACAGCGACTCGCCGTCGTCGGCGGACGACGCGAGCTGCGCTTCCGAGACCGGCCGGGTGACCAGCGCCTCCGCCGTCGCCACCGGTGTTCCGGCGGCGTCGGCCACCAGGACGGACATCCCATCGGCGCCCACACGGGCCAGCCGTACCCGTAGAGAGGTCGCGCCGGTGGCGTGCAACGACACACCGCTCCATACGAACGGCAGCCGGATCCCGGCCTTACGCGCGTCCTTCTCCGGATGGGAGGCGGCGCATACCAGCCAGGCGTGCAGCGCCGTGTCGAGGAGGGCGGGATGCAGCCCGAACCGGGCCGCGTCGGCGCGCGACTCCTCCGGCAGCGCCACCTCGGCAAAGACCTCGTCAGCCTTGCGCCAGACGGCGCGCAGCCCTCGGAACACCGGTCCGTACACCAGTCCGGTGGCCGCCACATCCTCGTAGAAACCCGCGGTCTCGACCGCCTCCGCGCCCGCCGGTGGCCATGCCTTCAGGTCCACCGGGCCGGTCGTCCCGTCGATCGCCGGTGAGTTCAGTGCCAGGACGCCCTTCGCGTGGCACGTCCACGAGGCGTCCGGGACGTCGTCGCGGCGGGCGTGCACGCTGAACTCGCGCTGCCCGTCCTGCCCGGGCCCGCTCACGACCAGCTGCACCTGGACCGCCCCCTCGTCGGGCAGCACCAGGGGCGCCTCCAGCGTCAGCTCCTCCAACCGGTCACAACCGACCGCGTCACCGGCCCTCGACGCCAGCTCGACAAACGCCGTACCGGGCAGGATGGCCCGGCCCAACACCGCGTGGTCGGCGAGCCAGGGGTGGGTACGGAGCGAGAGCCGACCGGTGAGCAGGAAGCCGTCGGAGTCGGGCAGCGGCACGGCGGCCCCCAGCAACGGATGCCCGGCCGAGTCCAGCCCCACCGATGCCACATCGCCTGCGGCGTCGATGGCCTCGGACTCCAACCAGAAGTGGGTGCGCTGGAACGCATACGTCGGCAGATCGACGCGCCGCGCGCCCGTCCCCGCGAACATCCCCGCCCAGTCGACGGACGCGCCGCCCACGTACGCCTCGGCCAAGGAGGTCATGAAGCGCTCCAGACCGCCTTCGTCGCGGCGCAGCGAACCGACCGCGGTGACCCGGGTCCCGTGCTCCTCGGCAGTCTGCTCCACACCCATCGTCAGGACGGGGTGGGCGCTGGCCTCGATGAACACCTGGAAGCCGTCGGCCAGCAGGGCGCGTACGGTCTCGTCGAAACGCACGGTCTGACGCAGATTGCGATACCAGTACCCGGCATCCAGGTCGGCCGTATCGAGCACCCCACCGGTCACCGTCGAATAGAACGGCACCGACGACGAGCGCGGCGCGATCCCCGCGAGGACCTGCCGAAGCTCATCCTCGATGGCCTCGACGTGAGCGCAGTGCGAGGCGTAATCCACCGGAACGCGCCGCGCCCGGATCTCCTCGCCCTCGCTTACGGCCAGCAACTCCTCCAACGCATCCGCATCGCCGGAGACCACCACGGCCGAGGGCCCGTTCACCGCCGCCACCGACAACCGCTCACCCCACCGGCCCAGCCGCTCCCGCACCTCCCCCACCGGCAACGACACCGACACCATGCCACCCAACCCCGACAACGCCCGCAACGCCTTACTCCGCAACGCCACCACCCGCGCCGCGTCCTCCAACGACAACGCACCCGCCACACACGCCGCCGCGATCTCACCCTGCGAATGACCGATGACCGCCGCAGGCTCCACACCGTACGAACGCCACAACTCAGCCAGAGACACCATCACCGCCCACAACACCGGCTGCACCACATCCACCCGCCCCAACGCCACCGCATCACCCAACACATCCACCAACGACCAGTCCACGAACGGCCCCAACGCCACCGCACACTCCCCCAACCGCTCCGCGAACACCGCAGACGACTCCAACAACCCCGCAGCCATCCCCACCCACTGCGACCCCTGGCCAGGGAAGACCAGCACCGCGTGATCCCGGGCGGTCGCCATCCCGCGCACCATGCCGGGGGCCACGTTCCCCTCGGCCAACGCGCCCAGGCCGTTGAGGAGGCCGTCCCTGTCTCCTGCCAGCACCACCGCGCGGTGTTCGAAGACACTGCGCGTGGTCGCCAACGACAGCCCGACATCGGCGGGCGAAACCTCTCCGCGCTCGCGCACGCGGGTCAGCAGCCGTTCCGCCTGTGCCTCGACCGCGGTGTCCGACCGCCCGGAGATCACCCATGGCGTGATCTCCGGCAGTCCCTCGGCCGGGGTGTCGTCATCGACACCATGGCCGGGGGCGTCGTCGAGCGGGGCCTGCTCCAGCACGGCGTGGGCGTTGGTTCCGCTCATCCCGAAGGCGGAGACCGCCGCGCGGCGCGGCCGTCCCGTCTCCGGCCAGGTCATATCGTCCGTCAGCAGACGCAATCCGCCCTCGGACCAGTCCACATGCGGCGATGGCTCATCCACGTGCAGGGTGCGCGGCAGCACACCGTGTCGCATGCCGAGCACCATCTTGATCACACCGGCCACACCCGCCGCCGCCTGCGTGTGTCCGATGTTCGACTTCACCGAGCCCAGCAGCAGCGGCCGTTCTTCGGGGCGGCCCCTGCCATACGTGGCCAGCAGGGCCTGTGCCTCGATGGGGTCGCCCAGCTTGGTGCCGGTGCCATGGGCCTCGACCGCGTCCACCTCGGCCGGCGACAGCCGGGCGTTCTCCAACGCGAGGCGGATCACCCGCTGTTGTGAGGGGCCGTTGGGCGCGGTGAGGCCGTTGCTCGCACCGTCCTGGTTGATGGCGGTGCCCCGTACGAGGGCGAGCACACGGTGTCCGTTCCGGCGGGCGTCCGACAGGCGTTCCAGCAGCAGCACACCGACGCCCTCCGCCGGGCCGAAGCCATCGGCGGCGGCGGAGAAGGGCTTGCAGCGCCCGTCCGGGGCCAGTCCCCGCTGGCGGCTGAAGCCGACGAACGTCCAGGGGGTGGACATGACGGCGGTGCCACCGGCCAGGGCCAGGGAGCACTCGCCCTGCCGCAGCGACTGCGCGGCCAGGTGCAGCGCCACCAGCGACGACGAGCACGCCGTGTCGACGGCGACGGCGGGCCCTTCGAAGCCGAACGCATAGGCGAGCCGACCGGAGGTGACGCTGAGGGCGTTACCGGTGAGCAGATAGCCCTCGACACCGCTCGACGGCCGGATCGGGCCCGCGCCGTATCCGTGTGATCCGGCGCCCACGAACACACCGGTCTGGCTGCCACGCAGGGAGGCCGGGTCGATGCCCGCGCGTTCGAAGGTCTCCCAGGACGTCTCCAGCAGCAGTCGGTGCTGCGGGTCCATCGCCACCGCCTCACGCGGTGAGATGCCGAAGAACGCCGCGTCGAATTCGCCCGCGCCGTTGACGAAGCCACCGTGGCGCGTATAGGTCTTCCCGGGGGCGTCGGGGTCGGCGTCGTAGAGTCCGTCGAGCTCCCAGCCACGGTCCTCGGGGAAGCCGGATATCGCGTCACGGCCCTCGGCCAGCAGGTCCCACAGTTCCTCCGGGGACCGGACACCGCCGGGCAGACGGCACCCCATGGCGACGATGGCGATCGGATCGCCGTCCGGCTCGGCCCGGGTGACGGGCGCGGGTGCCGAGGGCGCATCGCCCTCCCGGAGGCCGAGCAGTTCCGCGCGGAGGTATTCCGCGAGCGCGGTGGGGGTCGGGTAGTCGAAGACCACCGTGGCGGGCAGCCGTTCGCCGGTGGCCGTGTTCAGCCGGTTCCGCAGCTCCACCGCCGTGAGGGAGTCGAAGCCGTGCTCCTTGAAGGAGATCTCCGGCTCGACGGCGTCCGGTGTGCTGTGGCCGAGGACGGTGGCGGCCTGGTCCTGGACCATGCGCAGCACGATCCGCTCCCGCTCCGCCTCGCCCACCCGGCGCAGCCGCTGCCGTAGTGACGCCTCCTCCGCTGCGGGCGTCGTCCGGGCCAGTGCGCGGCGGACCACGGCGGCCCGTTCCGGTCGGCCGTCGCCGGGCCGCGCTGTCGCGGCCGCGAACCGCTCCTCCGTCACCGGCCGCGCCACCAGCGCGTCCACCGTGGCCACCGGTGTTCCGGCCGGGTCGGCGACCAGCGCGGACAGGGTGTCGGTGCCCTCGCGGGTCAGCCGCACGCGGAGCATCGACGCCCCGGTCGCGTGCAACGACACACCGCTCCAGAGGAACGGCAGGCGGATGCCGTCCACATCGCCCGAGAAGGGCGCCAGACCCGGCTGCAAGGCGGTGTCCAGCAGGGCCGGGTGGATGCCGAACCTGGACACCTCGCCATGGGCTTCCTCGGGCAGCACCACCTCGGCGAAGAGCTCCTCACCGCGGCGCCATACCGCGCGAACGCCGCGGAAGATGGGCCCGTACGTCACCCCGGCGTCGGCCAACCGCTCGTAGAGACCGGCGGTGTCGACGGCCTCCGCGCCGGTAGGCGGCCATACGCTGAGGTCATTGGCGTGGAGGTGGGCCTCGCCATGGGCCTCGCTGTGGGCCTCGCCGTGGACCAGCGTTCCCGAGGCACAGCGGGTCCATGGCCGGTCCGTGCTGCCCTCCGGCCGCGCGTACACCCGTACGGGACGTCCGCCGTCCTCCCCGGGCCCGCCGACGGTCAACTGGAGCTGTACGGCGCCCTGTTCGGGAAGCACCAGAGGCGCCTCCAGAGTCAGCTCCGCCACGCGGTCGCATCCGGCCGCGTCACCGGCGCGCAGCGCCAACTCCACGAACGCGGACGCGGGCAGCAGGGCCCGGCCGAGCACGGTGTGTTCGGCCAGCCAGGGATGCGTACGGAGCGAGAGGCGGCCCGTCAGCAGCCACCCGTCCGAGTCGGGCAGCGCGGTCGCCGCGCCGAGGAGGGGGTGGTCGGCGGAGGTCAGTCCGGCCGAGGACACATCGCCCGCCACGGCTGAGGGCTCGACCCAGTAGCGCTGGTGCTGGAAGGCGTACGTCGGCAGGTCGACGCGCCGGGCGCCCGTGCCCGCGAACATGGCCGCCCAGTCGACGGCCGCGCCGCCGACGTATGCCTCGGCCAGGGAGCCGGCGAACCGGTCGAGACCGCCTTCGTCGCGGCGCAGGGATCCGACGGCCGTGATGTGCGTGCCGTGGTCCTGGGCCGTCTGCTCCACGCCCATCGTCAGGACGGGATGGGCGCTGGCCTCGATGAACGTATCGAAGCCGTCGGCGAGCAGGGCACGGACGGCCTCGTCGAAGCGCACCGTCTGACGCAGATTGCGGTACCAGTACCCGGCGTCCAGTTCCTTGGTGTCCAGCGCACCTGCCGTGACCGTGGAGTAGAACGGCACCGACGACGAGTGCGGGGTGATCCCCCCGAGAGTCCGCTGAAGCTCGTCCTCGATGGCCTCGACGTGGGCACAGTGCGAGGCGTAGTCCACGGGAATGCGACGCGCCCGGATCTCGTCCGCCTCGCACGCCGCCAGCAGCTCGTCCAGCGCGTCCGCGTCGCCGGAGACCACGACAGCCGAGGGACCGTTGACCGCCGCCACCGACAGCCGCTCATCCCACGGCGCGAGCCGCTCCCTCACCGTCTCCAACGGCGACGACACGGACACCATGCCGCCCAGCCCTGACAGCGCACGCAGCGCCTTGCTGCGCAGGGCCACCACGCGTGCCGCGTCCTCCAGCGACAACGCACCCGCCGCACACGCCGCCGCGATCTCACCCTGGGAGTGACCGATGACGGCCGCGGGCTCGACACCGTACGAACGCCACAGCTCCGCCAGCGACACCATCACCGCCCACAAGGCTGGCTGCACCACATCCACCCGCTCCAGCGCCGCGGGGTCGCTGAGCACATCCACCAGCGACCAGTCCACGAACGGCGCCAACGCCGCCGCGCACTCCTCCATCCGCTCCGCGAACACCGGCGACGACTCCAACAGCCCCGCCGCCATCCCCACCCACTGCGACCCCTGACCAGGGAAGACGAAGGCGACGCGGTCCGAGGAGCCAGTGGCCGTCCCGCGCACCACACCCGTGGCCTCGCGCCCCTCGGCCAGCGCGGTCAGGCCACTGACGAGGGCGGTACGGTCATCACCCAGCACCACCGCCCGCCGCTCGAACGCCGCACGTGTGGTGACCAGCGACAGACCGACATCCGCTGCCGCCGGACCGGCCTCGTCGCCCACCATAGACAGCAAGCGTGCGGCCTGATCCTGGAGCCCCGCCTCGGACCGCGCCGATACCACCCACGGCACCACGCTGCCCGGTTCGGAGGTGGCGTCCGTGGCGGCATCGGACACCATCGGCCCCTGCTCCAGGATCACATGGGCGTTGGTGCCGCTCACGCCGAAGGAGGAGACACCCGCCCGACGGGGCCGGCCGGTCTCGGGCCATGCCGTCGGGCCGGTCAGAAGCTCCACCGCGCCCGTGGACCAGTCCACATGCGCTGATGGCTCATCGATGTGCAGGGTCTGCGGGAGCACGCCGTGGCGCATGGCCAGCACCGACTTGATGACCCCGGCCACACCGGCCGCCGCCTGGGTGTGGCCGATGTTGGACTTGATCGAGCCGAGCCACAGCGGCCACTCGCCGGGCCGCTCCTGGCCGTACGTGGCCAGCAGCGCCTGCGCCTCGATGGGATCGCCCAGCGTCGTGCCCGTGCCGTGCGCCTCGACCATATCGACGTCGGCGGCCGACAGCCGGGCGTTCGCCAGGGCGGCCCGGATCACCCGCTGCTGCGACGGTCCGCTCGGCGCGGTGAGGCCGTTGCTCGCACCGTCCTGGTTGACGGCGGAACCGCGTACCACCGACAGCACCTGATGACCCTCGCGCCGCGCGTCCGACAGCCGCTCCAACAGCAGCAGGCCCACACCCTCGCCCCAGCCGGTGCCGTCCGCGGCCGCCGCGAACGCCTTGCACCGACCGTCGGCCGCCAGACCGCGCTGTCGGCTGAATTCCACGAAGAGCTCGGGGGTGGACATCACGGTGACCCCGCCGGCGAGCGCGAGCGAGCATTCGCCCTGGCGCAGGGACTGCGCCGCCAGATGCAGGGCGACCAGCGACGACGAACAGGCGGTGTCCACCGTGACCGCCGGGCCCTCGAAGCCGAAGGTGTAGGAGATACGGCCGGAGACGACGCTTGCGGCGCTGCTGGTGACCAGGTGGCCCTCGACGTGCTCCGCTGCCGCCTGGCGCAGGCTGGTCGCGTAGTCCTGCCCGTTGCTGCCCACGAAGACCCCGGTCCGGCTGCCCCGGAGCAGTGTGGGATCGATCCCGGCCCGCTCGAACGCCTCCCACGACGTCTCCAGCAGCAACCGCTGCTGCGGGTCCATCGCCACCGCCTCACGCGGCGAGATGCCGAAGAACTTCGGGTCGAAGTCGCCCGCTCCGTCGAGGAATCCGCCCTCGCGGACGTAGCTCTTGCCGTGCTCGTCCGGGTCCGGCCCGTAGAGCGTTTCCAGGTCCCATCCACGATCGGCGGGGAACTCGGTCAGCACCTCGCGCCCGGCGAGCAGCAGCTGCCACAGGTCTTCCGGTGTCCGCACCTCACCTGGGAAGCGGCAGCTCATGGCCACAATGGCGATGGGTTCGTCGTCGGTGGCCACGGCGACGGGCAACGCGTCGTCCGCGCCGTTCCGCAGCCCGAGCGCCTCGGTGCGCAACAGTTTGACCAGCGCCGTCACGGTGGGGTGGTCGAAGAGCAGGGTGCTCGGCAGGGTCAGTCCGGTGGCCGCGTTCAGCCGGTTGCGCAGGGTCACCGCCGCGAGGGAGTCGAAACCCAGTTCCTTGAAGGCCCGGTCGGCGTCGATGGCCCCGGGACGTCGGTGTCCAAGGACGGCTGCCACATGGGAGCGTACGAACTCCAGGAGGATACGGTCTTGTTCCGCCGTCCCCAGCCCGGCGAGTCGGCGCCGAAGCGACCCATCGGTGGTGGTGACCTCGTTGGCGGTGTCGGGTGAGCCATGGGCCGTGAGGTCGTGGAGGAGCCGACGCGAACGGGTGTCCGGCATCGTCCGGGCCAGGGTGTCCCACTCGACGTCGGCGACGATCAGAGACGCTGCCGCTGGATGGTTGACGCTGTGCTCCAGGGCGGCGACGGCCGACTCGGGGTCCATCGCGGGAAGGCCGTGGCGCCGCCACCGGTCCGCGACAGCCTCTGCCATGCCGTTGTCGGCCCAGGGACCCCAGGCCACCGAGGTGGCCGGAAGCCCCGCACCCCGCCGCCACCCCGCCAACGCGTCCAAAGTCGCGTTCGCCGCCGCATAGTTCGCCTGCCCAGCGGCACCCACCATCCCCGAAAACGACGAGAACAGCACAAACGCCGAAAGATCCAGCCCCCGCGTCAACTCATGCAAATGCCACGCCGCCTCCGACTTCGCCCGCAACACACCCTCGAACCGCTCCACCGACAACCCATCCAGCACCCCGTCATCCAGCACACCCGCCGCATGCACCACCCCCGTCAACGGCAACTCCTCCGGCACCCCCGCCAACACCCCAGCCAACGCATCCCGATCACCCACATCACACGCCACAACCGTCACCCGAACGCCCATCTCGCGCAGTTCGGCACACAGCTCACCCACGCCCGCAGCCTCAGAACCACGACGCGACACCAACAGCAGATGCTCCACACCCGCACACGCCAGCCACCGCGCCACATGGGCACCCAACGCACCCGTACCACCCGTCACCAACACCGTCCCCGACGGCACCCACCCCCCGACACCCTGCGCACCCTCGACGGCACGCACCACGCGGCGGCCGAACACACCCGATGCCCGCACCGCCACCTCGGTCTCGTCGACACGGCCACTCGCCGCGCCCACCAGCCGGTCCGCCACCCGCGCACCCCATACCTCGGGCAGGTCGACAAGGCCGCCCCAGCGCTCCGGGGCCTCCAGCCCGGCCACCCGGCCCATCCCCCACACCGCCGCCTGCTCCACACTCAACGGGCTCTCCGAACCGCCCACCGCCACCGCGCCCCGCGTCACACACCACACGCGGCCACCCACGCCCGCATCCCCGATCCCCTGGAGCAAGGTCAACGTCAGCGCCAGCCCCAACGGCACCGACCCGTACTCACCGTGCCGCCCCTCTGCCAGCGCCAGCAGCGACACCACCCCCGCGGCGTCGGAGACTTCGGTCTCCTCCAGGGCCCGGCGCAACCGGTCCGCCATCACCGCACGGTCGGCGTCGTCCCGGCCAAGCTCGACCACGACAGCCTGGGCACCGCGCCCAGCCAACGCGGCCACACAATCCGCGACCCACTCGTCCCCGGCCAGCCCCGCCGGGACCGCCACCAGCCACGTGCCCGTCAGGGCAGCACCCACCACGTCCGAAACGGGCGACCACGACACCGGATAGCGCCAGCCATCAGCCACCCGCGCCAGCGCCGGGGCCGTGCCGGTACGGACCGGCTCCAGCCAGAAGCGCTCCCGCTGGAACGCGTACGTCGGCAACTCCACACGGCGGGGGCGGCCCGGTGCCAACAGGGCTGTCCAGTCGACCTGCCGCCCCCGCACATAGATCTCGGCGAGCGCCTCCTGCAGCGAAGGGATCTCGCCCCGGCCATCGCGCAGCGCCGATGAGAAGACCGCGTCCGAGACGCACTCCTGTCCCATCCCGGAGAGCACCCCGTCCGGACCCAGCTCCAGGAAGGTGGTGACTCCCGCGTCGGCCAGACTCCGTACCCCGTCCGCGAACCGCACGGCCTCACGCACATGCCGCACCCAGTACTCGGCCGAGCACAGCGCCTCGGCATCCGCCACCAGACCCGTCACATTCGATACGACGGGGACGCGGGAAGGCGCGTACGACAACCCCTCGGCCACCCGCCGGAACTCCGCCAGCATCGGCTCCATCAAGGGCGAGTGGAAGGCGTGGGAGACCCGCAGCCGCTTGGTCTTGATCTCCTGAGCCTCAAACCGCCCGGCGACCTCCGACACCGCCTCTTCCGCCCCGGAGATCACGGTCGAGTACGGACCGTTGACCGCCGCCACACTCACCTCGGCCTCACGACCAGCCAGGAGCGACAGTACGTCGGCCTCGGCGGCCTGCACCGACACCATCACCCCACCCGACGGCAACCCCTGCATCAACCGCCCACGAGCCGCCACCAACACACACGCGTCCTCGAGCGACAACACCCCCGCCACATGCGCCGCCACCAGCTCACCAATCGAATGCCCCGCCACAAAATCCGGCCGCACACCCCACGACTCCACCAACCGGAACAGCCCCACCTCCACCGCGAACAACCCACACTGCGTAAACCCCGTCTCATCCAGCCCCGCCACATCCCCGAACACCACATCCCGCAACGAACACTCCAACACCCCATCGAAGTGCCCACACACCTCGTCAAACGCGTCCGCGAACACCGGGAACGCCCCATACAACTCCCGGCCCATGCCGACCCGCTGACGACCCTGACCCGAGAACAGCACCGCCAACTTCCCCGGCACCACCGAGCCCCGCACCACACCCGCCGCCGGTGCATCCTCCACCAGCGCTTCCAGCCCGGCCGTAAGCCCCTCATGGTCACCGGCAAGCACCACCGCCCGGTGCTCAAACATGGAGCGCGTGGCCACCAGTGACGAGGCCACATCCACGACCGACGCCTCGGCGTCCAGCTCCCCACACACCGCCGACAGCAGCCGCTCCGCCTGGGCCCGCAACGCATCCTCGGACTTCGCCGACACCACCCACGGCACCGACGCCGGGGTCTCCCGCCCCTCGTCCACCGGCTCGGCAACGCCCACCTCTGCGGGAGCCTGCTCCACGATGACATGGGCGTTCGTTCCGCTGATGCCGAAGGACGACACACCCGCACGCCATGACCGGCCCGTCTCCGGCCACTCCACCGCCTCCGTCAGCAGCTCCACCGCACCCGCCGACCAGTCCACATGCGGCGACGGCTCATCCACGTGCAGCGACTTGGGCAGCACACCGTGCCGCATCGCCAGCACCATCTTCATCACGCCCGCGACACCAGCCGCCGCCTGCGTATGACCGATGTTCGACTTCACCGACCCCAGCCACAGCGGCCGGTCCTCGGCACTCCGTTCCCGCCCGTAGGTCGCGAGCAGCGCCTCGGCCTCGATCGGGTCGCCCAGGGCCGTGCCCGTGCCATGCGCTTCGACCGCGTCCACGTCGGCGGGCGAAAGTCCGGCGTTCGTCAACGCCGCCCGGATCACGCGCTGTTGGGACGGACCGTTCGGCGCGGTCAGACCGTTTGACGCACCGTCCTGGTTGATGGCGCTGCCGCGCACCACCGCGAGCACCCGGTGACCGTTCCGCCGCGCGTCGGACAGCCTTTCCAGCAGCAGCATCCCGGCGCCCTCGGCCCAGCCCGTGCCATCCGCCGCCGACGCGAACGGCTTGCACCGGCCGTCCGGAGCCAGCCCCTGCTGCCTGCTGAACTCCACGAACAGCCCCGGCGTCGGCATCACCGTCACACCACCGGCGAGCGCGAGCGCGCACTCGCCCTGGCGCAGCGACTGGACCGCCAGATGCAGGGCCACCAAGGAGGACGAGCAGGCGGTGTCCACCGTCATCGCCGGGCCCTCGAAGCCCATGGTGTAGGAGATACGGCCGGAAGCGGCGCTGACGGTGTTGCCGGTCAGCAGGTATCCCTGCAGCTCGTCCGAGGCGTCGTGCATCCGCGGGCCGTAGTCCTGGGACATCGCGCCCACGAAGACACCGGTCCGGCTCTTCTCCCGCCCGGCCGGGTCGATACCCGCGCGTTCGAAGACCTCCCAGGAGGTCTCCAGCAACAGCCGCTGCTGGGGGTCCATCGCCAGCGCCTCGCGCGGCGGGATCCCGAAGAAGGGGGCATCGAAGTCCCCGGCGTCGTAGAGGAATCCGCCTTCGCGGGCATACGTCGTCCCGGCTCGTCCGGGGTCGGCGTCATACAGCCCGGACAGATCCCAGCCCCGGTCCGCCGGAAACGCCCCGATGGCGTCGCCACCGGAGGCGATCAGCTGCCACAGCTCCTCGGGCGATCGCACACCACCGGGGTAGCGGCAGCTCATGCCCACGATCGCGATGGGCTCGTCCAGGGCCACGCCGACCGGCGCCGGTGCGGTCTCCTCGCGCCCGTCGTCACCCAGGAGCCTGTCCCGCAGATGGCGAACGAGGGCCCGGGGCGTGGGGTGGTCGAACAGCAGCGTGGTCGACAGCCGCAGTCCGGTAGTGGTGTTCAGACGGTTGCGGAAGTCGACGGCGCCGAGCGAATCGAAGCCCAGTTCCTTGAAGGTCCGACCGAGCTCGACGGCGTCCGGCCCTTCGTACCCCAGCGCGGTGGCGACCTGGTCACGTACCAGGTCCGCCAGCATCTCCGCTCGCTGGGCGTCGTCCAGCGGGGCGAGACGCGCGCGCAGGAACGACGCCGCGTCGGTCGCCGATGCGTGGTCCGCGCTGTCACCGAGGTCGGTCGCATCGGGCCGGGCGAGCGGGCTCGGCTGCGGCAGGGCCTGGACGTCCAGCCAGTACCGCTTGCGCTGGAATGCGTACGTGGGCAGCTCAACTCGACGCGCTCCCGTGCCCGCGAACGTCCGAGCCCAGTCGACGGATGCCCCGCCCACATAGGCCTCGGCCACGGAAGTCAGGAAGCGCTCCAGACCGCCCTCGTCACGGCGCAGCGACCCGACGGCCGCCACGTCGGAGCCATGCTGCTCGGCGGTCTGCTCTACGCCCACCGTGAGTACGGGATGGGCGCTGGCCTCGATGAACACCTGGAAGCCATCCGACAGCAGGGCGCGTACGGTTTCCTCGAAGCGCACCGTCTGACGCAGATTGCGATACCAGTACCCGGCATCCAGCCCCGCCGTATCCAGCACCCCACCAGTCACCGTCGAATAGAACGGCACCGACGACGACCGAGGACTGATCCCGGCAAGCTCCCTCGCCAACTCGCCCTCGATCGCCTCCACATGAGCGCAATGCGAGGCGTAATCCACCGGAACACGCCGCGCCCGGACCCCCTCGCCCCCGCATACGGCCAGCAACTCCTCCAACGCATCCGCGTCACCGGAAACCACCACCGCCAACGGCCCGTTCACCGCCGCCACCGACAACCGCTCACCCCACCGGCCCAGCCGCTCCCGCACCGAGTCCACCGGCAACGACACCGACACCATCCCGCCCATCCCCGACAACGCCCGCAACGCCCTACTCCGCAACGCCACCACCCGCGCCGCATCCTCCAACGACAACCCACCCGCCACACACGCCGCCGCAATCTCACCCTGCGAATGACCCACCACCGCAGCAGGCTCCACCCCATACGAACGCCACACCTCAGCCAACGACACCATCACCGCCCACAACACCGGCTGCACCACATCCACCCGCCCCAACGCCACCGCATCACCCAGGACATCGTCCAGCGACCAGTCCACGAACGGCGCCAACGCCGCCGCACACTCACCCAACCGCTCCGCGAACACCGCAGACGACTCCAACAACCCCGCCGCCATCCCCACCCACTGCGACCCCTGCCCCGGAAACACCAACACCGCACGACCATCACCACCCGCGACCACACCCCGCACCAACCCCGGAGCACCGCCACCCTCAGCCACCGCGCTCAGACCTTCGGCCAGAGCCGCACGGTCGGACCCCAACACCACCGCACGATGCTCGAACGCGCTACGCGTCACCGCCAGAGAGAACCCGATATCTCCGGCCGACAGCTCCGCCCGCTCCCCCATATACGACCCCAGCCGGCCCGCCTGCGCCCGCAGCGCCGCGTCGGAGCGCCCCGACACCACCCACGGGATCCGGCCCGGAGCACCCTTCCCATCGGCTCCCACCGCGACCCGTGCCACGGCCACCGGCTCCGGGGCCCCGGACACCACCACATGGCAGTTCGTCCCGCCCACCCCGAACGAGCTCACCCCGGCGGTCAGCGCCTCCCGCGTCCCCGCCGCATCCGCGAGCCACGGCTCGGATGCCGTCTGCACCCGCAGCCTCAGCCGGTCCAGCGGAATGTCCGGGTTGGGTGTCCGGAAGTTGAGGCTGGGGAAGAGCTCACCGTGCTTGAGCCCCAGGGCCGTCTTGATGAAGCCGACGACCCCGGCCGCGCCCTCCAGATGGCCCACGTTGGTCTTGGCCGACCCCACCAGCAGCGGAGCGTCGGTGGGCCGCCGTGCCGTGCCCAGGACCGCGCCCAGGGCCGCCGCCTCGATCGGGTCGCCGACCTTCGTACCGGTGCCGTGTAGCTCCACGTACTGGACACGGGCCGGGTCGACTCCGGCCTGCCGGCAGGCGCGGCGCAGGAGGTCCTCCTGGGCCCCCTGGTGGGGGGTGGTGAGGTGGTCCCCGCCACCGTCGTTGTTGAGTGCGCTGCCCCGGATGACGCAGTACACGGGGTCCCCGTCGGCGAGGGCGTCCGCGAGCGGCTTGAGGACGACGGCGCCGCCGCCCTCTCCTCGTACGAAACCGTTGGCGCGGGCGTCGAAGGTGTAGGTGACGCCGTCCGGTGACAGCCCGCCGAACCGGGCGGCGCTGATGCCGCTCTCGGGGGCGAGGTTGAGGTGGACGCCGCCGGCGATGGCGATGGATGTCTCGCCGCGGCGGATGCCTTCGCAGGCCAGGTGGATGGCCGCCAGCGAGGACGCCTGTCCGGCGTCGAGGGTGAGGCTGGGGCCGCGCAGGCCGAGGTGGTAGGAGACGCGGTTGGCGATGATGCCGCGGTGGAGTCCGGTGAAGCTGTGCCGGTCGATGGCCTCCGGGCCGCCCCGCCGGATCAGCGTGGCGTAGTCGTCCGCGATCACACCGATGTACACGCCGGTGCGGCTGTCGCGGAGCCGGTCCGGAACGATTCCGGCGTCTTCGAGGGCCTCCCAGGTCAGTTCCAGGGTCAGGCGCTGCTGGGGGTCCATGGCCGCGGCCTCGCGTGGCGAGATGCCGAAGAAGGCGGCGTCGAAGTGGTCGATCCGGTCCCGGTCCAGGAATCCGCCCCGGTGTGGGGCGCCGGTGTCCCCTCCCGGCCGTCCCTCCGGGGCCTCCGTGATGGCGTCGGCGCCGTCGCGGAGCAGTTGCCGGAAGGTGGCGGGGTCGGGTGCTCCGGGGAGGCGGCAGGACAGTCCGACGACCGCGATCGGCGCGTCCGTGGTGCTCGGCGAGGTGCCGTCGGAACCCTTCATGAGCGTGACTCCCTGGATCCAGGAACGTAGGACGCCGGGCGCACCCCAGCGCAACGCGAAGGTCTGTGCCGCGTCCGGGCAGGACAGCGGGACAGGAGAACGAGATGGCGAAGCGGGCGGGGAACGGACGGGACATGGGCGGGCGGGAACCTCCCGCGTGGCGGATGCCACGCGGGGCGCTCATGTCCCGTGTCCGGTGGCCCGTGGTCCTTGATTCGTGGACCGTGTTCCCCGGGCTCCGTGGATGTCTTGTGGGTCTGGCGGTGCCTAGTAGATGCCTTCCGGCGCCGATCGCACGACCTGCAGTGGCTTGACGTTGGCGACGCCGTCACACGGCCACTCCGGGCCCGTGTCGTACCGCACCGCGAGGTCGCGCTCGAGCACATTGGGCAGGAAGAGGTCGTCGTGCAGGACGGTCAGCCGGACCTGGCCCTGTTCGCCGTATCCGACCACCTTGGACCAGTCGTCCTTGTCGACGACGGCCATGGTCACCTGCGGGTAGTTCGGCAGGTACGGCATGAGGGCGCCGTCGTCCTCCGCGGGCAGGCCCACGGTGTTCCCGAAGGTGTTGGCGTAGGTGACGACGACCAGTCCGCCGCCCAGGGCCTTGTGGAAGGATCTGCGCATGGCGGGGGTGGCGTGTGTCCCGCTGAGCCGTACGCCCTTGAGCCGCGCCACCAGTTCGGGCCTGGCCTTGATCAGGGCCTGCAGCAGGGCCGGTGTGGTGACGAGGTAGTCGACCGGCTGGTGCTCCAGGACCGCGGCGATCTGCTCGGTGATGTGGGCCGTGTACTCCTGTGCGTCCTTGAGCCTGCCGTCGCGGAGCAGCCGCTTGACCCAGCGGGGGTCGAAGTCGATGCCGTACACCCGGCCGTCGTACAGGTCGGCCAGATCCACGGCGCCCTGTCCGATGAGGTGCGGCCCGGTGGGGGTGGCCTGGAGCCAGGTGCGGCCCGGCTCGAATCCCTCACGCTCGATCACCCAGCGGCGCCACGCGGCGCGGTGCTGGAGCATCGGCTCGGTGTAGAACACGCGGCAGGGGTTGCCGGTGGTGCCTCCGGAGTCCCAGATCCGGCCGGTCAGGGGCCGGGGCACGGCCTGGGGCACGAGCTCGGTGGGGTCCAGGGTGCGCAGGTCGCCCAGCGGCATCGGGCCGAACGCCGACAGCTCGTCGTGGCGGGTGATGTCCCGTGGGTCGATGGCTAGTTCGGCCGCGCGCTTGAGCCAGTACGGGGTGCCGGTGTCCGGGTCGAAGTGGCGGCGGACGACCCGGCGGGTCCAGGCGTCGATGTCCTGCGACAGCCACTGGTCGATCTGCTCGGTCACGTCCTTCACTGGGTCACCCCGGCTTCCGTGGAAGGGAGTTCGATGCCGAAGTCGTAGACCGCGGTCATCGCCTCGAAGACATGGTCCGGGGATTCCACGTGGACCACGGGGAACGACGCGTTCTGGAAGGTGCCGAACGCGGCGGGGCCGAGCACCAGACCCAGTTCGGTGCCGCCGTCCTCCAGTCCGCCGATCATGTGCGGGACGCTCACGGGGGCGGTGGGGTTGCGGCGGAAGAGGTCGCGGATCTCCTCGGCGGTGGTGAGGGCCTTGCGCTCCATGCACGAGTGCACGGGCACTCGTGGGTCATGGAAGGTCATGGCCTTCAGCGTGGGCTCGAGGTGGTCGCTGATGTGCTGCTGGAGCGGCGAGTGGAAGGCCGCGCCGTGGTCGTCGGACACATGCAGCGCGCCGGCCGGGAACCCCGTGCCGAACTCCTGGAGCGCGGAACGGTAGCCGCCCAGCAGCACCATGCGCTCCTGCCCCGTGCCGACCCTCCCGAGGTCGGCGGAGAGATACACATCGGCGCCATCGGCGAGCAGTTCGTCGGCGTCGGTGTCGTAGGGGATGCGCAGCATGGCGACGGCCTGTGGGCCGTTGTCCGCGGCCGGCGGGGGTACTTCCCGCAATCGCATCAGAAGGGTGAAGAGATCCTGACGCTCGACGGCTCCGGCGAGAGTGGCGCCGACCAGTGCGCCGAAACTCAGTCCGCATACGGCGACCGGTGTTATGCCGTATTCCTCGGCGAGGACATCCGCAATTCCTAATACAGCAGCGGCCTGACGAATGGCACCGATCCCTTGTCGGTGCTCCTGTCCGGGTTGCCGTTCTTCTTCGAATATCCGCTGGACGTCGATACCCGTCCACTCGGCGATTCGTTGATAGGTGTGCTGCACACTCGGAAAGAGTTCATACAGCTCTGCGCCGGCTCCCGGCTGATCGTTCATACCACCGTCGAGGACATACGCAAGCGTCACCCCGAAACCCCCGTTTCCGCCCGTTCGCGCCGGGCCAAAGCGTGCCACATCGCCGCGGCACCCCATGAACTGCTCCCCCGAGATCCCCGTTCCGCTAGCGGGTCTCAAGAATCACCCAGCTGTTCGCGTGGGCTCATCAAACCTCTCGCCGCCAAGGCGTGTCAAGCAAGATCCACATGCCTTGCGCCACCTTTGCCTAACCCCGGTGGGTCTCATTGCGCAACCGTATTTCGGCGTCCTCGCGGGGGCCGCCGAGCTCCTCCCAGACCTGGTCAAGAGCCTTGACGAACATCTCGACCTCGGAGGTGGAATGCACGGCTCCGGGTGCCACCCGGAGGATCTCCTCACCGGCCCGTACGCTGGGCGCGTTGATCGCCTGCACATAGATGCCGTGCCGGTCCAGCAGGGCCGTGGACATCCGCTTGCACAGGGCCTCGTTCCGCACCAGCACGGACACGATGTGGGTGAGGTCGGAGATGAACGGGATCCGGCGCTCCTTCAGCAGCCGGTGCATCGACTGTGCGTTTGCCCACAACCGCTCCCTTTCGGCCTCCGAGGAGCGCAGATGACGGACGGCGGCGAGGGCCGCGGCCGCCACGGCGGGCGGCATCGCGGTGGTGAAGATGAAGGAGCGGGAGAACATCCGCACCGCCTCGATCACCTCCGCCGGGCCCACGATGTATCCGCCGTTGGTGCCAAAACCCTTGGCCAGCGTGCCCATGATGACGGTGAACCGGTCGGCCAGCCCCTCGCGCGCCGCGATGCCCGCGCCCTGCGGGCCGTACATGCCCACCGCGTGCACCTCGTCGAGGAAGGTCATGGCACCATGGCGGTCGGCGATGTCGGCGATCTCCGCGAGTGGCGCGATGTCGCCGTTCATCGAGTAGACCGACTCGCTGACGATCAGCTTCGGCGCGTCGGGGTCGGCGGCCGCGAGCAGTTCCTCCAGATGCGCGGTGTCGTTGTGCCGGAAGATCCGCTTCTGGGCGCCGCTGTGGCGCAGGCCGTCGATGATGGAGGCGTGGTTCAGCGCGTCGGAGAAGACGACGCACCCCTCCATGCGGCCCGCGATGACGGACAGCGCCCCGTCGTTGGCGGTGTAGCCGGAGGTGAACAGCAGCGCGTCGTCCTTGCCGTGGAGCGCGCTGAGCTCCTTCTCCAGAGCGACGTGGTAGTGGTTGGTGCCGCCGATGTTGCGCGAGCCGCCGGCGCCCGCCCCGTACTCGTCGACGGCTTCCTTCATGGCCTCCAGGACGGCGGGGTGCTGGCCCATGCCGAGGTAGTCGTTGCTGCACCAGACGCTGATCCGGGAGGTGTCCTCGACGCCGATGACGCTGGCGACGGGGAACTGACCGGCGAGCCGTCCGATCTCCAGGAACTCCCGCTTTCCACCGTCAGAACCTTCGGTGAGGCGCGAAAACAGGTCCAGATATTGGGTCGTCACGTCCGCTCACTTCGCTTTTAGGCTACTTGGGGATCGCGCAGAAAGCGGGATGAGCCGTAACGACCCCCCGCCGCCGCCAATCTACATGCGGTCGGCCGTCAATCGGTATACCGAAAGGCAACCTCCGCACACCGACCCGGTTTCACGGCAGGAAACTGACGGGTGGTTGGAAGAAGGTTGCCATGCCGGGGGCCGGGTGTCATCCTTCAGCGGGAAACGGCACCTTGAACTCATCGGCACACGGCGAACTGGAGTTTCGATGTCTCCGACCGACAATTACGTCCGACGGGTCCTCGAGGCTCTATCAGCCGATTCGGAGCGGGTTGCCCTGCTCCGCGACGATGAGCGGTTCACCGCCGGTGAGTTCACCCGCACCGTGGTCGCGGCGGCGGAATTGCTGCGCCGCCAGACAGCGGAGGAAGAAATTCCGGTCGTGGCCGTGCTGACGGTCGCCAACACCCCGGCCACCATCATTCTGCGCTATGCGGCGAACCTCATCGGTGCCACGGTGGTTCATCTGCACTCCACCAACGCGGTGGACCCCACCGATCAGCTGGCCACCCGCGAACGGCACGAGATCCTGAAGAAGACGGGCGCCACGTTCCTCGCCGTGGACGAGGAGAACCTGAGCCTGGCCCGGGAGCTGTGCGAGCGGCTGCCGAAGCCGCCCCGGCTCGCCGCGCTGGGCCCCCTCGGCCCCGATGTGCTGGACCTGACCACGGGCGACGCGGACGCCTTCGATCTGAAGGTCGTGGAGACCGACCCCGAGCGCCCGGCCGTGGTCCTGTTCACCAGTGGCACCAGCGGCACCCCGAAGGGTGTGACACTCCCCTTCCGCGTCCGAACTCTCTATCTGCGCGCGGGACTCGAGGCGCCCGGCCCGATCACCTATCTGTCCACGCTGCCGGTTAGCCACTCCAACGGCTCGGGCGCCGACCTCGCGCTCGCCTCCGGTGGCACGGTGGTGCTGCACGAGGGCTTCGACGCGAGCGCGGTGCTCGACGCGGTGGAGCGCCACCGGGTGTCCGCGCTCACCCTCACCCCTCCGCAGCTGTACATGCTGGTGGACCACCCGGCCATCAAGGACACCGATCTGTCGAGCATCCAGATCATCTCCTACGGCGGCTGCCCCGCCGCCCCGGCCCGGCTGGCCGAGGCGGTCGAGGTGTTCGGCCCGGTGCTGCTCCAGTTCTACGGCACCACCGAGACCAGCGGGATCAGCGTGCTCGCACCGCCGGACCACTTCGACCCCGAACTGCGGTTCACCGCCGGCCGGCTGACCGCGGAGGTGCGCATCCGCGACCTGGAGGACCAGCGCGATCTGCCGGTGGGCGAGATCGGCGAGATCTGCGTACGGTCGCCGTTCAACATGCTCGGCTACTGGCGCGAGCCGGAGCTGACCGCGGAGACCGTACGCGACGGCTGGGTGTACACCGGCGACCTCGGCTCCCTCGACGAGCGCGGCTACGTACGGCTGCACGGCCGGGTGGGCGAGGTGATGAAGACCAACGGGATCAAGGTCCATCCCACCGCCGTCGAGAACGCGCTGCTGACCCACCCCGATGTGGCCCAGGCCGCGGTGTACGGAGTGGCGGACGGGGACCGGGTGGAGCACATCCACGCCGCCGTGGTGCTCCGGCCCGGTGGTGCCGCCGACTTCACCTCGCTGCTCGGCCATGTCTCCGGTGAGCTCTCGCCCAAGCATGTGCCGGCCGCCATCACCTTCCATGACGACCTTCCGCTGACCGGCGCGGGCAAGCCGGACAAGCAACGGCTGGCCGCCGAGCGGGCCGAGGCGTGACGCTCACCGCGGCGGCGGTGCTCGCCGAGTCCGCACTGCGGCGCCCGGACCACCCCGCGCTCGTCTTCGGCTCGCGGCGCATCACCTACCGCGAGCTGTGGGACGCCACCCGGCGGTACGCCGCCGTATTGCGCGACCAGGGCATCGGCCCCGGCGACCGGGTTGCGCTGCTGCTGCCGAACACCCCGCACTTCCCGATGGTGTACTACGGGGTGCTGGCGCTCGGCGCCGTGGCCGTGCCGGTACACGGTCTGCTGCGGGCCGATGAGATCGTCCATGTGCTCCGCGACTCGGAGTCGAAGGTGCTGGTGTGCGGGGCGCCGATGCTCACCGAGGGCGCCAAGGGCGCGGAGGTGGCCGGGGTTCCGGTGGTCACCGTGCTGGCGGAGCACGACGGCGGCCGGCCGCGGCTGGACGCCCTCGCCGAAGGCGCCGAGCCCATCGAGCGGTGTGTTCCGCGCGAACCGGGCGACCTCGCCGTGGTCCTGTACACCTCGGGCACCACCGGCCATCCCAAGGGCGCGATGATCACCCAGTTCAACCTGGTGATGAACGTGAGCACCACGATGCGCTCGCCGTTCGACCTCGGCCCCGACGATGTGCTGCTCGGCTGTCTGCCCCTGTTCCACACCTTCGGGCAGACCTGCGGGATGAGCACCACCTTCCTGGCGGGCGGCACGATGGTGCTGATGAGCCGGTTCGACGGCCCCCGGGCGCTGGACCTGATGGTCACCGAGGGGTGCACCGTCTTCATGGGCGTGCCCACCATGTATCTGGCCCTGCTCGACGCCGCCGCCGAGGACCCCCGCCGCCCGGCCCTCGACCGCGCCTTCTCCGGGGGCTCGGCGCTTCCGGTGAAGGTGCTCGAGGACTTCCAGGAGGTCTTCGGCTGCCCGATCTACGAGGGGTACGGGCTGACCGAGGCGTCACCGGTGGTCGCCTACAACCAGAAGGCGTGGCCGTGTAAACCGGGGACGGTGGGGCGCCCGATCTGGGGCGTCGAGGCGGAGATCGCCGCGGCCGATGTGGAGGACCGCGTCGAGTTGCTGCCGACGGGCGCGGTCGGTGAGATCGTCATCCGTGGCCACAATGTGATGGCCGGTTACCTCAACCGCCCGGAGGCCACCGCCGAGGTGCTGGTCGACGGGTGGTTCCGCTCGGGCGACCTCGGCACCAAGGACGCGGAGGGCTATCTCACCCTCGTGGACCGCAAGAAGGACCTGGTGGTGCGCGGCGGCTACAACGTCTACCCGCGCGAGGTGGAGGACGTGCTGATGCGCCACCCGGCCATCGCCCAGGTGGCCGTCATCGGACTGCCCGACGAGGTGTACGGCGAGGAGGTGTGCGCCGTGGTGCGGCCACGCACCGGGACGGTTCCGGACGCGGCGCTCGGCTCCGGGATCGTGGCGTGGGCCAGGGAGCGGCTCGCCGGGCACAAGTACCCGCGCCGGGTGGAGTTCATCGACGCCTTCCCCCTGGGCCCCAGCGGCAAGGTGCTCAAACGCGAACTCGCCGGACGCTTCACCACCGGTCGGTAGCCAACCGGCCAGTAGCCAACCGGCCAGTAGCCAACCGACCGGTAAAGAATTGTCGCCTCAGGGGAGTTACTGGCGGATACCTTTACCCGCGCCCGCGCCCTCCACCACTATGGGCACCCGTCTCACTGCCGGTGACGCGAGGAGTGGTGAGGGTGACCGACCCGCACGGAACCGAACCCGATGCCACCACCGGGCAGCGGTCGTACGCCCAACTGTCCGACACCGAGCTCACCGAACGGATCCGCTCCGGAGCGCCCACCGCCCTCCCCGCCACCCAGGAACTGAGGGAGCGCCACCTTTCGGCGGTGCTGTCCTACGCCCGGCTCTGCGGCAGGACCCGGGCGGACGCCGACCAGCTCGCCGACCTCTCCTTCGGCCTCGCCGCGCAGGAGACCTGCCGGGGTATCGATCCCTGGGGGCCGTGGCGCCACCATCTGCTGCTGTTCGTCCAGCGGGTGGCCGCCACCTGGGCGGAGGGCAGCCGGGAGGAGCGGCTGGATCCCGCGTTCGCCGAGTGGCTCGGCCACTCCGGTACCGCCGCGGGCGGTGCGGCCGGACTCCCGGGGCCGAGGGAGCGTTCGCCCATGCTCGGCGGCTTCCTCACCCTCTCGGCACGCACCCGCGATGTCCTGTGGTACAGCGTGGTGGAGGAGGAGCCCGATACGGTGGTGGCCACCTTCGCGGGCGTGGCGCCGCACACCGTCCCCACGCTCCGGGAAACGGCTCAGGGCGCGCTGCGCGAGGCGTGGCTGCGGACCCATCTGGAGCGTGGCGGCGAGCAGACGTGTCGGGGGTTCCGGGGCCTCATCGAGGCGGCGGTACGGCCGGAGAACCCCCGGCGCTGCGACGACCTGGACCGCCACCTGTCCGGCTGTCTCTCGTGCGCCGGGGTGTACGGCGACCTGATGCGGATGGACGAGGATCCCCGGCCCGTGATCGCCGATGGGCTCCTGGGGTGGCGCGGAACGGCCTACGTCACGGCGGAACCGGTCGGCGGTGTGCCCTCGATGGGATCGGCGGCGCCGTCGCCCGCGGAGCCGCCGCGGCCGGAGCCTCCCCTGGCCGCCGCTCCCCCGCCGCCGTATCCGCCGGTGGGGCCCACCGGTGCCGTCGGAGTCGCGGTGAATGCGCCGATGGACGGTGGGTCCACGGGAGGCTGGCGCCGACGGGCCCGGACGGGCTCCCGGCCGCCCGCGACGGCCGCGCTGGTCGCGGTGGCGGTCGTGGCGGCGGTGGCCCTCACCGTCGCCCTCCTGGTGTCCGACGGGGATGACATGGCCCCGGCCGGTCGCGCGAACACCCCTGCTCCCACGGCCACTCCGGCGGGTCCTTCGTCGGACCCGACGACGGATTCGCCTGCTCCGACGAAGAGGCCACAGCGCCCACCGAACCCCGGTGGCATGACCGAACCGCCGACAACCGCTCCCGCCACCACTCCCCCGGGCACCGCCCCCGCGCCCTCCGCCCCGATTCCGGACGACAGCTTCTCGGCGGTGATCAACGCCGCGTCCGGGCTCTGTCTGGACATCCGCGACCAGCGGTTGGAGAAGCGCACGGACGCGGTCCTGGCCCGGTGCAGCGGCAGCGACACCCAACGGTGGCGGCTGGACTCGGAGGGGCTGCTGCACACCGAGGCCGACCCCGACTTCTGTCTGGACTCGCGCGGTGACACCGACCGGGGTGTCGGCATCTGGCCGTGCTCGTCCGCCGACGGCGACAACGGCGAGAACCTGCGGTTCGCGGTCGACCGCGACGGGGTGATCCGCCCTCATATCGCACCCGACTTCGCGGTCACCCCGGACGGCGACGACGCCGACAGCGAGGTTGGGCTGCGCTCGGCCGAGGACCGCGACGACCAGCGGTGGAACGCCGGCCTCGGGGACGCCTCGGCCGATGTGTCGGTGTCGGGCCCCGCTCCGGCACGCTGACCGTAAGCGGCACCTCAGGCCGCGGTGCTCCCCGCCCCCGTCGGACGGCGGAAGAGGGCCGCCCACAGGAACGGCTCCCCGAAGAGCGGGGAGCCGGGCGGCTCGTCGCGCATACGGCGCAGCTCGACCTCGGTCAGCTCGGAGGGCGAGGTGGCCTAGCCACGGGTCCGGAGAAAGACCAGCTCAGAGGGTATGTGGCAAGGGCGTGGGCGGGCGTCGGCGGGGGCGGGGGCCGGGCGGCGGAGGAGCTGTCCGCGGCCGTGGGCACCGGCCGCCCAGGTAGCCGTGGAAGGCCGCCAGGGGGCCGGTTTCGGCGGCCCCGAGGCGCCTTTCTCAACATCGTGTCGGCCGGTTCACCGGGTCGGCTCGATCTTCGTGTTCTCGGCCCGTCAGCGGGTCATCCGGCGTCCAGGCCGAAGAAGGTGATGGCCCGTGCGGCCATTCCGGCGGTCGGGAGGGAGTGTCCGGTGCCCTGAACGCTGATCGCCTCAACGGGGGCCTGGTTGCCCGTGGCGCCGTAGCGGGTGCGGGTCCAGGAGGACTGCGGATGGTCGGTGACGGCGGGGGTCTGGCTCACGCCGAGCACATTGGTCCACTGCTTGATCTCCTCGCCGAAGTTCGGATAGCGCAGGGTGCCGTCGGCGGTGCCGTGCCACAGCTGCATCCTCGGCCTGGCGCCCTGGTATCCGGGGTAGGCCCCGCGTGCGAGATCGCCCCACGCCTGCGGTGTCCTGGTGATGGTGCCGTTGGCGCAGGCGGTGTTCCAGCCGGATCCGTCCGTGGTGGCGAAACAGCCGAAGGGCACGCCCGCGAACGCCGCGCCCGCCTTGAACACATCCGGGTAGTCGCCCAGCAGGACGTTGGTCATCATGGCGCCCGACGAGGCGCCGGTGACGTACACCCGGTTGGGGTCGGCGTTGTGGCGCTGCTGGGCGTAGCGGACCATCGAGACGATGCCCACCGGGTCGCTGCCGCCGTCGTGCCGCAGCGCCTGCGAGGAGGAGACGTCGAAGCAGGCGCCGCTTCTGGTGGCGGAGGGGTAGATGACGATGAAGCCGTACCGGTCGGCCAGGGAGGCGAACTCGGTACCGGAGTAGAACGCGGGCCCCGAGCCGGTGCAGTAGTGCACCGCCACGAGGACGGCGGGCCGTGCCGCGACGTTGTCCGGCACGTACTCGTGCATGCGGAGGTTGCTCGGGTTGTTGCCGAAGCCGGTGACCTCGGTGAGCGAGGCGGCCGCGGCGGGTGGCGGCGCCAGCAGGAACAGTGCGGCGAGCAGCGGCAGTACGCCGCCGAGTAACGCCGCGGCCATCGACCTCGGGGCCCTTGGGCGTCGCCCGGGCGTGTGCGTGGTTTCCGCGGAGGCGGGGGTGTGGTTCATGGACGGTCCTTCCTGGGCTGTGACGGTGAAGGGGCGGTTCATGCCGCCCGTGCGGCCGACCCGTTGCCACGCGCCCCGGACCCGGTGGTGGCGAACGTGGGGTTGCCGATGCTGCCCGGCACCGACCGCAGCGCCCGCCACCAGACGTCGGCCATCTTGTCGTAGCCACCGGCGTTGGGATGCACTCCGTCGGCCAGGTCCGCGGGCGTCAATGCGCTGTACATGTCAACCAGATGGACGTGCTTGCCCGCGTTGACCTTGCTCTGCACGATGCCGGGGATCGCCGCGTTGTACGCGCGTACGGTGGAGTCCATGAAGCCCAGCGGGGTGATGGTGGCGACGAAGAGCTCCGCGTCCGGCGCCTGGGCGGTGATGTGGTCGATCAGGGTGGAGAGCCTGGCCGGCGCCCCGGCGGGGTTGCTGCCGTAGATGTCGTTGGTCCCGATGTGCAGCAGGATCGTATGCGGGTTCTGGGTGCGCAGCCAGTTCACGACGTTGTCGTCGATCTGCTGGATCGTCCAGCCGGAGTGGCCCTCGTGGTCGTGATCGCCGAGGCCGGACGGGCCGTTGAAGAGCGAGCCGACGAAGTCGACTTTGTAACGGCCCGCCGTGAGCTTCTGCCACAGGCCGACGCGGTAACCGCCCGGGACGTTGAACCCGTCGGTGATCGAGTCGCCCAGCGGCATGACCTTCACCCCGCCGTTGGACTCGGCGTGGGCCGTCCCGGCGCCGAGCGGGACGAGAACGGCGAGGAACGCGAGTAAGGGAATCAGGGCGGCGAGCGGATGCCTGGTGCGTGCCATGCGCTTTCCTTTCGGCGGTCCATGAGGTTCGTTGCGTGGGCGCCCGAGGAACGGGTGCGGACGCCCTGGCCGTGGAACACGTCACGGGAGCCATGGGAGCGCTCCCATACTGGTGTAGAGCAGCGCACCCCCACCGTCAAGCCCTCTCGTCCGCGGTCAGGGACGAACGGCGATCTGCCGGCGGAAGCACACCCGGTGCTGCCCGGGTCCGTCGTAATCGCCGTGCACGGGAAGGCCGTTGACCTCACGGTCGCCCTCCTCCAGCATGAACCCCATGGCCCGGTGGAAGGCCACGGACCCGGTGTTCAGCGGCGAGGTGATGGCGTGCACCTCACGGCGGCCCGCCTCGGCGGCGCGCCGGAAGAACGCCGTGTAGAGCCTGCGCCCCACGCCCTGCCCGCGCAGTTCGGGCGCCACCCCGACGAAGTGGATGTACGCCTCGTGGTCGTTGTCCGCGGCGTGGAAGCCCACGAGGAACGCCTTGACGCCGTCGCGGTCCTCCAGCACCAGGCTGGTGCCGGCGAAGAACTGCAGGAACAGCCTGGGCAGCAGCATGGAAAGCTCACGCGCCTGGCCGGGGGTGCGTGAGTCGCCCCACCACTCCCGCACGCATTCGACGATCGTCCCGTGGTCGGAGACTTGGGCCCGGCGCAGTGTCATCTCGCTCATGGCGCACCAGGCTACGCACGTACGGCACCGGGTGTGTCGGCACCGCGCCGGGTCGGCGGCGCGGTGCTGACACACCGGAGTGGCGACGGTTGCTTCAGAGGGCCGTCATGACGTGCTTGACGCGGGTGTAGTCCTCGAAGCCGTACGCGGAGAGGTCCTTGCCGTAGCCGGACTTCTTGTAGCCGCCGTGCGGCATCTCGGCGGCGAGGATCATATGGGTGTTGATCCAGACGCAGCCGAAGTCCAGGGCCTTGGACATCCGCATCGCGCGGGCGTGGTCCTTGGTCCACACCGACGAGGCCAGCGCGTACTCCACGCCGTTGGCGTACGCGACGGCCTCGGCCTCGTCCCGGAAGGACTGCACGGTGATGACCGGGCCGAAGACCTCGTTCTGGATGATCTCGTCGTCCTGCTCGAGCCCGGAGACCACGGTGGGCGCGTAGAAGAAGCCCTTGTCGCCGACCCGGTGGCCACCCGTCTCAACGGTGGCGTGCGCGGGCAGCCGGTCGATGAAGCCGGTGACCTGGGCCAGCTGGCCGGCGTTGTTCAACGGCCCGTACAGCACGTCCTCGTCGTCGATGCCACCGCCCGTCCCGGTAGCGGCGGCGGCCTTGGCGAGCGCGCTCACGAACGCGTCGTGGACGGACTCGTGGACGAGGACGCGCGTGGCCGCGGTGCAGTCCTGGCCCGCGTTGAAGAATCCGGCGAGGGAGATGCCCTCGACGGCCGCCGCGATGTCGGCGTCCTCGAAGACCACCGCGGGGGCCTTGCCGCCCAGTTCGAGGTGGACCCGCTTGATGTCCTTCGCCGCCGACGCGGCGACCTGCGTGCCCGCGCGCACCGAGCCGGTGATGGCCGCCATCGCCGGGGTGGGGTGCTCGACCATCAGCCGGCCGGTCTCGCGGTCGCCGCACACCACGTTGAAGATGCCGGCCGGAAGGCCCAGTTCCTGGAGGATGTCGCCGATGACGCCCGCGAGCAGCACGGTGGATGCGGGGGTGGTGTCCGACGGCTTGAGGACGACCGTGTTGCCCGCGGCGAGGGCCGGGGCGAACTTCCACACGCCCATCATCAGCGGGTAGTTCCAGGGCGCCACCTGGGCGCACACCCCGATCGGCTCCCGCCGGACGATCGAAGTCAGGCCCTCCATGTACTCGCCCGCCGACCGGCCCTCCAGCAGACGCGCGGCTCCGGCGAAGAACCGGATCTGGTCGACGATCGGGGCGATCTCCTCGGTGAGGGTGAGGGCGCGCGGCTTTCCGGTGTTGCGGCACTCGGCGTCCGCGATCTCCTCCGCCCGCGCCTCGACCGCGTCCGCGATCCTCAGCAGCAGCTTCTGCCGGATGGACGGGGTGGCGTCGCGCCAGGCGGGGAAGGCCGCCGCGGCGGCGGCCATCGCGGCGTCGACGTCGGCGGCGCCGGACCGGGGCGAGGTGGCGTACACCTCGCCGGTGACGGGGTCGGTGACCTCCAGGCGGCGGCCGTCGGCCGCGTCGGCGTACTCGCCGTCGATGTGGTTGCGCAGTACGAGAAGCTCGCTCATCGTTCCGTTTCCGTGATCGTGGACGTGGCCGGGGGCTGGGCCGTCGTCGTGGCCGGGGCCGTCGTCGTGGCCGGGGCCGTCGTCGTGCCGGGCGCTGCCGAGAGGTGTTCGTGCACGGCCAGCCAGTGGCCGTGGGTCTGACGGCGGAAGACGATGGTCTCGCGCTCGTGGGTGGTCTCCGTACCGGCCGTGGTGCGCACCGTGGTCTGCACCAGGTGGGTGAACACCGCGCTGTCGCCGAGGAGTTGGACCAGCCGGTCGGTGGAGGCGCAGGAGACGACGCGGAAGTCGTCCTCCGCGACCCAGCGGTCCCACAGGGCCCGGTAGTCCGCGGTGGAGCCGAGACGTCCGGAGGCGGTGTGGAAGACGAATGTGGCGTCGGGCGCGAACGCCGCGAAGTAGTCGTCGAGGCGGCCTTCGCCGAACGCCGCCACCAGGGCGTCGGCGGCCCGCAGAACCTCGTCGTGCATGGGGTGGTGCTCCTTGCGTGGGTGGTTCAGCCGACGCGGGCCACGGCCCGTACCGGGGCGCCGTCGGCGGCGGGGAGCCGCAGCGGCAGCAGGGAGACCTCGATGGGCTCTCCCGCCGTCTGCGCGTCGAGCAGGGGGCCGAGACCGGTGAGGTTCTCGGCGATGACGGCGTGGGCGCCGCACAGGATCCGGTGGGCGGGGAGGTCGTCGGCGGGGGTGGCGTCGACGCTCAGCGCGTCGATGCCGACGGTGCGGATCCCGGCGTCCACGAGGAGTTCGGCGGCCTCCGGGGTGAGATACGGATGGGCGAGGTAGTCGTCGTGCCCCCAGTACCTCGACCAGCCGGTGGCCACCAGCACGATGGCCCCGGCCCGCAGCCGGCCCTCGAACAGGGACGGCCCGAGCGGTGTCCGGGGCTCCGCGCCACGGGCGTCCACCACCACCGCGCGGCCCCAGAAGCGCTCCAGGGGCAGCCGGTCGAGGGTGGGCAGCGCGTCGTCGATGTGGAACGGGGCGTCGACATGGGTGCCGGACTGCGACCCCATGTCCAGGTGCAGCACGTTCACCCCGTCGGCGGCGACGCTCAGCGCGGGGGCGATGGCCACCCGCGGATCGCCGGGGTAGACGGGCATCCCCGTGGCTACGGGTACGGAGAGGTCGATGAGGCGCACGGTGGCCTCACGCCCCTTCCGCCACCGCGGGCACGGGCGCGCCGGCCTCCGTGGTGATCGGCGGTACGGGCGCGTCCGAGGCGCGGACCAGCCGCGGCCCCTCGGGCCCGTACACCTCGCGCGGCTCGGGGAAGAGCCACAGCAGCGCCAGATAGAGGAGCGAGGCGGTGGCGAGGCCCACCGGCAGCGAGATGTCCGCGCCGTCGGCCAGATCGCCGAGCGGCCCGACGAACTGGCCGGGGACGTTGACGAAGAGCAGGGCGAGCACCGCCGCGGTCAGCCAGGCGGACATGCCACGCCAGTTCCAGCCGTGGTGGAACCAGTAACGGCCGCCGCGCTGGCGCCGGTTGAACACCTGGAGCGAATCGGGGTCGTACCAGCCGCGCCGGGTCACATAGCCGAGCACCATGATGATCATCCAGGGGGCGGTGCAGGTGATGATCAGCGTGGCGAAGGTGGAGATGGACTGGGACAGATTGGCGGCGAACCGGCCCAGGAAGATGAAACCGATCGAGAGGACCCCGACGAACAGCGTGGCCTGCACCCGGCTGAACCGGGTGAACACGCTGGAGAAGTCCAGGCCGGTGCCGTAGAGCGAGGTGGTGCCGGTGGACAGGCCGCCGATGAGCGCGAGCAGGCACACCGGCAGGAAGTACCAGCCGGGCGAGATGGCCAGCAGCCCGCCGACGTAGTTCGGCGCCCCGGCGTCCATGTACGGCGCGGCCTTCTTGGCGATGATCGAGGCGGTGGCCAGACCGAAGAAGAACGGCAGGATGGTGGCGATCTGCGAGGCGAACGCCGCCGTGACGACCTTGCGGCGCGAGGTGTCGGCGGGGATGTAGCGCGCCCAGTCGCCGAGGAAGGCGCCGAAGGACACCGGGTTGGACAGCACGATCAGCGCCGAGCCGATGAACGCGGGCCAGAACCCGGCCGTGGAAGCCGAGGGGAAGACCCCCTGGTAGCCGGGGTCGAAGTCCCCCACGAAGGCGAAGAAGCCGAGGACGAACAGCGTCGAGGCCGCCACCACCGCGATCTTGTTGACGAAGAGCATGAACCGGAAGCCGTACACGCACACCGTCAGCACCAGCGCCCCGAAGACGCCGTAGGCGAGGGCGAACGTCCCGTCGTTCTGCGGCACGTCCATCAGCCGGTGGGCGCCTCCGACCAGTGCGTCTCCGGAGGACCACACCGAGATGGAGAAGAACGCGATGGCGGTGAGCAGCGACAGGAACGAGCCGACGATCCGCCCGTGCACCCCCAGGTGCGCCGAGGAGGAGACGGCGTTGTTGGTGCCGTTGCACGGGCCGAACACGGCGAGCGGGGCGAGGATCAGGGAGCCGCCCACGACGCCGAGCAGGGTGGCCGCCAGGCCCTGCCAGAAGGAGAGCCCGAAGAGGATCGGAAAGGCGCCGAGCACACAGGTGGCGAAGGTGTTGGCGCCGCCGAACGCGACGCGGAACAGGTCGAAGGGGGTCGCGCTGCGGTCCGCGTCGGGGATGCGCTCGACCCCGTAGCTCTCGACCTCGGTCAGTGCCGGGGATTCACTCATCCGTCGTCTCCCGCTTCCCTTGGAGTGCGAGCAGGCTGATCAGGTCGTAGGCGACGTGGGAGGCCGCGACCGAGGTGATCTCGGCGTGGTCGTAGGCGGGCGCGACCTCCACCACATCGGCGCCGATCAGACGGCATCCGGCCAGTCCGCGCAGGATCTCCAGGAGCTCGCGGGAGGTCAGGCCGCCCGCCTCGGGGGTGCCGGTGCCGGGGGCGTGGGCCGGGTCGAGGCAGTCGATGTCGATGGAGATGTACAGCGGCCGGTCGCCGATGCGCTGGCGCAGCTGGTCGGCCACCTCGTCGGCGCCGCGCCGGTAGACATCGGCGGAGGTGACGATGCCGAAGCCCAGCTTCTCGTCCTCGGTGAGGTCCTGCTTGCCGTACAGCGGGCCTCGGGTGCCGACGTGCGAGAGGGCGGAGGTGTCGACGATGCCCTCCTCCACGGCCCGGCGGAACGGGGTGCCATGGGTGTGCTCGGCGCCGAAGTAGGTGTCCCAGGTGTCCAGGTGGGCGTCGAAGTGGAGCACCGCGACCGGGCCGTGCCTCGTCGCGGCGGCGCGCAGCAGCGGAAGCGCGATGGTGTGGTCGCCGCCGATGGTGACCAGGCGGGTGCCTTCGGCCTGGAGGCTGCCCGCGGCGTCCTGGATGGTCTCGATGGCCTCGCCGATGTCGAAGGGGTTGACGGCGATGTCACCGGCGTCGGCCACCTGCTGGGTGGCGAACGGGGACACGTCCAGGCCCGGGTGGTAGGGGCGCAGCAGCCGGCTGGCCTCGCGGACCGCGGCGGGCCCGAAACGGGCGCCGGGGCGGTAGGAGACACCGCCGTCGAACGGGACGCCCACCACCGCCACGTCGGCCCCCGCGACCTCGTCGAGGCGGGGCAGCCTGGCGAAGGTGGCCGGGCCGGCGAAGCGCGGGACCCGGGAGGAGTCGACGGGCCCTCGGGGTTCGGTCATGGTGTTGCGGTCCCTTCTTGACGTGCGCCGGTGGGGTCCGGTCGAGCGAGTCTGCACAGCGGAGGAACCGCGCGACAATCGTTGCTGAGACAAAGAGTTAGGCTCAATTTGTGGTGAACAACAAAGAGCAGGGTGTGACGGTCGACGATCTGCTGTCGTATCCGGCCCTGCAGCTGCGGTTGATCGCGGGTGGCGCGGGGCTGCACCGCTCTGTGTCCTGGGCGCATGTGAGCGAGCTGGACGACCCCACGCCCTGGCTGCTCGGCTCCGAGATGATCATGACGACGGGGATAGCGATGCCCCGCTCGGCGGCCGGGCAGCGCGCCTATCTGGAGCGGCTGGACGACGCCGGGGTGGCCGCCCTGGCGGTCTCCGCCCAGCTGCGGATGCCCCCGCTGCGCCGGGCGTTCTTCGACGCCGCCGAGGAGCGGGGGATACCGGTCCTGGAGATCCCGCTGGCCGTGCCGTTCATGGCGGTGGCGCAGGAGGTGGCCGCCGCCGTCCAGGAGGACGCCCGCCACCGGCTGGGCGCCCAGCTGCAGGTGTTCGGCGCGCTGCGCTGGCTGACCTCGGAGAACCTGGACACCGCGACGCTGTTCGGCCGGCTGGAGAAGCTGTCCGGCTACGACATCTATCTGTGCACCACCCAGGGCCGGCCGCTGCTGCCGGGGGTGCCCGCGCCCGACGCGTCGGTGATCCCCGGCTCGGCGGACGCCCCGCCGACCATCCCCGGTGGCTTCGCCCTCCCGGTCCCCTCCCCCGGTGGCCCGGCGGGTTTCCTCATCGCCTTCGAACGGGAGGGCGCGCGCCCGGCGGGGCTCGCCGTGGTGCAGCACATCGCCACGGTGGCCGCCCTCCAGCTCGCCATGGTCCGCACCGAGCGGGAGACGCTGCGCCGCGAGGGCGCGGAGATCCTCGCCGAGCTGCTGCAAGGGGCCCTCGAACCCGCGGTGGCGCGCCGCCATCTGCTGCGCCACTCCATCGAGGGCGAGACCGTGCTGGCGGTGGTCAGGGGCGTCACCGAGGATGTCGTACTGCGGGCGCTGGAGGATCAGCCGTGTCTGCTGCTCAAGCGCGGCGAGGACCGCTATCTGCTCGGCTCGCCCGGCCTGGGCGAGGCGGTCGAGTCCCTGCCGGGTGTGGCCGCCGGGATGAGCCGCCCGTTCAGCCCCGGCTCCCCGCTGCGGATCGCCCAGCGCGAGGCGTTGTGGGCGGCGTCCCACGCCGTCGCGTCCGGCCGTGCCCTCGTGCGGTACGGCGACGATGTCACCGGCCGCTGGCTGCCCGACGACCCGGCCGCGCTCACCGATCTGGTCGAGCATGTGCTGGGCGAGGCGCTGCGCTACGACACCGGCCACGGCTCACGGCTGCTGACGTCGGTGCGCACCTGGATGGAGCGCGACCGCCGTACGGACGAGGCGGCCGCGGCGCTCCATGTGCACCCCAATACGCTCGCCTACCGGCTGCGCCGCTTCAGCGAGCTGACCGGCCGCGATCTGTCCACCACCGGCGCGTTCGCCGAGGTCTGGCTGGCGATCCGGGCGGCGAGCCAACTCGGTCTGCTCGACTGAGCGCGGATTCCCGGGGCGTTCGGCGCTCAGAGCCTGTGTCATATCCACGGCCGGGATATGACACAGGCTCTCAGTGCGGGCGCCGGCCCCAGCAGGTGATGAGCGGGGCGGTGGTGACGTCCATGCCCTCGCCGCGCAGCTGGTCCAAGTGGCGCTCGATCTCCTGCTCGGTGGCCAGGCCGCCCGCCACCAGCCGTCCGCGCAGCTGACGCACGGTGGCCGCCTCCAGCTCCCGGCAGGCCGGGGAGGTCAGCGGGAAGCAGCCCTCGGCACGTACGTCGTGCAGCCCGGCGCCGCGCAGCAGGGCGGGCAGGGTGCGGCCGAAGGCGAGGTCCACCCCGCGCTCGGCGAGCAGTGCGCGGAATCCGCGGCGGATCCGGTTGGCCAGCTCCTCGGCCGGGCCGCGCTCATCGGGGCAGGCCAGCGGCTGGAGCGCCGGGTCGGCGTCCTCCACGACCAGCCATCCGCCCGGCCGCACCGCCCCGGCCATCCGCCGCAGCGCCTCGGCCCGGTCGGGCAGATGCACCAGCACCAGCCGGACGTGGACGAGGTCGAAACCGTCGCCCGGCGGCTCGTCGCGGGCCACGTCGTGGCGGCGCACCTCGACCGGTCCGGTGGCCGGGCCGGACAGCCGCGTCAGCCAGGAGGTGTCGATGTCGGTCACCAGCACCTGTCCGGTGGGCCCGACCCGCCCGGCGAGGGCGGTGGGCACCGAGGGCCCGCCCGCTCCCACCTCCCAGCAGCGCCATCCGGCGGCCAGGCCGAGCTGGTCGAGGTGGTCCAGGGTCCAGGGGTCGAAGAGCTCGGCCAGCGCGTCGAAGCGCCGGCCGGCCTCGCGCTGCCGGTTGTCCAGCAGATAGCCGGTCTCGGATGTCATGCGCCCCATCCTCCCGCGCCGGACGCCGTCAGCGTGTCCAGGGCGGTGACGGCGACATGGAGCTGGGTGCGCTGCACACCGGACTCCAGGTCGCGGCCGAGGAGCCGTTCGATGGTGTGCAGCCGCTGGTAGAACGCCTGGCGGGACAGGCCGATCTGTTTGGCGGCGATGGACTTGTTGCCCGCGGCGAGGTAGTGGCGCAGCGTGGTCAGCAGATCGCCCGCGTGGCGCTCGTCGTACTCGATCAGCCTGCCCAGCTGGTGCTCGACGTACCTCTGCACACGGATGTCGTCGCGGAGCGCGTACAGCAGCTCGGGCAGTCCGACGTCGGAGGGCACGTGGAACGGCCGGTGCGGGGTGGTGGGGCCGATGGCGTCCGCCACCTCCTCGGCCTCCCGGAACACCCTCGCCACCTGGTCGATCTCGGTCACCCCCGGTCCGACCGCCACCACCGCGGGCGCGCCCAGTGTCTCCTCGGTGAGCCGGCTGACCCGCTCCACCACCGGCTGCCAGGCGCTGGCCCGGGCCAGGGCGAGCAGCACCCCGGTCCGGTCCGGGGAGACCCGTCCCACCAGGGCCCGGATGCCGGAACCCTGAAGGGCGTCGGCGAGCCGGTCGTCCAGGCCCGTCTCGTCGGCGGTGGCGCCGTGGTGGCCGATGGCCAGGGCGATCAGGCGGTGGCCGACGACCGGTATGCCGAGGGCCTCGATGCGGATGCGTGCCTCGGTGCGGCCGCGGTAGCTCCAGCGCAGCAGCTCCAGCAGGGCGCAGGTGTGGGCCTGGCGGTCCCACTGGGTGTGGCCGGTCAGCCGGGCGAGGGTGAGGGCGGTGGCGGCCCGTCCCAGGATCATGGTGTGTTCCGGGTCGGCCGCGGGGGCGGCCGCGTTCGGCACCGCCACCAGCCGCCCCCAGCGGCGGCCGTTGTGCTCGACGGGGGCCACCAGCCAGCCCTCCGGGCCGCTGGCCTGCGTGGTGTCGGGGGTCGGCGTGGCGCGGGAACGGCGCTGCCACGCCTCCAGGACCTGGCCGGCCGTGCCGCCCGCCGTACCGGAGAACACCGCGTGGTGCAGCAGGTTCTCCAGGACCACCGGGCGGCCCATCAGATCGGCGGCGGCGCGTACCAGCTCCTTCGGTTCGGCGTTGCGCAGCGTCAGCCCGGTGAAGATCTCATGCACCTGCTGGGAGCGGCGCAGCAGCTCGCCCTGTGCGTCGAGGATCAGCGCGTGGACGTGCTGGGTCACCTCGATGAAGCGGATGCCACGGGACAGGACGATCAGCGGCAGGTCCCGGGCGCGGCAGGCGGCCACCAGGTCCGGTGGCGCCTGCTGGTAGCGGCGGCCGAGCTCCACCACGAGCCCCGCGGCACCGATGTCGGCCAGCTGGTCCACATAGCCGCGCAACCGGCTGGGGTCGTTGGGCTGGGGCATGCCGGTGGTCAACACCAGCTCACCGCCTTCGAGGAACGAGGCGGGGTCGAGCAGCTCGGTGACGTGCACCCAGCGGACCGCACGGGCCAGCTGGTCCTCACCGGCCATCACACGGGGAAGTCCCGCGACGATGACGGGAAGACGCAGGACGTCGGCAACCGTGAGCAACGGCATCTGGACGGACTCCCTCCGGATACCGCTCATCATCGCAGAGCCGGGCCGCCGCGCCCAGGGCCGTCGGACCGGGCCCGGACGCGGCGGCACCCGGGCTCACGGACGGCGTGCGATGAGGTCGGCGACGGTGGCGATGGGTGAGGTACGGACACGTCCGCCCGCCTCGTGGCGGTCGGCGAGGCGGTAGGCGGTGTACAGGCCGCGCACCCCCAGCCAGCGGAACGGCTCGGGCTCCCAGGTGCCCGGGGCGTGGCCGGTCCACGGCAGCCGGGTGAGCCGGGTGTCGCGGGCCAGGACCAGATCGGTGAGGGTGCGGGCGGCCAGGTTGGTGGAGGTGACTCCGTGGCCGACGTACCCACCGGCCCAGCCGAGCCCGGTGGCCCGGTCCAGGCCGACGGTGGCGGACCAGTCGCGGGGCACGGCCAGCACCCCGCACCAGGCGTGGTCCACCCGGGCCCCGGCCGTCTGCGGCAGCATCCGCTCCAGGGTCCGGGTGAGCTGGCCGATCGTGCGCTCGCCGACCCTCCCCTCGTGGTCGGTGCGCGAGCCGAAGCGATAGGGCACCCCGCGCCCGCCGATCGCGATCCGGTCGTCGCCGGTGCGCTGGGCGTACATATGGCCGTGGGCGGTGTCCCCGAGGGTCTCCCGGCCCTCCCAGCCGATCTCCCGCCAGATCCGGGCGGGCAGCGGCTCGGTGACGATCATGGAGCTGTTCATGGGCAGCCAGGCGCGCCGCAGCCCCTTGAGGGACGCGGTGAACCCCTCGGTGGCCCGGAGCACCACGGGGGCCCGTACGGTGCCGTGCGCGGTGATCGCACGGCCCGGTTCGATGGCGGTGACCGGGGACTTCTCATGGATGGTGACACCGAGCCGCTCGACGGTGTCGGCGAGGCCGCGGACCAGGGTGGCGGGCTGCAGCCGGGCGCAGTGCGGGGTGAAGGCGGCGGCGGTGACCCCGTCGATACGGATGCGCGCCGCGGATTCGGCGGGGGTGAGCAGCACCGAGTCGGCCACCCCCCACTCATGGTCCTGTTCGACCTTGTGGCGCAGCCGGGTGGCCTGGGCGGGGGTGCGGGCGACGCGCAGGGTGCCGCCCTTGACGATGCCCGCGTCGATGCCCTCGCGGGCGGCCGCGTCGATCACCTCGTCCACCGCCTCGTTCATGGCCCGCTGCCAGTCCAGGACCGCGGGCCTGCCGTAGGCCCTGGCCATCCGGTCGCGGGCACCGGGGATCAGCCCGGAGGCCCAGCCGCCGTTACGGCCCGAGGCGCCGAATCCGGCGAACTCGGCCTCCAGGACGGTGATCCGGAGACCGGGGTCGGCTTGTTTGAGGTAGTACGCGGTCCACAGCCCGGTCAGTCCGGCGCCGACGACGCACACATCCGCGTCGCGATCGCCGGGCAACGCCGGACGGGGGGTGGGGAGTTCGGCGAACCAGTGGGCGACGCGGCCATTGACCGGTGCCGGCCGGCCGGCCGTGGTGGCGGTCATGGGTTCCCTTCGCGGCGAAGAGCGGTGGGGTGGGTGGCGGTGGGGCCGGGGGCGAGGGGCGGGAGGCGAGGGGCGAGGGTCAGACGCCGAGCAGCGGGGGCAGCTCGGACAAGTCCTTGATCTCCTCGTACGGCTGGAAGGCCGCCGAGCCCGGGAAGCCGTAGCGGTTCACCCAGATCCGCCGCATGCCCGGATACCGCTTGGTCGGCATGATGTCGTACTCCCAGCCCTGGGCGGTGTGGATGATGTCCTCGGGGCCGCGGCCGGTGGCCGTCATGAGGTACTCGAAGGCCTGCGGCAGCGGCTTGTAGGCACCGGCCTGCTCGGCGGTGAGCACGTAGTCGAAGTCCACGCCCAGTGCCTCGACGGCGTAAGTGATCAGGTCGTCCTCGCTGTTGGAGAGGATCGCGATGTCGTACCCGCCCTTGAGGCGGCGCAGCGCGTCGGGGACCTCGCGGAACGGGATGAACTTCTTGATGGCCTCGATGAGCGCCTCGCCGTCCTCGTCCCGGTACACCAGGCCGTGCAGCGTCATGACGTTGCGCAGGGTGCGCCGGACGACTTCCCGGTAGGGCAGGTACTCGTCCAGGACGCCCTGGAAGCGCATCACATACGCGTCGTGGTGGAACCGATCGGGGTCGACGCCGAGCTCGGCGAGCCGGTCCTTGACGATCTCGTGGGTGGCGGTGCGGGTGTCGAAGTTGATGAGCGTGCGGTAGCAGTCGAAGGAGACCAGCTTGCGCATGGACGAGTCCTTTCCGGTGAACGATTTTGACGGAGCGTCGGATGGGCCGTCAGTCAGGGCGTCAGGCGGGGTGTCAGGCACGGCTGCTGGCTTCGGCCAGGCCGAGGTTCTTGGTCTCGGGGGCGAGGACGACGGACACCACCAGGCCGATGAGCGTGATGGCCACCCCGATGGCGAGGGTGCCGCGGACCCCGAGGTCGGCGGTGGCCATCGGGAGCAGGAAGGTGCTGGAGGCGGAGCCCACCCGGCTCATGGCGGTGGCGACGCCGACGCCGGTGGCCCTCAGGTCGGTGGGGAACAGCTCGCTGGGGTAGACGAACTGCAGTCCGCTGCCCGCGGCCTCGAAGAACTGGAAGGCGGCGAAGAGGGCCACCACCAGGGCCGCGTAGTGCAGCGGCAGCACGGTGAGCGCGATCAGGGAGACGTTGACGCACAGGAAGCTGCCGATGAGCAGCGGACGCCTGCCGATGCGGTTGACGACGACCAGCCCCAGGCCCGTTCCGGCCACCGCGAGTGTGGTGATCAGCGCGCTGGCGCCGAAGGTGCCGGTCACCCCGAAGGACTCCAGCATCTGCGGCTGGAAGGACCGCACCGCGAAGGCCGGGGCCACCTGGCAGATCCAGAACAGCGAGCAGAACAGCGCGGGGATCCCATAGCCACGGCGGAATATCTCGGCGAGGTTGCCGAGCCCGGAGCCGCCGCGCCGGTCCTGGCGGACCTCGGCGAGCAGTTCCTCGGCGCTGACCTCCTGGCCGAGGTGGCGGCGTACGACCGCCCTGGCCTCCTCCACCCGTCCCCGCGACGCCAGCCAGCGCGGCGACTCCGGCACACCCGCCCGCAGGAGCAGGAAGAGCACGGCGGGGACCGCGCCGGAGGCGAGCATCCAGCGCCAGGAGTCGTCGCCGGTGCCCAGGAGCAGCCAGCCGCCCCAGAAGCTGACCCCGTACCCCACCCACCAGGCCAGGACCAGCCCGGACAGGGCGGGGCCGCGCATCCGGCGCGGCACCAGTTCGGTGGTGAGGGCGGAGGCGATCGGGTAGTCGGCGCCGATCGCCACGCCGATGAACAGCCGCAGCACCACCAGCTGCCACGCCTCGGTGACGAAGAACTGCAGCGCGGAGCCGATCACGAACGCGACCAGATTGAGCACGTACATCAGATGGCGGCCCACCCGGTCGGTGATCGGGCCGAACACCACACCGCCGAGGAAGACACCGACGAGGACGGACGCCGCCACCAGCCCGGTCCACATCGTGTCCAGGTCCAGGGCCGGGGTGATCAGGCTGAGCGCCACCCCCATGATGCCGAGCAGATAGCCGTCGCAGAACGGACCGCCCATGGCGACGGCGACCATCCTGCGGTGGAAGGCGGTGACGGGGGCGTTGTCCAGGGTGGCGGCGGAACCCTGAAGGGGCTCTCGGGAGGGATCGCGGGAGGTTCTGGGAAGGGACATGCTTGCATCTCCTGGGGACGAGGAGGGGCGCTGCGGCGCGGGCCGATGCCGGGGCGGTGGCGGGCATCGTGGATCAAGCATTCGGTGGACACGCACGGCGTGGTACGCGGTGGGGGCGGACGCCTGCGGCGGGGGGGGGGGGGCGCCCCGGGGACGGGGATGGGCTCCGGGGAGTCGGGGACGGGCTCCGGGAGTCGGGGACGGGATGGGCTCCGGAGCGACCGGTGGCGCGTTCCGGCTGGCCATCACCCTGGTTCAGCCGTCGGCCACCGTCAACGTCCACCGTGTTCCGTCCCTCGTCATCGGGTGGACACTCTGTCCGTTGTCCACCGCCGTGGTCTCGGCCACGCTTGAGGCGTCCGCCCGTACCCGTCACGCCCGTGGGAGCCCCGTCATGACCGATGCCACCGCCGCGTCCGACTCCGTGGGAGCCGGACGTGGCTGACCGGCTGGTCGTCCTGTACCGGGACCATCTGCCGCCCAACCGGGCGCGGATCGAGTCCCTCGCCGAGACGGTGTACGCCACCGAGGAGGAGCTGCCGCTGTTCCTCCCCGGCGCGGACGCCCTGCTCGCGTGGTGGCCGCTGACCTCAGCGGTGGCCGGCGCCTGGCCGGACGATCCGGCGAAGGCCCCGCGCTGGGTGCATGTGGCCGCGGCGGGGGTGGAGCCGTTCCTCTTCCCCGCGCTGACCGGCAACCCCGAGGTGGTACTCACCAACGCGCGGGGCGTCTACGACCGGCCCATCGCCGAGTACGTCCTGGGGCTGGTCCTCTCCCTCGCCAAGGACTTCCCCGGCACCTGGGAGCATCAGCGCCGCCGGGAGTGGCGCCCCTCGGACAGCGAGCGCATCGGCAACCGTACGGTCCTGGTCTGGGGCACCGGTTCCATCGGGCGGGCCGTCGCCCGGCTGCTGCGCGCGGTCGGCATGCGGGTCAGTGGCGCGGGGCGCGCACCGCGGACCGCCGACCCGGACTTCGGCGTGGTGCACGGCCCGGCGGGCCTGCGCGCGGCGCTGGGCGAGGCGGACTATGTGGTCCTGGCCGCCCCGCTCACCCCCGCCACTCGTGGCATGGTCGACGCGCCCGTACTGGCGGCGATGAAGCGGGGCGCCCGGCTGGTCAACGTCGGGCGTGGCCCGCTGGTCGACGAGCAGGCCCTCGTGGACGCCCTGGCCCAGGGCAGGCTGGCCGGGGCGGCGCTGGATGTCTTCACCCATGAGCCGCTGCCGGTGGAATCGCCCCTGTGGGAGATGCCGGGTGTCATCGTCTCCCCGCACACCGCGGGCGAGGTCACGGACTGGCGCGCCGACCTGGGCGAACTCTTCCTCGACAATCTGCTCCGACACCGCGAGGGCCGCCCCCTGCGCAATGTGGTCGACAAGGCCCTCGGCTATGTGGTCGACGGATGAGACGGCCGCTGACGCCCCCCGCGCGCCAGCGACCGTTTCATCGTTCGGCGCGGACCTGAGGCAGCTCCAGCGCCGAGCCCCCGTGCACGGTGACGCGCACGGGCGTGAGGGTGGTCGCGTCGAGCGTCGGCTCGCCGCTTCCGGAGTTACGGGCGAAACGCGGGTGGGCACCACCGCTGATCTGGAGCCGGACCCGGTGGCCGGGGGCGAAGCGGTGGGCGGTGGAGCTCATCGGCACGGTGACCTCCAGGGGGTGTTCCGGTGTGGTGGGCAGCCGCACCAGCCCGTCGCACACATTGACGGAGCGGCCCTTTTCGTCGACGTCGCACAGCCGGGCGAAGACATCGGCGTAGCCGGTGTCCGTGGAGATCCGCAGCCGTGCGGCCACCGGGCCCAGGACGTCCATGGGCTCGTTCACCGGCTCACTGGTGAACGTCAGCACATCGGGGCGCCCCTCGAGGTCGCCGTTGTCACGGCTCCCCGCGGTGGCCGAGAGCAGTGGCCCACCGATGGACGGGGTGGGATCGGCCGGGTCGTAGCGGAAGGCGGCGAGCGGGACGGGCGCCTCGGACGGCTGCCGGACGAGCCGCCCGTCCCCCGCCGGGAACCACTGGCCGACGGCCGGGGACGGCGGCCACTCGGCGAGGTCCCGCCAGTGCCCCTGACCGCCGATGTGCACCCGCACCCTGGCCGGGCGCGGCCCCGAGGGGTCGTCGCACAGATGCGCGCGCAACCAGGCGAGGCTTTCGGCGAAGACCTCCGGCCAGCCCTTCTGGAGCGCGGAGGCGTGGGTCCAGGGGCCGACGAGCAGGGACGTCTCGCAGCCCGCCCCGCGCAACCGGCCGTACTGCTCGAAGGTCTGGTCCACCAGCGCGTCATGCCACCCGCTGATCAGACAGGTGGGGACGCGCGAGGTGGCCGCGGCGCCACCCGTGGCCGCGCCCTCCCAGAACGGGTCGCCGGCGTCCGGGTGTGACATCACCTCGTCCAGCCAGGGCACTTCACCCCCGAGCCCGCGGACGTAACTGCCGCGCAGCGGAAGCGCCCGGGTCATCTCCGCGAAGTGGCGCCGCAGCCGCAGCGTGGCCCGGAGGAAGGGGCCGAACCCCCGGTGCTGGGAGGTCATACCGGAGCCGACGAGCAGCGCGTTCTCCAGTTGCAGGGCGCCGTTGCGGTGGAAGAGGGCGTGCGGGTCGTGCAGGCCGACCTGCACCACCATCGCCCGCAGCTCCGGCGGCGGGTCCAGGGCGAGCGCCCACTGCGCATAGCCGAGGTAGCTCGGGCCGAGGGTGCCCAGCGCGCCGGTGAACCAGGGCTGGTCCCGCAGCCAGTCCACGGTGGCCAGGCCGTCGGCCGCCTCGTTCCGCCAGAAGTGGAACTCGCCGCCCGAGCCACCGGTGCCACGGCAGCTCTGCAGCACGACGTGGAAGCCCTGCTCGGCGAAGAGCATGCCGTACATGGGTGACCAGGGCACACCCCTGCCGTAGGGCGAGCGCACCAGCAGGGTGGGGAAGTCGCCGTCCGCGCGCGGGAAGTAGTGGTCCGTGCGGAGGAGGCTGCCGTCGGCGGCCGGTACCTCGAGGCCCGGCTCCCATCCCGCCTCGAACCGCCTGGCCGGAAGGCCGCGCCAGGTCGCCCTCATCATCCGTGCGGACAGCGGCGGCTTCCCCGGGGGCGCGATCCAGGTGTTTCCGGCCCCGCCGTCCGTGGCCCCGGACACTCCATCGCGCGTGTGTGACGTCATCCCGCGTTCCCCTCCCCTAATCCCGTACCACGTACGAGAATAGTAGATGCTTGGATGGATTCCGCAAGTCGGCATGGCGAGGCGAGTCGCCATGGCGGGGAAGGAGCGATCAGGTCGTGGTGCGCGGTGACGGGTCGGACGCCGGAGGCGTCGACCCCCAGCAGCTGTGGCTGAACTCCGACCGCCCCCGCAAGGGGCGCAAACCCGCCTTCAGCCGGGCGGCGATCACCGAAGCGGCGGTCGCCCTCGCGGACGCGGAGGGAATCGACGCGGTCACCATGCGGCGGGTGGCCTCGCAGGTCGGCGCCGGGGTCATGTCGCTGTACAGCTACGCCCCCGACAAGGAGACGCTGCTGCGGCTGATGGTCGACCATGTGAGCGGCGAGCTCTCACCGCCGGACCCGCTGACCGGCGACTGGCGTGCCGATCTGAAGGCCATCGCCCATGCCCAGCGGGCCCTGATGCTCCGCCACCCCTGGCTCCCCACCGCGCTGTTCAACCGCCGCTGGTCCCTCGGGCCCAACACCCTGGCCTTCCTGGAACACGCGCTCGCCGCCCTGCGGCCCACCGCGCTGGACGGCGGCGCGAAGCTGGAGGTGTTCAGCCTGATCACGGGTTTCGCCGCCAGACTCGTCGCCGACGAGATCGCCCAGGCCGCGCTCTCCGCCTCGCCCGAGCGGGCCGCCGCCGAGGCCCGCTACCTCGCCGCGGTGGCCGCCGACGGACACCATCCGGAGCTCGCCGAGGCCCTCTCCGCCCCGGCCCGCCCGCTCACCCCCGACGCCACGTTCGCCCGGCTGCTCGACCGCATGGTCGACGGTCTGGACGCCGGCTCGCAGGGCGGCCCGGGCGCCGGCGGCGGGGCGTCAGAAGCCCCCTAGGGGTTGGTCCACGCCTCCGGGTCCTCGGCGAGGCCCAGGACGTCGCCGGGCAGCTCGGCCGCGGCCACCTCCGCGAGGGTCACCTCGCCGAGGATCTTGCGTACGTTGGCCCGTACCGCGATCCACAACGGCAGCAGCGACTCCGCGGGGCCGCAGTACGACAGCTCGGGCGGGCGCACTCCGCGCACCGACACCAGGGGGCCGTCGACCACCCGGATCACCTCGGCGATGCTGATGGTGTCCGCCGGGCGGGCCAACCGGTAGCCGCCCTTGCCGCCACGCTGGCTGGCCACCAGGCCGCCCCGGCGCAGATCGCCCAGGATCCCCTCGAGGAACTTGTGCGGGATGCCCTGCGCACCGGCGATCACCTCGGCCTTGACCGAGGTGTCCTCCCCCGCCACGGCCAGTTCCAATGCCGCCCGCACCGCATAGTCCGCCTTCGCCGAGATCCGCATGCGCTGATTATCCGCCCCTTGAGCACCGGGCCGTCAGAAGGGCAGGGTGAACGGGGGGTGCTCACCGTTGAGGAAGTAGTCCCCGACCTCGTGGAGCCGGTGGGCGACGGGGTCGTAGAGGGTGTGGGTGCGCGCATTGCGCCAGAAGCGGTCGAATCCGTAGGCGGAGGAGGCGGCGCGGGCGCCGACGACGTCCAGGGCACGGGCGGTGGCGTCATGGGCGGCCCGGGAGGCGGCGGCCTCGGCCGCGGCGGCCAGCACGGTGATCTCGGCGCATTCGTCGTCGGTCAGGTCCTCGCCGCGCGCCAGCCCGCCGTCCAGGGCCTCCAGCGCCTGGTCGGCGAGGGCGGCGGCGGAGAAGGTGGCGACGGTGAGCTCCCCGTAGGTGGTCAGCGCGTACGGATCGCGCGGGGAGGTGTGCGGCCAGGGCGCGTGCACCGCCCTGGTGTACTCGCGGGCCTCGGCGAGCACCCCCTGCGCGATCCCGAGACATATCTGCGCCGAGACCAGCCGGCCGGTCGGCGCGGCCAGCCCGCTGAACGGCGAGAGGGTGTCCTCGTCCCAGGAGAGCGGCCCGAGCACCGCGTCGTCCTCGACCGGCACCCCGTCGAACTCCACACTGCCGCCGGCCGCCAGCCGCTGCCCGAAGGTGTCCCCGTCGTCGCTGCCGCACACCACACCGGGGTGGGCGGTGTCGACGAGCACGGCCAGCGGTTCGCCGGTGTCGGCGTGGGTGACGCGGACGGCCAGCCGGTCGGCGACCAGCACGCCGGTGGCGTACCCCTGGCGTCCGTTCACCAGCCGGCCGTCCCTCCCGGAGGTCAGCGTCAGCCGTGGCTCGCGCGGGGTCAGACCCCCGCCCCAGCACCACTGCCCGGCCGCCGACTCGCGCTCCACCCGGGCGGCGAGATCGGCCCCGCCGAAGAAGCGGGCGCTGAAGGACAGCAGGTAGTGGCAGCCGAGCACCTGGCCGATCGCGCCGTCGGCCGCGGCGATCTTCCGTACGACGGCGCAGGCCGTCGACCAGCCCGCTCCCCCGCCGCCGCGCTCGACGGGGATCAGCAGCGCCAGCAGCCCCGCCTCGCGGAGCCGCGCGATCTCGTCGTACGGCGTCTTACCGGCCTGGTCGCGGACGACCGCGTCCGTGGCGAGGTCGTCCGCCGCCTCACCGGCGATCTGCAGCCACCACGCGCGGTCGACCGCTTCGGCCGCCGCATCCACCACCGTCACGCCCGCTCCCCTCCATCGGCCGGACATCATCATTCCCTATTTTTCCAGTAGGGAAAATAGGGAACTTGGCGGCGGACGTCCGGTGAGCGATGTCCGGCATATGCCAGTGCTACGTTTGTCCGAGAACGCCCTATTCCGTGAGTGAGGTCCTGGGATGGCGGAGTGGCGCGGAACAGACGCGGTGGGGCGCTCCCACTCATGGGGCGATGAACGGCTCTCCCTCCTCTCGGCCGTCGGCACCGCGCTCACCGACCGCGAGGTAATGCAGCACGCCCTTGACCAGGCGGTCTCCGAGCTGGGCGGACTCGCGGGCCTGGTGCACTGGTCCTGCGGCCCGGCCGGGAGCCGTACGCTGCGCCTGGTCCTCGCCGGCGGGCTGCCGCTCGCCGCCCTCGGCGGCTGGGAGGAGATCCGCCAGGACGAGGCCCCGCTCGCCCCCGCGCGCGCAGTGCGCGACGGCCGCTTCGTATGGCTGCCGGCGGCCTCCGGCGAGACCGCCGGGGTCGGGGAAACCGCCGGGACCGAGGAGACCGCCGGGGTCGAGGAGGCCGCCGGGGTCGGGGAAACCGCCGGGGTCGGCGGGGTCCCCAGCCCCGGGGAGACCGCCCGCGCCGCCTCCGGGAGCCTTCCGGCCGCGACCACGGTGGCGTCCGTTCCGCTGACCGGGCCGGACGGGCCGGTGGGCGCGCTGTCCGTCCTCACCGGCCCACGGGAGCCGACCCCCGAGCAGGCCGCCTTCCTCGAGGCGGTGGGGCACTGGGCGGAGCGTCGCCTCTCGCGGTCGGGAGTCGGGGTCGGCGACTGCGACGAGTACCCGTGGTGGCAGCAGCGGCCGGGCGGCTCGGTGGTCCAGCAGTCCCTGGACGCGGTCAAGGCCGGCTCCTGGGAATGGGGCATCCACAGCGGTGAGATGCGCTGGGACCGGGCGGGGCTGACACTTCTCGGCCTCCCCGGCGGCTACGAACGGCGGATCGAGAGCTGGCTCAACCTCATCCACCCCGAGGACATGCCGCGGGTGATGGCCGCCACCGAGAAGTCGCTGCGCGAGCGGAGCGGTTACGAGGCCGAGTACCGCGTCCGCCGCCCCGACGGCACCACCGGCTGGGTGCAGAGCCGTGCCCATCTCGAGCTCGACGCGAACGGCGAGCCTGTCCGCATGCTCGGGAAGGTCTGGGACACCACCGTGAGCCGGATGGCGCGGGAGTCGGTCGGGCAGGCGCTGCGGTACATGAGCGACGCGTTCTTCGCGGTGAACCTGGACTGGCGGATCACCTTCCTCAATGTCGAGGCCGAGCGTCTGGTCGGCCCGGCCGGAGAGGTGCTCGGCAGGCCGCTCTGGGAGGGCCCCGCGGGCACGGTCCCCGAGCTGGAGGACCGCTGCCGGCGCGCCGCCGCCGACGGCAGGCCGGCCGGGTTCGACATCCAGTGGCCCACCGACGACCGCTGGTACCACATCCGGCTGGTCTCCGTGCCCGATGGGCTGACGGCCTATCTCACCGATGTCACCGAAGGACGCACCGAGGCCGCACGGCGCGCGGAGGCCGAGCGGGTCGGCACCGAACAGGCGACCCGGATACGAGAGTTGACGAGTGCGCTCGCCGATGCGGTGACCACCCAGGACGTCGTCGAGGTCGTCGCCGAGCATGTCCTGCCGCCGTTCGGCGCATCGGGTCTGCTGATCGAGATCCTGGAGGGCGGCCGATTGCACCTGGGCGGAGCGGTCGGGTATCCGGGCGTCTTCCTCCGCATGGTCGACGGGATCTCGGCATTCGAGGGCTTCCGCCCGCTCAATGATGTACTCGACTCGCGCCTGCCCTACTTCATCTCATCGGTCGAGGAGTACGAGGAGCTCTTCCCCAACCTGGTCGGCAGACCCGCCCTCTCGCAGAAGAAGGCCTGGGCAGTGCTGCCCATGATCGCCTCGGGAGTCGCCATCGGCGTCTGTATCGTCTCCTTCGCCGAGCCCCGGCAGTTCTCCGGCGATGAGCGCACCCTGCTCACCGCCTTCACCGGCATGGTCGCCCAGGCGATAGCCCGGGCCCGCCTCTACGACGCGGAGCACGCCCGCGCCCAGGAGCTCCAGCGCGGTCTGCTCCCCCGGGCGCTGCCCACTCCGGCCGCCCTCACCGCCGCCGTCCGCTATCTGCCCGCCAGCAGCGGTACGGATATCGGCGGCGACTGGTACGACGTCATCCCTCTGTCCGCCGAGCGGGTGGCCCTCGTCATCGGAGACGTAATGGGCCACGGTCTGGCCGAGGCCGCCACCATGGGGCGGCTGCGCACCGCCGTGCACACGCTCGCCAACCTGGAGCTGCCCCCCGAGGAGGTCCTGGCCCATCTGAACGAGGTCGTCAGCGATCTGGGCGACGACTCCTACGCCACCTGTCTCTACGCGGTGTACGACCCCGTCTCGGGATGGTGCTCCCTGGCCCGCGCCGGTCATCCCCCACCCCTGATCGTGCGGCCCGACGGAAGCGTGGAGTGCCTGGACCCGACGCCCGATCCACCGCTGGGCGCCGCCGAGCCCCCGTTCGCCACCGTGGATCTCCAGTTGCCCGACGGCAGTCTGCTGGTGCTGTACACCGACGGTCTGGTCGAGTCCGCGGCACGCGACATCGACACCGGCATCGCCGAGTGCACCCAGGTGCTCACCAGCGAGTACGGCCGACTCCTCACCTGTCCTCCCGACCGTCCGCGTACGAGCGGCCGGAGCGCGGGCAGTGAACACGGGGTGGACCACGACCGACTCGACCGGCTCTGCGACCTCCTGGTCGGGGTCATGCTGCCCCCGAAGCTGCTGACCGCCGACGACACCGCCCTGCTGATCGCCCGGCTCCACGGGCTGGCGTCCGGGAACACCGCCGGGTGGCCGTTGCCGGAAGACCCGGTGGCCGCGGGTCTCGCCCGCACCCATGTGCGCGAACAACTCCGGGCATGGGGGCTCGACGAGCTCATCACAACCACCGAACTGCTGGTCAGCGAGCTCGTCGCCAATGTCGTCCGGCACGCCAGGGGGCCCACCAGGCTCCGGCTGATCCGCGGCAGATCGCTGATCTGCGAGGTCTCGGACGCCAGCGCCACCACCCCCCGGATCCGCCGGGCGGCCGAGACGGACGAGGGAGGGCGGGGGCTGCAGTTGGTCTCCGCGCTCTCGCAGCGCTGGGGGACCCGTTACACCGCCGAGGGCAAGTGCATCTGGACGGAACAGCCCATCGCGTGGACCGGTGCGCCGCCCTGACGCGGCCCCCAGGGCCCGGCGGGCGTCAGCCGATGGCCGGCTCGCCGCCCCGGGCCTCCAGGATGGCGCCGGTGATGTAACTCGACCGGGAGGAGACGAGGAAGAGCACGGCTTCGGCGATCTCCTCGGGTGCCGCGGGCCGGTCCAGAACCGTGGCCCGTACCACGGTCCGCAGGGCCTCCTCCCCCATCTCAGAGGTGCCCGGGGTGCGGACCGGGCCCGAGCGGACCGCGTTGACCCGGACTCCGCGGCCGCCGAACTCATCCGCCCACACCCGGGTCAGCAGCTCCAGCGCGGCCTTTGATGCGCCGTACGCCCCGGCGGCGCGGGCGGGGGCACCGGCGGCGATGGTGCTGAGGTTGACGATGGCCCCGTGGCCCCGGGCGGCCATACCCGGTGCGAGCCGTCCCACCAGCAGAAGCGGCGCACGGGCGTTGATGGCCATATGGACGTCGAACATCTCGGACGAGGTCCCGGCGGTGTCCGCGAACCGGTAGACACCCGCGTTGTTGACCAGGATGTCCACGTCCCCCGCCGCGGCGGCCAGCCGCCGCACATCGTCGGCCTCGGCCAGATCCGCCGCCACGAACCTGGCCGTGGCGCCCGTCGCGGACACCTCCTGGACCACGTCCGCGCCCCGGCGCGCGTCCCGGCCGTGGACGACGACCTCGGCCCCCAGCGCCCCCAGCCGCAGGGCCACGGCCCGGCCGATCCCCGCCGTGGCGCCCGTCACCAGGGCCGTGGCACCGGACAGCTCACCACTCATGCGGACACTCCTCACCGTAGGCCGGACACCGATCCACACCACACGCACCGGATGCTTACCGCACCCACCCCCACCGGGCCGTACGGCTCGCCGCCGCAGGGGCTGAACGGACGTCCGCGCGGAGCCGCCGAATGGCTCCGGGTCGAAGCTTCGCCGAGAAGGCCGAGGACACGATCTTCCGCGTGGCGCTCGTCTTTGCTGTACTGCCTGGGTGCGGAAAACATCGTCAACCAGCCATGTCGCCCTGGTGACGGGGGCGAACCAGGGGATCGGCGCCGCGACGGCACGAGCGCTGGCGGCCCGCGGTGTCGCGATGCTCTGCGCCTATCTGCGACCGCCACCCGGCACCGGCGAGGAGGACGCCCCGGATCCGTACCACGCCGCGCGATCCACCGACGGTGAAGAGGTCGCGGCGGAGATCCGCCGGGCCGGAGGGCGGGCGGAGGCCTTTGAGGCGGACCTCGGCGACCCGGCGGTTCCGGAGCGGCTCTTCGACCTCGCCGAGGACCGCCTGGGCCCGGTCGACATCCTGGTCAACAACGCCTCGGGGTGGATCCAGGACACCTTCACCCCCGATCCGGCCGACCGGTTCGACCGGCCGCTGCGCCCCGTCACCGCGGAGACCTGGTCCCGGCAGTTCTCGGTGGACGCGATGGCGCCCGCGCTGCTGATCGGCGAACTGACCCGCCGCCACCGGGCGCGCGGTGCCGACTGGGGGCGGATCGTGGGCCTGACATCGGGAGGCGAACTCGGCTTCCCCGGAGAGGTGTCCTACGGTGCGGCGAAGGCCGCACAGACCGACTACACCCTGTCGGCGGCCGCGGAGCTGGCCGGCCTCGGCATCACGGCCAATGTGGTGCAGCCGCCGGTGACCGACACCGGGTGGGTCACGGACGAGGTCCGGCGGTTCGTCGCCGCGAGCCCCACCCATTTCCATGTCGCCGATCCGGCGGAGGTCGCGAAGACCATCGTCTTCCTCGCCTCGGACGAGGCCGCGCTCATCACCGGAAACGTCATCACCCTTCGCTGACAAGGATCGCCAGAGGGAGTGCAGAAGTGACTGACACGGGAACACACGGCCGTCGGCGCAGCGCGGCCTGGTTCGGTGCGGAGGGCCGGTCCGGGATGGTCTATCGGTCCTGGATGCGCAACCAGGGCTATACCGGTGAGGTGTTCGACGGCCGTCCGGTGATCGGCATCGCCACGACGTGGTCGGAGCTGGCGCCCTGCAACAGCCATCTGCAGCGGGTGGCGGAGTCGGTGAAGCGCGGGGTGTGGCAGGCCGGGGGCTTTCCGCTGGAGTTCCCCGCGATGGCGCTGGGCGAGACCCTGATGCGGCCGACCGCGATGCTGTACCGCAATCTGCTGGCCATGGAGGCCGAGGAGCTGATGCGGGCCAATCCGCTGGACGGTGTGGTGCTGCTGTCCGGCTGTGACAAGACCACCCCGGGTCTGCTGATGGCCGCCTCCAGCGTCGATCTGCCGGCCATCATGGTCACCGGCGGCCCGATGCTCAACGGCAAGTACCGGGGCGGGGATGTGGGCTCGGGCACCCAGGTGTGGCGGTTCGAGGCCGAGTTGGCGGCCGGGCGGATGACCCAGGAGGAGTGCTTCTTCGCCGAGGGCTGTATGGCCCGGTCCAACGGGCACTGCATGACCATGGGCACCGCGTCCACCATGGCCTCCATGGCCGAGGCACTCGGTATGCAGCTGCCCGGTTCGGCGAGCTGGCCTGCGGTGGACTCGCGGCGGTACGAGACGGCGCAGCGCGCCGGGCAACGGATCGTGGCCATGGTGGCGGAGGATCTGCGGCCGTCGCAGATCATGACCCGGGAGGCGTTCGAGAACGCGATCCGCGTCAACGCGGCCATCGGCGGCTCCACCAACGCGGTGATCCATCTGCTGGCCATAGCGGGGCGGCTGGGGGTGCCGCTGGCTCTCGACGACTTCGACGCGCTGGCCCGGGAGGTGCCCACGCTGGTCGACCTCCAGCCCTCCGGACGGTTCCTGATGGAGGACTTCTGCTACGCGGGTGGGCTGCCGGTGGTGATGCGCGAGCTGGGCGCGCTGCTGCACCCGGAGCCGACCACGGTGACCGGCCGTACGGTGGCGGAGAACGTCGCCGACGCCGAGTGCTGGAACCGTGAGGTGATCCGGACACTCGACGACCCGTTCCAGGAGGCGGGCACCGGCACCGCCGTGCTGCGCGGCAATCTCGCGCCGAACGGCGCGGTGATCAAACAGTCCGCCGCATCGCGCCATCTGCTCACCCACCGGGGCCGGGCCCTGGTGTTCGACACCCCGGAGGACTACCTCGCCGTGCACGCGGATGAGGATCTGCCGGTGGACGAGAACACCGTGCTGGTGATCCGGGGCAGCGGCCCGCGCGGCTACCCGGGGATGCCCGAGGTGTCCAATGTGGTGCTGCCGCCCAAGTTGCTGCGCAAGGGCATCGAGGACATGGTGCGCATATGTGACGGCCGGATGTCCGGCACCGGCTTCGGCACCGTGGTCCTCCATGTGTCCCCCGAGTCCGCCGTCGGTGGCCCGCTGGCGCTGGTGCGCGACGGCGACTGGATCACCCTGGACGTCCCGGCGCGTACGCTGACCCTGGACGTGGGCGAGGCGGAGCTGGAGCGCCGACGGGCCGCCTGGGAGCCCCCGCCGCCGGTCGCCGACCGTGGCTGGAGCAGGCTCTACACCGAGCATGTGCTGCAGGCGGACCAGGGCCTTGACCTGGACTTCCTGGTCGGTGGCAGCGGACATCCGGTGCCCCGCGAGTCCCACTGACCGGAACCGGCGCGGGGCGGACCGGATCAGTGGCCGGGCGTCGCCGCCCGGGCCTGCGCCCGGATGGCATCGGCGTCGAAGTCGTTGATCTCGTCGGTGAGCTGACCGGTGAACACCTTGTCCACGTCCACCTTCTCGTCGATCAGCCCGGCATGGTTCATGAAGTCGATGTTGCGTTGCAGTTCCGAGCGCTTGAGGATTCCCCATTCGCTCTCGCCGGACTGCACGCCCATCGTCCTCATCCGGACCCGGAGCACCTTGGCGTCGTTGGCACGGGACTTCTGCCGCGGCAGGGCGCGGTTGCGGGCCTCGGGGTGGGTGGCATAGAGGTCGTCGATGGCGGCCTCCGGGTTGGTCTGGGCGAAGACGACGCCCTTGGCCACCGCCCGGCCGATCCTGGCGAAGAGGTCCGGGTCCCGTCGCAGCCGGGAGGCGTCGGCCACCAGGCCGCCGCCCGCGAGGCTGTCCACCCTGGGCAGCGGGATACGGCGCAGGGGCACACCGCTGTTCTGGAGGATCTGGAACTGGGTGTCGAACAGGGCGACCGCGTCGACGTCCCCATTCTTCACCGCGGCTGCCTGCTGCCCTCCAGTGCCGATGGAGACGAACGTGACGGACTTCTCGGGGATGCCCTCGTCACGGAGCAGCACCTTGATGTTGGTGACGGCGGCGCTGCCCAGCGAGGCCACCCCGACCGTCTTTCCGCGCAGGTCCTTCAGGCTCTTGATGGAGGACGCGGCGGGGACACGCAGCCCGTAGATGTTGTGCCGGTAGAAGGAGGCGAAGTAGCGCAGGTCGAGCTTTTTGCTGGGCTGGTCCACGTAGATCACCGGCTCCGGGGTGATCGCGCCGACCGTGGTGTTGCCCGTGGCCACCTGCTGCGCCTGGATGGTGGCGCCGTCGAGCAGGACGAAGTTGACGTTGAGGTTCTCCTGGGTGAAGTAGCCGCGCTTCTCGGCGACGGCGAGGCTCGCCAGTCCGGCGTTCCAGGTCTTCGCCGAGAGACTGATGACGACCTTGTCACCGTCCCGTGCGCCCACCCCGTCCGACGGCAGTCCGCAGGCGGTCAGCCACGAGGGTCCCAGCAGGCCGACGGTCAGCCACAGCGTCAGCCTGCGCGCGGTCGTACGGGGCCGTTTCCTGATGGTCATCATGGTCAGACGTCCTTGATCCGTACATCGTCGTCATGGGACCAGAAGGCGATCTTCTTGCCGACGCCGGTGATCAGGAAGTGCAGACACAGACCGATCACGGACAGGATCACCAGCACGGCGAACATCGACGCGGTGTCCAACTGGGTGTTGGAAGCCTGGATGACATAGCCGAGTCCCGCCTGTGCGCCGACGAATTCGGCCACGATGGCGCCCAGTACCGACAGCACCGCGGCGGAGTCGAGTCCGGCGATGACGTGGGGCAGCGCCGCGGGGATCCGCAGTCGGCGCAGCACCTGCCAGCGGGAGGCGCCGAAGGAGCGCAGCATGTTCTGTTCGTCCGAGCCCGCGGAGTTCAGTCCCAGGATCGCGTTGATGAGCAGAGGGAAGAAGGCGATCAGCGCGGTGGTGAGCGTCTTGGAGGTCATACCGAAGCCGAACCAGATGAGCAGCATCGGGGCCATGGCGACCTTGGGGACGGTCTGGACGACCACCACCAGGGGAAGCACCGCCTTCTCCGCCACCTTCCACTGGGTGACCAGCAGCGCGGTCGCCAGCGCGAACGCCACGGCCAGCAGAAAGCCGCCGATGATCTCCTGGAGGGTGACCCAGGTGTGGAACGCCAGTTGCCCGTCGAGGATGCCGTCCCAGAGGGCGGTGAAGACCTCGCTGGGTGGCGGGACGATGATGGGCGACACTCCGGCCACGCGCACCGCCGTTTCCCAGATGCCGAGCAGCACGGCGAACAGGGCGGAGCTGAGCAGCCATCCGGGGAGGTCTTTGAGCTGCCGGCGACGGACGCGGTCGCCGGCCGCCTCGATGATCTGTGTGTGGTCGTCGCGGTCGGCGGGGTCCGCGGCATCGGTCGCGGTGCCGGATGTGCCGGGGCGGAATGGTTGCGACGAATCGGTATGCGTCTTCATGGCGCCTCTTCGTGCCGGGGACGGAGGACCTGCCGGGCGGTCATCTGGGGCTGAGTTCATGCTCGGAGTCCAAGGTGCGACGGATCCCCTTGACGTAATGGCCGAACTGCTCGGTGTTGATGTCGGAGAGCCTGCGGGGACGGGGCAGTTCGACGTCGACCACGCTGACGATGCGACCGGGCCTGGAGGACATCACGATCACCCGGTCGGAGAGCAGAACGGACTCGGAGATGCTGTGAGTGACGAACAGGACGGTCTTGCGGTCGCGTTCCCAGATCTGGAGGAGCTCCAAGGACATCTGGTCGCGGGTCATGGCGTCCAGCGCGCCGAACGGCTCGTCCATCAGCAGGATCCGGGGATCGTGCATCAGGGCCCGGGCGATGCCCACACGTTGCTGCATACCGCCGGAGAGTTCCCGGGGATAGCGGTCCATGAAGTCGCCGAGGCTGAGGGTGCGCAGCAGAGTCTCGGCCCGTTCGGTGTCGTCCCGGCGACGGCGACCGCCGACCAGGTCGCGGGGCAGCAGAACGTTGTCCTTGACCGTGCGCCAGGGCAGCAGCAGGGGCTGCTGGAACACCATGCCCATCGCCTGGCGCCGGTCGTCGGTGCCGGTGTGGAAGCGCATGGTTCCCGCGGTGTGCCGCTCCAGACCGTTGATGATCTTCAACAGGGTCGACTTGCCGCACCCGCTGGGTCCGACGAGGGAGACGAACTCCCCGTCGGCGATGGATGCGCTGATGTCGCGCAGGGCGACCACATCGGACCGGCCCCTGGCCCGGTAGTGCTTGTCGACGTGGTCGAGTTCGATGATGGGCCGTCTCCGTTGACGTGCCATGAGTGTGCTCCGTTCAGGCGGGGTCAGCGCAGGACGTACTGATCCGACAGGTCCTTGCCGCCGAGGGTGGTGAGAACCCCGCATGAGGTCGTCTCGGCGAGGTCGAGCGCCGCGAGGCGCGCGGTGATGTGGTACAGCGTCGGCAGCCGGTCGAAGTCGCCCGCCGTGAAGCGGACGGTGGCACCGGAGCCGGTCCGCCGGTCCAGGACCTCCCGCTTGGGATAGCCGGCGGGGGTGACCGTCACCTCGTCGACGTCGGCCCGCCCCGGATCGTCGGCCGAGGGGAGGTACCGACAGTGCAACAGGGGTGCTTCGGCGTCACCGCTGCCCGACGGCAGCGGCTCGCCGATGCCGTCGATGGACAGCTCGGCGAAGGTGAAACCATCCCAGGATGCCTGCCCGGCCATGTATCCGGTGCCGGCCGCTCCTCGGGCCGGGGGGATCTCGGCGTAGAGCTTGGCGTAGCCCAGCTCCTCCCGTCCGGAGATGATCGGGTCCGCAAGGCTCTCCCACAGCACCAGGACCAGATCCCCGTGTACCGGCTCGCCACAGCCCGAGGGCTGGTGGACGACCGGGACGGCGAGGTCGAGGATGTTGTAGCCGCGTCCGGCGAGCCAGGCGATCTGGCTGAGATAGCGAAAGCGCACCCGCAGCCGGGGCTCGCCGTCGAGCGCGAAACGCTCGGGCAGCAGCGGCTCCAGCTGCCCGGCCGGGGTGGCGAAGTCCGCCCACAGTGTGGTCTGCCGGGGGGAGGGCGCGCCCGTCCAGCGGGATGCGTCGAGCCGCTGCCGCGGCCCGGGGGTGGGCCCGAAGTGGGCCGGCATCCGGTACAGCCGCCCTGGTTGGCGCCGGTAGCTCATGAGGGGACCTCCTGTGTCGCCGGGTCCGCTCCGGCCTTGTCGTGTGCCGCTTCCCGCGCCGCGGTGACCAGCTCGCGGGCGGCGTCGGCGAGGAGTGAGGTGTCATTGCCCAGGACGACGAATCCGTGGCCGTCCCGGACGGCCTCGGCGAAGGCCCGGGGCTGGGCGCCGAAGGCCACTCCCGAGGGCTTTCCCGCCTTCTTCGCGGCCGCGCCCACCGCTGCGACGAGTTCCGCGATCTCCGGGGCGTTGCCGGGCACTCCCATGTCGAGGGCCAGATCGGCGGTGCCGATGAACACCCCGTCCACTCCGTCGACGGCCAGGATCTCCGGTGCCGCCTCCATGGCCTTGCGGCTCTCCAGCTGCGGCAGGCACAGCACGTCCTCGTTGCCCCGCCGCAGATATTCGGCCCGGGACAGTGTGCCCCAGCCCCCGGCCCGGGAGGTGCCGCCGCTGCCCCGTACGCCGTGTGGCGGGAAACGGGTGGCCTCGGCGGCCCTCCGCGCCGCCGAGGCGTCATCGACGTGCGGGAACAGGATCCCCACCGCACCGCCGTCGAGCAGTCGCTGCACGGTCGAGGGGTTGTGGTCGGGGACGCGTACGAGCGGCCGCACGCCGAGTGCGGAGGCCAGGGTGATGTGCCGGGCCGCCGTCTCGGTGGACAGCAGGGTGTGCTCCAGGTCGATGACCACGAAGTCGAAGCCCGCCGCCGCCAGGGCCTCCACCGACTCCCCGGCCGGGAGCTTGATCCAGGTGCCGACCGGGATGGGCCCGGGGGCGCCCTCGAAGGCCCTGTGGAACCTCATCCCCGTACCTCCAGATCGTCCGGTTCCGGGTAGTCCTCGGCGTTGAGCACCCAGCCGGCCCTCGCCGAGAAGTCCCGACGGGGTCCGGCGAAGATGTCCAGCAGCTGGTTACGGCCGTGTCCACTGGCCTCCGTGGTGTGCACGGTCGGCGGCGGGATGATCGCCACCGAGGGGCTGCCGACGCGGTGATGCTCGTCCTCGCGCCAGCTCATCCGGCTACCGGTCCAGGGGGTGCGGATGTGGTGGACGAATTCTCCGGAGACGGCCAGCGAGACCTGCTCGAAGTCGTCGTGGTGGTGGGGAGAGAGCTTACCGGGGTCGCGTGGCCCGTCGTAGTGGTAGAGGAAGTTCGCCATGAAGGCCCGCGAGCGGAAGATCCGGCCCAGCCGCTGCGAGCTGCGCTCGATGTCGGCGATGCCGCCGTAGACCCGCAGCCGGTGGCCGCCGACGGGCTCGGGCCACTCGTCGAGGAGGCTCGCCCGGGGGTGGGGCGCGGCGTAGGAGTCGGCGTTGCGGGCGCGCCGGGCGAGCTCGGGGTCGTGGACGGTGAACAGCCGCACCACATCCGTGGCGGAGTGGACGGTGATCTCGCTGTCGCCGGGTGGAACCACGGCGATGGACTTTCCGCTCGTGCTCGCGGTGTGCTCGCCCGCCGTGAGGGTGGCCTTGGCGTCGTCGTGCGGCAGGATCATCATGTACTCGTCCTGCTGGCCGTTCCGGGTGAGCCGTTCTCCGGGGACGGCCCTGGTGTAGAAGAGCACTACGTTCTGGGCCCGCACGATCCAGGAGCGGGATCCGGCGGGGCTGGTCTCGTCGGGGCCGGTGCGGCTGAAGTCGAAGATCTCGGGGGCGGCGATGGGGGCGTTCGGGTCGGGGGCGGCCGCGGGGGACTTCGCGGTGGTGGCCGGAGCGGTCTCCAGCCGGGACCTGGGGTCGTCGGACGCGTAGGACACGTCGGGTTTCCTTCTCGCTCGCTGGGTCGGTCGGACGGTCGGGGTCAGTCGGAGACCCGCAGCAGGAACAGCGGGTTGTCCCGGACCATGCGGCGCAGGTCGGCAGGCGGCAGGCCGAGGTCGAGCAGGGCCTGGCCGACCCTGGTGAAGGCGTCGACCGGCATCGGCCGACCGATCTGCCCGAGGTCAGAGGCGAGGACCGTGTGTTCCGGGCCGATCCGGCGGATCCAGTCGAGCAGCAGTGCCGGGTCCCACTTCTTGTTGCCGAGCGGGTCGTACATCCCGACCTCGTGTTCCACGAAGGCGCCCATCCGGGTGAACTCATGGCACAGCTCGGGGTCGGCGCCGATCACGAAGTTGGGATGGTTGATGACCATCCGCTCGATGCCACGGGCCTGTGCGTGGGTGAACAGCTCCCGGATGTCCTCCGGGTGGCCGTGTCCACCGGAGACGATCGCCTCGTTCTCGTGGACCAGGTCCAGCACCTCGTGCACCTCGGGAAGGAACTTTCCGCTCTCGTCGCGCATCGGCACGATCCTGGAGGGCAGTTCGACGGTGGCGGTGGGGAAGCCGGTGCCTTCGGGGTGGGCGTCCAAGTGGCGCTGGGAGGAGAAGGTGGGGAACCACACGGCGCGGCCGCCCATGCGCAGGCACATCGCCACCGCGTAGGGGTTGATACCACCCACCTGGGCGTTGAGTGCGATACCACCGAACACCTCGGTCCGCACATCGGCCAACCGGCCCTTCATGGCCAGCAGATCCATGACGGTGTTGTGGTGGTGCGACTTCACCAGCATCGCCCGCATCTGGAGGCGCCCGCCGTCCTTGGCACCCTCGACATGGTCGAACTCCCTGGCGAAGGGGCTGGGGCCGGAGTGGCAGTGCAGATCGGCCAGTCCGCTGAGAACCTCGGCGATCGGAGGGGACGAAGCCATGGTCATGGAGCCCTGCTTTCTCTGGGGTGGGCGTGGGCCGTCGTGATGTGAGTGCCGCAGCAGTCGCCTCTCACGATTGAGCGTTCGCATTATGAAAGTCAATACGTCATTCCGAACAAGATTTGGCGAGCCCGGAGCACTCCACCGAGGTCAGAACGCTTCAGCCCTTGTCTGACACAACGTCCCCACCTAGCATTCGAACTCATCGTTCACATCACGCACAGGGAGTGCCCTCGGAGATGACCCCCCTCGACGCCGAAGCAGCCCCGGGGCAGCCCGCCGATATCCAGGCGGTCAGCCGTGCGGGCCAAATCCTGGAGCTCTTCGGCCCACAGACCCCCGAGATCACCGCCGCCGAAGCGGCCGCTCGTATCGGCCTCAACCGCACGACCACGTATCGCTACTGCACGTCCCTGGCATCGGCGGGCCTTCTGGAGCGGCGTAACGACGGCGCGTTCGCCCCCGGTCGCCTGGCGCTGCAACTGGGCGTCTTCGCCCTCTCCCGCCGGGAGATCCTCGACCTCGCCACTCCCCATATGCGCGACCTGGCGGCCAAGACCCACTCCACCGCCGTCCTCGGCCTGTGGGGGTCCTCGGGCCCGGTGGTGTCCCGGGTCGAGGAGGATCTGGGCAGCACCGTCACGGTGCGGGTGAAGGTCGGTACACAGCTGGGCCTCGACACGGCCCAGGCCGGGGTGTTCCTCGCCTTCCACCAGGACCAGCTCCAGATGGACCGGCTGATCGCGAACTGGCCCGAGGCCGCCCGGGCCGAGCTGCGGACCCGGCTGAAGGACGTACGCTCCACCGGGTACTGCGCCCAGGACAACGGCCGCGGAGTGGCCATCCTCGCGGCACCGGTCTTCGACGAGCACGGGCTCTGCGCCACCATCGCCCTGCTCAACACCACCGAGGCGGTGTCGCTTCAGCCCGAGTCGCTCCAGACGCGCCAGCTCCTGAACTGTGCGCGCCGGCTCACCAGGGAAATGGGAGGTCCGGAATGTCCAGAGGCGTGATCGGCGCCGCGGCCGCCGTCGCCGACATCCCCGACGGCGCGACCGTGGCCGTCGGCGGATTCGGCATCTGCGGCACCCCGTTCGAACTGATCGAAGCGCTCCTCGACCACGGCGCCCGCGATCTGCACATCATCGCCAACAACTGCGGCATCGACGGCGAAGGACTCGGCCGGCTGCTGGCCGCGCGCCGGCTGCGCCGCGTCACCTGCTCCTACATCGGTCAGAACAAGGAGTTCGCCCGGCAGGTCCTGGCCGGGGAGGTCGAGATCGACCTCACCCCGCAGGGCACGCTCGCCGAGCGGCTGCGGGCCGGCGGCGCCGGAATCGAGGCGTTCTACACGCCCACCGGTGCGGGCACCCAGGTCAGCGAGGGCGGGCTACCACTGCGCTACGCCCCGGACGGTACGGTGGCCGAGGCCGGAGCGCCCAAGGAGACCCGGGAGTTCAACGGGCGCCCGTGTGTTTTGGAACGGGCGCTGCGCGCCGACTTCGCCCTGGTGAGGGCGCACACCGCGGACATCGCGGGCAATCTGCGCTACCGGCTGACCGCCCGCAACTTCAATCCGATGGCCGCCCTCGCGGGCGCGGTGACCATAGCCGAGGCGGAACGGATCGTGGACGCGCTCGACCCCGATCAGGTGCACACACCAGCGATCTTCGTGCAGCGGCTCACCCTCGCACGGCGCCAGGACAAGCCCATCGAGAAGGTCACGACCGTGGCCGCCACCGCCGCCACGCCCGCAGGAGGCTGACCGCCATGGTCTGGAGCAGGGACGACATAGCCCGGCGGGCCGCGCATGAGCTGCGCGGCGTACGGTACGTCAACCTGGGGATCGGGCTGCCGACCCTGGTGGCGAACCACCTTCCCGACGACGGTGAGGTGGTGCTGCACAGTGAGAACGGGCTGCTGGGCGTCGGCCCCTATCCGGCCCCGGAGGAGGTCGACCCGGATCTGCTCAACGCGGGCAAGGAGACCGTCACCCTGACGGCGAACGCCGCGTGCTTCGACTCGGCCCTGTCGTTCGCCATGATTCGCGGTGGCCATATCGACCTCGCCGTACTGGGCGCCATGCAGGTGGGCGCCAACGGCGATCTGGCCAACTGGACCGTGCCGGGCAGCCTGGTCAAGGGCATGGGTGGCGCGATGGACCTGGTCGCGGGCGCGAAGAAGGTGCTCGTCCTGACCAGCCACACGGACAAGAACGGCGCCCCCAAGCTCGTGGCCGAGTGCACCATGCCACTTACCGGCCGGGGCGTGGTGAACCGGGTCATCACCGATCTCGGGGTGCTGGACGCCTCGGACGGGATGTTCACCCTCACCGAACTGGCCCGGGGTGTGAGCGCCGACGACGTGGTGAACCGCACCGACGCCCCGGTGCGGGTGGCGCTCGCCGAGACCGCCTCCGTCTGACCACTCCACGACCTTCAAGGAGGTGTGCCATGCCGCCGACCCAGCGGCATTATCCGTTGCGGGACCAGGTGGCCATCGTCGGCGTCGCCGAGAGCGATCTCGGCAAGACACCGGGACACACGGTCTTCTCACTCCAGCAGCAGGCCATGGTGACGGCCCTCGCCGAGGCCGGTCTTCGCCCCCGCGATGTGGACGGACTGATGACCTCGGGCTATCCCTACGCCGAGCGGCAGGCTGTCAGCCTCGCCGAGTATCTGGGCATCCGGCCGTCGTACGTGGACGACACCAACACCGGCGGCTCGGGGTTCATCGCAGCGCTCGAACGGGCGGCGGCGGCCATTCACTGCGGGCTGTGCGAGACCGTGCTGATCTCCTATGGATCGACGCAGTACTCCAGCAGAACCCGGGCGCTCGGCGGCCGCCCCGCCGAATTCGGCTACCAGTTCGAGGTACCTTACGGACTGCCCCTGCCGCTGGGCGGATACGCCCTTGCCGCCCAGCGCTACGCACATCTGTACGGTGCTACTCCGGCCGATCTCGCGGAGGTCGCGGTCGCCGCCCGCCAGTGGGCCCGGCTCAACCCCAAGGCCGTACGCAAGGGAGACCTGACGGTCGACGACGTCCTGGCCTCCCCCGTGATCAGCTCCCCGCTGCGCACCCTTGACTGCTGCCTGGTCACCGATGGTGGCGGCGCGGTGGTGCTGACTTCGGCACACCGAGCCCGGAGTCTGCGCTCCGACCCGGTCCTGGTCAGCGGCACCGGATACGCACAGTCGCATGAGTCGGTGGCGAACGCCGCCGAACTCACCGATACCGCGGCCCGGGAAAGCGGACGGCTGGCCTTCGAGCGGGCGGGACTCGGCCCGACGGAGGTGGACATCGCCCAGATCTACGACTCCTTCACCATCACCGTGCTGCTCAGCCTGGAGGACCTCGGGTTCTGCGCCAAGGGCGGGGCCGCGGAGTTCATCGCCGACGGCAGGATCCGCCCCGGGGGCGGCTTCGCGCTCAACACCAGCGGCGGTGGCCTGTCCTACTGCCACCCCGGGATGTTCGGCATCTTCCTGCTCATCGAGGCGGTGCGGCAGCTCCGCGGGGAGGCGGGCGAACGCCAGGCCGACACTCCCGAGGTCGCCCTGTGCCATGGCACTGGTGGGCAGCTCTCCACGGCGGCGACCGCGATTCTCCGAAGGGACGGAACATGACCGCACCGAGCGACAGCGCCCCACGGCCGAAGCCGAGGATCACCCCTGACGCCGACGCGTACTGGGACACCGTGCGCACGGCCCGGGCCCGCAGCTGCCAGCGGTGCACCCACTGTGACCGGCTCCAGTTCTACCCCCGTCTGCTGTGCGTCCACTGCGGCGGCCCGGTCGAGCAGCTGGCGCTGTCCGGCCACGGCACCGTGTACAGCTTCACCGTGGTGCACCGGGCCCCCGCGGGGTTCACCGGACTCGCCCCGTACGCGGTGACGCTGGTGGACCTGGACGAGGGCGTACGGGTCATGGGCCGCCTGATCACCGACCGCCCGGAGGACATCCGCATCGGCGGGCGGGTGCACACGTTGATCGAGGAGCCCGGGGAAGCAATGGCCGATACGGCCCTGCCCCAGTTCGTACCCGTCATCGAGGAGTAGCCGCGCCATGTCCGAACTCGCCTTCGGGCTGGCCCTGGATCTAGGGTCCACCCGGCCGCTGTCCGACCAACTCGCCGCCGCACAGCCCCTGTTGAACGACGCCGTCGCCACCGGGGTGACATCGGTGTGGGTGGGCGAGAGCTACCACCGCTCCCCGCAGGCGTTCCATCTGCCCTCGGCTCTGATCACCCTGGCCCACCTCGCCGCCCTCACCCCGTTGCGGCTCGGCACCGGCGTGCTCCTCGCCCGCGGCTACCACCCGCGGCGGCTGGCCTATGAAGGCGCGCTCGTCGATCAGCTCAGCGGCGGCAGGCTCACCCTGGGCCTCGGCCTCGGCACGCCGGACCTCCGCGGCGGACTGGGCGGCCCGGACCGGCCCGGCGGAGCGAGCCTGGACGACCTGCTCACCGAGGTGCGCCGGAGCTGGACCGCCGCCGCGCCGGGCGGCGCCGACGCCCCGGCACCCGTGGTTCCGGCTCCGGTCCAGCCCGGCGGGCCGAAACTGCTGGTGGGCGGCCAGGGGGAAGCCGCCGCCCGGCGCGCCGCCACCCTCGCGGACGGCTACTACGCGGCCACCAACTACGCGGACGAGCTGCTGCGGGCCCAGTGCGCACGGTATCTCGCGCATCTTCCCGAGGGGCGGTCGCCCACGATCGCGGTCAACCGGCTGTGCGTGGTGGACACCTCGGCCGACCGGGTCCGGGCGGCCACCGAGGAGTTCGGCGTGGTGACGCGGTACTACTCCAGCCGGGGCCTGTGGAACATCGGGGGATCGCCCGACGGCCCCTCCCCCGTGCTGGCCGGCTCCTTCGATGAGGTGGGGGAGCGGCTGGAGCGCTACCGCGCTTGGGGGGTCACCCAGGTCCAGCTGCGGTTGCTGCCCGTCGGCGCCTCGTACCGGACCGCCGGCCGGACCCTTCGGCTGCTGTCCGAGCTGATCTGACCCGCCCCGCCACCACCGGCCGTCAGTTGGCCAGGAGCCTGCGCAGCCACCGCAGCCGCGCCGCCCGCGCGTCCCGCGAGACGGCCGCCTGCGGTGCCATGCCCGAGAATCCGTGGAAGGCACCCGGCCAGACGTGCAGTTCGGCCTGTCCCCCGGCTCGCCAGATGCGGCCGGCGTAGTCGACGTCCTCGTCGCGGAAGGTTTCCGCGGCCCCCACGTCGATGAACGCGGGAGGCAGACCGGACAGGTCCGTCGCCCGGGCCGGTGCGGCGTAGGGCGATACGTCGTCACCACCGCGTGCGGCGCCGAGCAGCGCGGTCCACCCGGCCTCGTTGGCGGCCCTGTCCCACACCCCGACTCCCGCCATCTGCAGGGCGGAGGGCGTGTCGTTGCGGTCGTCCAGCATGGGGCACATCAGCAGTTGCCCGAACAGGGCGGGGCCGCCGCGGTCCCGGGCCATCAGAGCGACCGCGGCAGCGAGGCCGCCACCGGCGCTGCCCCCGACGACGATGAGGCGCCCGGGGTCCATGCCCAGCCCGGCGGCGTGTTCGGCCGTCCACACCAGACCGGCGTAGCAGTCCTCGACCGGTCCGGGGTGCTGGGTCCCGGGGGCCAGGCGGTACTCGACGGAGACCACGGAGAGCCGCAGTTCCTGGGCGAGGTCGAGCATCTCCGGCACGCCCGTGCGGTTGTCCCCGACCGTCATACCGCCCCCGTGGATGTGGTAGAGCGCGGGCACCGGAGTGGCCGCGTCCGCCAAGCGGCAGATCAGCAGGGAGACGTCCGGCGCGCCCACCGGGCCGGGGACGGACCGCTCCTCGACCCGGAACACCCCGTCGCGCTCCAGGGCCTCGTTCGTCACCGGCTCCATGCCGGGCACGTTCTGAGGGGGCGTCGCGCCCGGATCGGCCCCGGAGCCGCCGGGCGGCAGGAGCTCGTAGATGGCCGCGAGCGCCGTGGTGAGTTCCGGGTCGAACGGCGGTGGTGGCCCGAGTGGTGCGGTGGCCGTCCGTACGGGCGGGGTGTGTTCCATGGTCGACTCCCAGGGTGGTGGCAGGGGGAACTCCTGTGGTCGGCCGCCCACTGCCCCAAGATCAGCAGCCGCGCGGCGGATTGTATCGGCCGGGTGGCGAGGCGGCACGAGGTGGCCTGACGAACGGTCAGCCCTCAGCCGTTCCGGCTCCCGTCGTTCAGCCGTTCCAGCTCTCGTCGTACGGATCGCGCGGGGCCGGGACCGGCCTGGACCGGCTGACCTCGAGGTACGGGATGGCGCCACCGCCCACCGGGTCCTTGGTCCGTTTGCGGGTGTAGGTGCCGATGACCTGGAGCCAGGTGTCGGGTTCCAGCACCGCGGGGATCCGCCCGGTCAGGCCGATCTTGACGGGCTGGGCGTCGGCGGCGCAGCAGTTGAGCGCCATCCGGACGAGATACGGGGCGCCGTGGCCGTCGAGGGCGACGAAGCCGGTGATCTTGACCCTTCGGTGTTCCAGGGAGCGCCCGTGGTCGTACACCGCGCGCCCGGCGTAGTCGGCCACATTGAGCGGCAGCGGGTCCCCGGCGGGGAGGGCGGGGAAGCCCCAAGGGCGTTGCAGCGCCGTGCCGGTGTGCATGGCGGTGTACGAGCCGAGCGCGGGCGGCACCACCAGGATGAGGGCGAACAGCGGGAGCACGAGGAGCCAGGAGACACGTGGTTCCCGGTGGGCGTGGCCGTCTTCGCCCTCAGCGTTGCCACCCTCGCCCTCACCGTGGCCGTCTTCGTCGTCACCGTGGCCGTCTTCGCCCTTACCGTGGCCGTCTTCGCCCTCCCTCGCGTCCTCGCCGGCCGGGCGCGGCCGCCGCTCGTACCAGACGGTGGCCACGGCGGCCGCCATCAGGACGACACCGGCCGCGAGGAGCAGCGGGCGCAGCCCCGCCTTCACATAGCGCAGATAGAGGTCGGTGGATCCGGCCCGCAGCACCGCCCCGCCGACCAGGAACAGCACGATCGCCTGAGCCTTCCGGTTCACAGCAGCACCGCCCCGACCAGGGTCGACACCAGGATGGCGAGGACGAAGGTGGCGGGCGCGAACCGCAGCGCGAAACCGCGGCCGAACGTGCCGGTCTGCATGGCGAACAGCTTCAGGTCGATCATCGGGCCGACGACGAGGAACGCCAGCCGGGCGGTGAGCGAGAACTGCGACAGGGACGCGGCCACGAAGGCGTCGGCCTCGGAGCAGATCGACAGCAGCACCGCGAGGACCGCCAGGGCCAGGATCGACACGCCCGGGTCATCGGCGGCGCCGCGCAGCCAGCTCGCCGGGACCACGGCCTTGAGGGTGGCCGCGGCCATGGCGCCGACGACGAGGAAGCCACCGGCGTGCATCACATCGTGGCGTACGGACGCCCAGAACGCGGCGCCCTTTCCGTGGCCGTGGAAGGCGGGGCGGGCCGGTGGGCGCAGCCAGTCGGCCCGCCCCAGCCGCTGCCACAGCCAGCCCATCGCGCACGCCACGAACAGACTCGCCACGAACCGGGCGAGCACCATCTGCGGCTGGCGGGGGAACGCGACGGCGGTGGCGGTCAGCACGATCGGGTTGATCGCCGGGGCGGACAGCAGGAACGCGAGCGCCGCCGCCGGAGTGACGCCCCGCCGCACCAGCGCCCCCGCCACCGGTACCGAGGCGCATTCACAGCCGGGCAGCACCGCCCCGGCCACGCCCGCCACCGGCACCGCGACGGCGGGCCGCCGCGGCAGCGCGCGGGCGAAGAACGACGGCGGGACGAACACCGCGATGAGCGCCGACAGCAGCACCCCGATGACGAGGAAGGGCAGGGCCTGGAGAACCACCGCGGTGAACACGGTCATCCAGCTCTGCGCCACCGGAGCCGACAGCGCCCGGCGGACCGGCCCCTGCGCGACCACCACCAGGAGCAGCAGCATGATGAGGCCGAGGGAGGAATCGAACCGCCCGCCCCGCGGATCGCCCGCGTCGCGGCGGCCGGCCCCGGTCGGGGCCGCTTCGGTCGAGGTGGTCACGGGTGAGGTACCTCCGGCGTCGAGGGTGCGTGGCGCGGTTCCCCGCCCCCTCCAGTACGTCGGTTCGGCCCCGCGTGCTCACCGCGGCCACCGTGAGCCGGAAGTCGCCCTGGCGTCCGCCGCTTCGCTCAGCCGGGGCTCACCCAAGTGCCCAGGTCGGCGGAGCGGGTCATGGCGTCCAGCATGGTGGCGCTGTGCACGGCGTCGTCCAGGGTGGCGCCGTGGGCGGTGCCCTCGGCGATGGAGCGCAGGAAGTGGTACGCCTCGATCACCTTCAGATCGTCATAGCCCATGCCGTTGGCCGAGCCGGGTTGGAAGGCGGCGTACTCGCCGTGCCCGGGGCCGATGTACACGGTGGAGACGGGCTGGTCCTGGTACGCGGTGCCGCGGCTGACGCCGAGTTCGCCCATGCGCCGGAAGTCCCAGAAGACCGCGCCCTTGGTGCCGTGGATCTCGAAGCCGTAGGTGTTCTGTTCGCCGACCGAGACCCGGCAGGCCTCCAGCACCCCACGCGCGCCGGAGGCGAAGCGCAGCAGACAGGAGACGTAGTCCTCGTTCTCCACCGGGCCCAGCTCGCCGCCGGTGGCCCGGGTGTGACCGGCGGTGGCGCCCGTGGGGCGGGCCCGCTCGGGCACGAACACGGCGGTGTCGGCGGTCAGCGCGTCGATCTCGCCGAGCAGGAAACGGGCCAGGTCCACCCCGTGCGAGGCGAGGTCGCCCAGCACTCCGCTGCCGCCGCGCGCACGTTCGTACCGCCAGGTCAGGGCACCTTCGGGGTGGGCGGCGTAGTCGCTGAAGAGGCGGACGCGGGCGTGGGTGACGGTGCCGATCTCCCCGGCGGCGATCATGGCACGGGCGGTCTGGACGGCGGGTGCGTTGCGGTAGTTGAAGCCGACCGCGCCCTGGACCCCGGCCCCGGCCACGGCCACGGCGACCGCGCGGGCGTCGTCGGCGGTGAGCCCGACGGGCTTCTCGATCCAGATGTGCTTGCCCGCCCGGGCCATGGCGACGCCGATCTCGCGGTGCAGGAAGTTCGGCGCGGCGATGCTCACCGCCTGGACCCGGGGGTCCGCGGCGACCTCCTGCCAGTCCCGGGCGGCGGTGGCGAACCCGTACCGCCCGGCGGCCTCCTCGGCCCGGCCGGGCACCTCGTCGGCGACGGCGACCAGTTCGGGCCGTACGGACAGCTGCGGGAAGTGGTGCGGCAGCCGGACGTACGCCTGGGTGTGCACCCGTCCCATCCAGCCGAATCCCACGACGGCGACCCCGAGCGTACTCACCATGACTGCCCTTCTTCGAAACCTTCTTTGGACCGTTCCAGATCTCTCCCGGCCCACACTGAAAGTCCTCCTCGCAGGTGTCAACCCCTTTGACAACCGCATCCGCCCTGTGGAACGGTCCAGACCATGAGACCACCGACGATCCGCGATGTCGCCGAACGGGCCGGAGTGTCGAAGTCGCTGGTCTCCCTGGTGCTGCGCGGCTCCCAGCAGGTGCGCCCCGAGAAGCGGCGGGCCGTTCTGGCCGCCGTCGAGGAGCTCGGCTACCGGCCCAACGCCGCCGCGCGCAGCCTCAGCGAGCGGCGCACCCGGACCGTCGGGGTGCTCCTCAACGATCTGCGCAACCCCTGGTTCGTGGAGCTGCTCGACGGCCTCAACTCCGAGCTGTACGCGAGCGGTCTGCGCACCCTGCTGGCCGACGGCCGGCTCAACCGGCGGCTCGGCGAGGACCTCACCCACACCTTCACCGAGCTGCGGGTGGACGGCCTGATCGCCGTGGGCACGCTCCCGGACCCGGCGGCGGTGCGCACGGCGGCCGCGCGGGTGCCCACGGTGGTCGCGGGCACCCGCGAGCCCGTGTTGCCGAACGTGGACGTCGTCGCGGGCGACGACGAGCTGGGCGCCCGCCTGGCCACCGAGCACCTCATCGGCCTGGGCCACCGGCACATCGCGCATATCGCGGGGCAGGGCGTGGTGGGCGAACTGCGCCGCCGTGGCTTCGAGGCGGTCATGCGCGAGCACGGCCTGTCCGGGTCGGCGACCGTGGAGCAGGGCGATCTGACCGAGGAGGGCGGCTACCGGGCCACGGTCCGGCTGCTGGGCGCGCCGCACCGGCCCACCGCCGTCTTCGCGTTCAACGACATGGCGGGGGTGGGCGCCCTGTCGGCCGCCGAGGAGCTGGGCCTGCGGGTGCCGGGCGACCTCTCCCTCGTCGGCTACGACAACACCTATCTCGCGCGGCTGCGCCATCTGTGGCTCACCACCGTGGACAACGCCGGTCATGACATCGGCCGCCGCGCCGCGCGGCGGCTGCTCGACCGGATCGCCGACCCCGCCCGCCCCGGCGAGGTGGCACTCACTGCCCCGGTCCTCGAGGTCCGCGGTACGACGGCGCCGCCGCGTCCGGCCGACTGACCGTCGCGCACCGGCCATTGACGCCCGTCGGTCCCCTGCCTATCGTCCGTTCGAAGTCCCAGAAACTGTTCATGAACAACGTCGGGGACCAGGTGGTGCCGAGCCGGGCGCCCGCCACCCCGTCCCTCCCCTCCGGCCCGATCACCGGCGCCGTCGGCCTGTCCACCTGGGCCACCGGCGCCGCGTACGACGATGTCCAGGTCACCTCGGCGGACGGGTCCACCCTGCTGAGCGACGACTTCTCCGGCGGCGACGGCAAGTGGACCAAGGCCACCGGGACCGGCTCCTGGCAGGTGCGGGACGGCGCGTACGTCCAGTCCGACACCGCCGCCGAGAACACCATGGTCACCGCGGGCGACAGCGGCTGGCAGAACTACGACCTGAAGCTGAAGGCCACCAAGCGCGCGGGCAGCGAGGGCTTCCTCATCGCCTTCGGGGTCAAGGACACCGGCAACTACTACTGGTGGAACCTCGGCGGCTGGGGCAATACCCGGTCCGCCGTGGAGAAGGCCACGGACGGCGCCAAGCAGACGATGGCCGAGGACGGCACGAAGATCGAGACGGGCCGGGCGTACGACCTGCGGATCGAGGTCCGCGGCCGGCAGGTGACGCTGTACCTGGACAGGAAGAAGTGGGGCGCGTTCACCGATGACAAGGTGGCCGAGCCGTTCCGCCAGGTGGTGACCCGCGACAAGGCCACCGGTGAGCCCATCGTCAAGGTGGTCAACGCCCAGGACGCCGCCGCCCGCACCCGGATCGACCTCGGCCAGGGGATCAAGGCCCGGCGGACCGCACGGCTGACCACGCTCCAGGGCGCCCCGGACGCGGTGAACACCGCGTCCGATCAGCCCATCAAGCCGGGCAACTCCACGTTCGACGGCGTGGACAGCACCTTCAGCTACACCTTCCCGGCCAACTCCATCACCTTCATGCGGATCGCCACGCGGAAGTGAGCCGGGCTCGCGGCCGGTGACCGGAGCGGTCACCGGCCGCGGGCTCATCCGCGGCTCCGATCGCCGAGCGCACCGCCCGCCGCGCCCAGCGCCAGGCCGAGGACGACCATCACGACATAGCCGTACACCGCATGGCCGTCGGGGACGAGGAAGCGGACGAACCCCATGAAGTGGAGCCAGCCCCACCATTCGTGCAGCAGACCGCTTCCGCCGCCGACGACGAGGGTGAAGGAGAGCAGATGCGACACGGCGGCGAGCGGGGAGGTGTCCTTGGTGGATGTCATGACCCGAACCTAGGCGGGCCGCCCCGGGCGGCGGATCGGGCACAAGGCGGCCCGGCGGTGACCAAAGGAGGCCGTCCGCCACCGGGGAGTGGTACTTAAGTATCCGCTCGCGGCACGAGTCCCCGCTCGCCCGCCCGGTCCGCGTAGATTTCCGGGACATGCGCCGCATCCACCGCACCCGCCGGGACTGGGCAGCCGATCTGGGGCTGATGCTCTTCGCCGCCTGCTTCGCCGCCGCCAGCTCCGACTCCATACCGATCGAGGAGAACCTGGATCCGGTGTGGCTGACCGTCGATCAGGTGATCGGCGGGCTGGGGTGTGCGACGGTCCTGCTGCGGCGACGGTGGCCGGTGGCGCTGGCGGTGGCGCTGCTGCTGGCCGGCAGCGAGCTCTCGCACTATCTCACCGGCCCCGCGATGGTGGCGGTGTTCACGGTGGCCGCGACCCGGCCGGGGCGGGCCACCGCGTGGGTGGCGGCGGTGGCCTTCGTACCGCTTCCGGTGTTCCTGTGGCAGCTGCCGGAGGTGTCCGCGGACCGGAAGAGCTCGGCGCTGACGTACTTCGCGCTGATCGCCGGGACCATCGGATGGGGGTTGTTCCGGCGGTCCCGGCAGCAGCTGATCGCCTCCCTGCGGGCGCGGGCCGAACTGGCCGAGGCGGACGCGGAGTTGCGGGCCGAGCGGGCCCGCCGGGAGGCGCGGGAGGAGATCGCGCGGGAGATGCACGATGTGCTGGGGCACCGGCTGACGCTGCTGAGCCTGCACGCCGGGGCCCTGGAGTTCCATACGAAGGCACCCCGCGAGGAGATCGGAAAGGCCGCCGGGGTGATCCGGGAGAGCGCCCGCCTGGCGCTGAGCGATCTGCGTGAGGTGATCGGGGTGCTGCGCGCGGGACCGGCGGAGGACGAGCGGCCCCAGCCCGAACTGGCCGATCTGGCCCGGCTGGTGGCGGAGGCCCGGACGGCGGGCGGCCGGATCGAGCTGACCGGGCCGCCCGACGACCCGGCCCCGCCGCCCGTGGTGGGGCGGACGGCGTACCGCATCGTCCAGGAGGGGCTGACCAACGCGCGCAAGCACGCGCCCGGCGCGGCGGTCGCGGTACGGGTGGCCGGAGGCCCGGCCGGCGGGCTGACGGTGGAGGTGCGCAACGCGCCGCCGCCCGGGGCGGCCGCGGACACCGGCGGTGGCGACGGAAGCCATGGCGAAGGCGGCGGGCAGGGGCTGATCGGGCTGGCCGAACGGGCCCGGCTGGCGGGCGGCGAGCTGAGCGCGGGCCCGGCCCAGGGCGGTTTCCGGGTGCGCGCCTGGCTACCCTGGCCCGCGGCGGACACGGTCTCCGCCGCGGGCCAGGGGTGAGGGAGGACGGCGCGGGTGATCCATGTCCTGCTGGTGGACGACGACGCGATCGTACGGGCCGGGCTGCGCCTGATGCTGGGTGGCGCCCCGGACATCGAGGTCGTCGCGGAGGCCGCCGACGGGGCGGAGGTGCCGCCCCTGGTCGCCGCGCACCGGCCCGATGTGGTGCTGATGGACATCCGGATGCCGGGCGTCGACGGGCTGACCGCCACCACGGAGCTCCGGGCCCGGCCCGGCGCCCCTGAGGTGCTGGTGCTGACCACCTTCCACACCGATGGCCATGTGCTGCGGGCGCTGCGCGGCGGCGCGGCCGGGTTCCTCCTCAAGGACACCCCGCCACGGGACATCGTCGCGGCCATCCGCACGGTGGCCGCCGGGGATCCGGTGCTCTCCCCCGCCGTCACCCGCCGGCTCATCGAACAGGTGGCGGGCGGCGGACAGGAGGACCGGGCCACCGCCGCCCGGGCCCGGCTGGCGCTGCTGGGCGAACGGGAGCGGGAAGTGGCCCGGGCGGTCGGGCGGGGCCGCTCCAACGCGGAGATCGCCCGGGAGTTGCATCTGGCGCTGCCGACGGTGAAGGCCCATGTGTCGCGCATCCTGACCCGGCTGGATCTCAACAACCGCGTCCAGATCGCCCTGCTGGTCCATGACGCCGGCGCGCCGGGCGGCGGCTGAACGCGGCTCGTCGCGCCTCGGGGTGTGAACGATGAGGGACAATTTAAATCAGTCGCTTGACTTAAGCATGGCCCATGGGGTTGCCTGATCTTGTCGATGACCGCCCCGCCCCGGACCGAGGGAGAGCGTCGTGACTCCAGGAGACGGCGAGCAGTTACTCAGCTATCCGATCCCCAGCGATACGGCGCTGGGGCCACCCGCCGAATGGGCCCGGCTGCGCCGGCGGTGTCCGGTGGCGAAGGTGGCCCTGCCCAGCGGGGACGAGGCATCGCTGCTGACCCGCTACGACGATGTGAAACAGGTACTGTCCGACCCGAGGTTCACCCGGCTGCTGAACGCCGACGACGCGGCCCGGGTCTCGGACAGCGAATCGGGCGGAGTGTTCAACAGCTCGATGGCGCAGTCGCTCCCGCAGGGCGGCGAGGACCATCAGCGATGGCGCCGGATGGTGGCCAAATGGTTCACGGCCAAGCGCATGAACGCGCTGCGGCCGGGGATCGAGGAGATGGCCGAGCGGCTCATCGACGCCATGCTGGCCCACGGCCATCCGGCGGACCTCAAGGCCCACCTCGCCTTCCCGCTGCCGGTCTGGGTGATCTGCGATCTGCTGGGCGTCCCCGACAGCGATCGCGACCGGTTCGCCCACTGGTCCGACACCCTGCTCAGTCTCACCCGGTACCGGCAGCACGAAGTCGACACCGCCCAGGCCGAGTTCGCCGACTACATGGCCGCCCATGTGGCCGCCAAGCGCACCGGGCCGGGCGAGGATCTGCTCAGTGAGCTCATCACGGCCACCGATCCCGGCGGCCATCGGATGCCCGACGCTGAGCTGGTGGCCACCGGCCAGGCCCTGCTGGTCGCCGGGCACGAGACCACCGCGAACATGATCGGGAAGATGATGGCCATGCTGCTGGCCGACCGGAGCCACTGGGAGCGGCTCCTGGCCGACCGTTCGCTGGTGCGCACCACGGTGGAGGAAACGCTGCGGTTCGACGCCAATCCGGGGTTCGGGATGCCCCGGTACATCGGCGAGGACACCGAAGTGGCCGACACCGTACTGCCGCGCGGCACCACCGTCGTGTGCAGCATGGCCGCCGCCAACCGTGACGAGACCGCCTTCGAGGGCGCCGGCGAGCTCACGCTCGACCGCAGCCCCAACCCCCATCTGGCGTTCGGCGCCGGTGCACACTCCTGCCTGGGCCAGGCGCTGGCCCGCACCGAGCTGCAGGCCACGCTGGACGTACTGCTGCGCCGCCTCCCCACCCTCGAACTCGCTGTTTCGGTAACGGAGTTGCGGCGACTGGAGGGCCTGGCCGTGGGCGGGCTGCGCGAGCTCCCGGTGCGGTGGTGACCATGGCGGGCAGGGCCGTACGGCACGAGCGGGCCGATGCCACGCGTGGGGCGATCCTCGCCGCCGCGGAGCGGCTGTTCGCCGAGCGCGGGGTGTACGCGGTCTCCAACCGCCAGGTCAGCGAGGCCGCCGGACAGGGCAACAACGCGGCGGTCGGCTACCACTTCGGCACCAAGGCCGACCTGGTGCGGGCGATCGCCCGGCAACACGCCGAGCAGGTCGAGCGGTTGCGCCTGCGGATGCTGGGCGAGATCGGCGACTCCACCGACGTACGGGACTGGGTGGCCTGTCTGGTGCGCCCGGTCCTCGAGCATCTGGCGGAGCTGCCCAGCCCGACCTGGTACGCGCGGTTCTGCGCCCAGGTGATGACCGACCCGGCGCTCCACGAGATCATGGCCGATGAGTCCATGGCCTCTCCGGCGCTGCGGCAGACCGTCGAGGGGTTCAACCGGTGCCTCCCCGAGCTGCCGATCGAGGTGCACATCGAACGCGGGGCCATGGCGCGCCATCTGATCCTGCACATGTGCGCCGAGCGGGAGCGCGCGCTCGCCGAGCACACCGCCACGCCCCGCTCCAGCTGGCACGACGCCGCCACCGGCCTGATCGACGGGATCGTCGGGCTGTGGCTGGCGCCGGTCACCCGCTGACCGCGGCCCGCACACACCGGCGGCCCGCCGCGGGACGCCGGGGGACAACGGGGGTTCCACCACACGCCTCGGACGAATTGAGGAAGCGATGACCAGCACAGTGAACCCGGTGGACGAGCGCGCCGCGCGGGCCCCGGAGTTTCCGATGGCCAGGGCGTCGGGCTGCCCGTTCGACCCGCCCCCGGCGCTGCGGGACCTGCAGCGAGAGGGCCCGCTGGCGAGGGTCCGCCTGTGGGACGGCAGTACGCCGTGGCTGGTGACCCGGTACGCCGATCAGCGGGCGTTGCTGGGCGACCCGAGGGTCAGCGCCGACATCCACCGGCCCGGCTACCCCCGCCAGGCCCCGATGCCACCCGGAGGTACGGGGGTCAGCTTCATCCTCAAGGACGACCCCGAGCACGCCCGGCTGCGGCGCATGGTGACGGCGCCGTTCGCCATCAAGCGGGTGGAGGCCATGCGGCCCGGTGTGCAGAAGATCGTGGACGACCTGATCGACGAGCTGCTGGCCGGTCCGAACCCGGTGGACCTGGTGGAGGCGTTCGCCCTGCCGGTGCCCTCGCTGGTCATCTGTCAGCTGCTCGGAGTGCCCTACGCCGACCACGACTTCTTCCAGGACAACAGCAAGGTCATCATCAACCGGAACGTCACCCCCGAGCAGCGCTCGGCCGCCCATGGCAACCTGATCGAGTATCTGGACGGCCTGATGGGCGAGAAGATCGCCCGTCCCGTGGACGATCTGCTGTCCGGTCTTGCCGAGCGGGTCACGGCGGGCGAGCTGTCCCGTAACGAAGCGGCACAGATGGGCGTGCTGCTGCTGATCGCGGGCCACGAGACCACCGCGAACATGATCGCGCTCGGCACTCTCGCCCTGTTCGAGCACCCCGGGCAACTCGCCCTGCTGCGCGACACCGACGACCGCCGGCTGACCGCGTCGGCGGTGGAGGAACTGCTGCGCTATCTGCACATCACCCACAGCGGGCGGCGCCGGGTGGCGGTGGCGGACATCGAGATCGGCGGGGAGGTCATCCGCGCGGGCGAGGGGCTGATCCTGGCCAATGACATCGCCAACCGGGACCCCGGAATGTTCGCCGAGCCCGACCGGCTGGACCTCCGGCGGGACGCCCGCCGCCATGTGGCCTTCGGCTTCGGGGTGCACCAGTGCCTGGGCCAGCCACTGGCCCGGATGGAGCTCCAGGTCGTCTACGGCACCCTCTACCGCCGTATCCCCACCCTGCGGCCGGCCACCGAGCTGGAGCGGATCCCGTTCAAACACGACGGATCGGTCTACGGCGTCTACGAACTGCCCGTGGCCTGGTGAGCGGAGAGGAAACCCCGATGAAGGTGACCGTCGATCAGGACAAGTGCGTCGCGTCCGGCCAGTGTGTGGTCGCCGCGATGGAGGTTTTCGACCAGCGCGACGAGGACGGCATCGTGGTGCTGCTCAACGCCGAGCCCCCGGCCGAGCAGGCCGACGACATCCGGCACGCCGCGGCGGTGTGCCCGGCCGTGGCCATCGAGGTCCAGGACTAGGGCGGGTTCCGGGACCGGGTCCCGGACCGTACGACCGCAACAGGGCAGCGGCGCGGGCGTTTTCCTCGTCCGCACCGCCGCCACCCCGTGCACACCCCGTGGGATGCGCACGGTCCTCAGAACACGTCGATCTCGGACATCATGAAGAAGGGAAGACAACCGTGAGCAGCACCGGTCTTGGGGATCGCGGCGTCATCGTCACCGGAGCGGGATCGGGGATCGGCCGGGCCACGGCCCTGACGTTTGCCGCCGAGGGGGCGAAGGTACTGGTCGCGGACCTCGACCGGGACGGCGCCGAACAGGTTGTCACAGCGATAGGGGCGGCGGGCGGAGTGGCCCGCGCGGTCGTCGGCGACCTCGGCGACCAGCGGGTGGTGGACGAGGTCGTCGCCACGGCCATCGAGGCGTTCGGCGGTCTGGACGTCCTGGTGAACAACGCCGGCATCATGGACCGCTTCTCGACGGTGGCGGACACCGACGACACCGAATGGGACCGGGTGCTGCGGATCAACCTGACGGCCCCGTTCATGCTCACCCGGGCCGCGCTGCCGCACATGCTGGCGGCGGGCCGGGGCGCGATCGTCTTCACCGCCTCGGAGGCGTCGCTGCGCGGCAGTACGGCCGGCGCCGCCTACACCGCCTCCAAGCACGGTGTGGTGGGCCTGGTGAAGTCCCTCGCGGTGATGTACCGCGAGCAGGGGATCCGGGCCAACGCGATCGCCCCCGGCGGCACCGCCACCGCCATGCGGGTCGACGCCCGGCCGGGAGAGCATGGCCCGGCCGTCATCGGAGCCCATACCTCGACCGTCGGGAGGATCGCCACGGCCGAGGAGCAGGCCGCCGCCATCCTCTTCCTGGCCTCCGACGCCGCGAGCAATGTCAACGGCGTCATCCTGCCCGTGGACAACGGCTGGTCGGCCGTCTGATCCGATGCCGGGCCGATCACACTGGCCTGTTTTCGATATTGCTCAAGGTGACGGCGGCTCATTAGAGTAGTTGTTGAGATTTAAAGGAAAATTGTCACGGCTTTCCCCTGTCATCGCGCTCCCCACTGCATCGCGCTCTTGAAAGGAAGGCACTGTGCACAACCAACCTCTCTACTCTTCCGAGGCTCTTGACTACCTTGTCATCGGTGCCGGCCCCGCCGGCCTCCAGCTCGGGCACCTGCTGGCGACGGCGGGCCACACCTACCGGATCCTGGAAGCCGGAAACAGACCGGGCACCTTCTTCCAAAAGTTCCCCCGCCACCGCCAGCTGATCTCCAGCAACAAGGTGCACACCGGTATCGACGACCCCGAGTTCAACCTCCGGATGGACTGGAACTCCCTGCTGTCCCCCGACCCGGAGCTGCTGTTCACCCGTTACAGCAAGCGCTACTTCCCGGCCGCCGACGACTATGTGCGTTATCTGGCCGACTTCGCCGAGGCGTTCGACCTCGACATCGCCTTTGACACCCGGGCGGTGCGGATCCGCCGCGACGACGACGGCTTCACCGTCACCGATCAGCACGGCGGCGACCACCGTGGCCGTCGGCTGGTGATGGCCACCGGGGTGAGCCGGCCCTATATCCCCGATGTTCCCGGTATCGAGACCGCCGAGGACTACTCCGATGTCTCGGTGGACCCCGAGAACTTCACCGACCAGCGCGTGTTGATCCTCGGCAAGGGCAACTCCGCACTGGAGACGGCCGACAACCTCATCGAGACGGCCGCCGTCATCCATGTGGCCGGACCGCACAGCCTGCGGCTGGCATGGGCGAGCCACTATGTGGGCCATCTGCGCGCCGTCAACAACAACTTCCTCGACACATACCAGCTCAAATCACAGAACGCCATACTCGACGGCAATGTGCTCTCGATCGAGAAGGAGCCGGGCGACGGCGGCCGGTACCGAGTGCGGTTCAGCTTCTCCCGGGCGAACGAGGTCGTGAAGGAGATCCCCTACGACCGGATCATCGTGTGCACCGGCTTCCGCTTCGACGCCTCGCCGTTCGACCCCGAATGCCGCCCCGAGTTGGTCATCAACGACCGCTTCGCGGCCCTCACACCGGCGTACGAGTCGGTCAATGTGCCCGGGCTGTACTTCGCCGGTACCCTCACCCAGCAGCGCGACTTCAAGAAGTCCACCAATGGCTTCATCCACGGATTCCGCTACGGCGTACGGGCGTTGAGCCGCATTCTCGACGAACGCCACCATGACCGGGCCTGGCCGGCGCAGCCGCTGGCCACAGATCCGTCTGCGCTGGCGGACGCCGTGGTGGCGCGGGTCAACCGCAGTTCCGCGCTGTGGCAGCAGTTCGGTGTGATCGGCGACCTGCTGGTCGCGGCCGATGGCGACCAGGCCCGCTACCACGAGGAGGTGCCGGTCGCCTACGCCCATGAAAGCCCCCTGACGGCGGGCGCCGACTATTTCATCGTCACCCTGGAGTACGGCCCCGACCACGACAAGGTCGATCCCTTTGACATCACGGTGCGCCGGGCGGCGCAGAACTCGGTCGGGGAAGCCTTCGACGCCTCCTATCTGCATCCGGTGATCCGCCACTTCCGGGGCGGTGAACTCCTCGGCATCCACCACATGGCCGAGAACCTGGAGAACGAGTGGAACCACCCGAAGGTCCACCATGTCCCGCTGGTCGAGTTCTTCGCGCGTGAGCCGGACGCCCAACCCGCCGGCGCGGGGCGGTGACACCGCGCCATGCTGATGACCGTCCAGGACTTCGAAACCACCGCCCGGACGAGACTCGACCCCGTCTACGCCGACTTCATCGCCGGTGGCGCCGGGGACGAGATCACCGTACGGGCCAATGAAGAGGCGTTCCGGCGGCTGCGGCTGCTGCCCAGGGTGCTGCGCGGCAACGCCGAGCGGGCGCTGGACATCACCGTGCTCGGCAGCCGCGCGCGAACGCCGATCCTGCTCTCGCCGACCGCCTTCCACAAACTCCTCGTCGAGGAAGGGGAGTTGGCCACCGCACGAGCCGCCGCGGCCGCCGGCACGATCATGATCGTGAGCATGGCGTCCACAGTGGCGGTGGAGGACATCGCGGAGGCCACCCGTGGCGCCGGTGAGGGCGGCGACCCGGCGCCCCTGTGGTTCCAGCTCTACCTCCAGCCGGACCTGGAGTTCACCCGGTCCCTGGTACGGCGGGCCACCGACGCGGGGTGCACCGCGCTGGTGGTCACCGTGGACTCCCCGGTGCGCGGCGCGCACGAGCGCGATCTGCGCAACGGCTTCCTCGACCTGCCGGACGGACTGCGCTGCGAGCACATGGTCGATCCGTGCGAGGGCGGCCGGGTGCGGCCGATCGCCATGTCGCCGGAGATCTCCTGGACCCATATCGACTGGCTGCGCGGGATCACCTCGCTGCCGATCCTGCTCAAGGGCGCCGTGCACCCCGAGGACGCCCGGCTGGCGGTGCGCCACGGCGTCGACGGGCTGCTGCTGTCCAACCACGGGGGCCGTCAGCTGGACACCGTGCCCGCCACGATCGAGCTCCTCCCCGAGATCCACGCGGCGGTGGCCGGACGGATCCCGATCGTGCTGGACGGCGGTGTGCGGCGGGGCACCGATGTGGTCAAGGCGCTGGCGCTCGGCGCGTCCGCCGTGGGCATCGGCCGACCGGTGATGTGGGCCCTGGCCGAGGGCGGTGAGAAGGGCGTACGGCGGCTGCTGGAGCTGCTGCGCGAGGAGCTCGACCAGGCCCTCGCGCTGTGCGGCGCCTCCGGTGTCCAGGGCCTCACCCCGGATCTGGTGCGTGCCCCGGCATGGCCTCCCGCCGACGCCTCCACCACTCCGCCCGGTGGAGTGGCGTCATGAGCCGCCTCAGACGGGCGGCCACCGGTGCGACGGCCGTGGCGCTGACGGCCAGCCTGCCGTACTGGCTGCCCCGGCTGGTGATCGACCTGCGGGTGCGTCTCTTCGCGCAGGTCAACGGAGAGGAGGGGATACCGGCGCCCGGCCGTGAGGTGCCCGTCGAGGAGTTCAAGCGGGTCTACGGGCATCCGGCCGCTAACGGCCGCAGCCGCGGCGCCGCCCTGTCCGACCTCTTCTGGTACTGGCTCTCCCCCGGCCCCGAGGTCCACCAGGAGCATCTGGAACCCGGCCCGCGGTACGACGAGGTGGCCAGGACGACCCGGCAGATCCTCGCCGGGCTCTCCCGGGAACGGTGGAGCGAACTGGTCGGCCGCTGCACCCGGCGGGTGCTCGATGAACTCGACCAGGGCATCGGCGGATACGGCGCCCGGGAACACCGGGTACGGCTGCGCGATCTCATGATGCCGGTGTGGGCCGAGGTCTACTACGAAGTGGTGTTCCGTGAACCGTGCCCGCGCCATGTCCGGGACCTGATCGTCGGCAACGCCGATGACGTGGTCAGCGCCCTGAAGTGCACCAGCCTGCGCCATATGGACCGGCGGAACCGGCTCACCGCGTATTTGCGCGATCGACTGGCTGGCGATCCCCCGCCGGTGCCGCTGCCGTCGCTGCTCAGTCGGCGGGAGCAGGCGTACTACCTCCAGGGCACGTTCTTCAACACCGCCGTGGTGCAGACGTCGGAGGCGATGGCCCATCTGCTGCTGGCACTCGCCACGCACCAGAGCGTCCAGAACCGTCTGCTCTCCGGCGAGGAGGACGCCGACTACCTGGACCATGTCATCAACGAGACGCTCCAGCACTTCCCGCTGTTCGGCGTGGCCCACCGCATCACCACCGACGAGATCCCCCGGGCCGGAAGACCTGCGATACCGGCGGGCTCGGTCCTGCTGTTCAACTACCCCGAGTATCAGCGGTCGGGATCCACCGGTCCGCAGCGGTTCGACCCCGGCCGCTGGCTGTCCGCCGACACCCGGCCCTCGGCCTTCATCCCGTTCGGCGTGACCGCCAACCGGCCGTGCCCGGCCCGTGGTTTCGCCGTGCTGACCATGCGGGTCGCGGCCGAGGAGCTGCTCCGGCGCTTCCGGCTGGCGTCCGCGGCCGAGCACACCCGGTCGCTGCCCAGCCGCGGCCCCTGTCTGCTGATCCCGCACACCCCCCGGCGGACCACGGTGGCCTGGCGACCGGCCACGCGGGCGGCGAGGCTCGCGGGGATGCGGCTGGGCGACCGGTGGGGGGCGATCCCGCGCAGCCTCATCCAGCTGGCGCTCGGTGGCTACATGGTGTGGGACGCCCGGCGCCAGGGGCTGTGCCGCAACTACTTCGCCACGGCTGCCGGTGACACCGCCGTACCCGCCGTCGCCGGCAGCCGATGAGGAGGGTGAGACGATGACTCCCACAGAGCTCGCCCCCGCCTTCTTCATCGCCGCCGTGGTCATTCTGCTGACCTGCCGTCTGGTGGTGCTGGTGATGGGCCGGTTCGGCCAGCCGCCGGTGGTCGGGGAGATGATCGCCGGTGTGGTGCTCGGCCCGTCGCTCTTCGGTCTGGTGGCGCCGGGCGCGTCGGACGCGGTCTTCCCGCCGGAGCTCAAACCGGTGCTGTACGTGGCCGGGCAGATCGGCCTGGTGGCCCTGATGTTCCACGCGGGGTACGAATTCCGGGCCCATGCCGGGCGCGGGCTGGCCGGAACCGCGGTGACGGTCTCCGCCGCCGGGGTGCTGGTGCCGCTGCTGCTGGGCGTGGGGCTGACCTTCGCGTCCGACGGCCATGTCCCCATCTTCGTCGACGGGGTCTCGATCTGGGTGACGGCGGCCTTCGTCGGGGTCGCCCTCGCCATCACCGCCTTCCCGATGCTGGCCCGCATCATCACCGAGCAGGGGATCTCCGGGACCCGGCACGGGTCGCTCTCCCTCGCTTCGGGGGCCACCGATGACGCGGCCGCGTGGCTCATGCTCGCCGGGGTGCTCAGCGTGGCCTCGGAGAAGACGGGGCCGATCGTCAAGGCGCTGGGCGGTTCGCTGCTCTTCGTGGCCGTCCTGCTCCTGGTGGGGCGGCGGCTGCTGGCCTGGATCCTGACCAAGCCGGGGCTGAGCGACGAGTCCCGACTGCTGCTCACGGTCGCGGTGCTGTTCTGCGGCGCCTGGTTCACCGACACCATCCAGCTGTACGCGGTCTTCGGGGCGTTCTGCATCGGCCTGTCCATGCCCCGCCACGAGGCATCCGAGCGGGTGGTGCGGACGGTTCAGGGATCAACCCAGGTCATCTTCGTGCCGATGTTCTTCACCTACTCCGGTCTCAACACGCGCTTCGACGTGTTCGCGGACCCGGCCGTGATGGCGTTCGGCGCGGGCTGTGTCGTGCTCGCGTCGGTCGGCAAGTTCGGCGGCTGCTGGGCAGCCGCCAAGCTGTGCGGGGAGCCGGGTGCGGTGGCGGTCCGGGTCGGCGCCCTGATGAACGCGCGCGGGCTGATGCAGCTCATCGCGCTCAACATCGGGCTCTCGGCCGGGATCGTCGGTGATGAGCTGTTCGCGGCGCTGGTCCTGGTGGCCCTGGTGACCACGGTGATGACCGTCCCGGTGCTCAACTGGCTGGACCGCCGGGACGCCAGGTCCCGGGCAGCCGGGGAGCCGGCCGGCACCGCGGCGGCGGTGCCGGCCGGGAGCTGAGCGCCACCCTTCGCACGGGAGAGGTCCCGGTGTGCCCGCTGGCACACCGGGACCTCTCAGTCCGGGCGACCCCACACCATCACGCCGTCTCCAGCGGCCCGGTGATCCGCGACAGCAGCGCCCGCTTGTCCGGCTTCCCGCTCGGCGCCACCGGCACCTCGGTCACGACGGTGACGGTGGCGGGGACACTCGCCTCCCCCAACTCCGCCACGACGAACGCGCGTACGGTGTCCAGGTCCGGCTCACGGCCCTCGGCCGGGACGACGAAGGCGTGCGCGGCCTCGCCGGTGCGCTCGTCGGGCGTGCCCACCACATACGCCTGGTCAACATCGGGATGGGCCGCCAGCGCGCGTTCGATCGCCCCGGCGTAGTGCACGATCGCGTTGATGATGACCACGTCCCGGGCGCGCCCGGTGAGCCGCAGAAAGCCCTGGTCGTCCAGGTGTCCGACATCGCGGGTGCGCACCCACCCCGCCCGCAGCACCTCCCGGGTCCGCTCCTCGTCCTTCCAGTAGCCCGCCATCGCCGAGTCGGTGCGCACCCATATCTCGCCGGTGGTCCCGCCGGGCACCGGCCGCCCCTCGGGATCGCGGACGTCCATCTCCACCCCGGACCACGCCCGGCCCACCGAGTCGTACACCTGGCCCGGAAACTCCGCCATCTCGTCCGGGGTGAGCAGGGTGAGCATGCCGGTCTCCGTCTGCCCGTAGCCCTGGTGGACCACCGGGCCGAGCAGCCGGGCCGCCTCCGCGAGCCGGTGCGGGGCGAGCGGGGACCCGGCAACCAGCAGCACCCGGAGGCTGGAGGTGTCCACGCGCTCCGTGCGCAGGACGTCCAGCACATGGTGCAGCCGGGGCACGGTCGTCAGACACGCGCTGATCCGGTGGCGCTCGAAGACCTGGGGGAAGGCGAACGGCGGTTCGGGAATGACGGCGGTGCCGCCCCCCATCAGGCAGACCCCGAGATGCTCGAAGATCACCGCGCTGCTCAGGGTGCCGAAGAGCAGATACCGCCCGTAGCCCGCCGCGAGCCGTGCGGTCCGCTCGGGCCAACGCGCGGGCTGCCAAGCCCAGTTGAGGGCAAGCGAACGGTAGCTGTGCGCACAGCCCTTGGGGCGTCCGGTGCTGCCACTGGTCAGCGTCACCAGGGCGATGTCATCGGGGCGGCCCTGAGCGGTCAGCTCTCCCGTGGCCTTCGGGTGGGCGTCCAGGAGGTCCGGGCCCAGCCGCAACCCGGTCACCCCACCCGCCGCGTCCAGCAATTCGGGGGTGTCACCGGTCTCGTCGGCCACCAGGACGTCGATTCCGTCGGAAAGGACGTACACCAGATGGGCCGGGGTCATGCCGGGCCGCAGCCCCGTCACCCGGCAGCCCAGCGCGTACGCCGCCACCAGCAGCGCGAAACCCTCGGGCGTCACATCGGTGGCCACCGCCACCGAACGGCCCGGGCCGAGTCCGGCCGCCCGCAGCCCGTCCGCGCACCGGCCGATCAGCTCCAGCACCTCGCCGCGCGTGAGGACGCGTGAGCGGTGTTCGAAGGCGGGCAGCTCCGGCCGCGCACGGAAGGCGTCGAGGAGGGCCTGCGGGAAGGGTGCCGTGATGGGCCCGGCGTCGCGGTGGGGGGGTCTGTGACCGGATGCTCCGGCTAACGTGTCCATGTGCGTCTCCGTTCGGGGGTGGTGCCCAATGGGACGTGGTGGATCACCCGACACGATACGGCGGCACGGCCCGCCCGCGGCCACGGTTGCGGATCGTGGGCGGCGCCGCGCCACCCACAACCGCACACCGCGCCACCCCCGGCGGCGTCCGCCACTCCCCCGTCACCGTCACGCGATCATTCGCCGCGCCAGATGTTGTCGTAGGCCGCTTCCTCGATGGCCCGCCGCTGCCGCTCGGCCTCCAGCTCCATCACCGCGTCGTTGACGGCGGCGAGCACGGTCACGGTCGCGTCGCCGGCCGCGCCCGCGGCGTCCTCGGCGGGCTCCTCACGGATGCCGATGGCCGCCGCGAGGGTGGCGAGGACGGGCTCGTCCGAGGCCCAGCGGTCCGTCGCGTGGCGGCGGGCGGGCGAGTCGACCGGCACCGCCTGCCCGGCGCGGAGCGGCAGCCAGCCGTGGCGACGCCGGGTGATCTGTCCCGCCTCCTCCAGGGCGTCCAGATAGGCGGAGGACAGACCGCGGCCCCTGCGCCACAGCCACTCGCCGACCGGCTCGTGGGGCGGCTGGCGAACGAGTGACGCCGCGGCCTCGTCCAGCAGGCGGTCCCCGGTCGGCGGGCAGAGCCCCGGCACGATCCGCTCGTCCTCGATCGTGAGCGCATCGGTGCCGAGGAGGTCGATCAGCTCGGCTCCCGCGAGCGCGAGCGACAGGTCGCCCCGCTCCAGGGGTCGGATGGGCGCCACGTCCAGAGTGACGATCAGCAGGTCCCGCGGTGTGGTCATCAAACGCTCCGCTCGCCGTTCCTCGCCAACGATACGTTCCGAAGCGTAAGGCCGTCCGCCGACGTGCCTGCCGGGTACGCCATGTCGGCGGCGGCTCAGGAGCCGGTGGCCTCCCATGCGTGGGCCAGCGCGGCCGCCTCGCCGCGCGAGGTGACGCCCAGCTTCTCCAGGATGTTCGCCACGTGGAACTTCACCGTCGACTCGCTGATGTGGAGCTCCTGGGCGATCTGCCGGTTGCGCCGGCCGCGGGCCAGTTGCTCCAGTACCTCCGGCTCGCGCGCGCCCAGGCCGTCCAGCGGATCCTCGCGGGCGGGCTGCGGCGGGCCGAGCGGCAGGGTGGCCGTCACCGTGGTGCCCCACTCCGGGACCGCGTCCACGTCCAGCCGTCCGCCCAGCGCGGCCAGCCGCTCGCCGACCCGGCGGGCGTCCAGTGCGGTCCGTCTCAGGACGCCGGGGCCGTCGTCCCGTACGGTGGCGCGCAGCTCGCCCTCGCCGACCTTCCAGCCGATGTGCACGCGGTGCACCGGGCGCGGCGCGCCGTCCCGGCCCGGTCCCTGCTCGTCGAGCATGGCGTGCACCACGGCCCGCACCACCGCGCGGGCCGTATTGGCCACGTCGGCGGCGAGCAGCCGGTCCGCGCCCTCCTCGGTACCGGGCGGGCCGAGGTCCAGCCGTACGGACAGGCCGCGCAGCACCGGGCGGAGCGATTCGGCGAGCCGGGCGAAGGCGTCACCGGCCGGCTCCTCCACCAGCGCCTGATCGCGGTCGGTCCGGGCGCGCAGTTCGGCCAGGGCGCCGACGGCGAGGTCCACCGCGCGGGCCCGGGCGGTCCGGTCGTCCAGATCGCGGCCGCGCAACACGCCGAGCAGGGCGGACAAGGCGGCGCCGTGGGCGTCGACGAGCTCGGCGATGGCCGTGGCCCGCGCCGCCGCCGCGGCCCGCGACTGGACCAGCATCCCCGGCACCGCCTCCACCGCCATCCGGTCGCGGTGCGCGGTCACCAGGTCCCACAGCGCGCCCCGCGCGGTGGCGTCGCTGTGCACGGCCAGTACGGGCACCTCGGCCCCGGCCATCCATGCCCGGCCCTGCCAGGTTCCCTCGGCGCGCGCCACCGGGGCGATGGCGGCCATCTCGGCGCTGGTGATGGTGGTTCCGGGGTCGCCGGGCGGGTCGCCATGGGCCTTGAACGGTGAGTGCGGGCAGTTGCCGGAGAGCTCGGCCACCGCCCGGTGCGCGATCGCCCCGGAGAGCGCGGCGGACAGGCGCGGCAGGATCTCGCCCAGGGGCGCCCGGATCACATCGACTGCGGCCGTGAGGTCCATGTCCGTCAGCGTAATGGGCCCGTCCCGCGGCCCCGGCTGTTCCTCCGGCCAGTTCCACCTGGCCGGAGGAACTGCCGGGGCGGGGCATGTCCCGGCCGAGGATGGCGTTGTCGCCACAGACATGCCCCCTCGACAGGGCTGACGGGAGTGAGAGTGATGAAGGCGATCGTCTACGAGGAGTACGGCGGCCCCGAGGTGCTGCGGCTGAAGGAGACGGAGGAGCCCCATCCGGGACCCGGGCAGGTGCGGCTGAAGGTCATGGCCGCCGCCGTGAACCCCCTCGACTACAAGATCCGCAGTGGCTGGATGCCGCAGATGGGCCCCGCCTCGTTCCCCGCGATCCCGGGCGGGGAGGCGGCCGGGGTCGTCGACGAGGTCGGTGACGGGGTCACCCATGTGTCGGTGGGCGATGAGGTGCTGGGCTGGACGGACACCGGGGCCTACGCCCCGTACGCGCTGGCCACCGATGTCGCCCCCAAACCGGACGGACTCGACTGGGAGACGGCCGCCGCGCTGCCCGTCGCCACCGAGACCTCGGCACGCGTCCTGGACCTGCTGGGGCTGACGGAGGGCGAGACCCTGCTGCTGCACGGGGCCGCAGGTGCGGTCGGCGGGGTCGGTGTCCAGCTCGCGGTGGCCCGGGGCGCCACCGTCATCGGCACCGCCTCGCCCGCCAACCACGACTATCTGCGCTCGCTCGGCGCGATCCCGGTGGCCTATGGCGAGGGCCTGGCCGACCGGGTGCGCGCCGTTGCGCCGAAGGGTGTCGACGCCGTGTACGACGCGGCCGGGCAGGGCGCCCTGCCCGTGTCGATCGAGCTGCGGGGCGGCACGACCGACCGCGTCGTGACCATCGCCGACCCCGCGGCCGCCGATCTCGGTGTCACCTTCTCGGGAGGTGGCGGCGCCCGCCCCATGGAGGCCATCGCCGACTACGCCCGGCTCGCCGCGGAGGGCCGGCTGCGGGTGCCCGTGGTGCGGAGCTTCCCGCTCGCCGACGCCGCCGCGGCCCATGAGCGGAGCGAGGCCGGCCACAGCCGCGGCAAGCTCGTCCTGCGGCCGTGGTGAGCGCTGCCGCAGCCGCTTTCGTGGCCGGTTGTCGTAGCCGGTTGTCGTGGCCGCTGTCGTGGCCTAGGAGGCCGCGTTCATCAGGTCCAGTGCGCTGTGCTGTCGTGCCGCGTCGGTCTTGTCCAGCGGTCCTGACCAGCGCAGTCCGTACTGGTCCAGGGCGTTGCGGTCGGCGGCGTAGGCACGGTCCGCCTGCCGTTTGAGGTAGGCCGTGTAGGGGTGGTCGGCCAGGGCCGCGTTCAGCTTGGCCAGCCCCCGCACATGGGCACCCTTGAACGACGGGCCGTCGGCACCGCAGTCGCCGGTCTCACAGGGGTCCCTGAGGATGCCGTCGGCCGTGTTGAGCTGGGACGACGTGGTGGCGGCCGTGCCGATGCGACGGGCCGTGGCGAGCACGGAACCGTCACCGGTCGCCCGGTACAGCTCGGTGAGGCCGCCGAGCAGCACACCCTGGTTGTAGGACCAGACCGCGCTGCCGTTGTTCTTGCAGGTGCCCAGGTCGATGCCGTCGTTGACCAGGTTCGAGGAGTTCACCATGCCGGTGCCCTGGAACCAGGTCCACTCCGCCCTCGCCCGCTGGAGATAGGCGGTGTCGCCGGGGATCCGGTTGTGCAGGGCGGCGTTGAGCTGGAGGTAGAGGGAGTTGGCGATGGCGTTCTTGTACGTCTTCGCCGTGCTCCACCACACACCGCCGCCACAGGTGGAGTCCCAGTAGGAGGCCATGTAGTCGGCGTCGGCGCGGGCGGTGGCGAGATAGCGGTAGTCCCCGGTGAGGTCGTAGGCGGCCACCCAGGCCAGACCCCACCAGCCGGTGTCGTCGATGTAGTCGTTGCGGAACTGCCCGCCCTGCGCACCGAGGTTGAGGTCGTAGGTGCGGGCGATCGCGTACTCATAGCTGTGCATGCCCGTGACGCGGATGTTGTCGATGACGGCCGTGAGGGCGTTGGCCGAGTTCCACCAGCCGGTGGTGGAGAACAGGCCGGTCCCGTTCGAGTAGAACGCCATCTGGGCGGTGGCGGCGGCCGTACGGCGGTCCCATGCGTTCCAGGTCGTACGGGCCCACGGTGTGCACGCGATGTCGGCGCGGTCACCGGCCTTGCCGCAGGCCCGCAGCGCGCCGACGCCCTGGGCGCCCCAGTCGTCCACGTTGTACATCAGGGTGCGCCAGCCGCGCTGTCCGGCGGGGATGGCGGTGTTGCCGAGGCGGCTGCCCGAGGACCAGGTCCGGCCGCCGTCGAAGGAGCGGTCCAGCCACACCTCGTCACCGGGGCTGCCGTTGTCGATGGAGGCCCAGCCCATCGCGTCGGTGTCGTCGAAGTGCAGGGCGATGGAGCGGGCGAAGACGGTGGCCGTGACGGGGGTGCGGCTCTGCGGGGCGAGCGCCGGATCGCGGGCGTCGCAGTACTTGTTGCACACGGTGGCGGACGGTGCCGCTTCGGCCGTGGCCGGGAGGAGTTGCGGAGCCAGCAGGGCGAGTGCTCCGGCGGCGAGGGCGGCCAGGCGGGTGCGCAGCGGTCTCTTGCGTCTCATGCCGTGCCTCCTCCCGGCCTAGTTGAAGGGGTCCAGGGTGATGGACGCCTGCTGCGGATTGCCGTCGTGGACGAGCGACTCGTGCTGGCCGACGTCGTCGAAGGCGAAGGCATACGCCTTTCCGTCGGCCATCTGGCCGTGGATGATCCGGGCGTAGTGGTTGGTCACGCCGTCGGTGTAGAACCCGGCGGCGCCGGTATCCGGCTGGTTGGGGTTGGTGAGCAGGGTCGTGCGGTTGTAGCCCGCGCACAGAGTCCGCGAAATGGGGCCGCGCACCTGGTCGTTGGGTGCGTCGAGGCGCTTGTAGCAGCCGAAGACGGAGTCGGAGTCCGGCTTCTGGAAGCTGGTGACCACGGCTCCCGAACCATTGGTGAAGTTCATGACGTCGCCGGAGACCCGCCCGAAGTACTTGGTGTTCGGCCGGTCGGCGAAGGGTGTGACGGTGAGGGTGGTGCCGGCGTACTTCTGCCAGACCCGGTTGATGTAGTCGTCCATGGCGTTGGCGGGCAGGGCGCCCGCCTCGATGCCGTGCCCGGGTGACAGGGCCCGCAGCACGGTGCCGTCCGGGCGGGTCTGGATGAGCTTGCCCCAGCCGCCGGCCTGTGCGCGCAGCGCGTTGAGGACGCCGTTGTAGCCGCCGGGCTTGAGGTGCCCGGCGGTCTTCGCGCTGCCGTCGGCGCCCTGCACGCCCACCGCGTACGGCGCGGAGAACATGTCGACCTGGGTGCTGTTGATGTACAGCCCGGAGTCGTCGAGGGTGAACTCGCTCCAGTTGAACAGGATGTTCCGGTTGGGATCGGAGGGGTTCTGCACGGCGGGCTGCACCAGGCCGCCGGTGGTGAGCCGGAAGTCGATCTTCTGGCCGTAGGAGAAGTAGACCCGGCCGGAGAGCTTGGGGATGCGGATCGTCAGGGACTGGCCGTTGGCCGGTCCGGCGATCGACGCGTCGGGCGCCGGGGTGGGCGGGTTGCCACCGGCGGGCCAGGGGTGGAAGGTCCCGGAGGCGTCGGCCCAGCCCTGCTGCCCGGTCGAGAGCAGGGTGCCGAGCGTATAGACGTAGATCTGGTCGCCGCGCCCGGAGTTGTTGGTGAACTTCAGCGGGATCGTGCTCGGCACGGCCGGCCGGGCGGACGCCTCGGGGGCCAGTGCGGTCATGCCCAGGGCCAGGAGCAAGGCCGACGCCCAGCAGGGCAGGGTCCGGAATCGGGTGGAGACGCGTCTGGACATACGCCACCTCTCGCGCGGCCCCACGGGGCCGCGTCTGCGGGGGGAATGGGGGGTCTCATGAAGCGGGGGTGCCGGAAGTGCAGAGTCATCATGGCAGTGAACATGACACTGGTCTAGACATTCTCACGTGCCGACATCAGCGCATGGGCGGGCGGGGACAGCCCGTGAGAGGCGGTGGCACACGGTGGCGAGGCCCCCGCGACCCGGCCGTACTACGCCGACGTGGGCATTCGGGCGTAAAATGGGCCGCGTCCGCACTCAGGAGGGCACGAGGAGCGGAGGCATCAGATGACCGAGGCAGCCCCCTCCCGCACCGAACGCAAACGGGAAACCGGCCACCCGGACGTGCCGTGGACGACCCCCTCGCAGGCCGAGGGCGAGCGCGACGACGAGATGGACACCGGCCACCCCGACGTACAGAGGACGACTCCCTCACAGGCCGAAGGGGAACGGGATTAGGGCCTGTCTGGAGTTGTGATCTGGATCAGGGAGCGGGGCGTGGTGCGTGCGATCGCAAGGCGCCGGAAGGCCCTCGTAGCGGAGCTACTAGGGCATTTCGGCAACGCCGCGAGCGTGCGTGCCACGCCCCGCGAGCCCAGATCACAACTCCAGACAGGCCCTAGCCCCCTCTCGGCACCCGGGCCCGCGGGCCGGTGATCTCCCACCGGCAGGCGGGCCCAGCCATGTGCCCCGGACGCGGCGGCTGACGCGTAATGCCGCCCCCCACGCCGGGAGGGCCTCCCGGTCGGAGCGGCCCCGGCGGGTCGCTATCCTGACCGGGGAGGCGAGATGGCACGCGCGACACAGACCACCGGGACACCAGGCACCGGCCGACCGGCGGCACGCCACCACGGCAACCGGCACGGACGCAGCGAGCAGGCCCGGCTCGCGGTGCTGAACGCGGCCGACGACCTGCTGGTCGAGAAGGGCTTCGCGGGCGTCACCATGGAGGGCATCGCCACCCGGGCCGGTGTCGCCAAGCAGACCATCTACCGCTGGTGGAGCACCAAGACCGGCGTCCTCATGGACGCCTTCCTCCAGGACGTGGCCGAGGACCTGACCGTGCGCGACCACGGTGACCTCGCCCGGGACCTGCGCACCTATCTGCGCGAGCTGGCCTGGTTCCTCAGCGCGTCCGACTCCGGTGCCGTCTTCAAGGCGCTGATCGCCCATGCGCAGCACGATCCGGCGTTCGCCGAGGACTTCCGGTCCCGGTACCTCGACGACCAGCGCCGCCGCGACCGCCTTCCGCTGGAACGGGCCCTGGAGCGCGGGGAGTTGTCGCCCGGCCTCGATCTGACGGCCGAGACCGACCAGCTCATGGGCCCCGTCTACTACCGGGTGCTGGTGACCGGCGAACCCGTCGGCCAGAAGTTCACCGACCGGCTCGTCGACGCCTTCCTCCAGCGCCACGGGCTGACGGCACCGGCGAAGGACTGAACACCCGGAAGCCCGAAGTCCGAGGGGAGTCACCGCCCGGACGGCGCCGTGATCGCCGGTACCGTGACCGCCGGTGCCGGGAGGCCGTCCAGGAACAGGGCGCCCGCGAGCAGCGTGGCGCTTCCGCGCGGCGCGATGTCCAGCTCCCGCAGCTCGGTGTCCAGCGCGGCCAGGGCGGCGGCGCCCTCGGGCGTGGCGGTGCCGCCCGCCTCGAGCACGGTATGCGCCCCCTCCTTCACCCGCCGGAGGCCGGGCGGGCCCGCCCGGTACAGCGGCCCGGTGTCCTGGAGGGTGCTCATCACGGTGAGCAGCGCGTCCAGGCGCGCCTGGGTTTCGGTGGCCCCCGCCGCACGCACCCGGGACAGGGCGTCCAGGGCGCGGCGCACATGGGGAAAGGCGGCCCGTGCCTCGCCGCGCGCGCCCGGCGCCCCATAGGTGGCGGAGACGTGCGAGCCCGGTGAGGGGCGGCGCGGTGCGCCGCGGTCGGGGTGGTCCGCGATCCGTTTGGCGGTGGCGGTCACCTCGTCGGGCCCGGCGCCGGGGCGCAGCGCGGCGGCCGCCACCAGCAGGCCCATCACCCACAGCGCGCCGTGGTGGAGGGGGCCGGTGGCCGCGCCGCCACCGGCCCGTGCCATCGTCCACTCGGCACAGCGGCCGATGGCACCCAACTCCTCGCGCAGCGCCCGGGTCGGCTCCCCGGGACGGCGGGCCGCGGCGGCCATGGCCGCGAACCCGGGCGTCAGCGCCTTGGCCGACCAGCGCAGCGCGAGCAGATCCGCACCGGTGGCGCGGGCCTGGAGATCGCGGGTGTCGGCGAGGCCCGGTTTGGGCGTCAGCTCCGCCTGGGCGATCAGGGCGAGCACGGCGCCCCGTGCCAGTGCCTCGTCCGTGGAGCGCGTCATCGGCATGCCCGGAGGCTAGACCGCGAACCTTTGACGGGCATGAGGCGTTGCTGTGACCCCGCTGTGCGGCGTGGCCGGGCAGGGGCGGACACGTCGGCCAGGGGTGGAGACGTCAGCCGGTGGTGGAATACGTCAGCCAGGGGTGGACACGGGCCGTGCGGGGCCGCTCCGCGGTGTGCTCCGCACGGTACGGAGGCCGGTGAGGCCGATCATCACGGCGGCGAACAGCGCGGTGGCGGCGAACACGGTGAAGCCCCAGTCCTGCGCCTCGTTGGCGACGAGCCGCCCGCCGAGCCAGGGCCCGAAGACGGCGCCGAAGCGGCCCATGCCGGAGGTCCAGCCGACGGCGGTGGCACGGTTCTCGGTGGTGGAGCGCCCCGCGACGGTCGCGTAGACCATGGTCTGGGCGCTGAAGAGCCACAGACCGGTCAGGAAGACCACGATGTAGGTGAGCGCCAGCGGCATATGGATGCCCAGCAGATAGATGCCGACGGCGGTGCAGCCGAACCAGACCGCCGCCACCCGGGCGGCGCCGAAGCCGTCGGCGATGCGCCCGGCCACCAGCATGCCGACGAGGTTGATGACGATGAGGAAGGCCAGGGCGGAGCCGAGTTCATAGCCCTGACCGCGCATCATGGTCGGCAGCCAGGTGCTGACGCCGTAGACGAGGAGCAGCCCGCCGAAGGAGGCGCACCAGAACAGCAGGGTCTTCCTCCACTGGCCGTCGCGGAACAGCGCGAACAGGGCGTGGCGGCGGTCGGGCGAGATCCCGGTGGCCGGTTCGCCGGCGGGCAGTTCGACCCCGTACCGGTCGGCGAGCCGGCGGGCCTCGTCGGTACGCTCGCGGGCGAGGAGGAAACCGAGCGACTCGGGGAGGTACATCGCCACCAGCGGCACCGCGACGACCAGCGGCGCCAGCCCGACCCAGAAGGCGGAGCGCCAGCCGAACGGCTCCACCAGCCACAGGCCCAGCAACGCCGCCAGGATGCCGCCCGCCTGATGGGCGGTCATCAACAGACCGATCATGAGGTTGCCGCGGCCGCGCGGGGCGTATTCGGCGACCAGGGTGATGGTGGTGGGCAGCAGACCGCCCAGGCCGAGCCGGCGACGAACCGGGCGACGCCGAAGACCCCCAGGCCGGGGGCCATGGCGCAGACGGCGGACACCAGGGAGAACACCGTGGTACAGCCGATGATCACCTTCTTGCGTCCGATCCGGTCGGTGACGATGCCCGCCGACAGGGCGCCGAGCAACATGCCGAACGTGGCGTAGCTGCCGAGGTCACCGGCCCGGCCGGGGCTCAGCCCGAGGTCGGGGTCGCCGAGCATGCCGGGCAGCACGGCACCGTAGATGAACAGGTCGAGGCCGTCGAAGAGGACGACCGTCCAGCACAGCGCGACCACGAGGACCGCGAGTGCCCTGCCGCGCGAACCGGCGGCGCGAGGGGTGGGTATGGAGGACATGGCATCGGCCCAGCGCCCGGGGAGCCCGGCGGCCTCGGCCTCCTCCACCCGGCGGTGGAGGGCTTCCGCGCCGGCCGCGCGCAGGGCGGTGCGGCGGATGCCCGAGGTGGAGTGTGCGGTGAGGGTCAGACTGTGGTGTTCGTAGTCGTCCCAGGTCCGCAGGTGGACCGAGTCGCCTGAGCGGCCGTTCTCGGTCAGCCCGAGGATGGTGGTGAAGAACCACGGACTGCGGTCGGGGTCGGGGGTGAGCAGTTCGACATGCCCGAGGTGGGCGACGTCCCCGAGCGGCGGGGTCATCGGCAGTTCCTTGAGTCGAGTGGGCGGGGAGGAGGCATGGTGGTGCCGTGGCGGGAGTGGAGGGGTGGTGCGGGCGCGGAACGGGGCGCCGGATCAGGCCGGGCGGGGAAAGACCGTACCGTCGAAGATCTTCCGTGCGGTGCGTACGACGGCCGTCCCTTGCGCCACCGGAGTGGCGCCGTCGTCCACGGAGGTGCCGATGTCCAGGAAGCCGGTGGGGTGTTCGATGCGCAGCCGCTCCCCCATCGCCGGGAGCCGGGCCACGTCCTCGCCGGTGTTTCCCGCGACGCACAGCCCGGCGGCGACACTGGCGGCGCCCAGGACGCCGATCGCCGTATGGCAGCGGACCGGGATGAAGGTGCGGGTCATCACGGTGCCACCGTGCGCGGGCGGGGCCAGCAGGCTGAGCTTGGGCACGGTCGTGGCGCTCACGTCGCCCAGGCCCATCAACCGGCCCGCCGCCCGCCGGATCTCCTGGAGCCGGGCGCCGAGCGCCGCGTTCGCCTCCAGCTCCTCGGGGTCCTCATAGCCGGTGACGTCCAGGGCGGACGCGGCGATGAGCACGGTCGGCATGCCGTTGTCGACGCAGGTCACCGGGGTACCGTCGATGAGGTCGCGGGCGTGGCCGGTGGGCAGCAGCGGGCCGCCGCCCTGCTCGAAGCCGATCACCATCGGGGCGGCGGAGCCCGGGACACCCGCGATCTCCGCCGAACCGGTGTAGTCGACGCGCCCGTCCGGGGTGGGAACGGTCACGGTGGCGTGGTCGCCGCTGTTGACCATCCTGATCCGTACCGGTGTCCGCCCGTCCCGGGCGGCGACCAGGCCCCGCTCCACGGCGAAGGGGCCGACCCCGGCCAGGAGGTTGCCGCAGTTCTGCCGGTCGGAGACGTCGGCCTTGTCCACGCCGAGCTGAAGGAACAGATAGTCGACATCGGTGTCCGGGCCCCGGGCGGCGGAGACCACGGCCACTTTGCTGGTGAGGGGGTGCGCTCCGCCGAGGCCGTCGATCTGCCGTGGATCGGGGCTGCCCATGATCCGCAGCAGCAGATCGTCCCGGGCGCCGGGGCCGGACGGCAGGTCCTCCGCGAGGAAGTAGGCGCCCTTGGAGGTGCCGCCGCGCATCAGCATGCAGCGCACGCCCTCCGGCCCGCTCATGAGACGGCCCCGCCACGGACGTCCCCGGCGTACTCGGCGTACGGCTGGTACCGCACCCCGAGCCGGGCCAGGGTCTCCCGCAACCCATAGCGGTCCAGGCCGAGTTGGCCCCCGGCAAAGGCGGCCCTGGTCGCCTCCTCCTTCGCGGCGCGGGCCTCGGCCGCCTCGACGGCCGTGGCGGCCGACTGGCGCGGTACGCACATCACCCCGTCGTCGTCGGCGAGGATCACATCGCCGGGGCGTATGCACTGCCCGCCCACCACCACGGGCACATTGACGGATCCGGCCGTGGCCTTGACGGTGCCCTGCGCGCATACGGCGGCCGACCACACGGGGAAGCCCATCGCGCGCAGCTCGGCGGTGTCGCGCACCCCGGCGTCGATGACCAGGCCGCGGACCCCGCGGTGCTGGAGCGCGGTGGCGAAGAGCTCGCCGAACATGCCGTCCGTGGACGGCGATGTGGTGGCGACGACGAGGATGTCGCCCTCGGCACACTGCTCGACCGCGGCGTGGATCATCAGGTTGTCGCCGGGCCAGCACAGGGCCGTGACCGCGGTGCCCGCGATGCGCACGTCCTGCTGGACGGGGCGCAGCCCGGGGCCGAGGCATCCGGTACGGCCCATGGCCTCGTGCACCGTGGCCACGCCGTACTCCCGCAGGGCCTCCACATGCTTGGCCCCGGCGCGTGGCGGGCCGGTGACGATCACACCGCTCGGCCGTGCGGCGGCGGGCACGTCACCCGCGCTACCGTGCGTCATTGCTGATATCTCCTTGCTGGACAGGTCGGTGACCCACCCCGCGGCGCGAGCCCCGCGTCATTCGCCCAACGCGTCGATCACACTGGCGAGGTGGGCACGGACGGCCACTTCGGCCGCCTGTGGGTCCCTGGCCCTGATCGCCTCGATCACGGCCAGGTGTTCACCCAGGGACCGCTGGGCACGCCCCGGCCGCAGCGCGAGCTGGAAGCGATGGCGCACCAGCTGTGCGTTGAGCCGCTCCAGCAGCTCCACCGCCACCTGCTGACCGGAGAACTCCCGGATGCGGGCGTGCAGTTGGTGGTTGAGGTCGGAGTAGGTCAGCGGTTCGCCGTCGGCGACCGCCTTGGACATCGCCGTACCGAGGTCGGCCAGCTCGGTCAGCTGCTCGTCGCTTGCCTCGACGGCCGCCTTGGCCGCGCACAGCCCTTCCAGGACCATGCGGCATTCCGTGATGGCCACGGCCTCCTCCACGCTCACCACCCGCACCCGTGAGCCACGGTTGCGGATCCGCTCGACCAGACCCTCGGAGGCCAGATCGATCAGCGCCGCGCGGATGCTCGCCCGGGTCACACCGAACTGCTCGGCGAGTTCGTTCTCCACCAGCCGCTGGGCCGGCGCCATCTCCCCGCGCAAAATCGCCTGCCGCAGCTGCTCCAAGGCATGCTGCTTGGCCTGCTCTCCGGTGCCTGGACGAGCTTCCTTCGGCATCGTGTGCCCTCCCTGAGTGGGTGCCTGTCGAAGGTAAATCTAGGCCAACAAGATTGTCAACGATTTCGTTGCCTATATTGGCGACAGGAACCGGCCCACGCACCCCTGATTCCGGCCTCGCTCCGGCCCCGTGACAGGGAAAGCCGGGGTTGCTTCAATGGTCCGGCGGTTCCCCATCGGACCCCGTAGACCGCTGGAGCGTGCCCGTGCCCCTCTCGCGTCGTGCTCTCGTCTCCACGCTCCCGGCGGCCGCGCTGGCGGCCATGGCCCTCCCGCTGCGCGCACGGGCCGCGGGAGCCGCGGCCGGTGAAGCGACCGGTGCCGCTCACACCCGGCTGATCGACAACACCTTGGCCGTCTTCGCCGGGACACCGGAGACCAACGCCCGCCCCGAGGTGCGCGCCAAACTCGCCTCCATCGCCGCGACCGCCCGCTCCCGGCTCACCGCGATGGACCGCGCCGGGCAGGGCGAGCTCTTCCAGGGTCTCGCCCTGGGCACCAGCGATCCCAACCTGGTCACCTCCTTCCAGTACCTCTACGAGATCGCCCTCGCCACCCGCACCCCGGACGGCGGCACACCGTCCGCACTCCACGGCGACACCGATGTCCAGCGGCGCGTCATCGACGGTCTGATATGGCTCCACGAGCACTACTACGGCGACCAGTCGAAGGGCTACTACGGCAACTGGTTCACCTGGGAGATCGGCATCTCCACCCACGTCAGCAAGATGCTGGCGCTGCTCGCGGACGAACTCGCCGCCTACCGGCCCGATCTCGCCGCCACCTACGTGGCCTCGATGGACGCGTATCTGCGCAACGGCGAGGACGGCGACGTCGACCTCGACTCACGCTTCCACACCGGCGCCAACCTCGCCGACATCACCACCAACCGCATCCTCCAGGGCGCCGTCCTCGGCGACGAGGCCCGGATCACCAAGGCCATCGCCGACCAGCTGACCATCCTGGCCACCATCGACCCGTACGAGCTCCGGCACGGGGTCACCGACGGCTTCTACGCCGACGGCTCCTTCATCCAGCACGCGTCCGTGGCCTACACGGGCTCCTACGGCAAGGGCCTGCTCACCCGCGTCGTACAGAGCGTCAAGATGCTCGAAGGCACCGGCTACACGACCGACGACCAGCTGGTCCGCGTCGTGCAGGGGTGGGTGGTGGACGGCTTCGCACCGCTGATCTTCGAGGGCTGGCTGATGGAGATCGTCAAGGGGCGCGGGGTGTCCCGGCCGGCCACGGGGTACGCCGACGCGGCCGAGGTCGTGGAGGCCGTGGTGGGCCTCTCCGGCCATGCCACCGGCGCCGACGCCACGGCGCTCAAGGGCTATGTGGCGTATCTGCGGCAGACCTCCAAGGCCACGCTCGACCCTTCGGGGTTCGTGTCCCCGGTGAGCATCGCGGGCTACGCCGACATCCTCGCCGACTCCTCGATCCCGGCGAGCGACCTCGGGCCCGCCGAGCGCCATGTGGCGTTCAACGCGATGGACAGAACCGTCCACCGGCGCCCCGGCTACGCCTTCGCCCTGGCCCGGAGCTCGTCCAGGATCAGCCGATACGAGTACATGAGCGGTGAGAACCTGATGCCCTGGTTCCAAGGGGACGGCGCCCACCATCTTTATCTGTCCGGCCAGGACCAGACCCAGGCGTTCGGCATCGACTACCTCACCACCGTCCCGCCCCAGCGCCTCGCCGGTGTCACCGCCCCCGTGGAGACCCGCCGCACGATCCCCGAGTTGTACGGCACGCTCTGGTACGACAACCCCGAACGTGGCTTCACCTCCTCCTCGGAGGCGCAGAACACCTATGTCTACTTCCCCCGGAGCACCCACCCGTTCTCCGGTGGCGCCGCCCTGGGCCCGTACGGTCTGGCGGGGTTCGTCCAGTCCGACGACGTGGCGTACGCCGCGAAGCGGGCGGGCGACCTGCCCGAGGACTTCGTGGTGTACCGCAACGCCGATGCCACCAAGTCGTGGTTCCTGTTCGACGACGAGATCGTGGTGCTGGCCGCGGGGGCCGGCGATGCCACCGGCCGCGCGGTGACGACCACCCTCGACACCCGGATCGCCGCGCCCTCGGACACCCTCGCCCTCACCGGGCGGCTCCGCGACGGTGCGCCCTGGTCCGGCACCGGCACCGCCTCCCTCGCCTGGCTGCGCTACGCCAACACCACCCGGGCCGCCTCGGTCGGATATGTCTTCCTCGACGGGCCGCCGCCCACCGTCACGCTGGACACCGTCACCCGCAGCCGCCGCGCGGTCCGCCTCGCCAACCCCGACCTCCCGGTGACCAAACAGCTCTTCGCCGTCACGGTCGAGCGGGCGGCGGGCGCGCCGCACACCTCGATGGCGTACGCCCTCGTCCCGAACGCCACCGAGCGTCAACTGGGCGGCTACGCCCGCCGCCCGCTCACCGTCCTGGCCAACACCACCCGGCTGCAGGCCGTGGCCCACCGGGGCCTGCGGATCACCGCGCTCAACGCCTTCGCCCCCGGCACCCACCACGCCGGGCGGCTGTCGGTGCGCGGCCCCGGCTCGGTGATCCTGCGGGAGACTCGGGACGGCGGTGTGTCGGTCGCGGTGTCCGATCCGACCACCGAGCGCGACACGGTCTCGGTCGTCATCCGGGGCCGGAGGATGAGGGCCCTGGCGGTGGACGACGGTGTCCGGGTGGGCCGGGTCCCCGGCGGCACCCGGATCGTCGTCACCACCCGGCACGCCTACGGCCGGAGCTTCACGGCGACGCTGCGCTGAGCCGCGAGGTGCGCAGGTGCTGGGCGCCCGAGCGGACCGCCCACAGGAACACGGCGAGCGCGAGGACGCCCACCGTCACGGTGTCGTACGGCGCCGGGAGGCGGCCGGAACCACCGAAGGTGCCCAGCCACGACAGCACGGTCAGCGCGGCGAGGTGGAAGACCAGCCAGGCGCCGCGCCGCAGCTCCTCCCCCAGCGGTGTGCCTCCGTCCTCGCGCCGCTGCAGCAGGAACAACACAGCGCCGACCAGCACGAAGGGCAGCGCCAGCCGCAGATCGTGCCAGCCCGACCAGTAGACGAACTCGCTCGCCACCACGAAGCTCACCGGTGCGATCCAGCGCACCCCCGGCACCTGGCCCTCGGCCCGCGCCACTCCCCGCTCGCGGTCGTGTGCCCGGAACGCCGCGACGGCCACCGCCGAGGCGGCGTAGATCAGCAGATACATGTCCCCCATCACGCTCACGATGTCCTGCCAGCCGCCGAACGGCAGCATGAAGACGACGATGACCGCGAGGTTGAGCAGCAGCGCCCGCCGCGCCACCCCGGACCAGGGGTGGATGCGCATGAAGAAGCGGGGCAGCAGACCGTTCTTGGCCAGGGCGTACGTATGGCGAGCGTCGATGGCCACGCCCACATAGGCCGATCCACCCGGTGAGACCACCGCGTCGGCGTAGAGCAGCGTGGCCAGCCAGTGGAGGTTGAGCACCAGGGCGAGCTGTCCGAAGGGCGACTCGAAGTCGACTCCCTTCCAGCCGTGGCCCAGCAGCGACTCGGGCACCGTGTACAGGAACGCCAGCTGGAGCCCGAGGTAGACCAGCACGGCGAGGCCGATGCCGGTGAGCACCGCGGCCGGTACGTTACGGCGCGGATTACGGGCCTCACCGGAGAAGTCGAGCGGGGCCTGGAAGCCGTTGACGGAGTACACGATGCCGCCGCCGGCGAGCGCGGTCAGGCAGGCCGCGTAGCCGTACGGGGCGAAACCGCCGTGATCGGTGAGGCGTCCGGAATGGGTGCCGGACAGGAACAGCGCGACGATGGTGAGGATGGGGACGACGACCTTGAACACCGAGATCAGGTTGTTCAGCCGGGCGAATATCCGCACGGCGAACCAGTTGCACGCCGTCAGTACGACACTGAGCGCGACGGCCACCGCGAGGCCCGAGGCGCTCAGGGTGCCGCCGTTGTAGAGCCCCGGCAGATAGTGGGCGGCATACTGCATGATCGCGCTGATCTCGGCCGCCGTACCGCCCACCGAGAGCAGCACCGACCAGCCGATCATCGTGCCGACCAGCCGTCCGCTGGCGTACAGCGGCCATCGCACGGTGCCGCCGCCCTCCGGGCGGGTGGCGCCGAGTTCCACCATGACCAGCGCGATCAGGGCGCACAGCACACCCGCCGCGATCCAGGACAGCAGGGCGGCGGGGCCGGCGGTCTGGGCGGCGTACAGGGCCGCGAACAGCCACCCGGACCCCAGGATGTTGGAGAACCCGATCGCGGTCAGGGCCCAGAATCCGAGGTCCTTGTGGAGTCGTCGCTCCTCGGCGAGCACCGCCGGCGCGGCGATGGACTCCGGCGGGTGGTTCTGCGACACGGTGGCTCGTCTCCTCGGTGGTGCACGAACATGCGAAGGCCCAGCGTGCCATGCGTGCCGAGGGGCTCCGCCGACGCGCCCCGGGCCTCGGCGCGAGCCCGTGCGAGGCGATCGACGGAAAAACACACCCCACCGGAGAGGAATCGCCGGATATCGGCCGGGGGCGTGCTCTCATGCTTCAGATGTCCTCTCCCTCCCGCCGTGCTCTCCTGCGGTCCGCGAGCGGTGCCGTGGCGGCCACGACCTGTGGCGTCGGCTGCGGCCGGCACGCCGACTCCTCGTCGTCCCGGCCGGCCGGTCCCGGCGAGACGCCCTCCTCGGGCGCGGCCTCGGACCGGGCCACGCCCGCCGGACACGCGCCACGCGGACCGGTGCGCTTCCCCGGGCTGCCACCGCGGATCGACCACGGGCCGCGCGACGGAAGCGCGGTGGCCCTCACCTTCCACGGCCAGGGCGACGCGGAACTCGCCCGCTCGCTGCTGTCCGAGACCGAGCGCGCCGGGGCCCGTGTCACCGTCCTCGCCGTCGGAACCTGGCTGGACGAGCACCCGGAGATGGCCCGGCGGGTCCTGGACGGCGGCCATGAGCTCGGCAACCACACCATGCGGCACCGCGCCGTATGCGCCCTGCCCGCCGACGAGGCGTACGCGGAGATCGCCGGGTGCGCCGAGCGGCTGCGCCGCCTCACCGGGACCATCGGCGGCTGGTTCCGGCCGTCACAGGCCCGTACCGCCACGGACCTCGTGACCCGTCTCGCGGCCCGCGCCGGATACCCGCACGTCCTCTCCTACGACGTGGACTCGCTCGACTTCCAGGACCCGGGCCCGGACGCGGTGCGGGACACGGTCCTCGGCCAGGTCCGCGCCGGTTCCGTGGTCAGTCTGCACTTCGGCCACTCCGGGACCCTGACCGCGCTGCCCGCCGTCCTCGACGGTCTGGACCGGCGCGGGCTGCGCGCGGTCACCACGACGGAGCTGATGCACTCCGATGGCGTAGCAGCGACGGCGGGGCCCGCGAGGCGTACCGAGACTGGGTGAGAGGCCGGGCGGCCACCCGTGGTGTGCCCGTACGGGAGCGGAGGAGACCCCATGCCCCGGAGCGGAGGAGACCCCATGCACCACCGCAAGGACCTCGGACTGCTCGTCCTGCGCCTCGGCGTGGGCGGGGTGCTGGTCGCGCACGGCACGCAGAAGCTCTTCGGCTGGTGCGGGGGCGACGGCCTGGGCCGTACCGCCGAGGCCATGGAGGCGATGGGCTTCCGTCCGGGGCGGGCCGGCGCAGTGCTGGCCGGGCTGGGCGAGGCGGGCGGCGGGCTGCTGCTGGCGCTCGGGTTCGCCACTCCCGGGGCCGGGGCGGCGGCCGCGGGGACGATGGCGGGGGCGGTGTCGGTGAGCGCGCCGGCCGGGTTCTTCGCCCAGTCCGGAGGCTATGAGTTCCCGGCCCTGCTCGGCTGCTCGGCGGCGGCGCTCGGGATCTCGGGGCCCGGCCGCTACTCCCTCGACCACCTCACCTGCCATGTGCTGGACCGGCCGTGGCTGATCGCGACGGCGTTCACGACGAGCGCGCTGGCGGCAGCCGCGGTGATCAAGCGCAGGATGGCGGTGACCGCGGAGCGTGAGTTCGCCGAGGAGGAGGAGCTCTACGAGTAGGCCCATCCACCCGGGCAGAGACCCATCCACCCGGGCGGAGACCCTTCCGCCCCGCGTCGTATCACCTCCCTGGCAGGTGACGCACGGCGTGCGAGGGGCGGCCCCGTGCGCCATGGTGGATGCCAGGCCCGGGGAGCGGTGCGCACTGGTGGAGGGTGCGGATGTTCAGCAGGCGCAGCTTCTGGAAGATCGTGGGTGCGGGCGCGGTCGGTGCACCGCTCGCCACACGGGCCGCCACCGGCTCGGCGGAGGCCGCGGGGGTGCTTTCGGACTCGGCGGAGCGGGGCACGTCGGCCGCGCGGCCGCACCCGTCCTTCGCCGCCCCGCGGCAGATCAGGGCCGGGGTGCTGAACGTCGGCTACGCCGAGGCCGGTCCGGCCCATGGCCCCGCGGTCGTCCTGCTGCACGGCTGGCCCTATGACATCCACAGCTATGCGGCTGTGGCGCCCTTGCTGGCCGCCGAGGGCTATCGGGTGATCGTCCCGTATCTGCGCGGCTACGGGACGACGCGCTTCCTGTCGCCCCGGACACTCCGCGACGGCCAGCAGTCGGTGTTCGCCGTCGATCTCATCACCTTCATGGACGCCCTCGGGATCGAGCGGGCGGTCCTCGCCGGATTCGACTGGGGCTCGCGCACGGCCGACATCGTCGCGGCACTGTGGCCGGAGCGCTGCAAGGCCCTGGTCTCGGTGACCGGTTATCTGATCACCAACCGGAAGGCGAACAAGCGGCCGCAGCCGCCGAAGGTCGAATGGGCCTGGTGGTATCAGTACTACTTCGCCACCGAGAGGGGTGTGCTCGGGCTGGAGAATCCCGACTACCGACGCCAACTGGCGCGGCTCGTCTGGCGGTTCAACTCCCCGACTTGGCATTTCGACGACGCCACCTTCGCGCGCACCGCCGCCGCCTTCAGGAATCCGGACCACGTGCGCATCGTGATAAACAACTACCGCTGGCGGCTGGGGCTCGCGGCGGGCGATCCCCGGTACGACGGTCTGGAGCGGCGCCTGGCCAAGGGGCCCGTCATCGGCGTCCCCACGGTCACGCTGGACGGCGGGCGCGATCCGTTCACCCCGGCCGGGGGCGGTGCCGCGTACCGGGACAAGTTCTCGGGCCCGTATGCCCACCGGACGCTGACGGGCATCGGCCACAATGTGCCCCAGGAGGCTCCGGAAGCCTTCGCCGACGCCGTGGTCGAGGCCGACCGTCTGCGACGGCACCGAGCGGCGCGACTGGGCTGAGCAGCGCGACTGGGCTGAGCAGCGCGGCCGGGCCACGGGAGGCCGTGGAAGGCCAGGTCCGAAGGGGGCAGGGGATGGCGGAGTTCGAGGTGGCCACCGGCGCCGCGGAACTCCCCGCCGGCGACGACCGGGGCCGCGGGGCCGCGGTGCGGACCGCCTTCGAGGGGCTGCTGCAGATCCGCCGGCTGATGAACACCGGCGCCACCGACCCCGGAGGGGTGCCCGCCGAGTGGGAGCGGCGCCAACCGGTGCGGGCCGTGGCCCTGGCGCTGGAGGCGGCCGGTGTTCCGCCGTCGGCCGTCGACGCGGAGGGCCGCCGTACGGCGACCGGATACTGCCTCGGCGCGGCGGAGCGGACCGGGGCGGTGCGGGTCGAGTGGCTGGGGCCGCCGGGAAGTGGCGCCGGGTACGCGGCGGAAGAGGCGCTGCGGAACTGTGCGGACGTACTGCGGCGGCTGGGCTGGGACGCGCTGGAGTACCGGGGGCCGCGCCGCCACCGCTACCTCGAGGTCGAGCCGCCCCCGGCCCCGGGAGGCGGGGGCTGACGCCATGTCGCCTCCCGGGGCGGTGTCGCTCACGCGTTGGGGTCGAAGGGGATGTCGGACGGCTTGGCCTTGGCGAGGTGGGAGTTGAGCGTGCTGTCCTTGAGGCCGAGGGTGGCGCTGCCGAAGTCGGCCTGGCTCAGCTTGTCGCGCAGCCCGGCGGGGTAGCCGTTCCAGCCGACCAGCGCGGGGTACTGCCAGGTGTGCTTGTGGTTCTCCGGCGGCTCGTCGTTGGAGTTCGCCGGGCGGAAGCAGTGGGTGCTCAGGCCGTCCTTGTGGTAGACGACCTTGGGGTGGGTGCCGTCCCAGCGGATCTGGTCCCGGTTGTAGATGTTGAAGTTGCCGTGGGCCGAGGTGGCCACGTACTTGGCCTCGTCGCCCTGCACCCACACCACGACGTGTTCCCAGTCGTGGCGGTGGCCGCCGAGACCGCTCCCGGCCACGGCCTGGTCCTTCTCGAAGTACAGGCCGTAGATGATCGCGCACCAGCCGTTGTTGCACTTGGAGCGGGAGTATCCGTTGGTGTTGTCCAGGTCCCAGGAGTCGCGACACTGGCCGTTGAGGGCGCCGCTCGGGTCGAGACCGCCCGCGATCGTCCCGTCAGGGCCGATGGCGGGCGTGGGGTAGCAACCGTCGGTGTCGTAGTCGAACGCCGGCTGGAACGTCTGCTCCGTGCCGTCCGCGTTGGCGGGCAGGGACGTGGGCGGATCCGCGAGCGCACTGCCCGGGAAGGCCACGACCAGCGCGATGGCGCTGCCGAGGATGGCGGATACTCTGCCGATCCGCGAACTCTTCTTCACTGGGTCCTCCTGGACGACCGCGGCGTGACTGCACGCCGGGAAGGTGGGGGGGTTGGCATGCTCAGGTCAGCATGATCGCATTCCTTGAGCTGCGGCGGGATATGTCGCCGTGATGAAGAGTCAGCCAACAGCTATAGCAGGCACGGTGCGGCGGGGCCTGGGACTTCTTTTATTCCGGGGTGTTGACGAAATAGGTCGGCGTGCGCATGCTGGTCGGCATGCACCCCCATCAGGACGGCCCGCTGGCCCGGCTACGGCGGGGACACGAAGACTTGGTACTGGACCTGTTGCGCAAACACGGCCCGCTCAGCCGGGCCGAACTGGGGCAGCACAGCGGGCTCTCCCGGACCACCCTCAGCGATATCGTCACGGAGCTGATCGAGAGCGGCGCCGTGGTCGCCACGGCGCCCGGAACGGCCCCGCGCAGGCGGGGGCGGCCGGTGGAGGCGCTGACGCTCAACCCCAGCGCGGGCCAGGCCATCGGTATCGACTTCGCCCGCCGGGCGGTGCATGTCTCCGCGGTCAACGTCGCCCACGAGGTGATCGGTTCGGCCAGTGAACCGCACGACCCGGGGCTGCCCTGGGAGGAGCGGATCGCGCTGGCCGAGCGGCTGGTCGGCACGCTCGCCGACGGCGCACTGCGGCTGGACGCGCTGCACGCCATCGGCGTGGGTGTCGTCGGCCCGGTCGGGGACCCCGACGCGGGGCCCGCGCAACCGTGCCCCTCCGCCGATCTGCCAGCCCTGCTGCGCAAGCGCTTCGAGGCCCCGGTGCTGGTGGACAACAACACCCGGCTCGCCGCGCTCGCCGAGGCCACCTGGGGTGCCGCGGCGGGCGGTCAGGACGTGCTGTACCTGCGGCTGTCGCACGGTGTGGGCGGCGGGCTGGTGGTGTCCGGCGCCCTGCACCGCGGGGCGTACGGCCTGTCCGGCGAGTTCGGGCATATCGCGGTCGAGTCGGGCGACGGACGATGTTCGTGCGGCGCCACCGGCTGCCTGGAGACAGTGGCCTCGGTGGGCGCCGTGCTCGCCGCCTACCGCCGCGCCGGCGGCCACGCGGACGGCCTGGCCGCGCTCCTCGGGGCGCTGGAGGCCGGTGATCCGGTGGCACTGCGCACACTGGAGGCGGCCGGCACCCATATCGGCACCGTGCTGGCGGCGGTGTGCAACGCGATCGGCCCCGGGGTGATCGTGCTCGGTGGCGAACTCGCCGCGGCCGGTCCACCGCTCTTCGAGCCGGTCGAACAGGCGCTGCGCGCACACATCATGCCGATCTCACGGGACCGCGTGGACCTGAGGCCGGCGACACTCGGCGAGGCCGGTGGCGCCCTGGGCGGTATCGCCCTCGTCCTTCGTGAATCCCCCCTGCTCAGCCATTACCCGGCCCGTCCGGGCTGATCCGGCCCGGTCCCGGGCCGAAGAGGAGGACCCATGTACCCCGCGAGGCGTCCATGACGGTGGTCACCGCACCCGAGAAGACCCCCACAGCACCACAAGCGCCACGCGGCGCACGACGCACCGTCCACCCCCTCGTGTTCAATCTGATCGCCCTCGTCCTGGCCATCGCCCTCTGGGCGCTGACCGCCGCGGCGGGGCTCGCGGACATCCCCGGACCACTCTCCGTGAGCTCCCGGGCGCGCGAACTGCTCTCCGACGGGACCCTCACCGAGGACGCGCTGGCCAGCCTCCAGCGAGTGCTCCTGGGGTTCGCGCTCGGCACTCTGGTCGCCGTGCCCGTGGGCTTCCTGATGGGCTGGTACCCGGTGGCCCGGGGCCTGTTGGAGCCGTACGTCCAGTTCTTCCGCACGATCCCGCCACTCGCACTGATCCCGCTGGTGATCGTGTTGATGGGCATCGGCGAGGCCCCGAAGATCTTCGTCATCTTCCTGGCCGCGTTCATGTCCTGTGTGGTGGCCGCCTTCCAGGGGGTGACCGGAGTGGACCGGACGCTGATCGACGCGGCGCGGGTGCTCGGCGCCTCGGACCGGACCGTCTTCCTCAAGGTGGTCATTCCGGCGTCCACGCCGTTCATCCTGGTGGGCATGCGCATCGGGCTCGGCGCGGCGTGGGCGACCGTGGTGGCGGCCGAGATGATCGGCGCCCAGAAGGGTCTCGGCTTCGAGATGGTCCACGCCCAGACCTACTACGACGTGCCCACGATCTTCGTGGGTCTGATCAGTATCGGTGTCATCGGCCTGGTCATGGACCGTCTGTTGCTGCTGGCCGAACGCCGTCTCACCGCGTGGCAGGAGCGCCGATGAGCCCCAAGATCTCTTTCCGGGACGTGGTCAAGACGTACCCGATGAAGAACACCACCTTCACCGCCCTCGGCCAGGTCTCCCTGGACATCGGGGACCGGGAGTTCGTCGCGGTCGTCGGCCCGTCCGGCTGTGGCAAGTCCACCCTGCTGTCCATGGTGGCCGGACTGGTGGAGCCCACCTCCGGCTCGGTCACGGTGGACGGCACGCCGGTCATCGGGCCGGGGCCGGACCGTGGGGTGATCTTCCAGCAGTACGCGCTGTTCCCGTGGCTGACGGTGCGCGGCAATGTCGAGTTCGGGCTGAAGCTGGCACACGTCCCCGCCGCGGAGCGCCGGCGGCGCGCCGATCACGCCATCGAGCTGGTCGGGCTCGCCGACTTCGCCGACGCCCTGCCCAAGACCCTCTCCGGAGGAATGAAACAGCGCTGCGCCATCGCCCGCGCCTACGCCGCGGACCCCGAAGTCCTGCTGATGGACGAGCCGTTCGGGGCGCTGGACGCGCTGACCCGGGTGCAGTTGCAGGACCAGTTGCTGGACACCTGGACTCAGGAGCGGCGCACCGTCCTGTTCATCACGCATGACGTCGACGAGGCCGTCTATCTGGCCGGTCGCGTGGTCGTGATGGCCGCGAGGCCCGGCCGGATCCACCGGGTCATCGATGTGGACCTCCCCTATCCGCGGACCGAGGAGATCCGGCTCTCCGCGGAGTTCGCGCGCATCCGCAACGACGTCTGGACCCACGTCTACCACCAGTCACCGGCCGACTCCGCCGCCTGACCGCACTCCCCAACCGCACTTATTTCTCGAAAGGACTCACCCGAGATGAGGATGAGCCGACGCGACTTCATGATCTCACTCTCCGCGACCGGAGCGGCACTTTCGGTGGCGGCGTGTTCGTCCTCCGGCGGCGGCGGCTCCGCGGTCAGGTTCGGCTATATCGCCGACTACAACGGCGCGAGCCTGCTGGCCATCGCCGAGGAGCGGGGGCTGTGGAAGAAGCACGGCCTGACCGCCGAGCCCAAGGTGTTCGTCAACGGTCCGGTCCAGATCCAGGCCCTGCGCACCGGCAATCTCGACTACGGCTACATCGGTCCTGGCGCCCTGTGGCTGCCCGCCTCCGGCAAGGCCACCATCGTGGCCATCGACACCCTCACCTACGCCGACCGGGTCATCGCCAGGCCCGGTATCGACTCGATCCAGGGCCTGAGAGGCAAGAAGGTCGGCGTCCCCGAGGGCACTTCCGGTGAGATGGCGCTCAATCTGGCGCTCCAGAAGGCCGGGATGACGATGAAGGACATCTCGAAGGTGGTGATGGACGCGCCCACCGTGGTCTCCGCGTTCGCCTCCGGGCAGATCGACGGCGCCGGGATCTGGTATCCGCTCATCGACACCATCAAGGAGAAGGTACCGGGGATGAAGGAGGTGGCGAGCACCGAGGACCTCCCCGGCTCCTCCTTCCCCACCGCGTTCGTCTCCGCCGCCAAGGCGAAGCCGGAGCGCGACCAGAAGGTCGTGAAGGTCCTTCAGGAGGCCAACGACTGGCGGGCCGCACACTCCAAGGAGTCCATCGCGCTGGCCGCGAAGCTGCTCAAGGCCGATGAGGCGAAGGTCGCGGCGGACGCGAAGCACGTGAAGACGATGACGACCGCCGAGCTGGTGGCCAGGACCAAGGACGGCACCGTCGAGAAGTGGCTGGACGGCATGAGCAGCTTCTTCGTCCGGACCGGGCAGCTGCCGAAGTCCCCCGACTCGTCCACGTTCTACGCCGGTGACCTCTACACGAAGGCGGCCGCCCGATGAACCTGCTGTTCCTGATGACCGATCAGCACCGCGTCGACACCCTCGGCTGTTATGGCAATCCGCATGTGGCCACGCCGAACCTCGACCGGCTGGCGGCGACCGGCACCCGCTTCGACCGCTTCTACACCCCCACCGCCATCTGCACCCCGGCCCGCGCCAGTCTGCTCACCGGGCAGGCGCCCTTTCGCCACCGGCTGCTGGCCAACTACGAGCGCAACGTCGGCTATCTGGAGGATCTGCGCGAGGACGCGTTCACCTTCCCCGGCGCCCTGGCCGAGCGCGACTACCAGCTCGGCCTGGTCGGCAAGTGGCATGTCGGCACCCACCGCAACGCCGCCTCGTACGGCTTCGACGGACCCGATCTGCCCGGCTGGCACAACCCCGTGGACCACCCGGACTACGCGGCGTACCTGGCGGAGCGGGGCCTGCCGCCGTACCGGATATCCGATCCGATCCGCGGCACCACGCCCAACGGCAACCCGGGCAATCTGCTGGCGGCGCGGCTGCACCAGCCGGTGGAGGCCACCTTCGAGCACTATCTGGCCACCCGCGCCATCGAGCAGCTGGAGCGCTACGCCGCGGACGGGCGGCCGTTCTTCCTGGCCACCCACTTCTTCGGGCCGCATCTGCCGTATCTGCTGCCCGACGCGTACTTCGACCGCTACGACCCCGACCTGGTGGACCTGCCCGCCTCGATCGCCGAGACCTTCGAGGGAAAGCCACCGGTACAGCGCAACTACAGCGCCCACTGGACCTTCGACACCATCCCCATCGAGGTGACCCGCAAGCTGATCGCGGTCTACTGGGGCTATGTCACGCTGATCGACGAGCAGATCGGGCGCATCCTCACCCGGCTCGACGAGCTCGGGCTGGCCGATGACACCTCGGTGTTCTTCACCGCCGACCACGGCGAGTTCACCGGCGCCCACCGGCTGCACGACAAGGGCCCGGCGATGTACGAGGACATCTACCGCATCCCCGGCATCCTCCGCATCCCCGGGGAAGCCCCCCAGGTGCGCCAGGAGTTCGTCAGCCTCACCGACTGCACCGCCACCATCCTGGACCTCGCGGGCTGTGACACCTCACCGGCCGTGGACAGCCGAAGCCTGGTGCCGCTGGTGCGGGGTGAGCATCCGCGGTGGCCGGAGGAGCTGCTCGCCGAGTTCCACGGCCACCACTTCCCGTATCCACAGCGGATGATCCGCGACGAGCGCCACAAGCTCATCGTCAACCCCGAGTCGGTCAACGAGCTGTACGACCTGGACACCGACCCCCATGAGCTGACCAACCGCTATGAGCACCCCGAGCTGCTGCCCGTGCGCCGCCGTCTGATGCGCCGCCTGTACGACCTGCTGCGGGAGCGCGGCGACAACTTCTACCACTGGATGACCCCGATGTTCGACATCGGCGACCTGGACTACGACCCGAGCCTGAGCTCCTTCGAGCCGGAAGGGACCGCGTAGATGAGACCAAGCCGTAGACGGAGCACTCGACACGGCCCCGGCACCCTCGTCGCCGCGCTGCTGTGCGCGCTGCTGGCCGGGCTGTTGCCCGCGGCCCGGGCGACGGCCGCCCAGCGCCCGGCGACGGAGCACACCACCACGGCCCACCAGGCGCCCACCTACCACAACCCCCTCACGGCCGGAGTGGTCGACACCTTCCCCGACCCGGTGATGATCCGGGGCAAGGACGGCCTGTGGTACGCGTACGGCACTCAGAACCCGGTGTTCCAGAGCAAGGGCGAGGACGGTGAGCGGATGCTGCCGATCCTCCGCTCGGCCGACCTGGCGCACTGGGAGTACGCCGGGGAGGTCTTCACCCCGGAGACCAAACCCGCCTGGCACAAGGGCGCCCGGCTGTGGGCCCCCGACATCCGCTATGTGAACGGCCACTACAACCTCTACTACTCGGTGTCCGCCGGCAACACCGTCGCCGTGGCGACCGCGCCCACCCCCACCGGCCCCTGGACCGACCGGGGAGCCGTGCTGCCCTCGCCGAGCGGCTGCGCCACCGGCAACATCGACCAGGCCCAGTTCACGGACGAGGGCGGTCAGCCGTATCTGTACTGGGGCAGCTACGACACGATCTGCGTGGCGAAGATGAACGCCGCCCGGACCCGCATCGAGGGCGCGGTGACCGAAGTGGCGCAGGGCCGCCGGATGGAGGGCGGTTTCGTCGTCCGGCGCGGTGGCCACTACTACCTGTTCTACTCCGACGCGGGCTGCTGCGACGGCGCCTACAGCGGCTATCAGGTCAAGGTCGGCCGGGCGACCAGCCCGACCGGGCCCTTCGTGGACGACCAGGGCGTTCCGCTGACGGCCGCCACCAGCAAGGGCGGTGTGGTGCTGACCGCGAACGGCAACGGCTGGATCGGCCCCGGGCACAACGCCCTCCAGACCGATCTGTCCGGCCAGGACTGGCTCGTCTACCACGCCATCTCCTCCGACGACCCGGATCTGAAACCGGCCTCGGGCGGCACGCTGAAGCTGTCCAAGCGGCCGATGCTGATGGACCGGCTGGACTGGATCGACGGCTGGCCGGTGGTACGGGCGGGGGCCGGCGCCTCCCAGGGCGCACAGCGGGCCCCGGTGGCCTCCTGGGCCGCGGGCGGCACCTTCAACGACGGCTCGCTGAAGGGGTGGCACGGCGGTGGCGGCTCCGGTACGGACGGCTGGAGCGTCGGCCATGAGCAGGACGCGCGGGGCTTCGTCACACCGCGCGGGAATCCCACCGCCCCCGCCCACCTGGTCTCGGACCGGTCCGCCCCGGCGGCCCGGCGCGCCGAGGCCGATCTGCGGGTCACCTCGGCCACCGGCGCGGCCGGGCTGCTGGCCGGCTACACCGGCCCGGACGACTTCGTGGTGGCGTGGCTGGACCGGCAGCGCGACGCACTGGTGACGGACGTACGGGTCGACGGCCGCAGCCGTGGCACCCGTACGACCCCGCTGCCACCCGGCTTCGCCTGGGACACCTGGCACAACGTGTCGGCGGAGATCCGTGGCACCCGGCTGACCGTGGAGGTGAGCGCGGACCGGCTGCGGGACGCGGTGGCCACCCAGGAGCGGTCGCTGCCCGCGGCGGCGGTCCGCTCCGGCAAGGTCGGCGTGGCCGCCCGGGGCGCCGGTGCGGCGGCCGACAACGTGGGGGCCGCGGCGCTCCACACACCGGTCACCAGCCGCGTCCCCGAGCATGTGCCGGGTCCGCTGCTGCCCGGCTACAGCGATGACTTCGACACCGCCACCGTCCCCGGCACCACCGCGGGTTCCCCGTGGTCCTGGGTGCGCGGACCGGCGTCCGGGGTCACGATGTCCGATGGCGCCCTGTCCTGGCCCGCTCAGGGTGCCGAGCTCTATCTCGGCACCAATACGGCGTCGGTGCTGACCCGGGACGCTCCCCGGGGCGACTACACCGTGGAGACCAGGCTCCGGTTCGCGCCGGGGCGGGCCGATCAGCAGGCCGGGCTGGTGCTGTACGGGAACGACGACCGCTACTACAAGCTGGTGCACGGGGTGCTGCCGGTGAGCCACGCGGACGGTAGGACCACGCATGTCACCGAGTTCGCGAAGGAGGGCGAGCGGCCCACCACCACACCACCGACCCCGGTGGCCTACGGGCCGATGTTCGGCGGCCCGCCCGCGGACACGCTGTGGATGCGGCTGTCGTACCACGCCGACACCGCACGGGACGAGACCGAGGTGCGCGCCGCCACCAGCACGGACGGTGTGCACTGGGTCCACACCGGCGTCTGGACCCTGCCGACCGTGAGCGAGTTCAGGATCGGCCTGGTCTCACAGAACACCGCGGGCGCGGTCGCGCGGTTCGACTATCTGCGCACCTATCGCGGCTGACGTGCCGAGTGGGCCCCCGTCCTATGCTGATCACCGTTGTTGACGCGAGACGGGGGCCACTTCGGTGGCCGGAAAAGGTGAGAGAGCGTGGCCAAGCCTGTGCGTGCGGCTGTCGGGGACGTGTGGATCACATGTGTGTTCTGCAAGGGCGATCTCTTCCGGGATCGCGAGGTGAAGCTCAACAGCACCGGCATGGAGCTGTTCAAGTTCGGCTGGGCCAACGAATCGGCCACCGGGCTGATCTGCTGGAACTGCGGCTATGTGCACCTTTTCGCCAACAAGGACGTCGAGCTGTACAAGGTGCGGAAGGGCGAGATCTAGCCAGGCCCACCGGCGGCCGTCCGAGGTCGTGGCAAAAGTTGCTGCGCGGGATCTTTACATCGATGTAAACGGGTGATGGCATACCCCTGCCCGGTCGAATCCCCCGCCCTCCCGGAGATCCCATGGCTCACCCGGACATCACCTCGCCCGAAGTGTCGAACGACGTTCCACGACCCGAATATCCCCGGCCCAGTTTCGTCCGTGAGGACTGGCTCAATCTCAACGGCGGCTGGCAGTTCGCCTTCGACCCCGGCGACAGCGGGCTCGAGCGCGGCCTGGTGCACCAGGAGCTGGACGGACGGATCCTGGTCCCGTTCTGCCCCGAGTCCGAGCTGTCGGGGATCGGGGACACCGACTTCCACCCCGCGGTCTGGTACCGGCGCACGGTCCGGATACCGGCGGGCTGGGCCGGCCGGCGGGTGCTGCTGCACTTCGGGGCCGTCGACCACGACGCCACCGTATGGGCCGACGGCCGCGAAGTGGCCCGGCACAGCGGCGGCTTCACCTCCTTCACCGCCGACCTCGGCGCGGTGGCGGGCACGGCCGGCGGCGACGCGGAGGTGGTGATCGTGGTGCGGGCCCGGGACGCCCGTCACGGCACTCAGGCCCGCGGCAAGCAGGCCACCGACTACGCCAACAGCGACTGCCACTACACCCGCACCACCGGAATCTGGCAGACGGTGTGGGCGGAGCCGGTGCCCGAGGTCCATCTGCGCAGGCCCCGGATCACCCCCGACCTCGCGTCCGGCGCCTTCCACCTCGAACTGCCGCTCAGCGCCAACCGCCCGGGCCACCGGATCACGGCCCGGGTGAGCGACGCGGACGGCCGGGCGGTGGCCGAGGCGAGCGTACGGGCCGACCTGGATCTGGCGCCCCGGATGGTGCTCGCGCTGCCCGAGGACCGGCGCCGCCCGTGGTCTCCGGAGGACCCCCATCTGTACCGGGTGCGGATCGAGCTGCTGGACGGCGGCGGCGAGACCCTGGACCGCGCCGAGTGCACCGCCGGGCTGCGGTCGGTGGCCATCGACGGCAAGCGGCTGCTGCTCAACGGCCGCCCGGTCTTCCAGCGGCTCGTCCTGGACCAGGGCTGGTACCCGGACGGGCTGATGACCGCGCCCGACGACGCCGCCCTCGTCCGGGACATCGAACTGTCGCTGGCCGCGGGCTTCAACGGGGCGCGACTGCACCAGAAGGTGTTCGAGGAGCGCTTCCTGCACCACGCGGACCGGCTCGGCTATCTCGTCTGGGGCGAGTTCGGCGACTGGGGAGCCAGCACCGGGCGCACCACGGGGGACAACCAGCGGCCCACCGCCGGATTCATCGCCCAGTGGCTGGAGGCCGTGGAGCGGGACTACTCGCATCCGTCGATCGTGGGCTGGTGCCCGCTCAACGAGACGCACCAGGAACTCCACGACCGGCAGACCGTCCTGGACGATGTCACCCGGGGCATGTTCCTGGCCACGAAGGCCGCCGACACCTCCCGTCCGGTCCTGGACGCCTCCGGCTACTCCCACCGCGTGGCCGAGACCGACGTGTACGACTCGCACAGCTATGAGCAGGACCCGGAGGCGTTCCGCCGCCAGATGGCGGGGCTGGACAAGGACGACCCGTATCTCAACCCCGACAACCGGGGGAACCCCGGCAAGAAGGACACCGACGCGGTGTGGTCGCTGCCGTACCGCGGCCAGCCCTACTTCTGCAGCGAGTTCGGCGGCATCTGGTGGAATCCGGAGGAGGCGGATGGATCGGCCGGTGACGACCGCGACGTGTCCTGGGGGTACGGGCAGCGGCCGCGGACCGAGGAGGAGTTCCAGACCCGCTTCGCGGGGCTGACCGGGGCGCTGCTCGACGACCCCCTGATGTTCGGCTACTGCTACACCCAGCTCACCGACGTGTTCCAGGAGCAGAACGGCGTATACCGCTTCGACCGGAGCCACAAGCTGGACGTGGAGCGGCTGCGCGCGGCGCAGCGGCGCCCCGCCGCCTTCGAGCGCCCGGCCGGTGAGGAGGGGCGATGAGCGGCCTGTCACGGCGTGGTCTGCTGAGAGGCGCGGTGTACGGGGCGGGGGCCGCCGTGTCGGCGTCCGCGCTCAGCGGCTGCGGTTCGATCGCCGGGAGCGTGCGGAGCGCGGACGAGATCGAGTACTGGACCCTGTTCACCGGCCCCGACGGCGAACTGATGAAGACCATGACGCGGAACGTGGAGAAGCGCGTCCCGGGTCTCAAGGTCAGGACGACGGTGCTGGACTGGGGCCCGCCGTACTACACCAAGCTGGCGATGGCCTCGGCCGGTGGCCGCTCGCCGGATGTGGCGATCATGCATCTGACCCGGCTGGCGGGCTATGCCCCGGGCGGTCTGCTCGACCCCTGGGACCTGGATCTGCTGGCCGAGTTCGGGCTGAAGCAGGAGGACCTCAACAAGACGCTCGTCAAGCGGAGTCTGTACCAGGGCGACCCGTATGCCATTCCGCTGGACACCCACCCGTTCGTCGTCTTCTTCGACCGGGACGTCATGGACAAGGCGGGTCTCCTCACGGGCGACGGGCGGCTGGTGCCCTTCGAATCGCCGAAGCACGCCCTGGAGCTGTTGGACAAGCTCCGCAAGGACGGCGGCAAGCTGGGGCCCGTCTTCGGCCACGCCAACGACGCGGCGATGGGCTGGCGGATGTTCTGGACGCTGTTCAGCCAGACCGGCGCCACCTTCGACCTCACGGGGAAGCGGGCCGAGATCGACGAGGACACCGCCGTCGAGGTGGTGCGCTTCATGGCCGACCTGACGCGCGACAGCCGCACCATGGACGTCCAGACGGCCATCGCCGCCTTCGCCAACGGCCGCTCCCCGATGATCTTCTCGGGCGAGTGGGACATGGCCACCTACAAGTCCACCCTGAAGGACAAGCTGGGCGGCTCCCCCATCCCCACCTTCTACGACCGTCCGGCCGGGGCCTCGGACAGCCACGCCCTGGTCCTGCCGCACCAGGACAACCCGGATCCGGAGCGCAGGCGGCGCGCCCACCGGTTCGTGGCCGAGCTGGTGAAGTCCGGGCTGACCTGGGCGACGGCGGGCCACATCCCCGCGTACACACCGGCCGTCTCGTCCCCGCAGTACGCGAAGCTGCGCCCGCAGTCCGAGTACGCGGGCGCCGCGAAACAGCTCGTGCTCGACCCGCCGGTGTGGTTCGCGGGCTCCGGCTCGGACTTCCAGACCCGGATGTGCCAGGCGCTCGATCCCGCGCTCGGCGGCTCGTCGTCCGCGCGGAGCGCGGTGCGCACGATGGTCTCCCAGATCAACACCCTGCTGGCCCAGCCGAATCCGGCCTGATCGCGACGGAGTCGCAATGGAAAGGAGCGATGTCATGGCTTCCGTCTCCACGCCCGCGCGGCGGGCCGCGGCCGGATCCCGGCGCGCCGGATTCCGGCGGGCCGCCGCCACGGACCGGCTTCGGTCGGGCGGCGCCGGGTGGCTCTTCGCCACCCCCTTCCTGGTGTTCTTCACGCTCTTCCTCATCGTGCCGATCGGCATCGGCCTGTGGATGAGCTTCACCAACGCCAGTCTGACCGGGCACGGTGACAGCACCCTCGTCGGCCTGGACAACTACACCGAGGCGTTCGGCGACAGCCAGGTGTGGCAGACCCTCGGCAACACGGTCTGGTTCACCGTTCTGACCACCGTCCCCCTCGTGCTCGTCGCCCTGGCGATGGCCCTGCTGGTGTACACGGGGATGCCGGGGCAGTGGCTGTGGCGGCTGGCCTTCTTCGCCTCGCACCTGCTGCCGGTCGCGGTGGTCTACCAGATCTGGAGCATGCTGTTCCAGCCGGACCGGGGGATGCTCAACGGCCTGCTGAAGATCTTCGGGATCGACGGGATCGGCTGGCTGACCGACGAGAAGTACGCGATGTGGTCCATCGCGCTGGTGACCCTGTGGTGGACCGTGGGGTTCAACTTCCTGCTCTATCTGGCCGCGCTCCAGGCCATACCCGACCACCTCTACGAGGCGGCCGCGCTGGACGGCGCCGGGGCGTGGCGCCGGCTGTGGTCGGTCACCCTGCCGCAGCTGCGCCGGACCACCGGGCTGATCGCGGTGTTGCAGGTGATGGCGTCGCTGAAGGTGTTCGACCAGATCTATCTGCTGACCAAGGGCGGCCCGAACGGCGCCACCCGGCCGATCCTGGAGTACATCTACGACACCGGCTTCACCAACTACCGGCTCGGCTACGCCTCGGCGGTGTCGTATGTGTTCTTCGGGCTCATCATCATCCTCTCGATCGCCCAGCTGAAGATCTTCTCGCGCAGGGAGGACTGATCGCGCCATGACCACCGACACACTCTCCCCCCGTACCCCCGGAAAGCCCCGGTCGACCATGCCCCGGGAGGTGGTCCGGCGGCGCCGCTACGGCGGCCATGTCTGGCACCCCTCGCTCGGGACGGGCCCCCTCCCCCGTGTGCTGACGCTGCTGGCGCTGGCGCTGATGACGGTGGTCTGGCTGGTGCCGTTCGGCTGGGGGGTGGACACCTCGTTCAAGACGGAGGTCGACGCGAGCGCGTCGGGCGTCGACTGGATCCCCAAGGCGGGCTTCACCCTCGACGCCTACCGGACCATCTTCGGCCAGGGCAATCTGCCGGTGTGGGCGGTGAACAGCGTGGTGATCGCCGTGTGCGTCACGGCCATCACCGTGGCCATCTCGGCGATGGCGGCGTACGCCTTCTCGCGGACGCTCTTCCGCGGCCGCCGGGTGCTCTTCGCCGTCACGGTCGCCTCGATCATGGTGCCGCCGCAGATCCTGATCGTGCCGCTGTTCCGGCAGATGCTCGCGATGAACCTCGTCGACACCTATGCGGCGGTGATCCTGCCGCAGGTGGTGGCGCCCGCGATGGTGTTCATCCTGAAGAAGTTCTTCGACGGCATTCCGCGGGAGCTGGAGGAGGCGGCCCGGATCGACGGGGCCGGCAGCTTCCGGGTGTTCTGGAGTGTGGTGCTGCCGCTGTCCCGGCCGATCCTCGCGGCCGTGGCCATCTTCGTCTTCATCAACACCTGGAACAACTTCCTCTGGCCGTTCATCAGCACGAGCGATCCCCAGCTGATGACCCTGCCGGTGGGGCTGTCGACCGTGAAGGACTCCACCGGGCTCCGCAACGCCCAGGAGTCGGCCGCCTCGATCCTCGGCTCCATCCCGCTGCTCATCGTCTTCATGCTGTTCCAGCGTCAGATCGTGAAATCGGTGGCCACCACGGGTCTGGGAGGTCAGTGAGCGGTAGTGGCGATTCCGCCCTCGGTGGACTCACGGGTGTGGAGGGTGTGGCCGACGACGACCTCCTGGGCCGGACGGTCAGGTGTCTCGATCCGCTCCAGCAGCAGATCGACGGCGCGCCGGGCGATGGCGCTCTTGTCCGGCGCCACGCTGCTCAGGCTCGGTGTGCTGTAGCGCGCGGCCTCGATGTCGTCGAAGCCCATCACGGCCATGTCGTCCGGCACCCGCAGTCCGCGCTCGTACAGGGTGCGCAGCGCGCCGAGGGCGAGCGCGTCGTTGAAGCAGAACACGGCGTCCGGCGGTTCGGGCCGGTCCAGCAGTGCCGCCATCGCCCGGGCGCCCTCGGCCAGGTGGTAGCGGGGCGTCTCCCGCTCCAGGAGGGGGTCCAGCGGCAGTCCGGCCTCCTCCAGTGCCTCGCGGTAGCCGGTCCTGCGCAGCAGCGGTGTGCCGATGTACGGCTCGGGCTGGATGCCGATGGCGGCGATCCGGCGGCGCCCGCCGGCCACCAGATGGGCCACGGCCTCCTTGGCGGCGGTCACGTTGTCGATCACCACATGGTCGGCGAGGCCGCCGCTGGGGCGTTCGCCGATGAGCACGAGCGGCACGGTGCCGAGGTGGTTCGCCAGGGCGCTGCCGTGCAGGGCGAGCGGGCTCACCACCATGCCGTCCACGACCTGGTCGCCGAGGCCGTGGATCACCGCCGCCTCCCGCTCGCGGTCGCCGAGGGTCTGCTCGATCAGCAGGGTGCGGCCGTGTTCCTCGGCCGTGGTGAGGAAGTGTCGTCCCAGCTCGGCGAAGTACGGGACGTCCAGCTCGGGCAGGACAAGACCGATCATGCCGGTGCTGCCGCGCCGGAGGTTGCGCGCCACCCGGTTGGGCCGGTAGCCGAGTTCGCGAATGGCCCGCTGGACCCGCTCCCGGGTCGCCGGGGACACATGTACGAAGCCGTTGATCACATTCGACACGGTCTTCGGGGAGACCCCGGCGAGCGTCGCCACGTCCTTGACGGTGGCGCTCCGGCCGGCACCGTCCGAGCGCTTCCGCCCCGGTGTCGCCTGGTCCCTGGTGGTCTGCTGTTTCACGGCGGTCACCGACCGATCCTAGAGCGTGCCGGTCGCGGGCCGCACCGCCGGGCACACCGCGGGCCCCGTCCCCTCAGGCGGCGGCCGGGTGGCCGGGCGATGGCAGTGCCTGTTCCGTCCACATGCACTTGCCCGCCGCCGAGAACCGCATGCCCCATCGATCGGACAGCGCCGCCACCAGCTGCAGCCCGCGCCCGCCCTCGTCGGTCTCGGCGGCGCGGCGGATCCGCGGGGTGGTGAGGCTGCGGTCGGAGACCTCGCAGATCAGCGTCCGGCCGTACAGCAGGCGCAGCCGCGGCGGGCCCTTGGCGTGCCGGACGACGTTGCCGACCAGCTCGCTGACCAGGAGCTCGGTGGTCATCGTCAGCTCGTCGAGATGCCATGCGGACAGCTGCTCGGTGACATGGTGGCGGGCTTCGGCCGCGGCGATGGGGCCGTCCGGCAGCGCCCACGACACCACCCGGTCGGCGGCCATCGACCGCGTTCGGGCGATCAGCAGCGCGGCGTCGTCGTGGGTCTCGGCCTGCTCCGGCACCAGCGCGTTGATGACGGCGTCGCACAGCCGGCCGGGATCGTGCAGCGTGGTGGGGGCGGAGGTGGGTGCGGACGCGGTCCCGGGCGAATCGGCGGGGGGTGCGGCGGCCCTGGTGAGGGCCTGGGCGAGCCGCGCCATGCCCTCGTCGATGTCGACCGTCGACGACTCGACCAGGCCGTCGGTGTAGAGCACCAGATGGCTGCCCTCGGGCACCTGGACCTCATGGGTCTCGAAGGGCGGGCTGGCGGCGCCGAGCGGCGGATCGGCGTCGACATGGGGGAAGTGGGCCGTGCCGTCGGGGTGGACGATGGCGAGCGGTGGATGTCCGGCGCTCGCGAAGGCATAGCGATTGGTGACCGGGTCGTAGACCGTGTACAGACAGGTGGCGTAGAAGTCATCGCCGAGGTCGCCGACCAGATCGTTGAGATGGGTGAGCAGCTCATCGGGCGGGAACTCGAGATCGGCGAGAGTGTGGACGGCCGTGCGCAGCCGCCCCATCGTGGCGGCCTCGGACAGCCCGTGGCCCATGACATCGCCGATGACGAGGGCGACCCGCTCCCCGGACAGCGGGATGAGGTCGTACCAGTCGCCGCCGACCTGTACGCCCTCGGTGGCGGGCAGATAGCGCGCCTCGGCGGCGACGGCCGGTACGACGGGCAGCGTACGGGGCAGCAGCCCGCGCTGGAGCTCCTGGGCGCGGGTGTGCTCGGCGTCGTAGAGCCGGGCCCGCTCCAGCGCCTGGGCGACCAGCCCGCTCAGCGCGATGAGCAGGGAGCGGTCCTCCTCGGAGAAGTGGCGCGGCCGCGAGAAGCTCACCACGCAATAGCCGATCTGCTGGTCCGAGGCGATCAGAGGGAGGAACGCCCACGCCTTCATCCCGCTGCGGTGGAGATAGCCGACCGCGTCCGGATGCCGTTCGGCGTACTCCTGCGGGGTGGACAGGAAGGTCGGAGTGCGGGTGTTGAGCACCTGGACGACCGCGGACATCTCCGAGACCATCATTTTCTTGACGATCTCGAGGAACTCCTCCGGATATCCGGCCGAACCGACGATCCGCAGCCGCGCGGTTTCGATCAGCCCGCAGATCAGGCCGGTGGCGCCGAACGGCGGAAGCATCCGGTCGGCGACCGCCTTCACCACGTCCTGGACGGTCAGCGCCTCGGCGAGCGCCGAGGTCAGCTCGCCCATGCGCATGACCCGCTCGGCCGCGGTGCGCTGGGCCGCGGACTGCTCGGCCTCCTCCCTCCGGCGTTCGGTGATGTCCGCGATGTGGATGACCAGTCCGTCGGGGGCCGGGTCGAAACGTGCGTGGTACCAGCCCGCTCTGCCGGGCCACCGGGTGTCGAATCCGGCCGGTGCGTGAGTGGTCACGGCCCGCCCGTGGCAGGCGGCCATCCCGGTGTCCCGGACCACCGGGTGGTCCCACAGCACCGTCCCCAGCACCTCCTGGGCGGAAGCACCCAGCAACTTCAGGGCCGCGGGGTTGGCGAAGGTCAGCCGCGCCTGGCCGTCGAGAGCGAGGAGGCCGTCGTTCATCCGCCATACGGCACTGCCGACGGCGTCACCGCCGAGGGGCTGTCGCTCGTGCTCGACGTCCGCGGCGGCGGGCCGGACGGGCCGCAGATACTCGGCGACCCAGTCGGCGACCCTCCGCAGGAACTCACACTGCCCGTCATCGAGCTCATCCGGCGCCTCCACCAGGACGGACAGCGCGCCCACCGACCGCCCGCCGGCCGTGACCACCGGCACCGACACCACACCGCTGCCGGGCGGCAGCGACCCGGCACCGGGAGAAAAGTCCCCGTGGGAGGGGCGGCCGGGCGACGAGAGGGGCGCCCGGTGCGGTACGTCGGGCGGTGGCGGCGTCCAGACGTGGGTGCGGTAGCGGACGCAGGACACCGGGGCCGCGCTGTCCTCGTCCGTGAGGGTCTCCCACCCCGCGACCAGGTTGTCCGGCAGCCCCATGCTGGCCACCAGGCGCATCACGCCCCGGCGCGGATCACGCACATGGATCATGCCGCCCAGGGCGCCGAGTTCGGCGACCGCCTGCCCGAGGGCGAGTCTCACCGGCCCGGTGCCACTCAGCTGGCCACCCGCGGAACCCATCAGCCGAAGCCGTGTCCGCGCCGACCGAGTGATCCGGGTGTCCGCGCTGTCTGGGTGCTGCTCATCCACACCCATGGCGTCACCTGTCATCGTCCTCGGGAGCCCGGTGCCGTACGGATCGCAGGCCGGCCGCGTCCTATATAGCCCGAATATAACGCCTCTCCGGAAACGAGTCCCGGCCTCCGGACATGGTCATCGGCGTACCTCGCCGGACGCCGTCACCAAGAGCCGAAGGGCGGTGTCACTACGCGATGTCGTCGATGCGGACCGGGACGCCGGTGGTGACCGACCGGATGGCCGCGAGCGCGACGGACAGGGCGGCGCGGGCGTCCTGTCCGGTGACGGAGGGGGCGCGGCCGGTGCGCACGCACTCGGCGAAGTCGGCGAGTTCGGCCACGTAGGCGTCATGGAAGAGTTCCTGGTCGTAGGTGACGCATTCGGTGGCGCCGCCGTCCGGGCCGTAGGCGGTCAGATGGCCGCGGCGGATGTCGCCCATGGTGAGCATCCCCGCCGAGCCGAAGACCTCGCCGCGCACGTCGTACCCGTACAGCGCCTGGAAGTTCGCCTCGGCGGTGGCGAGGGCGCCGTTGTCGAAGCGGATGGTGACCACGGCGGTGTCGAGCAGTCCGCGGTCCTTGAAGTCGGGGCGGACCAGTGCGTCGGCGAACGCGAAGGCCTCGACCGGCGCGGCGCCGGGGTTGAGGTAGCGCAGGGTGTCGAAGTCGTGGATGAGGGTCTCCAGGAAGATCGTCCACGGTGGGATACGGCCCGGGTCGGCCAGCTTGGGGTCGCGGGTGAGCGAGCGCAGCAGCTGCGGGGTGCCGACGGCGCCCGCCCGGACCTTCTCGTGGGCGGCGTGGAAGCCGGTGTCATAGCGGCGGTTGAAGCCCACCTGGAGGGGGACACCGGCGTCGGCCGCGACCGCGATGGCGCGGTCCGCCTCCTCGAGGGTGACGGCCATGGGCTTCTCGCAGTAGACGGCCTTGCCCGCCCGGGCCGCGGCCTCGACCAGCCCGGCGTGGGTACGGGCCGGGGTGGCGATGACCACCGCCTCGACCCCGGGGTCGGCGAGCAGCTCGGCTATCTCCGTGTACGCCGTGGTGCCGCCCAGCCGGTCGGCCAGCCCCTGCGCGGCGCCGGGCGCCGGGTCGGCGACGGCGGCGAGACGGACACCGGGGAGACGGTGGGCGAGGGTCTCGGCGTGGAAGGAGCCCATGCGTCCGGCGCCGATGAGGCCTACGGGGAGGGGATGCGGTGTGGTCATGCGGTGCTCCGTGGGGTCGGTGGGTGGCGGCGTGCGATGAGGGCTGGACGGCCTCGCGGGCGCGCGCCTCAGCCGGTGAAGGCGGAGCGGAAGCGCTCCAGGGCGAGGTCGCTGTCGCCGGAGGCCCATGCCTCCATGGCGACGGTGCCCTCGTAGCCGAGGTCGGCGAGGGTCCGGGCGATGGCCGGGTAGTTGATCTCTCCCGTTCCGGGCTCGCGGCGGCCGGGTACGTCGGCCACCTGGATCTCGCCGATCAGGCCCCGGCCGTGGGCCCGGCGAACGAGCTCGGTGAGGTTCCCCTCGCCGATCTGCGCGTGGTACAAGTCCAGGTTCATCCGCAACCCCGGCCGGTCCACGGCCTCGACCAGTGCCAGGGTGTCGGCGGCCTTCGCGAACGGCACACCGGGGTGGTCCACGGCGGTGTTGAGGTTCTCCAGGGTGAAGGTGACCCCGGTGCGCTCGCCCAGCTCGGCGAGGCGGGTGAGGGTGCGGTGGGCGGCGATCCACATCGGGCCGGTGGCCTCGCCCGCCACCGGCGCCACCGGCAGACCGTCGCCGTCCAGCCCGGTGCCGTGCAGATTCAGCCGGGGGCAGCCGAGCTGATGGGCCACCTTGACCGACTCCTCGGCGGTGCGCAGGAGTTCGGCCGCCCCGTCCCTGTCCGTCAGGCTGCCGCGCAGGTAGCCGGTCATGGAGGAGAACACCGCGCCGGTCCGTTCGAGGGCGGCCAGATCGTGTCGGCTCCAGTCCCAGATCTCGACCTGGAAACCGGCGTCGTGGATGCGCCGCGCCCGTTCGTGGACCGGCAGATCCCGGAAGACCATCTCGGCGCAGACCGCCAATGTGTACATGCTACTTCTCGCTCCCTGTCCGGCCCGGCAACAAAGCGACTAGAACGTTGCAGCTACTAGAACGTTCTAGATGTCGAGCAGCAGTACGCCAGCCGCCGACCATCCCTGTCAAGGGATGACGGCGGAATCACTAGAACGTTATAGCAGCGGGGGCGCGTGCGCCCGGGGCCCTGGGCTACGATCGTCGCGCCCGGAAGCGAAACCCCGGCCCGAGACGACTCCTCGACCGAAGACGACACCTAGACCAGGGAGACCAGTGGTGCCACCGACGCCGGCCGTCCCCCATGGGAAGCGCCCGACCCTCGCGGACGTGGCGGCGCGGGCAGGCGTGTCCACGGCGCTGGTCTCCATCGTGATGCGGGACGCCAAGGGCGCCGGTGCCGCCACCCGTGAGCGGGTCCTCCAGGCGGCACAGGAGATCGGCTACCGGCCGGACGCCCGGGCCCGGCTGCTGCGCAGCCACCGGTCCCATCTCCTCGGCGTGCAGTTCGGCCTTCAGCACCCCTTCCACTCCGATCTGCTGGAGGGCGTGTACGCGGTGGCCGAGCCCGCCGGGTACCAGATCGCGCTGAGCGCCGTGGCCGCCGGGCGTGGTGAGCAGCGGGCCACCGACACCCTGCTGGCCGACCGCTGCGAGGCCCTGATCCTGCTCGGCCCGCAGGCCCCGGCCGCGCGGCTGGCCGAACTCGCCGCACAGCTCCCGGTGGTCTCCGTGGCCCGGCGGCTGCGCGGGGCCGCCCCGGGGGTGGAGGTGGTGCGGACCGCCGATGACGAGGGCGCCCGTCAGGCCGTGGACCACCTGGTGGCCCTCGGCCACCGCGACATCGCCCATATCGACGGCGGCAGCGCACCCGGCGCCGCCGACCGGCGCCGTGGCTATCGTACCGCCATGGGCCGCCACGGCCTGGCCGACCGCGTCCGCGTCCTGCCCGGCGGGCTCACCGAGGAGGACGGCGCCGCGGGCGCCCGCGCCCTCCTCGACACCACTCCCCGGCCCACGGCCGTCCTCGCCTTCAACGACCGCTCCGCCACCGGGGTTCTGGACACCCTCCTGCGCGCCCGGGTCCCCGTCCCCGACGAGATCTCCGTCGTCGGCTTCGACGACAGCCACTTGGCGCGTCTGGCCCATATCGACCTCACCACCGTCGGCCAGGACATCCCCCGCCTCGCCGAACTCGCCGTCAGCCGGGCCATCGCCCGCCTGGAGGGAGAGCGGGTCCCCGACGGGGAGGCCGTGGTCGCCCCCCATCTCGTCATCCGGGGCACCACGGCCGAGCCCGCCTGAGGCGGGGGGGGAGGGTCGAGAGGTCAGCCGAGCTTCTTGAGCAGTTCTTCGGCGAGCGGGCCGGAGGAGGCCGGGTTCTGGCCGGTGATGACGTTGCGGTCGACCTCCACATGCGGTGCGAAGGGGTCGCCGACCCGCACCGTCAGGCCCGCCTCGGTCAGCCGGTCCTGAAGGAGCCACTTGGCCTTGTCGGCGTTCCCGGCCATCTTCTCCTCCTCATTGGTGAAGGCCGTGATCCGGTAGCCCGCGTACGCGTGGGTGCCGTCCTCCGTGACCGCCGCCAACAGCGCCGCCGGGCCGTGGCAGACCACGCTCACCGGCATGCCACCGCGCACCGCCAGGGTGAGGATCTTGCCCGAGGCGGCGTCGACCGCGAGGTCCTCCATGGGGCCGTGGCCACCGGGCACATGGACGGCGTCGTAGTCGTCCAGCGTTACGTCGCTCAGCGCGATGGGGGCACGGAACTCCGCCGCGGTCTCGGTGACGCTCCTGACCCTGGCGGCGTTCTCCGGGCCGCCGTTGGCCTCGGGGCTGAGGCTGGCGGAGTCCACGGGCGGGACGACGCCGCCGGGGGTGGCCACCGTGATCTCGTGGCCCGCGGCCTTGAGCGCCTCATAGGGGACCACGGCCTCGTCGGCCCAGTAGCCGGTGGGGTGCTTCGTACCGTCGGCCAGTGTCCACTGGTCGGCACCGGTCATCACGAACAGGATCTTCGCCATGCTCACTCCTCGATGCGATCACGCGCGCTGAGCGCGGTCGCTGGGTTCTCCTGGGGCGTCGCCGCCCCGACATCGCGCCGCCGTCCTGGCGGCGTGCTCGAAGGTAGATCCACTGGGCATCGGAATGCCAATAGATCAGTCGATCGATGACATCGGGTTTCCGATGGAAGGAAGCGCCGGGTACCTCTCTATGCTGGGCCGCATGGCGGACGGGACACACCAGGACGGCGACATCGTCATCGGCGGCGGGGCGCCCCCGCAACATGCCGATCTGAATCTGCTGCGCACCTTCCTGGCCGTCTACCGCTCCGGCTCGTTCACCGCCGCGGCCCCGCTGCTCGGGCTCTCCCAGCCCACCGTCACCGCCCAGATCCGGGCCCTGGAGCAGCAGACCGGACGCGCGTTGTTCACCCGGCTCCCGCGCGGTGCGGAGCCCACCCACCTCGCCCATGACCTGGCCGGACACATCGCCGGACCACTCGACGCCCTCGCCTCACTCGGCGGCCGGAACACCGTACTCACCGGCCGCACCACCCTCGTCCACCTGGCCGGGCCCGCGGAGTTGCTGTGCGCCCGCGCCCTGCCCGCACTCGCCCCGCTGGTCGCCGAGGGGGTGCGGCTGCGGATCACCATGGGGCTGACCGATCCGCTGCTGGAGGCGCTGCGGGCGGGACACCACGACCTCGTGATCGCCACCAGACGCCCCGGTGGCCGCACGCTGACCTCGCTCCCGCTGGCGGACGAGGACTATGTGCTGGTCGCCTCGCCCGGCTGGGCCCGGCGCGCCGGGGAGCGGCTGGCGGCCGACGGGCCGTGCGCGGCCGTCCGTGACATACCCCTGATCACCTACGCGGAGGACCTCCCCATCGCCCGCCGGTACTGGCGCAATGTCTTCGGCAAGCGGCTCACCGCCCAGGCCGCGGTGACCGTGCCGGATCTGCGCGGGGCCGTGTCGGCCGTCGCCGCGGGCGCCGGTTACAGCGTGCTCCCCCGTTATCTGTGCCAGGACGAACTCGCCTCCGGTGGACTCGTCCTGCTCCATGAGCCCGAAGAGCCGCCGCTCAACACGCTCTTCCTCGTACAGCGGCCGGGTGCCGACGCCAACCCGGACGTCGCCCGGGTCCGGGAGCGGCTTCAGCGCACCGCACGCACCTGGTAGCGCACACACCGGGGACACCCGCCGGGCGGGTCAGCCGCCGCGGTTCGGCGAGGACTCGTCCACCATGCCGTGCTCCCAGGCCCAGGCCGCGATCTCGACGCGGTTGCGGGCGGCCAGCTTGCGCTGGACGTTGCCGAGGTGGGTCTTGACGGTGGACAGGGTGACATGGAGATCCGCGGCCACCTCCTCGTTGGTACGGCCACGGGCGACCCGCCGGACCACCTCGACCTCACGCTGGGTCAGCGGCTCGATCGGATCCTTGAGCCCGCCCCTGCCCCGGCGGGCCGGACGGGCCTCGGAAGGGGCAGGCCGGTCGCGGTGGGGTGCCATGTGCGCGAGCAGGCGGACGGTCACCGACGGGGAGATCAGCGAGTTGCCCGACGCCGCGGCCCGTACCGCCTCGGTGAGCAGCCCCGGTGCGCCGTCCTTGAGCAGAAAGCCGCACGCGCCGTTGCGCAGCGCCCGGTAGACGTATTCGTCGAGGTCGAAGGTGGTGGCGATGAGGACGTTGAGGGGATCCGGCACATCGGGCCCGGCGAGGAGCCGGGTGGCCTCCAGACCGTCCAGTTCGGGCATGCGGATGTCGAGGAGGCAGACATCGGGCCGCAGGCGGCGGGCCTGCTCGACCGCCTCGACGCCGTTCTTCGCCTGGGCGACGACTCGCATGTCCGGCTGGGAGTCGAGAATCATGCGGAAGGCGGCACGGACCATCTCCTGGTCGTCGGCGATGAGTACCTGGATCGTCATGTCACGCATGATCGCAGGCGATCGTCTCCTCGGTGGCCGTCTTGTCAGTGGCCGCCTTGTCCAGCGGCAGGACCGCCAGGACGTGCCAGCCGCCGCCGTCCCGTGGCCCTGATGTGATGTGCCCGTTGACCTTCTCGGCCCGTTCCGCGAGCCCCACCAGACCGTAGCCGCTCCCCTCGACCGACCGCCCGGCGGCGGGCGAGGCGCCAACCTGCCCGTCGTCGACGACCGACACCTCCAGCCGCTCCGGATGGCCGGGCCGGACGCCGATCCGCACCTCCACCCGGCCGACCCCGGTGGCGTGTTTGCGGACGTTGGTCAGGGACTCCTGCACCACGCGGTGGACCGTGGTGGCGATGCCGGTCGGAAGCGGCCGATCGGCGAGTTCCGGGGCGAGGATCAGCTCGGCGGCCGGCCCCACCTCGGAGAACTCCTCGGTGAGGGCACGCAGATCACGCAGCCTACGCGGTCCGCGCGGGCCCGCCGGATCACCCGTGGGCCGGGTCGTGGCGGAGGCGGTGGCATGGTCCCGCAGGCTGGTGACCATGGCGCGCATCGAACCGAGTGCCTGGGATCCGGCCCGCTCGATCTGGGCGAGCATCCGGTCCAGATCCTCCGGGGACTGGGTGTGTCCGGCCGCGGCGGTGAAACGCGCGGCTTTGGTCTGGGCGACGATCGCCGTCACGTGGTGGGCCACGAAGTCGTGCAACTCCCGGGCGTGTTCCAGGCGCTGGGCCTGCCGGATGGTCTCGCGCTCCCGCTCCCGCAGTGTGTCGTACAGACGCAGACACAGCCCCACCACCACCATGAACGGCACGGCGCAGACCGCGATGACGGTGATCAGGTTCTTGAGGTAGTCGTCCCACAGCTCGATCCGCAGCGGAAGGACCACGGCGGCGAGGGAGGATACCGCGACCAGCCCGGTCGCTCGCAGGGGCGGGCAGCGCCGCACGGCGCGGGTACTGAGCAGCAGCAGCGCACCCAGTTCCACCATGCCCGGGGTGTTCGGGGGACGCTCGGACAGCTGCGCTTCCGTCACGGTCAGCGCGCATGAGAGGGCCGCCGCGCCGAGGCCGTAGCGCGCGAAGAGGCGTTCCGGCACCGCGAGCGCGGCCAGGCACAGCACCCCGGACACCATCGTCGCCGCGGCCATCGCCGGATGCGGCGCGTTCAGCCCCTCCAGGACCACGAGGACGACCAGAGCGACGCCGACCAGGCCCTGCCGGAGGTGCCGGAAGCGGAAACGGGACCGGAACTCGGAGATCATGGCAGGTCACGCTACGGTCCGGCCGCCGTCGCCACATCAGACTTTCGGCCGAGGAAACCGGGGAAGTGGCACGGCCCGCTTCGGCATTCCGGTGGATCCGCCGCGCCACGTCCCCGCGAAGGATGGCATCCGGGGCGACCGGAGAGCGCTCAAGCCCGCTGCGCCACGCCCCTTCTCAACCGTTGCCCCTCACCCCTCCCGAAGGCCGTCGATGTTCCGCACCGCCCTGCGCACCCTCCGATCCCATCGGCTCCGTTTCGCGATGCCCGCCCTCGCCGTCGTGCTCGGGGTGGCCTTCGTGACCGGTTCGCTGCTCTACGGCGACTCCGTCAGAGCGGCCGTGAACCGCGCCCGGTCCAACTCCCAGCCCGATGCGTCCGTCTCCATCACCGCGGACCCCGCCGCGCCACACCGGCTCGACGACACGCTGCTGCGGCGGCTGCGCGCGCTGCCGTCGGCGGCCGCGGCGCGCGGCGTGGTGGAGGGCCGCTCCTTCCTCGTCGGCTCCGACGGCACTCTGGTCGGCGATCTGAACCAGGCCGCGGGCGTCAACTACGTGCCCGACGGCAGTGGCAAGGACATCCGCTATCCGCTCGCCGGGGGCCGTGGCCCCCGTGGCGCCGCCGAGATCGCCGTCGACCGGCGGACCGCCGAGCGGGCCGGGTACCGGGTCGGCGCCCGGGTGCGCATCGTCGTGGCGGGCACGGCACTCGACGCACGGCTGGTCGGCGTCTTCACCGCCCATGACAGCCGGGTGGACTCCGGTGGCACGCTCACCGCCTTCGACACCGCCACCGCGCAACGGCACTTCGCCCCCGCGCCGAAGGGCTACTCGGCGATCACACTGACCGCCGCCGAGGGCACATCGGACGCCCAACTCGCCCAGCGGGCACAGACGTCGCTGCCTTCCGGACTGCGGGCGGTCACCCGCGCCGAGCTGGAGTCCGGTGCCGCTCCCGCGGGTGACGCGGACAAGCTCACCACACTGCTGCTCAGCTTCGCCGGGATCGCCCTGTTCGTCTCCACCTTCCTGGTGGCCAACACCTTCACCATGCTCAGCGCGGCCCGCGCCCGGGAACACGCACTGCTGCGGGCCATCGGCGCCACCACCAACTACGTGATGCGCATGGTCCTGACCGAGGCCGCCGTGGTGGGCACGGCCGCGTCGGCCATCGGCTACGGTCTCGGCGTCGGCGTCGCACATCTGCTGGGCGGCCTGTTCGACGCCGCCGGAGCGGGGAACGCCACCGTGCCCGCGCTGTCCGCCGAACCGCTGCTCGCGGCCTTCGCCGTGGGCATCGGTGTCACCGTCCTCGCGGCCTACCTCCCGGCCCGCCGGGCGGCGGCCGTACCGCCCGTGGCGGCGCTGCGGACCGTCCAGCCGTCCACCGCCGCCTCGCTGCGCCGCCGCAACGCCATCGGGCTGATCACCACCGCGTGCGGCGCGCTGCTGATCGCCGCCGCCGTCGGCGAGCCGGACCTCCTCTTCGGCGCCGCGCCCCTGCTGCTGGTCGGGCTGATCGTCCTCACCCCGCTGCTCGCCCTGGGCCTCACCGGGCTGTTGCGCTCCCCGCTGACCCGGCTGGCGGGCGTCCGGGGCAAGCTGGCGGTGGAGAACGCCCGCCGCAATCCACGGCGTACGGCGGCCACCGCGACCACCCTGATGGTCGGTCTGGCGATGGTCACCGCGGTCACCGTGGCCGTCACCTCGGTGAACCGCTTCGACGAGCGGGAGGCCGACCGCTCCATGGCCTCGGACCTGCGCATCACGGCCGTCGACTTCGGGGAGGTCGGCCAGGGCACGGCGGCCCGGGTGGCGCGGCTCGCCGACGCCGAGGCCGTCACCTCCGTCATCCCCACCTACTTCGACCTCGCCGGCAAGACCCCCCTCTCGGTCACCGCGGTCGACCCCGCCGCGGTGGAACGCGCCGCGTCGCTCACGGTCCGGGAGGGGTCGCTGGACCGCCTCGACCGGGGCATCGCCGTCACCGAGGAACTGGCCGCCGCCCACGGCTGGCGGCTCGGCTCCCGTGTCACCGGAAGCTTCACCAGTGCGAGCGGGCGTACGCCGGACACCAGGGCCAGTCTGCCCGTCGTCGCGATCTACGACGGCCCGGAGGAGCTGACCCCCGCCCTCGTCTCCGAGCGCGCCCTGCCACGTCCGGCCGGCGCCGAGGGCCGGCCGAGCATCGGCTCGGTCCTGGTCAAGGCGGCCCCCGGCCGCACCGCCGCGCTCCAGGAGGAGATCCGACGCGCCCTGGACAACCCGGCGCTGCTCGTCCAGGACCGCGCCGACGCGAGGGCCGCCGCCACCGCGCGGACCGCGCCGTTCCTGAACATCATGTACGCCATGCTCAGCGTCACCGTGCTGATCGGCGCCCTCGGGGTGGTCAACACCATGAGCATGGCCGTCTTCGAGCGGGTGCGGGAGATCGGGCTCCTGCGGGCCATCGGGCTGGACCGCGGTGGCATCGGATCCGTGCTGCGCCTGGAGTCGGTGACCATCTCCCTCTTCGGCTCCGCGCTCGGTGTCGTCGCCGGTACGGCCATCGGCGCGGCGGCGGTCCTCGGCCAGGAGGCCGTTCCGCTCGTCATCCCCTGGGACAGGACGGCCCTCTTCTTCCTCGCGAGTGCCGCGATCGGCGTGCTGGCCTCGCTCTGGCCGGGCCGTCAGGCCGCGCGCATCCCGATGCTGGAGGCCATCGGCGCGGACACCGAGTGACGGTCGTGGGGCGACCGCCCGTTGCCCCACCCCGGCGTGTCGCGGCCGGGAAACCACCGCGACACGGCAGAGGCGGGTAAAGGTGTTTTCCGGGAGGGGGCTCAGCGACGAGTGAGGAGCGGCCGTGCCCGCTGTCGACCAGCACCCGTGGCCGCAGGCCGCGGCCGCGGTGAGGGACTGGCTGGCGGGCCCGGCCACGTCCGGCGATCTGGCCGCGGCCCGCGCCCAGATGGGCTTCTCGCTCGCCTGGCACATCGTGGTGGCCTGTCTGGGCGTGGGGCTTCCGCTGCTCACCCTGATCGCCGAATGGTGGGGGGTGCGCACCGGCGACCCCTCGTACCGGCTGCTCGCCCGGCGCTGGGCGCGGGCCATGGGGGTGCTGTTCGCCGTGGGCGCGGTCTCCGGCACCATCCTCAGCTTCGAGATGGGGTTGCTGTGGCCGGGGCTGATGGGCCGCTACGGCCAGGTCATCGGGCTGCCGTTCGCCATCGAGGGCATCGCCTTCTTCATCGAGGCCATCTTCCTCGGCATCTACCTCTACGCATGGGACCGGCTGCCGCCGCGCGTCCATATGCTCACCGCGATCCCCATCATCATCGCCGGTGTGGCCTCGGCGTTCTTCGTGGTGTGCGCCAACGCGTGGATGAACCAGCCGCGTGGCTTCACCGTCCGCCACGGCAGGGTCGTGGGCGTCGATCCGCTGGCCGCGATGTTCAACCCGGCCAGTCCGCCGCAGACCGTCCATATGATCCTCGCCGCGCTGATGGTGGCGTCCTTCCTGACCGCGAGCGTGTACGCGGTCTCCCTGCTGCGCGGCCGCACCGACCGCTACCACCGCGCGGGGTTCTTCATCCCGTTCGTCCTCGGCGCCGTCGTCTCACCCGTCCAGCTCGTGGTGGGCGACTGGATCGCCCGCTTCGTGGCCGACTACCAGCCGGTCAAGCTCGCCGCCATGGAGGGTGTCCTCACCACCTCCAGCCATGTGCCGCTCACCGTGGGCGGTATCGCGGGCGACCACGGCATCAAGGGCGGTCTGGAGATCCCCAACGGTCTGTCGCTGCTGGTCGGCTTCAGTCCCAGCACGGTCGTCGAGGGTCTGAACCAGGTGCCTCCCGCCCAGCGGCCCCCGATCACGGGCACCCATCTGGCGTTCGACCTGATGGTGCTCGGCGGGCTGTTCCTGATCGGGCTCGGGGTCTGGCTGCTGCTGGCCTGGTGGCGCACCCGGCGCCGGGGCGAGAGCGACCCGCTGGCCCGCCGCGGCACACGCCTCTTCCTGTGGCTGGCCTCCTTCAGCGGTCTGGCGGCGGTCGTGTCGCTGGAGTGCGGCTGGGTGGTCACCGAGGAGGGTCGTCAGCCGTGGGTGGTGCAGGGGGTCCTCAGCGTCCGGGACGCGGTGAATCCCGCCCCCGGCCTCATGACCGGGCTGTGGCTGGTGCTCGTGGTGTACGCCGCGATGACGGTGGCCACCGTCTACGTCCTGCGCCGGCTCGCGGGCGAGCGCCCGGTCCCGGTGGCCCCGCAGGAAGCCGATGTGACCGGCTATCCGGTCGTGTGAAGCGCTGGAGGTACTGATGCTCGCGGACACCGTCCTGGCGGTGATGTGGCTGGGTCTGATGTGCTACGCCCTCTTCGCCGGCGCCGACTTCGGGGCGGGGCTGTGGGATCTGGTGGCCGGTGGCAGCCGTCGCGGGCGGCCGCAGCGCGCACTGATCGAGCACGCCATCGGACCGGTCTGGGAGGCCAACCACGTGTGGCTGATCTTCGTGGTGGTGATGCTGTGGAGCGGCTTCCCCGAGGTGTTCGCCGCCGTGATGTCCACCCTCTATCTGCCGCTGACCCTGGCGGCGCTCGGCATCATCGCGCGCGGCGCCGCGTTCGCGTTCCGCAAGGCCAGCACCCAGCTGTGGCAGCAGCGGCTGTTCGGGGCCTGCTTCGCCACGTCCTCGGTCGTCACGCCCTTCTTCCTGGGCACGGTCGCCGGTGGTGTGGCCTCCGGGCGCGTACCCCCGGGCCTCGCCGCGGGCAGTACGGTCACCAGCTGGCTCAATCCGGCGTCCTTCCTCGGCGGTGTGCTGGCCGTGGTGACCTGCGCCCATCTGGCCGCCGTCTATCTGTGCGCGGACGCGGCGCGCGGCGGCGGGCCCGACCTGGTGCGGGCGTTCCGGCGGCGGGCCCTGGCCAGCGGGTTGGCCGCGGGTGCCGTGGCGCTGGCGGGCATCGCCGTGCTGCACGCCGACGCGCCACGGCTGTTCCACGGACTCACCCATCGCGCCCTGCCCCTGGTGGTGCTGTCGGCCGTCACCGGAGTGGCCGGGCTGGTCCTGCTCATGCGGTCGCTGTGGGGCTGGGCCCGGGCCGCCGCCGCCCTCGCCGTGGCCCTCATCGTCTGGGCCTGGGGCGTGGCGCAGTACCCGCTGATGCTGGTCCCGGACCTCACCGTGGCACGGGCGGCCGCACCGCCGTCGGTGCTGGCCGCCGTGCTGATCGTGTTCGCGGTCGGGGCGCTGCTGCTGATCCCGTCCCTGGGCTGGCTCTACGCGCTCTTCCAGCGCCCGGAGACCGGCACGACGGCGGGGGTCGAGGAGGCGCGCTGAACGGTCGACGAACGGTCAGGGCGCGCTGAGCGGTGGGAACTCACCGGGCGGTCAGGCGGCGTCGATCAGGGCCAGGTCCGGGGGGACGAGCGTGGTCGACATCATCAGGGCCCGGATCAGATGGTCGTTGAGCGCGTTGCCGACCGGTTCGCCGACCTCTTCGCGGGTCAGCCAGGGCACTCCGTCGCGGGACAGCATCGTGCGGACCCGGTTGACCAGGTGCTCGACGCGCTTCTCGCTCCAGCCCTCTGCCGGGCGCAACTCCGCGAGCTGGGAGGCGGTCTGCCGCCAGGTGAGGGGCTGCGGCCTGGGCTCGTGGAGCAGATACCGCTGGCCGAGGACGACGAGCGCGAGCTTCTCCTCGTCGCTGAGCACCCATACGCGGGGCGGGCGGGTGACATCCCCGGGCAGGGCCACCGGCCGCTCGGTCTCGGGGCCGCTGACGAAGACCTCCAGCAGATGCTCACGGTCGCGCGAGCCCCGGACGAACAGCGGGGTGTAGCCGGTCTCGAGGGGCAGTGGCTCCTCGCCGGTGAAGAGCAGCCGGGACGGGAACCGGAGCGGCAGCCGGCCGTTGTTGGCGACCCACCAGCGGCCGTGGCGGTGGGTCAGTCTGCCCTGGCAGCGGCTGACCTGTGGATCGTCCTCGCCCACACAGATGTGCACCTCGGGGCGGTTCCGCCCGAAGAGCAGCTCACGGCCGTCACCGGGGCCGAGGGTCATGCCACCGGTCAGGGCGAGCGCGAAGGCGGTGCCCGGCACCGGCGCGGTCACCCCGCGGGCCAGGCTGCCGTGCGCGGCGGGCAGCGGGCGGCCGCCCGCGGCGGGACGGCCGGTGGCGGGGCGACGGGCGGCGGGTGCCCGCCCGGTGGCAGGACGGTCGCTGCCGGGAGGTGTTGTGATCATGATGCCGGGAGTTTCTTCGCGGCCGCGGCGGCGAGCGCCTTGGCGGTCTTGCAGACCTTTCCGGTGGACTCCGGTCCGTAGACGTTCAACGACATGAACTCGACGGTGTCGTCGCCGAGGGAGTTGCGGTACGACCGGTGCAACACCCGGACCAGGCATGAGTCGTCGTCCCACTCATTCGGCGACACCGAGCCCCGCCTGCCGGCGATGACCGCCGACTGTCCGTCGTCCGTGGTGAACTGGTTGTCCCGGTTGAACACCACCTTCACCCCCGCGTCGCCCGAGCCGTCCGTCCACTCGCACTGCCAGTCCCCGAAGCCCGGGTCGCGGTCCGCCACCCGGACACCGGCGACCCGCTTGAGCTCATCGCCGTCCAGCACCCGGCATGCGTGTCCCCGGAGCAGGGAGCTCGCCACCGGCTGCCCGGAACGCCGGGGGACCTGGCCGCGGTCCAGCACGCTGACCACGTAGTCGGTGGCGGCGTCGCCCAGCTGGCAGGGGTCGGGCGCCGGGGCGTCGAGCCGCTCGGTGATGATCCAGATCTGCTTGTGGTCGGCGGACGCGATGTTCCGCAGGCACTCGTCGCCATCGCGCTGATACGCGCCGACGGTGACATTGCCGACCCTTCTGGTGGGCACATCGCCACCCGGCTCCGGCGGATCGGCGCTGAAGTTGAGCTGGACGTCGGCGATGTCATCGCCGCTCTCGCCCTGCAGCAGGACATCGCACCGGTCGATCTCGCCGTAGTCCGGGTCGAGCACGGTCTCGCCGAAGCGGCTGAGCGAGGCCGGGTTGAGCAACTTGCAGGGATCGGCGGTCCGCGCGTCGCCTATGGTGCCGGCCGGTCCCGTCCGGGTCGCCGAGTCGGCCGTACCGGACGTGCCACGCCCGCCGTCCTTCCCTGACCCGCCGCTCTCGTCGGAGCGCCCGCCGCCCCAGGGGCCGAAGAGGGTGGCCCAGCCCACCAGGACCGCGGCGGTGACCAGCGCGGCCGCGGTGATGACCACCCGGCGGCCCGGGCGGCGCCGGGCCCCCCGGACGGACGGCGGCACCAGGCGCATCGTGAAGGGGGTGCGGTCCAGCGTGTCGCCGTCGTGCGGGCCCTCGGTGTCCTCGATCGGCGTGGACGACGGCGCCACCCGTCGCAGCAGCCGTACGGCCTGGTCGGCGGCGGGGCGCCGCCTCGGCTCCAGATGCAGCAGCTTGGTGAGCGCGTCCGCCAGCGGACCGGCCCGGTGCGGGGTCTCGATATAGCCCTCGATGGCCCGCGCCACATAGGCCATGGGATGCGATGCCTCGCCGTACGGGGACCGCCCCTCGATCGCCGCGTAGAGGGTCGCGCCCAGTGAGAAGACATCGGACTTCCGGTCGGCCGCCTCTCCCCTGGCCACCTCGGGCGGCAGATACGGCGGTTTGCCGCGCACCCCGCCCGTCTGGGTCATGGTGGCCTCGCTCCACAGCGCCCGGGAGATGCCGAAGTCGGTCAGCTTGGCGACCCCGTCCTCGGTGATCAGGACGTTCTCCGGGGTGACATCGCCGTGCACCACGCCCTCGGCGTGCGACTTCGCCAGCGCGGCGGCGATCTGGCAGCCGATGGCGGCCGCCTCCTCCGGAGGGAGCGCGACACGGGCGCGCACCATGTCCGCGAGGCTGCCCCCGGACACGTACTCCATGACGATCCAGCAGATCTCGCCCTCGTCCACGAAGTCGAACACCGAGACGATGTGCGGATGGTGCAGCCGTGCGGCGTTGCGCGCCTCGTTGGTCAGGCGCCCCACCGCGCGGTCGTCGTCCGGACGGGCACACTTCACCGCGACCTGGCGGTCCAGCAGTTCATCGTGCGCCAGCCAGACGACGCCCATCCCACCTCTCCCGATGGGCTCCTGGAGGAGATATCGGTCGGCGACCTTGTCACCGGCCTCCGCCATCACCCGCACCCCCGCTACCCCGCTTCATCACCCGTTACGTTCCAGTGTCGCCACGGAGAGTACTTGCCCGCGAGGTCAGTGGGTAGCGCTTCCGGCGGACAGCCCCCGGAAAGAGGGAAGCCTCCGGCGCACGACGGTCGCTTCGCGAGCCGGGCGTCAGGGGGCCGATGTGGAGCGCCGGAACCGGCGCCCCACATCCTTCACCAAATACCCTCTCACCTCACGATTTTTTCCTTGACCACGATGTGGCCCGAGTCGGGATTGAGGACTCCGCCGAGCCGGGAGTAGGCGCCGTCGGTCAGGTCCAGACACTTGGGCACGGACGGCGTCCAGCCGAAGGTGCCGCGGTCGTTGACGCGCACGACCAGTGACTTGCCGTTGGCCACGTTGGTGACCTTCACCTTGGTGCCGAACGGCAGCTGCGGGCTGCGGCTGAGGGAGGTGGCGACGGTGTTCGCGTTGTTGTCGAAGAGTTCGCCGCTGGCGGTGTAGGCACCGGGCGGTATGTACCCGTAGTGCGTGGCCCAGCAGTTCTGCCCGGGCGGCGGGGTGTCGCTGGTGGCCGCGGTGCTCGTCGGGGCGACGGTCACTACGGCGGTCAGTGCGGCGGCTCCGACCGCCAGTCGGCCGATCAGCGTTGCCTTGCGCATGGCGGAGGACCTCGTTTCGGTTGTCATGATGTGGTGTGAGTGGTGTGGCGTGCGCGAGTGGCCTTGTCTCAGCCGGCCGCGCGGTAGGCGGTGCCGATCTGGTTTGGCGTCGCGCCGTTGTAGAGACCGGTGCCGCCGCGGTCCGCGGAGAGCGTGAACCACGCGTACCGCTGGACGAAGGACAGGCCTTGCAGCATGGCGGTGGACTTCTTCACGAACGCGGCCTGCTGGGCCGGGGTCGGATACCTCGGGGTACCGGTCGAGAAGTCGATCAGCGCGTATTCGGTGAGCCAGATCGGCTTGTTGTAGCGGTTGTGGGTGGCCTGGAGATAACCGCGCAGCTGTTCGGTCGCGCGGGTGGCGTCGAAGTCGGCGCCGTACCAGTGCAGGGGGATGAAATCCACCTTGTAGTCGCGGTCGGCGGCGCCCTTCATGAAGCGGTCGAGCCAGCCCCCGGCGACATCGCCGCCGTAGGCCACCGCGGGCGCGCCGAGCCGCATACCGGTCGACTGGAGCCGGGGCCACAGATCGAGCGCCTTGGCGACGGTCATATTGGCCTGGCCCGCCATGTCCGGTTCGTTGAAGCCGAGCAGGGTCGTGCCCTGACTCTTGGCCTGGTTGAGTTCGGCGTCGGTCACCGAGCCGGGACCCCAGATCATGGGCACGAATTCGACCCCGGCCGGAGCCTGGATCTGCTGTTTGCCCGAGGCCCAGGTGTAGAACCAGCCGACCTTGGCATCGGACATCGCCGCCGTGACCCCGTTGAACTTCCAGGCGCTGACGCCCTTCTTCTTCACCGCGGCCGTGGACGCGCCGGCGCCCGTCTGGCTTCCCGCGGTCAGCAGGGTCACCACCGCCAGCAGTACGGCGAGAAGTCGCATCCTGCGCATGGTCACGACCCCGCGTTGAAGGTCACGGTGAAGCCACTGCACTTACCGCAGTTCTGCATCACCTGGTTGCCGGGCTCCTGGTCCTGCTTGGAGTAGGCGTACGCCTTGGGGCACCGTGAGGCGATCGCGTTGCTGTACGGCGTCTTCACGTCCCGGTTGGGGTTGGTGCACAGCATCGGCGTGCCGTCCGGCCAGCGGGTGAGGTTGGCGGCCGGGCAGAACGGCAGCAGGTTCTGAGTGCAGCCCTGGGTGCCGCAACCTCCGCCACCGGCGGGGTTGTTGGGGGCGATCGTGATGGGGTTGGAGAACGCGTTGACGTAGCTCACGTTGTACCAGGGAGCGAGCGTGTCCTTGGTGTCGAAATTGAACTCGGCCAGGCTGACGGGCTGCTCGCCCAGCTCACAGCGGTCGGCGAACTTGCCGCAGTCCCCCACCTTGCAGTGGAAGGTGCTGCCCGAGGCGCCGGTGCATCCCAGGCGGGCGAAGAACTTTCCACGCCAGTGGCCGGGGTCGGCGTTCTCGGGGACCGTCACCGACGCCGACCGACCGGGTTCCAGGATGGGCAGTTTGGCGAATTGCTTCGAGCCATCGGCATTGACGGCGCTGCCGATCCACACCTTCCGTCCGGTGTGATTGACGAAGGTGACCGTGTGGTTGGCGGCGAGTGTCGCCTTGGCCGCGGCGGGTGCGTTGCCGGTCGGCAGCGCCACGCTCGTGGCCGCGCTCGTCCCCGCGGTCGGCAGCAGGGCCGCCAGCACCACCAGTGCCGCGGTGGCCAGGCCGATCAGAATTCTGCGCATGACTCCTCCGTGGGAACGTCGCTCAGCAGGTCAGATTGGCGCCCGGCGCGACGCCGAGGAGGCTGGTGAACTTCTTGTAGAGGTTGACCCGGTCCTGCATCTGCGCCGGGTTGGCCCCGTTGCACTCCTTCGCGCCATTGATGGCACGTATGGTCTGCCCGAATCCGGCGCCGGTGGTCATGGCCTTGTGTGCGGGCATGGAGCCGGGCCCGGACTGGGTGGTCCAGTACCAGAGCGCGGTCTTCCAGGAGATGGCGGCGTCCGTCCGCACCAGGCCCGGCTTGTTGAGCAGATTGACGCCCAGCGCGTCGCCCGCCGCCTTGTAGTTGAAGTTCCAGCTGAGCTGGATCGGCCCGCGTCCGAAGTACGCGGCCTTCCCCGCCGGACATCCGTAGGGGCGCGTCGTGTCGCAGTACTTCGGGTAGTTGGAGGTGTCCTGCTCCACGATGTGGCGGAGGCCACCGGTCTCATGGCCGACGTTGGCCAGAAAGGCCGCCGCCTCCTGCTTCTTGACCGTATCCGTACCGGTCTTGGCGAAGGCGGGGAACCGGTTCATCGCGCTGACCAGCGCGTCATACGTGTAAAACGCGTTCTTGTTCGGGAACATCCGCTGGTACTGGGCCCGGCTCACCACGAAGCCGGCGGCCTGCGCCTGGGCCGACGACGAGTCCCGCGCCGCGCCGGAGGCCGCGTCAGCGGCCGAAGGAGGAAGCGCGAGCGCCGATATTCCGGCCGCCGCCGTCGCGGCCGTGGCCACGAGGGCACGTCTTATGGGCATGTCTCATCTCTCTTTCGTGGCGGAACATTGGATGCCACCGCGCCGATGACGCACGGGAACGTGCGCTTCGGGCGGTCATCGGGCGTGGTGACGCACGGGCGACGCGCCGCCGCCCTTGGGGCGGGAGGCCCGTGGGAAGGTGCCGCGTGATGGCGCGGCGGGAAAGGTGCTACGGAAAACTGGTGAATCCACTAGAGGTCATGCGCCGTGGCCCTGCCACGGTGGACCGTGACTCGGTCCGCTCAGGCCCTTCGCGGCCGCGACCTGAGGGGGCACACGGAAGAATGGATTGTCACGACCATGACAACCTTCCACATCGGACACGGGCTCTGCGGCCCGGTCCGTCCATAATCGACCCAGCGACGGCGTGGCCACGGCAGCGGCCCACACCCCTGAGACGGGACGTCCATTCACGGGGAACTCTCCGAGGTCCGGCCCCGGATGACGACATCCACCCGAGGCACTCTCAAGAGCTGACGGGCCCCATGACACCGCCCCCGAACATATATGTCAATGGTCCGTACCAAAATCCAGCCGCATCAACAGCGCGCCGTGAGACCCCTGATCGCACCGGGGTGGTCGGCGGGTGTCACCCCACGCCGCTGGGACGGAACTGGACGCTGATGCGTGCGCCGGTGGCGCGGGAGGATTTGGGGATGGCGTGTTCCCACGTCCGCTGGCAGGAGCCGCCCATCACCAGCAGATCGCCGTGGCCGAGCGGCCGCCGCATGGCCTTGCCGCCGCCACGCGGGCGCAGCAGCAGGTCCCGGGGCGTGCCCAGGGACAGGATGGCCACCACGGTGTCCTCGGTCCTGCCGCGGCCGATGCGGTCGCCGTGCCAGGCCACGCTGTCCCGGCCGTCGCGGTAGTAGCACAGCCCGGCCGTGGTGAAGGGCTCCCCCAGCTCGGTGGCGTAGTACGTGGAGAGCGCCTCCCGGGCCTCGGCCAGGACGGGGTGCGGCAGCGGGTCCCCGGCGCCGTAGTGGGCGAGCAGCCGTGGCACGTCCACCACCTGCTCGTACATATGGCGCCGCTCGGCCTTCCACGGAACCTCGGCGACGAGCCGCGCGAACAGGTCGTCCGCTCCCCGCAGCCACCCGGGCAGCAGATCGATCCAGGCCCCGGACCCGAGTTCGGCCCGTTGTGTCCCACGCAGCGAGCCGAGACCGATGTCATCGGTCTGGTCGAAGAGCGAGCCCTGGAGATACGCACCCATATGTGCAGCGTACCCGCGTAATCGAGCAAGCGTTCTACTGGCGGGTCCGGGCGGATGCACCCATGGCCGCTTGGGTGACAACACCGCAGGTCAGCGACGCTTCGGCGCCGAACAGCGGCAGCGGCGGCATCATTCGAGCCGTCGCGCGACACTTGGCCTGACGCGTCGCTCTCCATCCAGGCCGGGGGCCGGTCCATGACCATGCGCACACCACATGGCACATCGCGTGGCACACCACGGCGCACACCGTGTCCGGCGCCCTCGCGGCCACCGGGGCTCGGGCCCATGACCTGGGCCGAGGTGCCGCGCCGGTCCCGGCAGGTGCTGGTGGTGACCGGCCACGACCGGAATTCACCGGTGTCCACGGCGGTCCTGTACGAGCGCGCCGGGGACGGGTGGCGGGCCGGGGCGGCCCGGGCGGCGCACAACGCGCTCCACGGCTGGACCGACGACCACCGGGAAGGCGATCTGCGCTCCCCCATCGGCGTCCACACCCTCACGGACGCCGGCGGACGGCTCGCCGACCCCGGAACGCGGCTGCCCTACGACCGGTCGGCCCGCTTCACCACGAGCGGTACGGGCTTCGAAGGCGAGCCCCTGTCCGGCTCGTTCGACTACGTGATCGCCATCGACTACAACCGCCGGCCCGGCACCTCCCCCCTGGACCGGACCCGCCCGCTCGGCCCGGACCGGGGCGGCGGCATCTGGCTGCACGTCGACCACGGCGGCCCCACCCGCGGCTGTGTCAGCCTCGCGGAGGGTGCCATGAAGGAACTGCTCCGGGCGCTGGACCCCGGCCGTGAGCCCGTCGTCGTCATGGGCGACGCGGCTTCACTGGAGCGCTGAGGGCCGTGCCATCCGCGGGGCCACCTCCTGGGCCACTTCCCGGATCCCCTCCCGGATCCCCTCCCGGGTCACTTCCCGGCTCACTCCGGGAAGCGGCCGCGGTGGGCACGGCGGGTCAGCGGCTCGGCGATGGCCTCCACCAGCCAGTCCAGTTCGGACTGATGGGCCCGTACCGGGTTGCGCAGGACGCCCACCCCCTCGATGGAGATCTCCACCACGTCCCCGGCGCGCAGGGTGAAATCGAGCGCGGGCACGATGCCGGTGCCGGTGGACAGCACGGCGCCGTCGGGGAAGGGCTGGGAGCGCCACAGGTGGTCCACCAGCCCCTGCGGGGTGCGGTGGAACGCCCTGGTGGAGGTGGCCCCCTGGTACGCCGCCTCGCCGTCGCGCCACACCGCCATGGTGATGTCCAGCGCGTCGGGCGCGCCGATCTCCCAGGCGGGCACGATGGCCGAGGACACGGCGGCGCTTCCGGCGTAGATCTTGGCCTGCGGGAGGTAGAGCGGGTTCTCGCCCTCGATGGACCGTGAACTCACGTCGTCGGCGACCAGATAGCCGACGGTCTCGCCGTGCCGGTTGAGGACCAGCGCCAGTTCGGGCTCGGGGACGTTCAGCTCGGAGTCGTCCCGTACGGCGATCGGCTCGCCATCGGTCACCACTCGCCACGGCGGGGACTTGAAGAACAGCTCCGGGCGCTCGGCGTCGTAGACCCGCTCGTACACCGACTGCTCGGTGCTCTCCTCCACCCTGGCCGCGCGCGAGCGTTCATACGTCACCCCCGCCGCCCACAGCTCCATCAGCCCGTCCAGCGGCGGCAGCGGCAGGACGTCCCGCTCATGGGCGGCGGCCGGGCCGGTGGCGGTGTTCTCCACCAGGGCCCGCAGCTCCGCCGTGGGCAGCCGCAGCAGCTCGGCGATGAGCGGCACACCGGGGAAGGGCCGGATCCCGCCGGCGTCGTCGGCCACTCCGGTCCGGACCGTCCCCGCCTCATCGGCGAAGCGCACGATGCGTGTCATCTGTCGTCCTCTCCTCTCGTGACGGTGTGGTCGGTGCTCCTACCCAGCGGAGGGTGGTGGCCGTGCACACACCGGCCGCCACGATGGCGGCGATGGCGTAGAGGCCCGTGGCGCCCGAGCCGGTCGCCGACTCCGCGACGCCCATCAGATACGGGCCCAGAAAGCCGCCCAGGTTGCCGAAACCGGAGATCAGCGCGATGGTCCCGGCCATATGGACGCCGGACAGGATGGTCGGCGGCACGGTCCAGAACACCGGCTGCGCGCCCAGGAAACCGAAGGCGGCCACGCACAGGGCGGCGATGGCGGGGACCGGGGGCAGCAGCACCCCGCCGAGCAGACCGACGACGGTCAGCACCAGGGCGAGCCGCAGCGGCCCGCGCCGGTCGCCGCTGCGGTCCGACATCCACGGCAGGATCAGCACACCCAGCAGCGCGCACACCCACGGCAGCGCCGAGACGAAGCCGATGCCCACATCGCCCAGCCCGTCGATCCGGCCGACCAGGGCGGGGAGCCAGAACGTCACGCCGTAGACGCCGATCTGGATGGCGAAGTACACGAACATCAGCCGCAGCACCCGGCCGTCGCGGAGCGTTTCGCGGGCCCGGCGCGGCGGTCTGACGCTCTCGCCGGGTCGGTCGGCCTCGATGCGCCGGGCGAGCAGGTCCTTCTCCTCGGCGGTCAGCCAGCGGGCCGGTTCGGGGCGGTCGGTGAGCAGCCACGGTACGGCCAGCGCCAGGACCACGGTCGGGGCGCCCTCCAGGAGGAACATCCACTGCCAGCCCTCCAGGCCGGCGATGCCGTGCAGCCCGATGAGGCTGCCGCCGAGGGGGTTGCCGATGATGCTGGCGACCGCCACGGCGGCCTGGAACATCCCGGTGGGGTTGGACACCAGCGCCATCGCACAGGACAGCAGCCCCCAGACGAACATCAGCGCGGCCGACCACCGGCGGGCCCCGAAGCGGTGCAGCACCAGGCTGGAGGGTACGCCCAGCAGGGCGTAGCCGATGAAGAAGACACCTGCGCCGAGCCCGAACCGGGTTCACCGGGCCTCCCTGCGGACCACGCTGTCTCGCGGAAACATCTGACCCGTGGAACGTAGGTGTCATCTGCAGACTTTGACAAGACCTCAACAACCACGAGCTTTCTGCCAGATGACCCTTGGCGACTACGGCAGACATCTGACATGTTGGTCGGCGTTGCTCGCTTTCCCTCGCCCTTTTGCCCACAGGAGCGCGTGCCATGACCCTTCGTGTCGTCGACGTCGAGACCATCGATGTCCGCTTCCCGACCTCCCAGCACCTCGACGGCTCCGACGCCATGAACGAGGCGCCGGACTACTCGGCGGCGTACGTGGTGCTCAAGACCGCCGATGACGCCCCCTCCGGCCAGGGCGCGCCGGAGTCCGCGCCCGGCGCCGAACCCCTGGAGGGCCATGGCTTCACCTTCACCATCGGCCGTGGCAACGACCTGGCGGTGCGGGCGGCGCGCGCCATCGGGGAGCGGGCCATCGGCCTGTCCGTGGCGGAGATCACCGGCGATCTGGGCGCCTTCTCACGCCACTTGCTGGGCGACAGCCAACTGCGCTGGCTCGGCCCGGACAAGGGCGCCATCCACCTGGGCAGCGCCGCCGTCATCAACGCGGCCTGGGACCTCGCCGCCCGGCGGGCGGGCAAACCCGTGTGGAAGCTCCTCGCCGACCTCTCGCCCCAGCAGGTGGTCGACCTGGTGGACTGGCGCTACCTCAAGGACGCGCTCACCCCCGATGCCGCCCTGAAGATGCTCGAATCCCGTGCCGGGGGCCGCGCCGAGCGCGAGACGTACGTCCGCGAGCACGGATATCCCGCGTACACCACCAGCGCGGGCTGGCTCGGATACGACGACGCCAAGCTGGCCCGGCTCTGCCAGGAGGCCGTCGACCAGGGCTGGGACTCGGTGAAGCTGAAGGTGGGCGCCGATCTGGAGGACGACATCCGGCGCTGCCGTATCGCCCGCGGTGTCATCGGACCCGACCGCCGGCTGATGATCGACGCCAATCAGACCCTGGGCGTGGCGGAGGCGGTCTCCTGGGCCGAGGCGCTCCGGGAGTTCGACGTCTGGTGGTTCGAGGAGCCCACCAGCCCCGACGACATCCTCGGACACGCGGCCATCGCCCGGCGGATCGGCCCGACCCGGGTGGCCACCGGCGAACACGCCCACAACGCGGTGATGTTCAAGCAGTTCCTCGCGGCCGACGCGATCGGCGTCTGCCAGATCGACGCCTGCCGCCTGGCCGGTGTGAACGAGGCGGTGGCCGTTCTGCTGCTGGCCGCGGCGTACGACGTGCCGGTGTGTCCGCACGCCGGCGGGGTCGGCCTGTGCGAGCTGGTCCAGCATTTGTCGATCTTCGACTACGTGGCCGTCAGCGGCTCCATGGACGACCGTGTCATCGAGTACGTCGACCATCTCCACGAACACTTCCACGACCCGGTCCGCATCCGTGGCTCGCGCTATCTCGTCCCCGAGGCACCCGGCTTCAGCGCCCGCATCCGGCGGGAGACCCTGGAGGCGTACCGCTACCCCGACGGACCGGTCTGGAGCCACCGCGGCTGAGTGGCATCCTGGTCGCCATGTCCACCAATCCAGACCGCTCCGGCCCCGGCGGCGACGGTGTCCCCGCCGCCGGGAGCAGTGTCGTCGACATAGCCATCGGCCGGTTGCGCAATCGCATCGAGAGCGGTGAGTTCACGCCGGGCCACCGTCTGCCGCCGGAGGCGGTGCTGGCGAGCGAGCTCGAACTCTCCCGCCCGTCGCTGCGGGAGGCGGTCCGCGCCCTGGCGATGGCCGGGGTCCTGGACGTACGCCGCGGGGACGGCACCTTCGTCACCGATCTGCGCCCCGACCGGCTGCTGCGCGCCCTCGGCAGCTTCCTGGACCTGGCCCAGGACACCGGTCTGAACGAGATGCTGGAATGCCGCAAGGTCCTGGAGCCGGGCGCCACCGCGCTGGCCGCGACCCGCGTGGACGAGGCCACTCTCGACCGGCTCCAGGAGCGGATCGAGCGGATGCGCGGTCTGCACGACCCGGAGGAGCTGGTCCGCGAGGACATCGCCTTCCACGCCGACATCGTCGCCGCGTCCGGCAACCGCACCCTGGCCTCGCTGGCCGACTCGGTCACCCAGCGCACCGCCCGGGCCCGCATCTGGCGCGCCCTGGTCAAGTCCGATGTGCTGTCCTGGACCCACCAGCAGCACATGGACATCTACACCGCGCTCCGCGCCCATGACAGCCTGGCCGCGTTCACCGCGGCCAGCCGGCATGTGGGCGATGTGGAGCTGTGGGTCCGCGACCGGCTGGACGCGGTGCGCGACCGCCGCTGACCACGCGGCGGCAGGCCCGCCGCGGATCAGATGTCACGCCGTACGAGGAAGCCCAGCAGGGTGCGCAGTTCCGCGCTCGCCCGGGGCGCGAGCGACAGGCTCTCCAGGCACGTCTCCACGGCCGCGATGTGGCGGTCGGCCTCCTCCAGGGCCGCGGAGCGGCCACCGGCCTGCTCGATCAGGGCGGCCGCCCGGCGCGTGGTGACGTCGTCCGGGGTCTCCGAGGACTCCTCCAGCAGCGTGGCCAGCCGCTCGGCGGCCGGGGCGCCGGGGCCGCGGGCGCTCAGCGCGGCGAGCACGGGGAAGGTCTTCTTGCGCTGCCGCAGATCGCGGTGGACGGGTTTACCGGTGACCGCGGGATCGCCCCAGATGCCCAGCAGATCGTCCACCACCTGGAACGCCACGCCCATGTGCCGTCCGGCCCGGTCCAGGGCGGCCACGGTGGGCTCCGGCGCCCCGGCGAGCGCGGCACCCAGGGCGGCGGCGCAGCCGAGCAGCGCGCCGGTCTTGTGCTCGGCCATCGTGCGGTACTCCTCCGGCCCCACCGCCTCGGGTCCCGTCCAGGGGCGCGACTCGAAGAGCAGGTCGTCCGCCTGGCCGCGGACGAGGTCGCCCAGCGCCGCGCTCAGCTGCCGCACCGCGGCCGCGGCTCCGGCGCCGTCCACGCCGGCCAGTGCCTCCACTGCCAGCGCGAACAGGGCGTCACCGGCGAGCACCGCCGGGCCGGTCCCGTACGCCTTCCACACGGTGGGGCGGGTGCGGCGGGTCTGGTCGCCGTCCATGATGTCGTCGTGCAGCAGCGAGAAGGTGTGCACCAGCTCCACCGCCACCGCCCCGGCGACCGCCGCCTCACCGGATGCCCCGGCCGCCTCCGCGCACAGCACGGCCAGGGCCTGCCGCACCCCCTTGCCGCCCGATCCCTCGGCGGGCGTACCGCCCACATCGCACCAGCCGAAGGAGTACGCGGCCATCTCGGCCACCCATGGGTGCAGCCGACCGACCGTGTCGGCCAGCGCGGGGCGCACCAACTCCCGGCAGCGGCCGAGGATCTCGCCCGCGGTGGCGGTGGTCTCGTCCGCTCCGAGGAGCTCGGGGAACGTCGTCGTCACAGTGCCACCTCCAGGGCCTCCGTGAGGCCGAACTCCTCGCGGGCCCGGTCCACCATCCGGCGGGCGTGCCGCAGCCCGATCCGCTCCAGCACACCGGCCAGTTCGGACAGGTCATCGGCGGTTTCGGCACGGTCGCGGCCCAGCCGGGCCAGGGACTTGATGAGCCCGAGCCGGGCGAGACCCTCGCCGCGCGGCTCGCTCATGTCGCGGAACTCGTCCAGCGCCTGCTGGTACATCGCGCGGGCCGCCTCGTAACGGCCCGCGCGGTAGAGCACATTGCCGCGCATCTTGTGGTTGTACGCCAGCGCGCTCACCAGGTTCATCTCGCGGCAGGTCAGCTCGGCCTCGGAGAGCAGCTCCAGCGCGCGCTCCACGTCCCCGTCGCGTACGGAGACGATGTCGGCCATGCCCCGCAGCGCCCATGCGTGTCCGCGCCGGTCCTCGGCCTTCGCGGCTATCTCCGCGGCCTCCTCGAACATCGCGTAGGCCGAGTCGTACGACCCGGTGTTGCGGTGCATCTGGGCGATGCCCTCGAGCGCCCACACGGTGTGGCGTGCCTCGCCGCGCTTCCGTGCCTCGGCGAGGAGTCGCTCGTGCAGCGCGCCCACGGCGTCGTAGTCGCCCTGGATGCGGCCGGTCTCCGCCATCCCGGCCAGTGAGTAGCCACGGACGACGATGTCCCCGCCGCGCTCGCCGAGGTCGGCCGCGAGGCCGAGCAGCCGCCACGCCAGCGCCAGCGCGCCCCGCTGCCGGGCGAGGGTGCCTCCGCTCCACAGCGCCCATGCCATCGCGCCGAGGTCCCCCGCGGCACGGGCCGCACGGTAGCTGGCCTTCCACTCGCGGTCGGCCTCGCCCACCTGCCCCAGCCTCCGGTGCGCCTCGGCGACCGCGAGCCCCGCGCGGGCCGCCTCGCCCGGGGAGCCGCCCCGCTCGGCCGCCCGCAACTGCTCGGTGCCCGCCGCCAACACCTCGACCAGGGACGAGTTCACGGACAGGGTGGTGAGAGAGCCCTGGTACTCAGGGGCGAATGCCTTGCCGTACATGGATGCCTTTCCGTCTGTTTTTCCCAGGAGCGCACACCTCTATACATAGGGTGCATACACGGGGTGTATGCACCCTATGTATACACGGCGTGTATAGGAGCCGGGAAACCGACCCCGTCAGGGCCGCCGATGCTGTGCGTCCGTTGTCGATCTAGACGCGATCGGACCCGGAGAGGTTTACCGTCCGGCTCCGTCGATGGCAAAAAACCTCATGGGCCCGGCCTGGTCCGCGCCCCCGCCACCTCGCGCTCGATCCAACGGCAGATCACATCGACCACATAGGCCCGCTCCGCGCGACTCAGCTCCCGCCCCTTGGGGATCTCGTGCCAACGCTGAAGACAGGTGCGGCAGCAGGTGGCGGTCGCGTGCTGGGCGACGAACACGGGGTGGCCGCGATAGGGCGTCTGCTTGCCGTCCTTGTACGGCTCGGCGGGGGCCAGCCGCTTGGCGATCAGGTCGCAGGCGTGCCACCGCAACGTCGACGGTCCGCGCAGCTCGGCCGTGGCAAGATCGCGACCGCGCAGATGGAACTTCGCGCGGAACGGATGGCGCGCGATGGCCGCCAGCCGCCGGTCGAGCGATCCGGGGCCCGGACCGGACGGGTTGGGCGCCGGAGGGGACGGATCAGGCAGCGGCTCGGCCGGGTCAGGCGCCGGAGGTTCGGCCGAGTGAGGCGCCGGAGGCTCGGACGAGTCAGGCGCCGGAGGCTCGGACGAGTCAGGCGTCGGGTCGGACATCGAAGGCTCCCAAGGCTCCCGGAGACGACAAAGGCCCCTTTCGATCGTATGACGGCTGGTCCACGGCACCATCGGCCGGGGCCGTGCCTTGCGCGCCCGCTGGTCCGAGGGCACTGTGACGGCCATGGTGGACACGCAGTTCTCCGATCGCCGGCTGGCCGCGCTGTACGACCTGTTCTGCCCCTGGGACGAGCGCGGGGACTTCGGGTTCTATCTGCCCCTGGTGATGTCCGCCCGTTCCGTCCTGGACGTGGGATGCGGCACGGGCGCGCTGTTGCGCGGGGCGCGGGAGGACGGGCACGAGGGGCGGCTGTGCGGGCTGGACCCCGCGATGGGGATGCTGGAGGTGGCTCGGGAGTGCCCGGATGTGGAGTGGGTGCTCGGCGACCTGGCGTCGGCGCCGCGGTGGCACCGTGAGTTCGAACTGGTCGTGATGACCGGCCACGCCTTCCAGACGCTGCTCGGAGACGAGGAGTTGCGCGGTGCGCTGGCCGCGATCGCCACGGCGCTGACCGACGATGGCCGCTTCGTCTTCGAGACCCGCAATCCGCTGGTGCGTGAGTGGGAGGACTGGGACGTGCGGTACTCGGGCGAGGTGGTGGACGCCACCGGGGCCGTGGTGCGCTGTGTGTGCGAGGTGGAGAGGCCGGTGCGGGGCGATCTCGTCGCGGCCACGCACACCTACAGCGGCCCGGGCTGGGAGCGGCCCATGCTGAGCCGCAGCACCCTGCGGTTCCTCGGCCAGGACGCGCTCGCGGGGTTCCTGGACGAGGCGGGGCTGGCCGTGGCGGAGCGGTACGGGGACTGGGACCGCGGGCCGCTGACGGACACCAGTCCGGAGATCATCACCGTGGCCCGACGCCACTGACCACGCCGGGCACGGCCGTCAGCCCCAGGTTCTGCCGGTGACCAGGTCGGGGCCGAAGTGGCGGGCGGCGACGGCGGTGATGGCCGAGGCCGGGCCGGTCCGGCGGGCGAGTTTGTAGGTGTGGACCACACAGGTCCGCACCGGGTGCACCTCCCCGCCCGCCTCCGCCGTGTCATCCGTGGCGAGCGGGCGGATCTGCGGGCGGGCGAGGGCGAAGCACACCAGCATGGTGCGGTGGTCCTCGCGGATCAGGAAGTCGGAGACGCCGCGGTGGCGGAAGTCCAGACAGGGAAAGACGACCGCGATGTCCTCCCGGCCGTAGGGAGCCGCCCGGATGGCCGGGAGGACGTGGCGTATCGACTCACCGGTGGCGAGCAGCCTGGCCTCCTCGTGGGAATCGCCCCAGGGCGGCGGGTCGTCGTCCTCCTGCCACAGGGGATGCCGCTCGGTGCGCAGCGACGTCCCCGGGGCGGGCCGGTCATAGCGCGCCCGTCCGCTGACGCTGACCCAGTTGAGGCTCGCGTTGGCACAGAGCCTGCCCGCCAGGAGCCACCACGGCGTACGGACCACGCGCTCCCGGGCCAGGTCCACCACGAGACGGCCGAAGGACTCCGGCGGAAGCGGGTCCGGCCTGGCGGGCGCGACGAAGGCGTCGGTCCAGGTTCCCATCAGGCGGGCCGCCGGGCCGCCCGCCACTCCGGTGCGAGCACCGACCAGATCTCCATGTCATGCCGCTTGCCCCGGTGCAGACGGCCCTCCCGCAGCACACCGTCCTTGGTCATCCCCAGCCGCCGGGCCACGGCGATGCTGGCCTCGTTCGCGGCCGCCGCCCACCACTCCACGCGCTGGATGCCCCGCTCCTCGACGGCCCAGTCGATGATCACGCGCGTGGCGCGGGTCACCAGCCCCTTGCCCACCGCCGACGGCTCCAGCCAGCAACCCGCCTCCGCGGTGCGCTGTTTGACGTCCATCGTGCGGAAGAGGACCCCGCCGACCAGCTTCCCGTCCGTCCAGATGCCGTGGATCCGCCCGGTGTCGGCCGCCGCCTTGTCCGCGTACCCCTGGAGGAAAGCGCGGGCCGACTCCAGGTCGGCGGCGGCGTCCGCCAGCGCGATATGCCGCCCGATGAACTCCCGCCCGCGGTCCATATGGGCGAGGAACTCCTCGGCCTGCCACGGCTCCAGCGGGCGCAGCTCCGCGCCGTCCTCGCCCAGGGATATCGCGTACATCGTCACCTTCCACCGTCCGAACCGGCTCGCGCAGTACGGGCCGATCCTCTCACCGAGGGGCCGTCCGCGCGTTTCCTTTTGTACCTACTAGTATGTAGGGTCGTATCCATGGACACCCGGGAACGACTCATCGCAAGCACCCGTGAGCTGCTCTGGGAGCGCGGCTACGTGGGCACGAGCCCGAAGGCGATCCAGGAGCGCTCCGGAGCCGGCCAGGGCAGCATGTACCACCACTTCCGCGGCAAGCCCGACCTGGCACTCGCCGCGATCAGGCGCAGCGTTGAGGAGCTGAGGGGCAGGGCGGAGGCCGAATTCGGCGGTCCCGGCACCGTGGTCGAGCGGATCACCGCCTATCTGCGGCGGGAGCGGGACGCGCTGAAGGGGTGTCCGGTCGGCCGCCTCACCCAGGACCCCGATGTGATGGCGGATCCGGAGCTGCGCCGACCGGTCGAGGAGACCTTCGGCTGGCTCACCGACCGGCTGGCCGGGCTGCTGGCGGAGGGCCGGGCGAGCGGCGAGCTCGCCACCGGGCTCGATCCGGTGGCCACGGCCACCGCGCTGGTCGCGGTGTTGCAGGGCGGCTATGTGCTGGCCCGCGCCGCCGACTCGGCCGAGGTGTACGCCCGGGCGATGGACGGGGCGCTCGGCCTGCTCACCGCCCATGTCCGCTGAGCCCGCGACCTTCGCCCCTTGCCCGAAAGAGAGCCCCGACATGCCCTTCGTCCGCATTGACGCACTGCGGGCCGACGCCGACCGGCTCGACGCGCTCGGCCGCGCCGTGCACGACGCGCTGGTGGAAACCATCGGCTTCCCGCCCAACGACCGGTTCCAGGTCCTGGCCAGCCATGACGGCACCAGCGGCATGCTGCGCTACGACGACTACCTCGGTGTGCCGCGCGACGACGGCATCGTCTACGTCGCCCTCACGATGCGCTCGGGGCGCACACCGGCACAGAAGCGGGCGCTGTACCGGCGGATCGCCGAACTCGCCGAGGAGTACGCGGGGACCGAGCCGCGGAACGTGTTCATCACCCTGACCGAGAACGAGTCGGCCGACTGGTCGTTCGGACACGGAGTGGCGCAGTACGTCGAGGGATGAGAGGTCGCCCCCGGGCCCGGCATGGCGAGAAGCCGTTGGTTTCTGTCGTTCGAGCCCCTGGGCGATCTTCTCCCGGCTCCCTAGCGTGGGGCGGGCACCACCCGCCCCACGCCAGGAAGGAGACGCCGGTGCCTGTCACGTTCGCAAGGGAGCCGGACGCCACCCGATGACCAAGATCCTTCTCTCCCTGCACGTCCTCGCCGCCATTGTCGCGATCGGCCCCGTCACCGTCGCCGCCAGCATGTTCCCGCCCGCGGCCCGCAGCGCCCACGCTGCCGCCGCCGAGAGCTCGGCGGACCTGGGCACGGTCCGGCTGCTGCACCGCATCTGCCGTGTCTACGCCACGATGGGCCTGGCCGTGCCCGTCTTCGGCTTCGCCACGGCGGCCGTGATGGGCGTCCTCGACAGCGGCTGGCTCACCGCCTCCATCGGCCTGACAGCCGCGGCCGCCGGAGTCCTGGTCGCCTTCGTCCTGCCCCGCCAGGGCGAACTCATCGACAGCCTCGGTGCGAGCAAGGCCCTGGAACGGTCCGACACCGCCCAACTGGCCATGTTCACGGGCGTGTTCAACCTGCTGTGGGCGACGGTGACCATCCTTATGATCGTCCGCCCGGGCTCGACCACCGGAGCCTGACCCCGCCCCATCCCCCGCGCTATGGCCCGAAGCCGGTCACTGCGCGGGATCCGGCCATTGGCGCGGGATAATGATCGGGAGCGCCGGGGCGGAAACAGGAGGCGGTGCGGGACATGCACGGTGAATACAAGGTGCCGGGCGGCAAGCTGGTCGTCGTGGATCTGGAGGTCCACGACGGCGCGCTGCGCGGGGTGCGGGTGGCGGGCGACTTCTTCCTGGAACCGGACGAGGCACTGCACGCCATCGACCGGGCCCTGGAGGGCGCGCCCGCCGACGCCGACGCACAGGCGCTCGCCGCCCGCGTCAGGGCGGGGCTGCCGGCCGACACCGTGATGTTCGGCTTCTCCCCCGAGGCCGTGGGCATCGCGGTGCGGCGGGCGCTGGCCCGTGCCACCGACTGGACGGACTACGACTGGCAGCTGATCCACGACGGGCCGCAGGACCCGGCGCTGCACATGGCCCTGGACGAGGTGCTGACCGACGAGGTCGCCGACGGACGGCGGCCACCCACGCTTCGGGTGTGGGAGTGGGGCCGCCCGGCGGTCATCATCGGCAGCTTCCAGTCACTCCGCAACGAAGTGGATCCTGCGGGCGCGGCTCGCCACGGAGTCACGGTAGTGCGGCGCGTCTCCGGTGGCGGAGCCATGTTCGTGGAGGCCGAGAACACCATCACCTACTCCCTTTCGGTGCCGGCTTCCCTCGTCTCCGGCCTGTCGTTCGCCGATTCCTACGCCTACCTCGACGACTGGGTTCTGACCGCGCTCGCCGACATGGGCATCAAGGCCTGGTACCAGCCCCTCAATGACATCGCCTCCGCGGAAGGCAAGATCGCCGGTGCCGCGCAGAAGCGCCTTGCCAGTGGTGACGGCGCGGTACTGCACCACGTGACGATGGCGTACGACATCGACGCCGACAAGATGCTCGACGTGCTGCGCATCGGCAAGGAGAAGCTGTCCGACAAGGGCACCGAAAGCGCCAGGAAGCGCGTCGACCCGCTACGCCGTCAGACCGGCCTGCCCAGAGCCGAGATCATCGACCGCATGCTGGCCTCCTTCCGCGCCCGCTACGGCCTCGCTCAGGGGCATGTCACCGACGAGGAGATGGCACGCGCCGAAGAACTCGCTCTCGTGAAATACAGCAACGAAGAGTGGACAGCGCGGGTGCCGTAGGAGCACACCCGGCGCGCGACGTGCCCGCTCCTCCCCCGTTGACGACCCGCCCGGCTCAGCCGGACGACAGCGGCAGCGCGGTCCGGATAGCGGCGACTCGCAAGTACTCCAGTTTTTCCTCATCCGAGGTACCCGGCTCTGCCGTATAGGTCACGATCCTCACATCGTGGTCGGGCACCTTCAGTACATCGTTGTCGAGGCTTATCTCCCCTACCAGAGGATGCTGCAGGCGTTTGTGGCCACCCAGGCGCGAGCCGAGCGCCGGGGTACGCCACATGCCCCGGAACTCTTCGCTGTTGCTCATGGCCTCACCGATCAGAACTCTCAATTCCTCGTCATGAGGATACGCTCCGTACGTGATCCGAAGATCTGCGACGAGAGCGGCTTTGAATTCGGTGATGCTCTGCTCCATGGGAAAGAGCGGATGGCCCGTGCCCGGCGGCTCCTTGAACACCGCGCGTACCAGATTTCGTTCTTCCGGCGGCCGAAGGGACGGGTCACCCAGCAAGGCCGCCCACATGGATGTCCATGTCAGCAAGGTCCATGAGGCGGAGAACACTCCCACCGGAATGTTCCCCCAGCGGCTGACGAGCCGTCGCACACCGGGCGGCATCTGATGCGGGACGTTTTTGGGCGTCGGCGGAAGAAGTCCGGCCACCAGGTGCAAGTGGCAGGTTTCATTCGTACTCAGCTGCAGCGCGCGGGCGAGCGAGGCCACGACGTCCCGAGATGGGCGCAGGGCCCGGCCCTGTTCAAGACGCAGCAGGTAGTCCGTGGATATTCCGGCCAGAAGAGCGAGTTCTTCGCGGCGCAAGCCAGCGGTGCGCCGCCGCCGGGTGGCCGGCAGCCCAACGTCTTCAGTCGTGATCCGGGCACGCCATGCACGCAGCGTGTTACCCAGCGAGTTCTCTGGACGACTCATGTTCCCATTGTGACCGACCCCGCGGTCGATAGCGTGGTACTGCCATTCCTGGGATAAATCGGACGACTGATCCGCTGGGCGAACCTGCCGCCGCCTCAGTCGAGGTGTCCGAGGCGGGCCGTCAGGAGATTCGCATCCCCGCCCGTGGTGAGCGCACCGCTGGCGACATAGACCGTATCCCCGTCGGCCGCCACCGATGTGGTGTTCTGCAGGCCATCGCTCTCATCGAGGACGATACGGTCAGCCTTGCCCGGGGTAATGAGGACCACCTTACTCGGGACATTGAGTGCGGCCAGCAGCTGATCGCCGCGACCGGTAAAGGCGAAGTCATCGACGCTGTCGAGTCCGGATGCCTTGATCTGATGTGGACCAGCCGTTCCCTTGCCTGTCAGCGGTATACGAAGGATCGTTCCCCGATCGATATTGGAGACCCATACGGCTCCGTTGTGCACCTTCACGCCGTTGGCGCCGAAGAAGTGAACCGGGGCAAGGTCCTCTCCCCCGGCCCAGAGCTCAGCGGTTCCGCCGTGCGATCCGACCCGCCATATTCGGCCCTGAGTGGAGTCGGTGATGTAGAAGTTCCCCGTACGGCCGTCCCTGGCCAGTCCGTTGAGGAAGCTCGCGGCCGGCAGGGCCGCGACGCGTTCCGGCTTGCCCCCCGGGCGCAGTTCCCATAGACCGGTGAGGTGTTCGTCTCCCGCCGAGTAGAGGAAGTAGACGGTTCCATCTCCAGTTCGTTCGACCCCCGTCACGGCAGCGAACCCGGTGCCGGGGGTGTTCACGCCCCCGTCCGCGGGGAGAGGCATGGTTGCCAATACCTCAACACGCCCGCCAAGCGTGGCGTGAGCCACCTGCCGCGACAGGATGAGGCCGACATCCGCGGACCCGTCCGGCCGCACGATGACGCTCTCCGCCACCTGCCCGGCCGGGCGGTCGAAGTGGGCAACGATCCGCGGGTGCGAGAGGGGCGGTGCGGCCGCTTCGGCTGTCGACGAGACCGCGGTGAGTCCGATCACCGCGCCCGCGGTGGTCACCGCCAGGCGGAAGACAAGGTGTTTCGACATGATCGCCTCCGAGAGATGCGCTTCATAACGGTCAGGCCACCGCGGCAAGCGGGATGAAGACGGAACAACGGATGTTCCCCCGGCCTCCCGGGCAACCACGGACTGGCCTGCGGGAAGAAGCATCAGCCCATCCGCGTGGCCCAACCAGTACCCTGCTCATCTCTGGAACCGCAGGACCATGATGTCCCGCGGGACCGTTCCCCATGTGGCCGCCATGCGATGAGGGCCGAGGTCAGACGGCGTCGCCGGGGGCGGGCAGCGGTGTGCGTTCAGGACGGGCGCGGAGCCCGTCGAGGATGATCGCCAAATAGCGTCGCCACGACGCGGAGGGGCGTTCGCCGGGAAGTGCCATGACGGCGTCGATCATCGCGGCGATCGGCGCGATATCGGCCTCGGTGACACCCTCCCGCAGTGTGCCCTGGGCGCGGGCCCGGGCCACAAGCCCCGCGCAGTGGGTGGTGATCTCCCGTCGTGCCTGGGCGAGGCCCGTGCCCTCGAAGGTGGGGTGGCGCATCAACTCGCGCAGTCCGCGGTTGTGCGCGGCCCGCTCCAGCGCCGCCTCCAGGAAGTCGGCCAGGGCGCCGAAGGCGTCGTCCTCGGCCAGGGCTCTGTGTGCCGCCGCCGCGATCTCGTTGAGCTCTTCCGCGAAGACGGCCTCCGCGAGCGCCTGCTTGTCGGGGAACTTCCGGTAGACCGTGCCGACGCCGAGCCCGGCATGGTGCGCGACGTCGTTGAGCGTGGCCTGAAGTCCGCGGGCGGCGAAGACCTCGCGTCCGGCTTGGAGGATGCGCCGACGGTTGAGTTCGGCGTCCCGTCTCAGTGGCCGCGCCCCTGCTGCCGCAGGGTCCTGGCCTGCCTTTTTCCTGTCCATGGAGACTCTCCCGCCGATACGCCCGCGATGCGGATACATCATATCCGGTTCGTGGTATGGTCCTCGCGTAAGCGGATATGCCATATCCGGATCGACGACGAGGGGGAGGAGAGTCAGGGATGCGGACTGTCGTCATCACCGGAGGAACCGATGGGCTCGGCAAGGGGCTCGCCCTGCACTACCTGCGCCAAGGGGCGCGCGTCCTCGCGGTCGGCAGCACCCCCACGAAGGGAGAGGCGCTGCTGGCGGAAGCGGCGGCCATCTCGGCTGCTGGACGCGCCGTCTTCGTGGAGGCCGACCTGACCTCGGTCACGGCGGCCAAAGAACTCGTCGCCACGGTCGAGAGCGCCTGTTCCTCGGTGGACAAGCTCATCCTGTGCGCTCAGCGGTACCGGCTCTTCGGCTCCCGCACCGTCACCCGCGAGGGGTTCGAGCACAGCTTCGCTCTTGCCTACCTGAGCCGATACGTCCTCAGCCACGGCCTGCGCGATGCCCTGGAGTCCTCGCAGCGGCCGGTCATCATGAATGTCGGCACCCCCGGCGTCCGCCTGGGCCGGATCCACTGGGACGATCTGCAACTCGCGCGGCGCTACAGCGGCACCAGGGCCACATTGCAGTCCTTCCGCGCCAACGACCTGCTCGGCGTGGCCTTCGCCGCCCTCCACGCCGATACGCCGATCCGCTACATCGGCTACAACCCCGGCGTGGTGTCAACCGGCATGCCCCACCACCTCCCGCAGCCTCTGCGTGCCGTCACCAAGGCTTCCTTCGCCCTGCTCGCGGCCTCCGTGCCGAAGGCCGTCGCCCCGATGGCACGCCTGCTGGACGAACCGCCGGACGCCCCCGTCAGCGCCTACCGCGCCACCCGCCAAGTGCCGCTCAAAGGCCATGCGTTCGGCCGAGAAGCGGCACTGCGCCTGCACCACCTCACCCGGGAGCTGGTCGATGCGGTGTGAGCACGCTCGCCCCCGGGCGATCGGCTCCGGGGCTCAGGCGAGGCCCCGTTTCACCCGCTCGGCGTCGATGAGTTCCTCGGTGAGCTCGTCCGGATCCACCGTGAACTCGCCGTCGCGGACAGCGTCGTAGTCCCGCACGCCGAGCGGCAGGCCGAGCTCGGCGAGCCGGTCGGCGAGACGCGAGAACGCGATCCGCCGGTCGGGTTCGTAGCGCACCTGATCGGCGGCGCACGCCTCGGCCAGGATGCTGCCCATCATGCCCCAGTACGAGAACTCGGTGTCCAGCTCGACGAGGGGCCAGGGACGGTCCGTGGGCTCATCGGGGTGCACCCAGTAGCCGATCCAGCCCTTACCGTTCCAGGAACGTCATGCCGAGAAGGGCACTGAAGTCGGTGCGGGCCTCCCACTGCGCCACCAGCATGACGCGCACGTCATCGGGGACGGGGCGGCCGTCCAGACGGTCCCGGGAGAACTGCGCGAGCCGCTCTTCGAACATGATCCTTCTCCACTGATCGGCACAGGGTGTGAGGACCACCCTGACGACGCCCTCGGACAACGGCCGGTGGCCGGGCGTCTTCGCCGACGGCTCTTGCATGTTCTATGTCATGGAGCATAAGTTACCCACACGTAAGGGAGGTGGTGGGTCGCATGGTCCGGCGCAAGAGCGACAGCCGTGAGCGGATGGTGCTGAGCGCCGCGGCGCTGCTGCGTGAGTACGGTGCGAGCGCCACGAGCATCGACCGGGTGCTCGCGCACAGCGGGGCCCCGCGTGGCTCGGTCTACCACCACTTCCCGGGCGGGCGGGCGCAGTTGATCGATGAGGCGGTGGCGCTCGCCGGTGACTTCATCGCCGGGCTGATCGAGACCGGTGTGCGGGCCGATGACCCGGCGGTGGCGGTCGACGCGTTCTTCACGCTGTGGCGCGGACGGCTCGTCGAAAACGACTTCCGGACCGGCTGCCCCGTCGTGGCGGTGGCCGTCGAGACCAACGACGACGCCCCGCAGCTCGCCCGCTCCGCGGCCGCGGCGTTCACCCGCTGGCAGGAGGCGCTGGCCGCCCTGTTCGTCCGGCACGGTCTGCCGGAGGAGCGGGGAAGGCGGCTGGCCGCGTTCATCATCGCCGCGGTGGAGGGCGCCGTCATCATGTGCCGGGCCGAGCGGAGCACCGCCCCGCTGGAGGCCGCCGCCGCCGAGATCCACGACCTTCTGGCCCACGCTCTGCGTACCGCCGGCTCATCGGCGGATCGTGCCCGCGACCGCGACACGCCACCACCGTGAGGCCACGGTGAATCAACCGCCGTCAAGCCGCGGTGAACCACCGCCGTGTTCCGCGGGCCGCCGGATGTGTGGCGCGCGGACCCGTCGGCCGACTCAGCCCTGTGTGAAGGAGCAGCCATGCCCACGCTGGACCGCCAGGACAACGTCTTCGTGCTCGACCTCGGGGACGACGAGAACCGTTTCCACCCCGACTGGCTCGCCGCCGTAAACAGGGCACTGGACGAGGTGGAGAAGGCCGAGGGGGCGCGCGCCCTGGTGACGGCCGCCACCGGCAAGTTCTACTCCAACGGCCTGGACCTGGAGTGGCTGTTGGCACACGCCGACCAGCACCAGGACTATGTCACCTCCGTCCATGGACTCCTGGCCCGGATGCTGTCGCTGCCGCTCGTGACCGTGGCCGCGCTGCAGGGGCACACCTTCGCGGCGGGCGCGATGTTCTCCCTGGCCCATGACATCCGGGTGATGCGCGCCGACCGTGGCTTCTGGTGTCTGCCCGAGGCGGACATCAACATCCCCTTCACCCCGGGCATGTCCGCGCTCATCCAGGGTCGGCTCGGCCCGCGAACCGCCCACGAGGCCATGGTCACCGCTCGTCGTTACGGCGGCCATGACGCGCTGACCGCCGGGATCGTCGACCACGCGGTGGCGGAGGGCTCCGTCCGGTCGACCGCCGTCGAGCTCGCGGCGGCGCAGGCGGGCAAGGCCGGTGACACCCTCGGCACCATCAAGGCCCGGATGTACGCCCCCGTACTGGCCGCCCTGCGTGCGAAGGACAACCCCCTCGGCTGACAAACCCAAACCCCTCGGCTGACACCCCTGTTGGACGACAGCCCTCTTGGACGACAGCCCCACCGGCTCCCGCGCCGTACCCATCCCGAACGGCGCGGGCCACCACGACCGCAAGGAACGCCTGTGACCATCACCGACCCCACCACCCTCTCCGGCCTCGACCTCATCCGATGGGTGCAGTCCGAGGGTCCCACCGACGTACCCACCATCGGCCGGCTGCTCGGTATGCGCTTCGACGAGGTCGACCCCGGACGCGTCGTCGTCTCCCTCGACACCCGCCCCGACTTCGCCAACCCCCTCGGCACCGTGCACGGCGGCATCGCCGCCACCCTGCTCGACTCGGCCATGGGCTGCGCCGTTCACACCACTCTCCCGGCCGGTGTGGGCTACACCACCTTGGAGCTCAAGGTGAACTACATCCGCGCCGCCCGCACCGACGGGCAGACCCTCAGCGCCGAAGGCACCGTCCTCCACGCCGGTCGCCGCACCGCCACCGCCGAGGGCAAGGTGCTGGACGAACAAGGGAAGTTGATCGCCCACGCGACCACCACCTGCATGATCCTCCGCGCGGACGGCTGACCGGCCCGGCGGATACCCCGGCCGACGGCTCCCGGCCTCCCGCGTAGCCTGATCCCGTCGCGGACCGTCCCGAGTGGGAGGAGTGGCATATGAAGCTGATCGCCGTGGGGGACGTGGTGGTCGCCCGGAGGCCGGCCGTGGCCCTCGACGGGGACCTCTCCGCCGGTACCTCGGCGCTGCCGCTGCTGCGGGACGCCGATCTGACGATCGGCAATCTCGAGGTCCCGCTGACCGACACCGGGTACCCGGCCGAGAAGCCGGTCGCCTTCCGTGTGGGCAGCGACATGGCCCCCGAGCTGGCCCGGCTCGGCTTCGACGCCTGTTCGGTGGCCACCAACCACGCACTCGACTACGGCATCGACGGTCTGCGCGGCACCAGGGCGGCTCTGGACGAGGTCGGTGTCGCCCACGCCGGGGCCGGGGAGAACCTCGACGAGGCGTTGCGCGCCGTCAGGGTCTCCGGCCGGGGCCGCGCCGAGGTGGCCTTTCTGAGCCTGTGCTGTGCCCTGCCGCCGGGCTTCAACGCCACCTCGCACCGGCCCGGGATCGCGCCGGTGCGGGTCGAGCAGACTTATGAGTTCGACGGTGTGCTGATCGAGGAGCAGCCCGGGACCGTGCCGTATGTCCGCACCACGGCGCGGGAGGCCGATGTGGTGCGGGCCGAGGAGGCGGTCCGGCGGGCCAAGGAGCTGGCCGCCACGGTGGTGGTGGCGGTGCACTGGGGTGTGCCCTGGTGCTATCTGCCCAGCAACCAGGGGCCGTTGGCCGAGTACCAGAGGCCGCTGGGGCGTCGTCTTGTCGACGCCGGGGCGGATCTGGTGATCGGACACCATCCGCACTGCCTCCATCCGGTCGAGCGGTACGGGGACGGCCTCATCCTCTACTCGACCGGGAACTTCCTGTTCCATCCCTGCGAGGAGGTGGCTCCCGCCGACCGGCGCCCGCCCACCCGCTACAAGGAGCGGATGTTCGACCGGCCGTGGTTCGAGAGCGCGGTGTTCGAGGTGGCCCTGGGGGACGGCCCGCCCCGGCTGCGCCTCCATCCGGTCGAGCTCACCGCCGACGGCGAGCCGGTGATTCCCTCGGCCTCCACGGCGCGGCGGATCCTGCGGCAGGTCGAAGAGGTCTCCCGGGAGCTGGCGCCCGCGACGAGGGTCGGCGGGGACGGCCACGTCCGTTTCTGACGCCGCCGGTGTCACAACCCGGCGATGGTGCGGTGTCACACCGGGTGACGGTGGCTACCGGGCCGCATCAGCCACCGCGTGGTGGCGCCGGGGCCGTCCCGTAGCCCCGGCGCCGCCACGGGGGTCAGTTGCCGTAGACGCGTTCGGGGTGGACGAAGACCGCGGCGCGGCGCTGCTCGGCCATCACACGGTCGTAGGCCGCCCAGTCGTCGTGGCTGCCGCCCGCGGCGGTGAAGATCTCGCGCAGCAGCAGCCGCAGACGCTCCGGGTCGATCCCGGGGAACGGGTCGTCGGGCCCCGCGATCTCGGTGCGGCCCTCGACCGCGGCCCAGTTCCATCCGGCGCGGAAGACCACGGTGGCCCGCGGACGCGCCCGCAGATGGGCGAGTTTGGCGGGGCCGTAGGTGACGAAGGCGACCACCTGGTCACCGGAGGCCGGATGGCCGACGATCCCGGCGTTGACCACGGATGCCTGGACCGAGCCGTCGGCGCGCGTCGTCGACACGACCGCCAAGTGGTGGTCGGCCGCGGCGATGCGGTCCACTTCCTGAAGATCCGTCATCGGGTGCCTTTCTGGGCGGACCGGTTCCTCCACCATGACTCCCCCGGCCCGTACCCGCACCCTGACGCGCCCATGCCGGTGAGTCCCGGGCCGGGGGCACGGGGGTGTAGCGGGCTCCACCCCCGAAGGGGCGGCCCGCTCTCCCGCGTGGGCCCGGCCGGTCTTCTAGCCTCGTCGGTATGGGTAGGCGAATGCGGCACGCGGCGCGGGCCACGGCCCGGCTGGCCCGGCGGGTGGAGGAACTGGTGGAGACTCGGGCGGGTGCCGTCGCCGCACACGGCGCCGAACTACGGCGTATCGAGCGGGAGTTGCACGACGGCGCCCAGGTGCGGCTGGTCTCCCTCTCCCTGCGGATCGGGCTGGCCAAGCGGGCGTACGACCGGGATCCTACGGCGGCGCGCAGGATGCTGGACGACGCGCAGGACCTGGCCGACGAGGCGCTGGCGGAGCTGCGCCATGTGGTGCGCGGCATGCATCCGCCGGTCCTCACCGACCGTGGTCCGGCCGGGGCGGTACGGGCGCTCGCGGCGAGCAGCGGGCTCGATGTCACCGTGCGGGCGGACGGTCTGGAGGACGGGGCGCGGGCACCGGCGGCGGTGGAAGCGGCCGCGTACTTCGTCGTGGCGGAGGCGCTGGCGAACGTGGCCGGGCACAGCGGTTCCGACCGGGCCGAGGTCCGGCTGGCCCGTACCCCGAGCGGGTTGTGTGTCTCGGTGCGTGACGAGGGACGTGGCGGCGCCGAGGCCGCCACCGGCGGGCCCGGCGCGGACGGGCCCGGCGCCGGGGAGACGGGTGGTCCGGGGCGTGGCCCCGGGCATGGCGCCGAACGTGGCCTCGGGCTGCTCGGGATACGCCGCCGTGTCGCCGCGCTCGATGGAACGGTGACGGTGAGCAGCCCGCGCGGCGGGCCGACGGTCATCGCGGTGGAGCTGCCCTGCCGGTGGCGATCGCCGGGAGCGCACCCGGCCACCGCCACTACTACCGGCCGGACGCCTCGATCAGGTCGCGCAGCTGGGAGCGGGCGGTGACGCCGAGCTTGGGGAAGCTGCGGTAGAGGTGGGAGCCGACGGTGCGGGGAGAGAGGAAGAGCCGTTCGCCGATCTCGCGGTTGCTCAGGCCCTGCGCGGCCAGGCGGATGATGTGCTGCTGCTGCGGGGACAGCGAGGTGAGGGCGTCGGGACCGGCGGGGGCGGATTCGACACCGGCGGCGCGCAGTTCGGCCTGGGTGCGGTCGATCCAGGAGGGGGCGCCGAGGCGGCGGAAGGTCTCCAGCGCGGTGTTCAGCTGGTGGCGGGCCTCGGTGATGCGGTGGCGGCGGCGCAGCCATTCGGCGTAGTCCAGCAGGATCTGCGCGCGTTCGAACGGCCATTGGCCGCCCGCCGGTTCGGCGAGGGCCGCGGTGAAGTGCGGCTCGGCCCGGGACGGTTCGAGCAGGGCGCGGGCGCGGTGGATCAGGACGCGCATCCGGGGCGAGGGGTCCTCGGCGAGCCGGTCGGCGGTGCGCTCCACGATGGCGGCGGCCTCGGCGCCGTGGCCGGTGCGGATGGCTGCGGCGGCCAGTTCGGCGACCCCCGGGTAGGAGCACGCGTAGTGGACGGGGTCACCGTCGGCGGTGAACAGCAGGCGGAACTGCTCGTACGCGCCGACGTGGTCGCCGTCGGCCACCGCGGCCATGCCCAGCGCCCACCGGGCCCGGACGGCGACGGCGCGGCTGCGGTGCGGGTCGACGAGGGACAGCGCGGCCGAGCCCGCGGTACGGGCCTCATCGGTCCGTCCGGTCAGCGCGAGCGCGGCGGCCTCGAGCGACCGTGCGGCGGCGTCGAGGTGCGGCAGCCCGGCGCCCGCGGAGTTGGTGTTCACGGCGGCGGTACGGGCCTGCGCCCACCGCCCGTGGTCCAGGTACGACCACCCGGCCGAGCAGCCGAGACCGATGGGCAGGGAGCCGCCCAGCCGCCAGCGGTGGAGGGCGTCGTCGAAGATCCGTACCGCGAGTGCGGTCTCGTCGAGCAGCCAGGCCATCGCGCCGAGCGAGATGAGCCGGGCGGGGTCGCCGTCCGCCCGCTCGACCAGCGCCGGGATCGCCGCCACCCGCTCGGACCGGTGCGCGGTGGGGTCGGTCACCGTGAGTGTCCAGGGGTCGTCGTGTGCCCGGGCCCGTACGGTGCGGCGGTATTCCTCGTCGCCCGAGTAGAAGCCCGCCACCGACGCCGAGGAGAGCGCGGCCCGGCGCAGCTTGGGGTCCTCCGCCGCCCGCAGCAGCAAGGACATCGCGGTGTCGTGCTCGGTGCTCAGCGTGAGCACCTGGCCCACGCGCAGGGATGCCTCGGCCGACAGCTCCGGGTCGTCGGTGAGCGCGGCGGCCTGCGCGGCGAGCCGCCGCACCCAGTGCGGCTGTCCGGTGGACACCGCGGCACCCGCCGCGGCCACCAGGCGGCGGGCCCGGTCGCGCCGCCCGGGGCTCAGCTCCGCGGCCCGCTCCAGCGCGGTGGTGGCGGCGGTGTATCCGCCCCGCTCCCGGGCCCTGGCCGCCGACTCCTCCAGCGCGGCGGCGATCTCCTCGTCCGGCCCCTCCGCGGCGGCGGCCAGATGCCAGGCCCGGCGGTCCGGCTCGGCGCCGAGCAGCGTGGCGAGGTCGCGGTGGGCCTGACGGCGGGCGGCCAGCGGTACGGAGTGGTAGATGGCGGACCTGATCAGCGGATGCCGGAAGCGGGCCCGCCAGCCGTCACGGCCACCGCCGGTGATCCGCAGCAGTCCGGCGGCCTCGGCCGGGGCCAGCGCCTCGACCCGGTCCGCCACCGCCCGGTCGTCCGCCGCCGCCAGGAGCAGTGCCCGCCGGGTGGCCTCGGGCAGGGCCTCGAGGTCGGCGGCGAAGACCCGCATCAGGCGATCGGTGGGCGGCAGGAGCTCACCGTCGGCGGAGCCGGCCGAGTCCACGCCACAGGCGCCGTTCGCCCGGGACAGTTCGATCAGCGCCAGCGGATTTCCGGCGGCCTGGTCGAGGATGCGCAGCCGGCGGCTGCCGGTCGGCGGATACGGCTGCCGGTCCAGCAGGAGGCCCGCGGCGGTCGCGTCCAGCGGGTCGAGGTTAAGCAGGGGAAAGCCGGAGAACGGCGCCGTGGCCCCGCCCCGGGCGCCCTCGCCCGCCCTGTCCCTGGCCCCGGCCAGCACGGCGAGGGGTTCGTCGCCGATGCGCCGGGCGGCGAAGGCGAGCAGCTCCAGCGAGCCCGCGTCGATCCACTGCAGGTCGTCGGCGACCACGAGGACGGGCGACTGCCGGGCGAGGTCGGACAGCAGCGTGAGCAGCGCCACCCCGAGCAACAGCCGATCGGGCGGGCCGCCGCGTCCGGTGTCGTACCCGTCGGGTCCGGCCTCCCCGAGGTGGGCGTCGTCGGGCTCGGCCTGCCCGAAACCACCGCCCCCGAAGTCGGCCCCCAGGCCCATGGCCCCCAGCAGCGCCGACCGCTGCCGCCCCGGCAGCCGCGCGGTCTCCGCCAGCACCGGACGCAGCAGCTGATGCAGCCCCGCGAACGTCAGGTTCGCCTCGCTCTCGCTGCCCGTCATCCGCAGCACCCGGCCCCGGTGACGATCCGCCGCGAGGCCGAGCAGGGTGCTCTTGCCCGCGCCCGGTTCACCCGTGAGGATCAGTACACCGCTGGTCAGACCGAGTACGACCGCGCTCTCACTCTCCCGCCCGACCATGGTCATCCTTTGACTCTACGTGGTGCAGTCATCTGACCGATACCGCCGGCGCCCGCCGGGGCGCAGGCTGGGGACATGGACACCATCACGCTTGGAAACGTCGAGATCACCCGCGTGGTAGAGGTGGCCCCGAGGGGTCTGCCACGTGGCTTCGTCTTTCCCGACGTGGCCCCTGAGCTCTGGCGCGCGCACGAGAACTGGCTGGCCCCCGAATTCCTGGATCCGGCCGCCGATGAGATCCGCACGATGATCCAGACCTGGCTGCTCCGCAGCGAGGGCCGGACGATCCTGATCGACACGGGCATCGGCAACGACCGGGAGCGGCCGGGCATGCCGCCCTTCCACCATCTGCACACGAACTACCTCGCGGAGCTGGCCGCGGCCGGGGTCCGCCCGGCCGATGTGGACCTGGTGATCTGCACCCATGTGCACGGGGACCACGTCGGCTGGAACACCTCATGGGCGGACGGTGAGTGGCGGCCGACCTTCCCCAACGCGCGGTACCTGCTCCCCCGCGTCGACTTCGACTACTGGAACCCGGAGAACGGGCATCGGACCCGCTCCGGCCGCCGGATGACGAATGTGTTCGAGGACAGCGTCGCCCCGGTCCACCGGGCCGGGCAGGCCGTGCTGTGGGAGGGCGACCACTACGACGTCGACGCGCAGCTGCGCGTCGAGCCCGCCGCGGGCCACACCCCCGGCTCGTCGGTGGTGCGGCTGCGGTCGGGTACGGATCGGGCGGTCTTCGTGGGCGATCTGATGCACAGCCCGCTGCAGATCGTGGAGCCGGACGCCTGTCCCTGTTTCGACGAGGACGAGCCACGGGCGCGGGTCTCCCGGCGCCGGGTGCTGGGCGCGGCCGCGGACGAGGGTGCGTTGTTGTTCCCCGCGCACTTCCCCGGTGCGAGCGCGGCCGAAGTGCGGCGTGACGGCGGGCGGTTCGCGGTGAAGGAGTGGGCGGCATGGCAGTGAAAGTGTTCCGGAACATCCCGTACGCGGCCGGGCCGACCGGCGCCGCGCGATTCGCCGCACCGGCCCCCGTGCCCGGCGTACCCGCCGCACCCGGCGCCGCTCGGGTGCCGGGGCCGACGGCTCCGGCACCCGAGCGGCGGTTCCCGGCGGATCTGAGCCCGCTGACGGGGCCGGGCTGGGTGCGTGGCGAGGACTATCTGACGCTCAACGTCTGGACGCCGCGGACCGACGGAAACGCCCCGGTGATGGTCTTCGTGCACGGCGGCGCGTTCCTCTCCGGCACCGGCCAGGCGCCGGTGTACGACGGGACGTCCTTCGCCCGCGACGGCGTGGTCCTGGTCACCCTCAACTACCGCCTCGGCGCGCTGGGTTGGCTCGATCTACCGGACGCCCCGCGCAACCGGGGCCTGCTGGACGTGCTCGCCGCACTGCGGTGGGTGCGTGAGCACATCGCGGACTACGGCGGGGACCCGGACCGGGTCACGGCCTTCGGGCAGTCGGCGGGAGGGATGATCATCAGCGCGCTGCTGGTGATGCCCGAGGCCGCCGGGCTGTTCCGGGGCGCGATCAGCCAGAGCGGTGGGCTCCACGCCCTGACCGGCGCCGAGGCGGCGGAGACGACCCGGGCCCTGGCGGACCGGCTGGGCGTTCCGGCGACGGTCGAGGCGTTCGCCGACATCCCCGACGAGCGTCTGGTGTCCGCGCTCGCCGAGGTGCCGGGGGTGGGGCCGAGGCTGTCGCCGCTCGGTGTGGTGCTCGACGGGCTCGACGACACGCCACCGCCGCATCCGGTGGACCTGCTGGTGGGCACGAACACCCAGGAGTCACTGCTCTACCAGCGGCCGGATCAGGGCGCGGCCATCGACGCGATCTTCCGCGACGCCCGTGAGCGGCTGGTGTCCCGCTCCGGCAAGGCGTTCACCTACGACTTCGACTGGCGGGGCGGGCCATTCGGCGCGTGCCACGCCGTGGAGCTCCCGTTCGTCTTCGACACCACCGATCTGCCCGCGCTCCGTACGGCGAACGGACTGCTCGGACCGGACGTCCCGGCGTCGCTGGCCACGGAGATGCACGGCGCGTGGGTGCGCTTCGCCATGAGCGGCGATCCCGGCTGGTCGGGAACGCACCGGTTCCATTAGGCGCTGTCTTCAGCGGTACGGTCCATGGGCCACGCTCCGCCCCCGTTTCCGGCCTGATGCGGGCGTGGCCTCGGACGACTCGGTCCGCGCGGCACGGCGGTACCGGGGAGCGAACTCCTCCTCGACGAACTTCTCGATGGAGGTGGGAGTTGAGGTACGGGCGGTACGGGGCTGCCGCATTCGCGTGTGCCGGGAGTTGAGGGACGTGCCGACCTCGGCCATCATCCGCTCGACGTTGGGGGAAACGCCGTTCCCGCGCAGCTCCGCACGGAAGGCGTCGAGGCTGAGCTGCGCGTACACGAGGTCGTGCGCGCCCACGGCATTCGCGATCACCTCCGTGACCTCCCTCATACTCGCCTCGCGCCCGCCCTGGAGCTCCAGCACCTCCGTACCGCTGAAGGCGCCGGTGACCAGCTCCTCGGCGGCCCTTGTGCCAATGTCCCGGGTGGTGACGAACGGCAGCGGTAGATCCGGGTCGAGGGGAGCGCTGATACGGCGGTGTTCCCTCGCGGTGTCCGCGTGATCCAGCAGGTTCTCCATGAAGTAACCCGCCCGCAGCCACAGCGTGTCGACCCCGGGGGCGGCCGACAGGAGCCGTTCGAAACGGTGGAGCCCCGCGACCGGCCCTGTGCCCTCGGCGTGCTGGGCGCCCCAGCTGCTGAGTCCGACGACGCGGGTCACCCCGGACTCGGTGACGGCCCTGGTCAGAGAGGCCGCCACCGCGTCCTGGAAGCCGCCGACGCCGGTGACAACGAACGACGCCACGGATGCGGAGGGCCCACAACGACGTACCACCCGGCCGTGAGCCGGACCCCGTAATCATTTGACGACAGGGCCCCGGAACGGTCGTGGGTTCACCACTCGCGGTACTCCCGGCGGCCGTGGCGCGGGGCGGGGCGGCTCGTCCGGGCCCGGGCGGGCTCCTCCTGCGGTGGCCAGGTCCGGGCCCGGGCGGGCTCCTCCGGTGGCCAGGTCCGGGCCCGGGCGGGCTCCTCCGGTGGCCAGGCGGGCCAGACCGGCCGGGGCGGTGGTGGCGGCGGGGTCCTGCGCGCACTGTCCGCCTTCTTCTCGTTCCACTCCCCCTCGCCCAGGACGAGCAGCGGATCGAACATGATGATGGTCCCCGCGATCACCAGGAAGATCACCGGGCCGATCAGCATCGGGAGGATGAGCGAAGCGGGCGCCTCACCGCCCACGGAGGCGCTGAGCACATCGTCCAGCCGCACCCTGACCGCGGCCATGCCCGTGTAGTGCATCCCGGTCACGGCGACCCCCATCACCATGCTCGACGCCAGACTGGCGCGGAAGCCGTAGATGGTCACGGCGGCCCAGAGGGCGGCGGTCGCGGCCGCGACCGCGATCAGGACGGAGAGCAGGACGGTCGGCACGGAGTACTCCAGATGCCCCTGCATGCGCATCGCGGACATCCCGATGTAGTGCATGCCCGCGACGCCGAGTCCGGTGAAGACACCGGCCGAGAGCAGCACTCCCGGGGAGGTGCCCCGGTAGCCGACCATGAAGACGCCGATGCCCACGACGACGATCGCCACGACGAGGCTGAGAAGGGTGATCGGTATGTCGAAGCCGATCGGGGTCTCCTTCACATGGAACCCCATCATGGCGATGAAGTGCATCGTCCAGATGCCCGAGCCGATCGACGCGGACCCGAGCGCGAGCCAGCCCGCCTTCCAGGGGCGCTGGGTACGCACCGACCGGGCGGTGCAGCGTAAGCCGAGGGCTCCTCCCAGACAGGCCATGAGGTAGGCCGCCAGCGGAGTGACGGCCCCGTAGTTGAACCCGTCGATCGTGCCGTACATGTACGCTCCACCCTTTTCGCCGCGGGGGTCCTGTGCAGAAACGTTGGTTCACCGGCGAGAGTAGGGCTCGGCCGAGCACGCCACCCACACATTTGGTCACGCATCGATAAAGGTGTCTCACCGGGCGTGACGGGATGTCATGCGATTCACCTCATGTCCGTTTTCCCCTTTGCCGCAGGTGGGCGGGGTTGTGCCGGGGGCACGTGCCCGGCACCCGGCGCTCCTCGCCGTCCGGTCCGGACACCCGGTGATGCTCCGCACCCGCGTATCCGGCCGGGCGATTCGCGGACGTCTTCTGGTCGGTTTCCGGAAAGAGCGATCAAAGGACTCCTGTGCCCGCGCGGACGGGCGGATGATTGAGAGCGGCATGACGAAGGGGGACGTTTCATGCACGGCAGGGATCTCGCGGCATTACGTGACCGCGCCGAACGGGCCGCGGCCGACGCGCTGGCGTGGATCGCCCCGCCCCCGCCCGAGCACCCGGCGGCCGGCACCGGTTCGAAGGACCCCGGATCGCAGGACCCCAGATCGCAGGACCCCGGATCGCAGGACCCCGGTCCGGACGGCCCGTCCGACGGCCCGGCGGCCACGCGAGCGCCCGACGGCACTCGGCCGCCGCTCACCGCCGACTCCACCCTGCTCGACCGGCACATCACCGAACTCGACGGCCTGGAAGCCGAGTTGGCGGCGGCCGTAGCGGACGGGGACGCGCTGCTGTGCACCGTACGCGCCCGGCTCGGAGGCCTGTACGCCGAGCGCTACGGGCGCGATCCCACGGACGGCGACCGGAGCAGGGGCCTGCGGGTGCTGCGGGCCGCCCGCGCCCCTGCGGTGCTCGGCCCACGGGACGAGCGTGCCTCCGCCTTCCACCTGGTGCGGTTGCTGCTGACGCCCGCCATGACGGCCGGATGGGACGGCACCCTGTCCCGTCTCCTGGAGTCCTTCGACATCGGGCGCCGAGTGGCGTTGGGGGACCCTGAGCTCACCGCCGATCTGACCGAGCTGCGCGGTCTGGTGGCCGACCTGGCGCCGACGCTCCCCGAAGAAGCCGCCGAATCCCTGTTCTGGGCGGCCGACATCCTCGAGCGGGTGCCCGCCGTCGTACGCTCCCGGGACCTCGGGCAGATGGCCGACCTGGCCGAGCAGACGGCGCAGCGGCTGCCGGGCCGCGGCTCCGATCTGGTGCGGGGGTACGGGACGACGGAAGGCGGGCGCGGGAAAGCGGAGGACGGGCGCGGGGAGCGCGACGCGCCGGTCCGGCTGGTCCTCGTGCCGTGCGGCAACCTCGGTGCCGTGCCGTGGCACGCCGCCCGCCTCCCCGGGCCACGGGACGGTGTGCGGCGCCGGTACGCGTACGCCTGCGAGGACGCGGTCATCTCGTACGCCGCGTCCGGCGGTGAGTTCCTGCGGGCCGCCCGGCGCGGCCGGGTGCCCGCGAACGAGCGCGCGGTGCTGGTGGCCGACCCCAGCGGGGATCTGACCTGGGCGCAGGACGAGGTGACGGCGCTGCGTACCGCGTACTACACCGAGGCCCTGCTCTACGGCTGGCACGAGGACGCGCCCGGGCACGCCCTGGGCACGCCCGACGACGTGCTCTTCCACCTGCCCGGAGGCCCGGCCGCGCCCGCCGCCTCGCTGCTGCACCTGGTGGCGCACGGCCTGGCCGGGCTGCGGCCCACCGACTCGGCCCTCCACCTGGCCGGCCCGGACACCGCAGACGCCCCCGACCCCGCGGACACCCCGGCCCCGGGCAGGCTGACGGTTACGCGCATCCTCGACGTACCCGCCGGGGAACGGGCCGCCACCGGGCCGCTGATCGTGCTCAGCGCCTGCGAGACGGACCTCAGCAGCCGTGACCACGACGAGGCGCTGACCCCGACCACCGCACTGCTGGCGCGCGGCGCCACGGATGTGGTCGGCTCGCGGTGGAAGGTCTCGGACAGCGCCTCGGCCGCGCTGATGGTGGTCTTCCACCACCGGCTGACCGTCGTCGGGCTGGCCCCGCCGGACGCCCTGCGCGCCGCCCAGCTGTGGATGCTCGACCATGACCGCCACCCCGTCCCCGGGCTGACCGGGCTTCTGCTGGCCGAGACGCAGCGCGACGCGGGCGGCCTGGCCCGGACCGTCTCCTGGGCCGGATTCATCCACCAGGGGAACCCCGCGCCCCACGCACCCGTGGAAGGACGACAGGCATGACCACCGACGATCTCCTGGAGCTGCTGCGCCGGCATCTGCCGGAGATCCGCGCCTCGCTCACCGCCGCGCAGTTCAGCGGCTTCCAGGACAGTGTGCTGCGGCTGCGGGCCGCCGAAGACGACACCAGGGCCGTGCGCGGTGCCGTGCGGCAGGTGCGGCTGGCGCTGCTGCCCCTCCCCCGCGAGATGGAACTGCGCAGAAAGCTGGACCAGTTCAGGTCCGGGGGCGCGGCTCCCGCCGCGGTCCTGCCGGACACCGACCGGCTGGCCGAGCTGATCCGGCTGCTGGACTCCGTGGACTGGCCGGCGCTGGACCCCGAGAGCGCCGAGATCGCCCGGGCCGTACGGCAACGGCTGCTGACCGCCCCCGCGCGGGGCCCGGAGCAGCTCACCGGCACGGCCGCCGAGGATCCCACCGGGGCCGGGCTGATCCGGCTGTCCGATCCCGAACGCGGCGACCGCTACCCGGAGTTCCAGTTCGACCCGGACACCGGTGAGCCACGGCCGGTGGTGCAGCGGATCAACAGGATGCTGCTGTCGGACCAGGACCCGTGGGGCGCCGCCGACTGGTGGCTCGGCGGCAACACCTGGCTGCGCGACGCGCCCGCCGCCCTGGTGGGGCGGGTGCCGGACGCCCGGCTGACCGAGGCCGCCGCCGCGCTGATCGGAGACGGCGGATGGTGAGGCAGGCGCCCCCCGAGGGCGCGCGGATGAGTCCGAACCTGTTCGTCCTGAGCGCGGGCACCGAGCTGTGGAGGTGCCATGAAACCGCCTACGCCTGCACCGAGTTCAACCCGAGGCCCGCGCACTCCTTCTTCGGCGGCAACCGCTTCGACGCCACCACCGAGGACCGGTACCCCTATCTCTACGCGGCCGTGGCACCGGCCACCACCCTCGCCGAGGTGATGCTGCGGGACATGGAGTTCACCGGGCCGGAGGGGCGGCGTCAGGTGCCGTGGGCGCTGGCGGCCCCCCGCTCGCTGTCCAAGGTGCGAGTGACCGAGCATCTGCTCCTGGTACGGCTGGTCGAGGAGGAGGACCTGGCCGCGGTGTTCCAGACCTCCTGGCTGCTGGAGACCGACGAGTACGCGCAGACCCGCGCCTGGGCGAGGGAGATCCGGCGTCAGGTGCCGGACGCCCAGGGGCTGGTGTGGCAGTCGCGGCGGCACCGCCCGCACCCCGCCCTGGTGCTGTTCGGCGACCGCTGCGGGGAGGAGCCACTGAAGGCGGTGCCCGGCCAGGCCCACAACCTGGGCACGTTCGAGGGGGCGGGCGAGGCCAACCAGCTGCTGGCACCGCTGCGGGCGGTCATCATTCCGCCCGGTATGCGGGCATGAGCGCGCGGGGCGGCACGGGGGTCCGCCCCGCGACCCCGCCCGGCACCGGCTCAGCCGGTGCCGGGCTCCGGTCCGTACAGCCGTATGGCGAAGCTGACCCGCAGCCCGAGCCGCAGCTGGTCGCCGTCGCGGACGGGGGTGCGCACACCCGCCGCGATCCGGGCACCGTTGAGATACGTACCGTTGCGGCTGCCCGCCTCCGGCTCCTCGACCCAGGCGGTGCCGTCCGGCTCCACCGTGATCGAGGCATGATGCCGGGAGACCTTGTTCCAGCCCGCGAACGCGGCGGCGGTCCGGGGCGCCCAGTCCGGGTGGCGGCCCAAGCCCAGCGGTGGGCCCGGGCCGTGGCGGAGCTCCAGACAGGGCTCGGCGCAGACCAGCAGCGCATGGGTGCGCGCACGGCCGCAGGACGCGCAGCGGGTGTCCCGGGGGGCCACCGGCGCACGGCAGTTCCAGCAGGGCGCGGACACCTCGACCCCGGCCGGGGGCGGCGCGGGCCGGGGTTCCGGCCGGGGCTCGGGCACGGGCCGCGCCTCCGGGGCCTCCGCGTCCGCCCTCCCCGCCGCTTCCGCCGGTCCCGCCGGTGGGGCCGCTTCCGGCGGACCCGCCGGTGCTTCCCCCTCCTCGTCGTCCGGCTCGCGCCACCACCCCGCCGGAGCGGCCCCACCACTCATCGGCCGCCGCCGGGACCGGAACCCGCGGCCCCGGTGCGTACCACCCGCAGGTCCAGGGCCACCGTCCCGTCCGTGGCGGGCCGCACACCGGTGACGGTGACCACCGTGCCCGCCAGCTGCTCCTGGTCGAACAGCGCCCGTGCCAGCGGGTTGATCAGATGCGTCTCCAGCAGCATGCCGATGCCCCGGCCGCCGTTGTCGACATCCGCCGTGCAGTAGGTGGACAGCGCCTGATGCGCCTCGTCGGAGAGGCGCAGATGCACCCCTTGGTCCTCGCGCAGCACCCGCTGGATGTTGCCCACCTGGGAGTCGAAGATCTCGGCGGCCACCTTGGCGTCGATGTAGTCGAAGACCACCACATTGCCGCCGAACCGGTTCATCAGCTCCGGGCGGCCGATCCCCTCCACGAAGTGTTCCTTCACATTGGCCAGGATGATCTCCTCCAGCTGGTGGTACGGCATACCGGGCTCGGCCACCCGCCCTTCGCGGCCGCCCTCGCCGGTCGGTTTCCTGACCCCGAGGTTGGAGGTGAAGATCAGCACGCATTCGCTGAAGTACGTGGTGACCCCCTGCCCATCGGTGAGCCGGCCGTCCTCGAGCACCTGGAGGAACTTGTCCAGCACCCCCTTGTCGGCCTTGTCGATCTCGTCGAACAGCACCACCCGGAAGGGGTCGTTGCGCACCGCCGTGGTCAGCTCGCCACCCGCCTCGTAGCCCACGTATCCCGGCGGTGCGCCGAGCAGCCGGTCCACCGAGTGCGGTGCGGAGAACTCGCTCATGTCGAAGCGCAGACAGGCGTCCTCGGTGCCGAACAGCAGCTTGGCCACCGACTTGGCCAGCTCGGTCTTGCCGGTGCCGGTCGGCCCGGCGAAGAACAGCACACCGCGCGGCCGGCTGCCGGGGTGGGACGCCTGGGCGCCGGAGAGGCCGAGGGCGGCGCGCTTGAGGATGTCGAGGGTCTTGCCGACCGCCTTCTCCTGGCCCTTCACCCGCGCCCGCAGATCCGCCTCGCCCTTCTTGATCTGCGCGCGGATGTAATCCGCCTGCCACGGGTTGTCCTTGACGCCGAGCTGGTAGACCCGGACCGCGTCCCGCATCTCGGCGAACGACAGCCCGCGGTCGAGCGCCATCCGGGCACTCTCCCGCATCGCGCGCAGGGTCAGTCCGGCGGTGGCGCGGGCAAAGGTGTCGAGGTCGTGCTCGTCCGGCGGCCGTTGCTTGTCGAGCCGCACCGGCCCGTCGTCCCCGTTGTCCTCGGGCGCGGACGCGGCGGTGTGCTCCCCGGCCAGCAGCTCGGCCATGCGCCGTCTGCTGCCCAGGTCGGGCAGCGGGATGCCGATGGTACGGACCCGTTCGCTGCCCGCCACCAGCCAGGTGGGCAGGTCGCGCTCCCCGTCGGCGAGCCAGATCACGGGGTTGAACAGCCGCCGTCCGCTGCCCGGTGAGGAGATCGGCCGCGCGTCCTCGGCCAGCTTCAGGCAGTTGAGGAAGAAGTCCCGCTCCGCATCGCTGAGCCGGGTGACATCGGTGGGGATCCGGGCGGCGTAGTCGATCAACAGGACCACCCGGTAGGGCTGTTGACGCTGTGCGGTGTCCGGGCGGGGGCGTCCGTCCGGTGTCTTCTGCTGCCGCCCCCGCTGCTTCCAGCCGGTGACGATGTCACCCAGGATCCGCTCCGCGTCGGCCAGGTGGACGGGGGTGTCGGCACGGCGGGCGCGCCCGGCTCCGGTGGCGTCCCGCCCGTGCAGCACCTCGCGGACCTCTTTGGCCGCGGGGCCCGCGACGACGGTGAAGCCGTCGGCGATGTCGAAGCGGATCAGCGCCTCGTACCCCTCCTGCCACAGGGCGTTCCACAGCACCTCGGTGAGGGTGTGGTGGGCGTCGTACGTCCGCTCGGGACCGCCCACGTCGGGGTCCTTGTCGTGGCGGACGAGGTGGATGTCCCGGATGCTGCCGTGCAGGACGTACTGGGAGTGGACGCTGAGCGTGCCGACCAGCTCTTCGGCGAAGGCCGGGAGGCTGCGGTCTCCGCGGTCCGGGGAGGTGGCTGCCTCGGTCATACTTACGTCTCCTGGTCACGGTGGCGGACCTTGGGTCCGGTGCGATGGTCGTGGGCGGGGCGGGCCGCCGTGCGCGGGGCCGGCCGCGCGGGTGGCTCGTCGAACTCGAACGGCACGCTGAGCCCAGCCCGTTCGGCCAGCTTCCGCAGCTCGCGCAGATGGTCGGGGGCCTCGACGCACCGCCGCCAGTCGAGGTCCAGATCGCCGTCGGTCTCCTCGGCGGGGTCGCGCTCGCGGTGCATGGTGGAGACCCGGGCGGTGCCCTCGGCGTCCACGCTGACGCGCAGCCAGTGGTCGTCCCCCCAGCCCGGCGGGGTCCAGTCGATGAACTGCACCGCTCCGGAGGTGGCGTATCCGGCCGTCTCCGGCTCCGACCGCTGGACCGCCGCGCGGATCACCTCCGCGGCGTACATCCGCTGATGCGCGTCGCCCCGCTCTCCCACGCGGGCCGCGACGCGGGCGCGCTCGGCCTCCTCCAGCGTCCCGCCGTGGTGCAGAAAGCGCTCCAGGACGGCGATCTCCGCCCCGGCGTCGGGCAGTGGAACGGGGGTGCCGGGGTGGTCGGCGCGGAGGAAGGCGAGCTGCTGGGCGGCCCACTCCTCGGTCTCCTGCCGCCGCTCGGCGTCACGCGAGACCCGCTCGGCGAACCGGGCGGCCTCCCGCAGATGGCGCCTGGCCGCCGCGGGCCGCTGGGCGGCCACCTCCGCGGCGACGGTGACCTTCTCCTCCACCAGCCGGTAGTCGGCCACCGCCACATTCCGCGGCAGCATGGCCAGCAGGTCGGCGCCCAGCCGCAGCACTTCCTCCTCGCCCGGGGCCGCGGTGGCGGCGGGCGGCGGCTGCGGCAGCGCGTCGCGGGCCTCGGTTTCGGTGGCGGCCTCCTCGTACGCCTCCAGGGCCTTGACGCGGCGGGCGCGCAGGGTGGCGTGCCAGCCGGAGTCCGCGGGGTGCGCTCCGGCCACCGGGCGGGCGGCGGCCTCCATGGTGGCGCGTGCGTACGCGACCTCCGCGCGGCGCAGCCGGCGGTCGGTGTCGGCCAGCCGTCGCCACACCTCGTCCAGGCTCATGCCGGTCAGGGCCAGCGGCGGCGGCAGGTCGGGCGGCTCCGGGGGCCCGTCGGGTCCGGCGGCCGTGGCGGCCCGCCGGATGCGCGCACGGAGCGTGTCGAGGCGGGCGTTGGCCCGGACGGCGGCGAAGGCGGCGTCCCGCCAGCACTCGGCGGCCTGCCGGGCGTCCAACTGCCGCTCCCGCAGCTCGGCCTGGTACTCGGCGGCGCGGATGGCGGCGGCCGCGAGCACCTGCGCCCCGGCCATGGTGGCGCGGCCGACGAGCAGCGCCCCGCTGAGCGAGCCGAGGCCGATCAGAGCGGGCACCATCAGGTCGTGCAGCTGGTCCATGGCGGCGTGCAGCGCATGGCCCCCGGCGTTCTGCACGGCGTCGCCGATGTGCTGGCCGACACCGGTGCCGATGTGGTCCGACAGCCCGGTGCCCTGGACCGTCTGGTGCGGCACTCCGGTGTTCTGGACGGTGTCCTGGACCGTGTGCTGGAGGGTCTCGGCGGCCGGAGGCTGGGGGAAGTACACATCCGGCATCACATCGCCGATGCTGGGGATCGCCTGGCCCGAACTCATGTGACACTCCCTGACGTCGGCGGGGCGGTTGCCCTCGGACGGCCGGGGCGGACCCGGCCGTCCCGGCCACGAAGCTCCGCCACATAGCGGCGCCAGCACCGCGTCCGGTGCCAGGTCCACCAGAGAAGAACGGCCACCGTGGCGACCGGCCACACCCAGGGGGCGTAGGCCACGGTGGCCCACAACAGGGCGATGGCCGGGAGGATCAGCAGGCTCTGGACGGGGAAGCGCGAGCCGGGGCGGCGGATGAACCGGGCCACGGGCAGCGCGCGGTCGATCAGCAGCCCGGCCAGGGAACGGTCCGGATGGTAGCCGGGGCTGCCGATGCGGTACGCCGTCCACAGCTCCAGCGCCAGCACGGCGGCGGCCGCCGGGACGGCCAGCATCCACGCCGTCAGCACCGCGCGCTGGGCGGGCCATCCCACCAGATCGCCGAGGCCGATCGCGAAGATCCACGGGAGGACTAGGCCGACGGCTCCGCCGAGGGCCCAGCCGAGCGTGGGCAGCATGTCCTGTCTGCGCACCCACAGCGTGGCCACGTCCATGTCGCGCTCCTGGCGGAGGAGGGCGCGCTCGTCGTTCACCCGGCCCTGCGCCTCCGTGGACTCCTGCTCGGCGAATCCGGCCAGCCACTCGGCCAGTTGCATCCGCACCAGGTCGTCGGGGTCGCGCAGCAACCGGCCGTACCAGGCCACCGGCTTCGGGAACGCCGCCTGGATACGGGCGGTCCGCTCCCGGAGCCTGCGCCGGTGCGCGGTGGGGGCGGCGGCGAGCGAGAGGAGGGCGGCCAGCCGGGAGCGGTCGAGCCGGGTGGCGGCGCGCACCTCGGCACGGCGGTCGCGCAGCCAGGGCGACGCGTGCAGCGCCTCGTCCACGGTGTGCTGCCAGCGGGAGCGGGCCGTCAGCCAGCGCTGCTGCACCTCGGCGAGCCCTTCGCCGCCGGGCCGTGAGTCCAGCAGCGGCAGGATGGTGTGGTCGCGCAGGTCCGCCACGACGGAGAGGGCGAACTCATCGCCGCGCCCGGCCTCCCGGAGCAGATCGCCCAGCCCCGCGTGGTCCAGCGGAACCCCGCGGTAGGAGGCGTCGAGGGTGGGGCCGAGCCAGGTGATCAGCCGCACCATCGTGACCGGCTTGGGCTCACGCGGCGGCGGGGCGGGGTGGTGCGGCTCCAGGAGGCCGAGCAGCGCGGTCAGTTCCTCGGGGTCGCGGCCCGGAACGCCCTCGAACTGCCGTAGCCAGCGGGTGAATTCACTGCGGCCGCGCCGCCGGGAGAGGAGTTGCCGGGCGGGCCGCCAGTTCTCGCTGAACGCCCTGGCCAGCTGCTTCGGCCTGGTGTAGCGCTCGCCGAGGAAGGCGAACGGGTCGATGTCCGGGTCGTCCGCGGGGTCCGAGGCGCCGGGGGCCGCGCCCGCCTCCCAGGGGGCGACCGGCGGCGAGCCGCCCACCAGCCACTGCGCCACCTCGTCGGTGCCCCAGCGGTGGTCGGGGTCACGGGTGAGCAGCCCCCGGCACAGCAGCCGCAGCCGGTGGTCGGTGACCGGGGACAGATCCGGGGCGCGGGAGCTGATCTCCTCCCGTACGAAGTCGTTGTCGGTGAACCGGATGGGGTGGCGTCCCCCGGCCATCTCGGCGACGATCATGCCGAGCGACCACCAGTCGGCGGGCGGATGGATCAGCTGGTGGCGCAGCGACGCCTGCGGGGACATGTAGAGGGCGGTGCCGACCCAGCGCTCGTCCCGGGTGTAGCGCTCGGCGGGTTCGTGGGCGGAGACGGCGAAGTCCACGAGGACGAGGTCCGGGTGGGCCGGGTCGAGGCTGCCGAGCACGATGTTGGCGGGGCTGAGGTCCCGGTGCACGATGTTCAGTTCGTGCAGGGTGGTGAGGGCCTCGTGCAACTGCCGTACGACGCCGTGGATGAGCACGGGGTCGGCCGGGCCGGGATTGTCCCCCAGATATCCGGCCAGGTCGGTCTCGCCGTAGGAGGGCGCCAGGTCGTACGGATGGCCGTCGGCCCCGGTGTCGCTGGTCTCGGTGAAGTGGGTGAGGTGGCGGCGCGGGCGGTCCCGCAGCAGCTCCCACACCCGGCGGTCCGGGCCGTGGCCGCGGTGGTACCACTTCAGGATGTGGCTGCCGCGGTCGTCCTCGACACGGTAGACGGCCGCCTGGTGCGGATGGTCGGGGCGGCGCAGCACGGCCCTCAGGCGGAACCGGCCGCGCAGCGAGACGGGCAGCGCTCCGGTGTCCCCGCGCAGGTCGCGACCCCCGTCCGCGGCCTGCGCGGAGGCGGCCGAGGGGACCTCGTCCTCGGTGGGCCCGGCCGATGCGGCGGCCGCCGACGGGGGCGGCTCCTCGTGTTCGGTGGGCGGCGGCCCGGCGTCGTGCGCGCGCCGCGGCCCTCCGGGCTCCCCGGAGACCCCGTACTCCTCGTCGTCCTCGTATTCCGTGGGGGGCGGTTGCCGGTGCGGATGGGTCACAGAGGTCACCTCGTGAACGGGCAGGCGTTGTCGCATTCATGGCGGCGACGGCGGGCGGGGGGCGCCGGGCCGTGGATCAAGAAAGCGGAACCCCGGAAATCGGAAATCTGTTCCAGCGCGGCGTGAATTACCGGCGGTACAAAGCCCGGCAGGGAACGGCCGCCGGGAGACCGATTTCCTCTTTCTCGGCCGGTCGCTAGCCTGGTGACCATGAGTCAGGAGCCATTTGAGTCAAATTTGCCCACATACGATCAACTCCTGGAAGAACTCAAAAGCATACGCAGGCCCGGGCTGCCAGATCTGCGCAGCATCGATCGGCCGGCGCTGCGCGCCGCGGCCGTGGCGGGCGGCTTCTGCGATGGCTCCGACGACGCCCCGGCCGGTATCGAGGCGCTGCTCAAGGAGGCGGTACGGCGCCTCGGCGAGCGCGATCTGCTGGGCCAGGCCGCGGCCCACACCTTCGGACTGCTCCCCGACCGCCGGGGCGCGCCCGCCCATGACCGCCGTAAGACGGCCGCCGCCGTGTACGGAGTCACCTCCGAGCGGTTCCGCAAGCACCAGGAACCGCAGGTCGTCCAGCAACTCGCCGAGGCCGTGCTGACCATCCTGCGCGAGCCGCCGCCCCTCTCCGGTGGACCGGGCCCGACGGGACGGAGCCCCGGACCGGGCGCCGGGGCCCGGCTTCCCGCCGAACCGAGCGCGGCCGGGCAGAGCACGCTCGCGCGCGGCGGCCGGGTCAGCCGGATCGGCCAGGAGCCTCCGCTGCGGGTGGACAGTGTGCCGGTGGACGCGCAGAGCACGTTCACCCTCCATGTCTCCCCCATCGAACTGCTGCGGGACATCGAGGTGCTGGTCTCCTCGGAGAACGTCTACCTGGAGATGTCCAAGACCTTCCGCCCCACCGTCTCCGGCGCGCTGCGCCTGGCCGCCGCCGTACGCGACCCCGCCGGAGAGATCGTCGACGATGTGCTCGCCCGCGAACTGGCCGCGTGGCTGCGCGCCCACGGCCGCCCGGGGCTGCCGATCCGGCCGGGCACGGTGGTGCCCACCTCGCCGGGGGCGCTGGCCGCGCGCGGCGTCCGGCGGATCTACCACGCCGCGGTGGCCACACCGCTGGACGACACGTACGAGGTCCGCCCGGAGAGCATCGCCCGCGCGGTCAGCGCGTGCTTCGCGCTCGCCCGGGCCGAGCGCGACCGCTACGAGCCCGCCCTGTCCTCCATCTGCTTTCCACTGCTCGGCGCGGGGCGGGGCGGACTGGCACCGGCGGTCAGCGCGACCTGGCTGCGCTGGGCGATCCGCGACGAACTCGCCCGGGACGCCCGCTGGCGGGTGCATCTGGTGGTGCGCAGCCGGGAGATCGCCGAGGCCGTGGGCGCGCTGTGAGCACGGCGGACCGGCCCACCACGCGCCGTACCAGCCGGGCCGGTGCCCCCGCTCAGGGGCGCCAGCTGGCACCGGTGAGGGCGATCCCCGCCCGCCGCAACCGACGCTCCAGCGCGGCCAGTTCGCCGCGCCGCGGCACTCCGTAGAGCCGCACATCGCCGTCCCCCTCGACCATCTGCAGACGCGGCCCGCTCTCCGTCCGGGCCAGATGTTCCTGGTAACGCGCCCGCCCCCGCTCCGTGCGCGGCCGCATGGGCTGGTTCGCCGAGCCGCGCCACACCAGGGCGGTGGGTTCGGCCGCCCGGAAGCGCCCGGACACCAGCACATCGGCGTGGCGGACGGCGGCGGAGCGCACCGCGTCGGCTTCCACTTCCTCCTCCTCGTATCCCGTGTACAGGAGGATGTCGATCTCGCGGCCCGCCGCCGGGCCGCCCGGTGCCACCGCCTCCGCACGGGCCCGCGCCGCCCCGGCCAGCAGGGCCTCCAGGGCGGTGGGCTGGTCGAGCGGCTCGCCGCCGCTGACCGTCAGCCCGTCGGCGCCCCGGGCCAACGCCTCGCGCCACAGCCCGAGCAGGGACGACACCGTACGGGAGGCGCCGCCCGATGGATCCCAGGTGTGCCGGGACATACAGCCGGCGCAGGCCAGTCCGCACCCCTGGGACCAGATGCCCAGGCGCCGCCCCGGGCCCAGGGTCTCCACCGGAAAGTGCGTCTGGCTGATCCGGAGCGTGGGCTCCGCGCACCCTGGAACGTTCTCCACCGACCCATCTCCCATTCCCCCGAGGTCGTGTTCCGAGATTCATGATCAAAGAGGCGTGGCCCCGGAACCGTTCCAGTATGACCCGGCGTCAGGCATCGACGAGGGCGTTCTCCGGTCGACTTCCGGGCGTTTTCAGGATCGTGTCCTATGGGGAGCATTCCCGGGTACGACCTCATCGATACGGTCTGACAGGGAATCGAATCGACAACGACATCGTCATCGTCATCCACATCGACTGCGAGCCCTTTGCGGGAGAAAGCGGAATTCCACTGTCCGCAATGCGGCTGTCCGGTGCGGGAATTCCCGCGCCGGGGAAATCGGGGGATCCATTTCCATGATCACAACCGACAGTGTCAACGGGGTGGTGCGCCGGGGAAGGCTCGGCCGTACCGCCCGCTTCGCGGCCCGATGGCGGGGCAGGCGCGACGGCGCCCGCGGCGTCCCCCGCGTCCCGCTCCCGGCGCCGCCCGAGGAGGAGCGGGGCAAGACGCCACCGCCGCCCATCGAGCCACCGGCCCCCGAACTGCTGATCACTCCGTATGTGATGGAGGTGCGCACCGGTGTCCGCCGGGCCACCGAGCAGATGCGCGCCGCCCTCATCGGGCGGGAGCACGCCCTGCTCAGCAGGTTGCGCGCGGAATCGGTGCGCGTGGTCACCCAGTACGACGTCCGGGAGGACCCCCGGCCCGCGGCGCTCGCGCGGTACGGCCACTGGATGGGCCAGTGGCGCACCAGCGTTGACCGGTGCCGGTCGCATGCCCAGGCCGTCGTCGACCAGGCCAATCAGCGACTGGCCTGCTACTGGGACGCGGTGCGCGAGACCCATCCCCAGCTCTCCCGGCTCCCCCGGCGCCCGCCCGGGGACTGGCTGCCCGGCCGGGTGGAGTTGGACGGGTCCTGGTACCGGCCCGACGTCTGGCTGCTGGCCGACGACGACAGCGCCCGGACGGCCACCTCTCGGGCGCTGCACATACTCGAACGGCAGAACACCGACCGCGTCGACGGGAGGACCGCGCGATGACCGTCCAGACCGTCCACAGCCCCGCTCCGCAGCACCCGGGCGCCCGGCGGCGCCGGCACCGGCGGCGCGCGCTCACCGCCGCGCTGGCGCTCGCCCTGGCGGCGGGCGCCACCGCCTGCGGCTCCGACGAGCCGTCACGCTACTCCCAGACGTGCGGCGTCGTGGTCGACGGCTCCGGCTCGGCGGCTGCCACCCGGACCGGCTTCGACTCGGAGGCCAAGCTCAAGGCCACCCTGCAGACGTTCCTGGCGGACAAGAAGTGCCGCAAGACGTCCTTCGCCCCCATCACCAAGGTGTCCAAGGCGTCCAAGTGCCAGGTCAGCCCGCTGGACCTGGATCCGGGCACCTCGAAGACCGCCGACCGCGAGCGGGCCCGCACCACCATGCGCGCGGTGGCCCTCTCCAACGCCCTGAAGCTGCTGCGCTGCGCCCAGAAGGAGGAGCCCGGCTCCGATGTGCTCGGGGGCCTGTCGCGCATCGCGCTGTCCAAGCCGTCCGGCGACGACGCCTCGTTCGACGTCCTGGTGGTGAGCGACTTCGACCAGGGCGACACCGACTTCCGGCTGGGGCGGCAGGACCTGTCCACCGCCGCGAGCCGCCGGACCGTCATCGACAGGTTCCTGAAGTCGCACGGCAGGCCGGAGCTGTCCGGCGCCGACGTCTACCCGGTGGGCTACGGCATGAAGTACGGCACCGACACCTCCCGGTACGAGCAGTTCAACTCCTTCTGGACGGAGCTTCTGGAGGGGAGGGTGAAGGCACATGTCCACACCACCTACCGCCGGTGACGACGAGGCCCCGCGGCGGCTGAGGCTGCTCCGCCGCAGGGCCGACGCGGACCGCGGGCGCCGCGGCGGGCGGACTGCCGCGCGGCGGTTTCCCGACGGGGCGCTGCCCCAGCCCGAGCCCGTCGCCTCGGATGTCATCCGGGCCGGTGACAGCGCCTGGCTGCTGGACCGGGCGCGCAAGCACGGCGCCTCGGCGGCCACGCGCAAGGTCTTCGACCCCTGGGTGCTGGCCAGTCCCGACCGGGTGCCCTACTTCGCCGAACTGGCCAGTGTGCGCAACAAGGTCAGACACCGGCTCGCCGAGGAGCAGGCGCGGGCCGAGGAGGACGGCGCGCTGGAGGCGAGCCGGGTCCGGGCGGCCGCCGGCGCCGCCGGAGTGCGGCTGGAGCGGGCGGGCCGGCGGCGGGCCGCCCTGGAGCAGCAGCAATCGGTGACCATCGACCAACTGGACCGGCTGGCGCGGCGGGCCGACCGGTGGCAGACCTTCCGCGACACCGTACGAGGCGGTTTCGAGCGCCGGTGGCTGCGCGCCCGTATGCCCGCCGACGGCAACGGCGCCACCGGTCCCGAGCCGCCGGGCGCCAAGCGGCGCGAGGACGAGCCGGAGACCACCGGCGGCCACGCCGGCTGGCAGGCGGTGTCCGACCAAGATCCGGTGGCGGAGGCGGACGCGGCCCAGCGGGCCCTGTCCACCAGGGCGGCGTGGGAGGGCGCGGCGGCGCGCCCCGGCATGCCGCGCTGGATGAAGTTCGGGGTGCTGGCCGCGCTGATCGTGGTCGAACTGCCCGTCTACTACTCGGTGTTCGAGAATCTGCACGGTGTCGGGCGGTTCGCCGATCTGCTCTCCTACAGCCTCATGGTGGCCGTGGCGGTGGCGATGATCCTCGCCCCGCATATCGCGGGCTGGATCCTGCGGCGCCGCTCGGTCACCGGCGGGATCCGGCTGGCGTCCGTGCCCGCCCTCGCTCTGCTGGGCGTATGGGCGTACGGCGCCTGGGCGTTGGGGGACCTGCGGGCCAAGGTGGCGTTCCGGGAGGAGCCTCCGCTGGATCTGCCGCCCGATGTGGCCGCGGATGTCGGGGACAGCGTGCGCAACCCACCGAGCCTCATCGAGTCCCTGCACCTGGACCCGCACAGCGTGTCCTGGATGTTCGTCGCGCTGCTGCTGCTCTCCGGTGGCATCGCCTTCCTGATCGGGCTGGGCGAGGAGCACCCGTATCTGGCGGCGTACCGGACCACGGCCGAGCGGCTGCGGGAGCTGGAGCAGGACATCGAGACGGACCTCGCCGGCTCCGAGCGCGCCAGGGAGGCCGAGGCCACCGTGAGCGCCCGAGCGGGCGCCCGCCGCGCGGCCCATGAGGAGCGGCTCTACGCGGTCGACGAGCTGTACGAGGCGGCGGCCCACGCCTATCTGGACGGCGTGGCCATGGAGTCCGGCGATCCGGCGGTCACCGAGGCCGCCATGCGGCTGTCCAGCCAGTGGCCGCTGCTGCCGCGCTGAGGGCCTGTGGCACACCGGGAAGACACACTCAGATCCATGGGGGGTGGCGATGGAGCCGACGGCACCGTCGCAGTACATACTCATCACGCAGTGCCTGCAGAACGACTTCTTCCTCAACCTGGACTGCCAGCTGTCCCTGCCGGACAGCGCGGTCTCCAAGCTGCTGCTGGACAGCGAGAGCGGTGCGTCCCTCCGCACGGAGGGCCACCGCCGGGTCCTGTCCGAGGCGGAGCTGCGCCGTTCGCCACTGGCCCGCTTCCTCGACGCCACCGTCGGTTCCCGGATGCGCGGACACGGCGACGGCGTCCTGCATCTGATCAACATCCGTGACTGGCATGTCCCGGGGGAAACGTACGACCTGGAGCGCAGGCAGTACGGGGCGCATTGCGAGGCCGGCACCTGGGGGGCGGCGTACGTCGACGGGCTCACCGACGTGCTGGCCCCGGATCTGCGCGCGCCCGCGGACGCCGAGGACGGCTGGGGCGGGAAACTCCGCGTCCACCATGTGCGGTCCAATACGCTCTTCGACTTCCAGCACAGCTCCGGCGGACGCCCCGACCTCGGCGAACCGGCGCCGCTGACGACGCTGCTGGACGGTCTGCTGGGCGACGGGCGGCAGGACACCACGCACGTCGTGGTGATCGGTGTCCTCACCGACATCAAGGTCCAGCTGCTGCTGACCGGTATCCGCTCCCGCTACGACGTGCGGCAGCTCGTCGTCTCCGACGCGCTCACCGCCAGCAGGACCCTGGAGCGCCATCTGACGGCCCTGGACTTCTGCCAGCGTGTGCTGCACACCGAGGTGATGATCGGTCTCGCGGAGCTGGCCCGTTTCCTGGGCTCGCGGCCGGACGACGACCGGCGGCTGTCCCGTGGCGGGGACGCGGAGTTCGTGGGCTACTCCTCGTACATCCAGGACAAGCAGGGCATCCTGTCCTACGAGGACGCCAGGATGCGGGACTATCGCATCCAGACCGCCGAACGGCTCCGGCGAGCGCAGCACACGGTGGGCTTCGCCAGCAAGTTCCTGCTGGGGCTGGGCACATGTCTGCTGGCCGGCGCACTTCTGCTGTCGCTCGTCGGCGTCTTCCTCCCGGACCGTATCGGGTGGCAGAGCCCCGCCGTGCTCGGCGCGCTCGGGGTGGGGCAGATCGTCACGTTGTTCTTCGCCCGGCCGGTCCGATCGGTACAGGACGCGCTGGCTGAGGAGACCCGCTACCGGATGATCCTGGAGAGCCGCAGTCTGAAGGTGGCCCTGGCCCGCTTCCACATCACCACGGCGGCCGCGCTCCGACGGCATGACGACGTCGAGGGCCAAACCGATGCCCTGGCCCGGCAGTTGGAGATCCTGGAGAGGATGGACACGGCCGATTTCGAACAGCTGAGGCAGCTGGGGGTGGACCCGCGCACCGAACCGCCCGGGGCGGGCCGCCCCCGCGGAAGGAGCCGATCATAGGCCTCCTGACCACCTCGGCCGACTGGGCGGCCACCCGGCCGGTGGCCGCCCTTCGCATGGCCGCCACTCGCGTGGCCGCGCCTGTCGTCCCGCCGCGGCCCGGCCGTCAGGCCCGGACCACCGGTGCCTGGAGTTCCGTGACCCACTCGTCGCGGTTCTCCGGGCACTCCAGGTTGATCTCCCGGGGGTAGCCGGCCGACCGGTAGCCGTTGCCGTCGATCCAATGGGCCAGGGCCTGGGCCGTGGGCACCACGGCGTCCATCGGGCCCCGGTGCACGATGGTCGCGGCCCGGTCCACGGGCGGCAGATCGAGGATCCTCAGGTCCGCACCGTCCCGGAGCGGGGCGGCGACCTGGACGGCGGCGTGGACGGTGACGGCGCCGCCGCCTTCCGGGGCGTCCTCGTAGTACGCGACACCGGGGCCCGTCGGGGCGATGCCCGCCGTGTCGAGGCGCCGGAACAGCTCGTCGTAGAGCGGCGTGATGACCGGGCCGATGTCCTGGGGGCCGAAACCGGCGGCGGTGGCGGTGAGCTCCGCCACCCGGACCGCGGGGAGGGTCTTGATGACGACGTCGTTCGTGGGCATGTGCCCCTCGCTCTCGATCGACCGGAGCCTCGCCTCGACCTGCACCAGCCGTGCCGCCGTGGCGGCCACCGTGGCCTCCAGCTCGGCCCGCCGCAACCGCAGCATGCCGCGCAGCTCCTCGGTGCCGACCTTGTCGTCCACGATGTCCCGCACCTGCTGGAGGGTGAAGCCGAGCTCCTTCAGCGCGATGATCCGGTTCAGCCGGCTGAGCTGGGCGGCCGAGTAGGAGCGGTATCCGGTGGCGGGGTCGACATGGGCCGGGAGCAGCAGTCCGGTGGCGTCGTAGTGGCGCAGCATCCGGACCGAGACGCGGCCGTGCCGGGCGAAGTCTCCGATGGTGAACATGATGGCTCCGAGTTCAGCGCCTGACACGGTGTGAGGGTCAAGGGGCGCCGGATCAGTCCGGCAATCCCCTGGCCAGCAGAACGGCGCCGTGCAGTGACGACAGCCCACCCAGTGTCGCAGGCCGGACCGGTGGCAGCGGATGCCCCGGCCGCTCCAGCGCCTTCGTCCGCTCGGCCACCATCGCCACGAGCTCCGGCATCACCGCGGCGAACCCTCCGCCGATCAGCACGAGCGAGGGATGGACCAGCTCGCACACACCGGTCACGGCCGTGGCCAGGGCCCGGCCACTCTCCCGCAGCGCCGCCACGGCCCACTGCCTTCCGTCCCGCACGGCCTCGCGCAGCGCGGTGAACGCCACCTCCTGGCCCCGCCGCCGCGCCGCCCGGCGCAGCGTCGCCGGGCCCGAGGCCGCCGCCTGGACGCAGCCGCGCCGGCCGCAGTCGCACAGCGGGCCGTCGCGGTCCACGATCAGGTGGCCGACCTCGCAGGAGCCGCGGCCCACACCGGGGACGGGCTTTCCGTTCAGCACGATGCCACCGCCGATCCCGGTGCCGACACCGAGGTAGAGCAGATCGGGGCAGCCCGCCTCGTGTGCTTCGGCGAGGGCGGCCAGATCGCCGTCGTCGGCGCAGCGCACCTCGGCCTCGCCGAAGAGCGCGGACAGCGCGCCCCGCAGATCCACTCCGGCCCAGCCGGGGCGGCCGGGCCAGGCGATGACCGCGCCGGTGGCGTCGAGGGTGGCGGGCAGCGCGACCCCGACGCCGGTGAGCCGCTCGGGGTGGCCCGCGCACAGCTCCCTGATGTGCCGCGCCAGCAGCTCGAGGTCGTGGGTGGCACCGCCGGGCGTGATGGCGTCCGTACCGTCCGGCCCGGCCCAGCGGAAGGAGGATTCACGGACGCTCAGGTCGTCGTGTTCGAGGCGCAGCGCCACTTTGCTGCCGCCCACGTCGATTCCCAGATGACTGATGGTCGTCTCCCGGCTCGTCAGCCTTCGCGGTGTGGGGTGACGGCGCGGCGGGCGCTCAGTCCGGCACCTTTTCCAGCAGGGCGCGTGCTGCTAGCCGATAGCCCACGGCGCCGAGCCCGAAGATGACGCCCGCGGCCAGCGGTCCGGTCACCGACTCATGGCGGAACTGCTCACGGGCCCAGACATTCGACAGATGCACTTCTATCCAGGGCCGCGGATAGTTGGCCAGTGCGTCCCTAAGTCCCCATCCGGCCATCATGAGCGCGGCCGGATTGATGATGGCGCCGGCCGTGTCGTAGTTCCCCTGAATGGTCTGGATGATCTCCGCTTCACCGTCGAACTGGTAGGAATCCACTTTCCAGCCGCGCTCCGCGACCTCTTCCCCGACCCAGCGCTCGATGTCCTCCAGCGTATCCGTGCCATAGATCTCGGGCTGGCGCTTCCCGAGGATGCCGAGATTCGGTCCGTTCACCAACAACAGCCTGCTCACTGCGCACCTCACCATGTGGGATCGGCTGAATTACAGCGGCTCATCACGGAAGTGCCATTTATAGCACGACCCCCTTGGCCTCGGTGTGGGAGTTTGATCAACCACGTTTTTAAGGGGGCTGTAGGGGGGCCCTGAGGGGGAATGACGTTTCGCCCGCCGTCCGGTTAGCGTGCTAATGCGTCCGCCGCGGACCCGCCTCCATAACGCATTAAGGGAGTAGGGAAATCATGAGCAATGATGTGCGACTGGGATCCGAGCTGCCCGCATGGCCGCAGTACGGCGACGAGGAGCGCGAGGCCCTGATCCGGGCCCTGGAGCAGGGGCAATGGTGGCGCGTCGGGGGCGGTGAGGTCGATGCCTTCGAGGCGGAGTTCGCCGCGGCCCATGGCAGCGAGCACGTCCTGGCGGTCACCAACGGGACGCACGCGCTGGAGCTCGCCCTCGAAGTGCTCGGCGTCGGCCCCGGCACCGAGGTGATCGTTCCCGCGTTCACCTTCATCTCCTCCTCGCAGGCCGCGCAGCGGCTGGGCGCGGTGGCCATTCCGGTGGACGTGGACCCGGACACGTACTGCGTCGATCCGTCGGCGGTCGAGGCGGCCATCGGCCCGAGGACCCGCGCGATCATGCCGGTGCACATGGCGGGTCAGATGTGCGACATGGACGCGCTGGACAAGCTGTCCGCCGACTCGGGGGTGCCGCTGATCCAGGACGCGGCCCACGCTCACGGTGCGCGATGGCGCGGCAAGAGGGTCGGCGAGCTGGGCTCGGTCGCGGCGTTCAGCTTCCAGAACGGCAAGCTGATGACCGCCGGTGAGGGTGGCGCCGTGCTCTTCCCCGACGCCGAGATGTACGAGAAGGGCTTCGTCCGGCACAGCTGCGGACGTCCGCGCACCGACCGCGGCTACTTCCATCGCACCTCGGGCTCCAACTTCCGGCTGAACGAATTCTCCGCCTCGGTGCTGCGCGCCCAACTCGCCCGTCTGGAGGACCAGATCACCACGCGTGAGCAGCGCTGGCCGGTGCTGGGCCGGCTGCTCGCCGAGATCCCCGGTGTCGTACCGCAGTCGCGCGACGACCGCGGCGACCGCAACCCGCACTACATGGCGATGTTCCGGGTGCCGGGCATCACCGAGGAGCGCCGCGCCGAGGTCGTCGACGTGCTCATCGAGCGCGGAGTGCCCGCGTTCGTCGCCTTCCGCGCGGTCTACCGCACGGACGCCTTCTGGGAGGCCGCGGCGCCGGATCTGACGGTGGACGAACTCGCCCGCCGCTGCCCGCACTCCGAGGCGCTCACCCGCGACTGCGTATGGCTGCACCACCGGGTGCTGCTGGGCAGCGAGGCGCAGATGCACGAAGTGGCCGCCGTCGTCGCCGATGTGCTCGCGGGCGCATGAGCGCCCCGCACATCGGCGAGACGCCGATCCGGACCGCGGTGGTCGGTCTGGGGTGGGCGGCCCGCTCGATCTGGCTGCCCCGGCTGCGCCGCAACCCCGCCTTCACCGTGACCGCCGCGGTGGACCCCGACGAACGCGGCCGCGCGGCGGTGGCGGAGGCCGAGGCCGAGGGCGCGGACCGGTTGCCGCTGCTGGCGGCGGTCCATGACCTCGACCCCGCCGAGGTGGATCTGGCGGTGGTCGCGGTGCCCAACCATCTGCACTGCGCGGTCGCGGGCGAGCTGCTGGCCAAGGGCATTCCGGTGTTCCTGGAGAAGCCGGTGTGCCTGACCTCGGAGGAGGCCGAGCGGCTGGCCGCCGCGGAGCGCTCCGGTGGCGCGGTGCTGCTGGCCGGAAGCGCGGCGCGCTACCGCGCCGATGTGCGCGGGCTGTACCGGATCGCCGCCCGGCTGGGCCGTATCCGCCATGTCGAACTCGCCTGGGTGCGGGCGCGCGGCGTACCCGACCGGGGCGGCTGGTTCACCCAGCGGTCGCTCGCGGGCGGCGGGGCGCTGGTCGACCTGGGCTGGCATCTGTTCGACATCGCCGTTCCGCTGCTGGGCACCGCCGCGTTCCGGCACGCCATCGGCACCGTGTCCGCCGACTTCATCACCCAGCGGTCCTCCCGGGCCGCGTGGCGCGGCGACGACGGCGGCCCCGCGCTCCCGGGCGCCACCAACGGCACCACCGATGTCGAGGACACCGCCCGCGGGTTCCTCATCACCGAGGACGGCCGTTCGGTCGTACTGCACGCGAGCTGGGCCTCGCACGAGGCGCTGGACACCACCCGGGTCACGATCGACGGCAGCGACGGCAGCGCGACCCTGCACTGTACCTTCGGATTCAGCCCGAACCGCCTCGAGAAGTCCACTCTGACCCGCACCGTCGATGGTACGACCCGCCCGGTGGCCGTACCCACCGAACCGATCGGCACCGAGTACGACCGGCAGCTCGACATGCTTCCCGCGCAGCTGCGCGACCCGGCGGGGCGGGGGCGGGTGATCGAGGAGGTCCGCCGGACCATCGGCGCCATCGAACGGGTCTACGCCTCGGCCCGGATTCCCCGGGAGGTCCGGGATGTCCGGGAGTCGGCGCCGGTGTGAACCGCGCCGACACGGGTTGCTCCCACCTCCCACCGCCTCCTCGGCTCCGCCCTCGTCGCCCGCACCACGGGAGTGCTCAATGACCAGCCATCCGATCAGTCACGGCGGCCCGCCCTCCGGCGCGGGTATCGCCCCGGCCACCTCGGTGGTCTTCGACCTCGACGGTGTCCTCGTCAACAGCTTCGCGGTGATGCGCCAGGCATTCACCCTCGCCTACGCCGAGGTCGTCGGCGACGGTGAGCCGCCCTTCGAGGAGTACAACCGCCATCTGGGCCGCTACTTCCCCGACATCATGCGGATCATGGGTCTGCCACTGGAGATGGAGGGCCCGTTCGTCCGCGAGAGCTACCGGCTCGCCCACCTGGTGGAGGTGTTCGACGGTGTGCCCGAACTGCTGTCGGAGCTGCGCCACCGCGGGCTGCGGCTCGCCGTGGCCACCGGGAAGAGCGGCCCGCGGGCGCGCTCGCTGCTCAACACCCTTCGTATCCATGAGCAGTTCGATGTGATCCTCGGCTCGGACGAGGTGGCCCGGCCCAAGCCCGCGCCGGACATCGTGCTGAAGGCGATGGACATCATGGGCGCGGACCCCGACCGGACCGTGATGGTCGGGGACGCGGTGACCGACCTGGCCAGCGCGCGGGGGGCCGGAATCACCGCGGTGGCCGCGATGTGGGGTGAGACCGATGAGAAGACCCTGCTCGCGGCGGAGCCCGATGTGATCCTGCACAAGCCGTCCGAGCTGCTGTCGCTGACGGTTCCGTAGGTCCGTCCCTCCATCCGGCCGATGCCTCCGCCCGGGGTCCGGGTCCCCGCACAGGGCCCGGGCCATGCGGCTCGCGCACGGCATCACGCTCCGGTGGTCGAGCCCGGTCGGACGATCATCAGCACGACGACGATCGCCCAGAGGAGGTTGAAGACCCCTGTGAGCATGGCCAGCCGAGCCGCCACCGCGGAATTCCCGTTCGTGGCCGTGTCCTCCGGTGCGGTGAGCAGACCCCCCTGGGCCGGGATGATGGCCAGCGCGAGGACGAGCACGGCGACCGTGGTCAGGACGATCGACGCGATGAGCCAGACGTCGGTGAGCACACCGAGCTGGGCGGCTGTGGCCACGCCGAAGAGCGGTACGGCGATACCCACGAGGGCATAGCCACGGCAGATCCGGTGCAGGAGCGCGGCGACCGCGGTGGCGCGTTGGGCGTCGGAGCCTTCGGGCCGCGCCGATGCGGACTGGGTGGACTGGGCGGAGTGGTTCGATGCGGACTGGCGCGCATAGCGCGGGAAGAGCGAGGCGGCCACCGCGATCGGCCCGATCGCCAGGATCGCCGCGATGACATGTATGGACAGCAACAGCTTGGTCATGGGAGGCCTTCCGACCCGGCGGTCTATATGTTGGCTGCCAATACATAGCACGCCTACACCCCCTATAGGTAGGCTGCCTATCCATGAGGGCAGACAGAGTGCGAGGACACCTGGACGGCCTGCTGATGGCCGTTCTCGAACAGGGACCACTGCACGGGTACGCGATCATCACCGCGGTTCAGCGGCGCAGCGGAGGCGTGCTCGACCTGCGCACGGGCACGATCTACCCGGCGTTGAACAAGCTGGAGCGGCTGGGGCTGCTGACCAGCAGCTGGGAGTCGGTCGGCGAACGACGGCGGCGCAGCTACCAGCTCACCGACGCGGGACGGAGAAGTCTGGCCGAGGAACGCACCGCATGGCGGGAGTTCACCATGGCGATCGGCTCCGTGCTGAACCCGGGGGCGGAGCCCCGGTCCGCCGTATGAACACCCACGACCGGCAGACCGGTCCCGTAGACGCCGATCCCTTCAAGGCCGATCCCGTCGAAGCCGATCCCGTCGAGGTGTACGTCGCCGACCTGACGGCCGTCCTGCACGGTCCGGCGCGGGCCAAGGCGCGGATGATCGAGGAGATGCGCGACGGCCTTACGGAGACGGTGGCGGCGCACATCCGCGCCGGGAGCACCCCCACCCGGGCGGCGGACGACGCGGTCCGGGAGTTCGGGACGCCGCAAGAACTCGCGCCCGGCTGTCAGCGGGAGCTGACCATCGCACAGGCGCGCCATACCGCCCGGGCGGTCGCGCTCACCGCCCCCTTCCTCACCGCTTGCTGGTATCTGACCTCGAGCACCGCATCCGGCCAGGACGCTCCGGTGCCACGCGCCGCCCAGCTGCTCGCCACGCAACTGGCCACGGTCGTCGGCACCATCGCGCTGCTCGCCGCGCTGGCACTGGCCGTCACCGGCACCCTGGCCCGTCGGCTGCCCACACCTCCCCGGCTGCCCCTGGCGATCGCCTGGGCCGGTACCACGGCGGGCGTGGCCATGGGGGTCGCCACGCTCACGCTCACCGTCGCGTCCCTCCTGGCCACGGACTGGCCGCTGATCGCGCTGGCCGGGGCCTTCGCCGCCGTATCACACGCGGTCGTGGCTCCCTCGGCCCGCGCCTGCCGCCGATGCGCCCGGCTGGTCCGCGTCCTGTAGGGCCTCCCGTCTGTAAGGCCCACGTCTGTAGGGCTCCCGCCTGTAGAGCTCGCGTCTGTAGAGCTCACGTCCCACTCGCGTTCCGTAGGACTCGGGTCCTGTACGTCACCGGCCGGGCAGGCGGCGACGTGCGGGGCGCGGCGGGCAGCCGCTGATGGCCTGCCGCCCGCCGCGCCCCGTATCGTCGTTCGGGCTTCGGACTCAGCCCGCCAACCGCACGGGCCCCGCCGCCCTTTCCGCCGCGGCCAGCAGTGCGTTGATGTCCTCGCGGGCGCGGGCCACACGGGAACGTACGGTGCCGATGGGGCAGCCGGTGGCGGTGGCGGCGTCCGCGTACGGCAGGCCGAGCACCTTGGTGAGCAGGAACATCTCACGGCGCGCCGGGGCGAGCGCCGCCAGCAGATCCATCAGCGCCACCCCCTCGTCGAACCCGGGGAGGCCGACGGGCTGCGCCCGTTCGGCCACCTCCTGCCAGTCGTCCGCGTCCAGGGTGCGGGGGCGGGCGGCGGCCATGCGGTAGCGGTCGACGACCACGCGCCGGGCGATCGACAGCAGCCATGTCCGGGCCGACGAGCGGCCCGCGAAGCGCGACAGCCCCGTCAGCGCCCGTAGATACGTTTCCTGGGCGAGGTCCTCACAGCCGTGCGGGTCCGCGCTGAGATGGAGTACGAAGCGGCGCACATCGCGGTAGGTGGCGCGGATGAAGTGGTCGACCGCGTCGCGGTCGCCGTCGCGGGCGGCCAGGGCCCATTCGGTGACCTGCCGGTCGTTCGCCGCGGCGGCGAAGCCCTGCCCGTGCACGGCAACGGGCTGCACGGCCCTTCTCGGTGCGGTGGACAGCATGGGGGAAGGCATCGTCAAACGTCCTTCGGAAGGCGGTGAACGGCACACCGGCAGGCGCCACCGGCGCGCTTGGGCGCTGCGGGGCGGCGAGGGGCCGGCGGTGCCGACGGATGGGGCCGGCGCCGGGCAGGCGCCGGTACTCCGCCCGTCGTCGGCGCTCACCCCGGATCGGGGCGGTGCCCCAGCTCGGGTCAGGACCCCGCATCGGGGCGGGGCCCCGACAGGAGCGGGGAAGGACGGGCGGTTCAGCAGGCGGCGAACCGCGCCGGTGGCCCTCTGCGGAGGATGACGTGCCGTAGCAGGACTCCGCGCAACCGGCGGGCGATGGCCGGTGCGGACGGCCACGCGGGCAGCGGAGTGGCGCCCGCGCCCAGGATGCGCAGGGCGAGAACGAGCGGGACGAACAGCAGGGCCGCGAGCGCGCGGCCGAGCCGGAAGACGGCCCGCTCACCGCGCCACAGCCACAACCCGCAGATCAGCGCGGCGAGAAGGTGGGCCGTGGCCATGCCCGGCCCGCCCGGACCCGCCCAGGGCCACGGCAGATGCCCCATGGACGGCGTGGTGGCGGACATCGCGTCCGCGCCATGGTGCATATGGCCCATGGCGCCGCCACTCATCGGGGCGGCGCCCATGTCCCGCGTCCCCGGCACCCCGTCGCCCGTGGCGCTTACCGCCGCGGGAGCGGCTGTCGCCTCCGCGAACCGGAACGCCATGTGCAGGCCGAGTTGCGCGACCACCGTCGCACCGGTCACCACCAGCGCACCGCGCTCGCGCCCGGCGACCCACCACGCGGCGGCCGTCGTCCCGGCGAACGCGGCGGCCACGGCCCACACCGGCAGGGTGTCACCGGACATCAGCGCGTGTCCGAGCGCCGTCACCACGACGCACACCGTCGCGAAGACGGCGGCTCGTGCGAGGCGGAAGGGTGGCCCGGCGGACATGGCAGCCATGGTGCCAGCCGTGGCCGGTGAGCGTGACGGTGGCTCAATCTTCATCACGCGGGTGACAAGCGTGGCCCATGCATCGCCGCCACCCAACCCCTGTGAACCGGCTCGCGGAAGATACCCGGAACTCACGTCCAGCGGTTCGCCGACTATCCGGTGCAGCCGGCAGGGGCCGACAAGCCCGAACTGCCGTTTGCCATCTCGGCAAGGTGGTTTGCCTAGCGACGAGGCAGGCTCGCATGGTGGGCCGTGGAGGTGGTCAAGGTGACCGATGAGCTGAAGAACGCCTACGACGTGGTGGTGATCGGCGGTGGCGCCGCGGGGCTGAGCGGGGGGTTGATGCTGGCTCGGGCGCGGCGCTCGGTGGTGGTGATCGACGCGGGCGCCCCGCGCAACGCCCCGGCCTCGGGGGTGCACGGACTGCTGGCCCGGGACGGGGTCCCCCCGGAGGAGCTGGTGGAGCGGGGCCGGGCCGAGGTCCGCGGCTACGGCGGTCAGGTGGTGTCCGGCGAGGTGGGCGCCGTGGCCCGGGAGGAGACCGGGTTCCAGGTGACCCTGACCGACGGCCGGAGCGTCCGCGCACTCCGGCTGCTGCTGGCCACCGGGCTGGTCGACGAGTTGCCGGACATCCCCGGGCTGCGGTCCCGGTGGGGCCGGGATGTGGTGCACTGTCCGTATTGCCACGGCTGGGAGGTCCGCGACCAGGCCATCGGCGTACTGGGGAGCGGGCCGCTGTCGCTGCACCAGGTGATGCTCTTCCGGCAGTGGAGCGACGATGTCACCTTCTTCTCCCACACCTTGCCGGTGCCGACCGGCGAGGAGGCGGAGCAGCTGGCCGCCCGTGGCATCCGGGTGGTGAGCGGCGAGGTGGCGTCCGTGGAGATCGTCGAGGACCGCCTCGTCGGCGTGCGCCTGCGCGATGGCCACGTGGTCAAGCGCGAGGCACTGGCCGTCGCGCCCCGGATGGTGGCGCACACCGGCTTCCTGGCGGCGCTCGGGCTGCGGCCGGTGGAGCATCCGAGTGGCGCCGGTGAGCACATCCCGTCCGACGCGACCGGCCGCACGGATGTGCCCGGGGTGTGGGTCGCGGGCAATGTCACCGATCTGTCGGCCCAGGTGGGTGCCGCCGCGGCGGCGGGAGCGACCGCTGCCGCCCATATCAACGCGGATCTGATCGCCGAGGAGACCCGAGAGGCGGTCGCCGCGGCCCGGGCCCGCAGTGAGGTGGCGTTCTCCGCGGAGGTGGAATCGCGGGTCTGCGAAGCGGTGTTGGGCGACCGCCGCCACGGTCTGTGAGGCGCGGTGCACGGCGCGCGGTCCTTCGTCGGCCCGCACCGGCTCATGCCCAGCGGGCCGGGACCTCCGGGCGCGGACGGTCCCGGCCCAGTACGGGCGATCCCGGCCCGGCACGGGCGATCCCGGCCCGGCACGGGCGATCCCGGCCCGGCGACGCATCACGGAGCCACCACCACCGCCGGTCGGTGTCAGTAGACGGTGAGACCGTAGGCGCTCAGCACCTCCTGGATCGGCTGGTAGTACGTGGTGCCTCCGGAGGTGCAGTCCCCGGAGCCGCCCGAGAGAATGCCGATGATCTTGTCGCCCGCGTAGAGCGGGCCACCGCTGTCGCCCGGTTCGGCGCAGATATTGGTCTGGATCAGGCCGTAGACGATGTCACCGCCGCCATAGTTGACGGTCGCGTTGAGCGCGGTGACCACACCGCACCGGACACCCGTCGTGGCGCCCCGGCGGCAGACCTGCTGGCCGACGTGGGCGGTGGCGGTCCCGGTGATGTCGACGGTCCCCACGGTCCCGGGGTGCGGAACGGCGGTGTTGGCGTACCGGACGACGCCGTAGTCGTTGCCCGGGAAGCTGGTCCCGGTCGTCGGGCCGACCGGGGTGGTCGTACCGGAGCCGGTGTACCAGGTGGCGTTGCCATCGGCGCAGTGGCCGGCGGTGACGAAGTAGTACGTGGCGCCGCTCTGCACATTGATCCCCGCGGAGCAGCGCACCCCCGTGGAGGAGTAGATCCCGTCGCCACCGGAGAGGAGGGTCCGCAGCGGGCCGTCGAGCCGCTCGACGGTGACGGCGCCGCCGAAGCGCTCGGCGGTGCGGTCGATCCTGGCCCGGTCGGCGCCCCGGACCGTGGAGCCGACGAGGACACGCAGCGTTCCGGTGCGCTCGTCCACGGTCCAGGCGGTGCCCGGGACATCCAGGGACTCCACGGCCGAGGCGGCACCGGACACGGACGTTGACGCGGACGGGGACGTTGACACGGACGCGGACGGGGACGTGGCCGCGGAGGTCGACGCGGCGGAAGCGGCCGCACTCGTGCCGACCGCCCCGAGGGCTGCCGTGACGAACAGACCGGACACCGCGGCGATCAACCGGAACCGACCACGTCTTCTGGTACGGCGTGCTGTCCTCACCCGAACCTCCTTGAATGGGGCGGTAGTTGGTCCAGCCGCCTCATTGTGCCCGTGGCCGGGCGGGCGCGTAACCCACCTCCCCGTGTCATCGCGGACCACCCTTGATCAGCACATTGATCGATCAAGCGATACCGCGGACTCCCCGCCGACTACGAGGACGAGAGTGTTATAAATGCCGTTATGAGCAGACATGCTCGCCCGGCCCGGAGGCGGCTGGGGCTCCTGCCGCATCTGCGCAGCGTCGCCGGGCAGGCGTTCATCCTGCAGCTTCTGCTGATCCTGGTTCTGGTGGCCGCCGCGGTGGCGGCCGTCGCCGCGGATGCCCGGGCTCACGGTACGGTCGACGCCCGTCGGCGATCGCTCGCGGTCGCCGAGACCTTCGCGCATGCTCCCGGCATGGCCCGGGCCATGAGCGGCGACAAACCGACATCGGCACTGGAGTCGCATGCGGAGGCGACACGGAAGGGCTCCGGCGTCGACAGCGTCGTCGTGTTCGACACTCGTGGCATCCGCCTCACCCACCCCGAGAGGCCCTTGATCGGCAAACGGATCGTCGGACCCGCCGGGCTGGTGCGGGAAGAGCTGCGCGGAAAGACGATCTCGCAGACCTTCCGGGCCAGCCAGGGCCCATCCGTCGTCTCGGCGGTCCCCATCACCGGGGCCGATGGCACCTTCCTCGGCGGAGTGTCGGTCGGGGTCAAGATCCAGAGCGTGCACAGCACCATGGACCGCCGGCTGCCGATGCTGCTCGGCAGCGGCGCCGGGGCGCTGGTCCTGGCCACGGGCGGGGCGGCGCTGCTGAACAGGCGGGTGCGGCGGCAGACCCACGGCCTGGGCACCGCGCAGATGACGCGGATGTACGAGCACCACGACGCGGTGTTGCACTCGGTCCGCGAAGGGGTGCTGGTCCTGACGGCGGACAAGCGGCTGCTGCTCGTCAACGACGAGGCCCGGGAGCTGCTGCGGCTGGCTCCGGACGCGGAGGGGCGCCACGTCGGCGCGCTCGGCCTCGAACCCCACCTGACGGAGCTGCTCACGTCGGGACGGCACGTCACGGACGAGGTGCACCCCTGCGGGGAGCGGCTACTGTCGGTCAACCTGCGGTCCACGGATCGTGCGGGCGCCCCCGCCGGAAGCGTGGTGACGCTGCGGGACACCACCGCGCTGCGGGTGCTCTCCGACCGGGCGGTGGAGACGAGCGACCGGCTGAAGCTGCTGTCCGACGCCGGTGTGCGGATCAGCTCCACCCTCGAACTGACGGGCATCGCCGAGAAGCTGGTGGAGGTGGCCGTCCCCCGGTTCGCCGACATCGCCGCCGTCGAGTTGCTGGACCCCGTACTGCGCGGCGAAGAGCCCGAGCCGCCGTACGAGCCCCTGGCACCGCACCGGACCGCCGTCGGCGGGACACCCGCCGAAGCCCCCCTCTTCCGCGTGGGCGAGCGGGTCGTCCACGCCCCCTCCACACCGCAGAGCCGGGCCGTGCGGACCGGAGCCGCCGTCCTCCTCCAGGCCGATCCCACCGGTACCGGCGAATGGCCGGCCGGAGAGGCCCGGCGCCTCCTCGACCACGGGATCCACTCGCTGATCACCGTCCCGCTGCGGTTCCGCGGTGTCACCCTGGGCCTCGCCACCTTCTGGCGGGCCCGGCACCGTGCGCCGTTCGACGAAACGGATCTGGCCATCGTCCGGGAGCTGGCCGTGCGCACCGCCGTCTGCGTCGACAACGCCCGCCGCTACGCCCGCGAACACGCCATGGTCACCGCCCTGCAGCGCACCCTCCTCCCCGGCGCCCTGCCCGATCAGAACGCCGCGGAGGTGGCTGCCCGCTATCTGCCCGCGCCGGGCGGGACGGGCGGAAGCTGGTTCGATGTGATCCCTCTCCCCGGCGCCCGGGTCGCGCTGGTCGTCGGGAAGGTGGCCGGGCAGGGCCTGCACACAGCGGCCACGATGGGCCGGCTGCGCACGGCGGTGCAGAACTTCTCGGCCCGGGACGTGCCCCCGGATGAGCTCCTCTCCCATATGGACGAGCTGGTCACGCGTCTCGCCCTGGAGCATGACGCCGACGCCCACGGCACCCGCATCGCGGGCGCCGGCTGCCTGTACGCGATCCACGACTCGGTGTCGGGCCACTGCACCGTGGCCCGGGCCGGCGATCCGGGCCTCGCCCTGGCCCACCCCGACGGCACCGTGGAGATCCCCGCGGTGCCCGTCTCCCCGCCCCTGGGCCTGGGCCGGGAGCCCTTCGAGGCGGTCGGCCTCTCACTGCCCGCCGCAAGCCGCCTGGTGCTCTACACCAACGGTCTCCTCGAAGGCCACGACCGAACCACCGAAACCGGCCTGGACCTGCTGGGCCGCGCCCTCGCGGCCGAGCCGGACCTCGACCCCGACGAGACCTGTCGGAGCCTGTTCCAGAGCGTCCTTCCACCCCACCCGAGCGACGATGTCGCCCTGCTGGTGGCCCGCACCCGCCTGCTCGACCCGGAGAACGTGGCCGAATGGGATGTGCCGTCCGACCCGGCGGCGGTCGCCTCGCTGCGCACCGCCTGTGCCCGCCGGCTACAGGCATGGGGCCTGGAGGACGCCGCGAGCACCGCCAAGCTGATCATCAGCGAACTGATCACCAACGCCCTGCGCTACGGCGCCCCTCCCGTGCACCTACGCCTGCTGCGCGACCGCCGCCTGATCTGCGAGGTCTCCGACGGCAGCAACACCGCACCCCATATGCGCCGCGCCGCGACCACCGACGAGGGCGGGCGCGGACTGTTCCTCGTCGCCCAGTTCGCCCAGCGCTGGGGCACCCGCTACACCCCGCACGGCAAGGTCATCTGGGCCGAGACCCCCCTGGACGGCCACTGAGCACCGCAGGCCGGCCGCGTCATCCGGTGCGCGGGAGCGCGGGAAGGGGCGTCCGAAACGCCATGTCCGAATCCCGCCAGCTTTCCGTGTCCGAAAGACGCATGCTGGGAGCAACGCAAGACAGAACGGCGAGAAGAAGAGAGGGACCACGGCCATGACGGTCCACACGACGATCGACAGCCCGCTCGGCGAGCTGCTGCTGGTGGGCGAGATGTCCGCCACCGCGACGGGGGGTACCGCGCTCGTCTCCCTGTCCGTGCCCGGGCAGAAGGGCGGGGCCGTCGTCCAGGACGGCTGGAGCGAGGACGCCGACGCGTTCACGGAGATCGTCTCCCAGTTGCGCTCCTACTTCGACGGCAAGCTCACCCGCTTCGACATCGAGTGTGTCGAGGGCGGTACGGCGTTCCAGCGCAGGGTCTGGCAGGCGCTGGAGTCCATTCCGTACGGCACCACGGTCAGCTACGGCGACATCGCCCGGCAGATCGGCGCCCCGCGCACCGCGGTCCGCTCCGTCGGCACGGCGATCGGCCGCAATCCGCTGCTGGTCGTCCGGCCCTGCCACCGTGTCATCGGCGCCACCGGCGCGCTGACCGGCTATGCGGGCGGGCTGGAGCGCAAGGAGCGGCTCCTCGTCCACGAAGGCGCCCGGCAGACGGCCTGAGCGCGGGCCTCGCACCCACTGCCGGGGCCCGTAGCGCACCCCTCCCGGATCCCGGAGAACCCGGAGCACACCGATGAGCACCACGACCGACACCGCACGCCTCCACCAGCGCGTGGCCGCGGCCGACTGGACACAGCTGGCCGAGGAGCTGGACACCTACGGGTGCGCGCTCACGCCACGGCTGCTGACCCCCGCGCAGTGCGCCCGCGTCGCCGGGCTCTATGAGCGGGACGAGCAGTTCCGGAGCACGATCGACATGGCCCGGCACCGCTTCGGCTCCGGTCAGTACCGCTACTTCACCCATGACCTGCCCGAACCGGTCGCCGAGTTGCGCGCGGCGCTCTATCCGCGGCTGCTGACCATCGCCCGTGACTGGGCGGAGCGGCTCGGCCGCCCGGCGCCCTGGCCGGACAGCCTCGAGAAGTGGCTGGCCATGTGCCATGAGGCCGGACAGGGCCGCTCCGCGCAGATCCTGCTGCGCTACGGACCCGGCGACTGGAACGCCCTGCACCGCGATGTGTTCGGCGCCATGCTCTTCCCGCTCCAGGTGGTGATCGGGCTGGACGCGTACGGCACGGACTACACGGGCGGGGAGTTCCTGCTGGTCGAGCAGCGGCCCCGGGCCCAGTCGCGGGGCACCACGACCGTCCTCCAGCAGGGCCACGGCCTGATCTTCACCACCCGTGACCGCCCCGTGGCCACCAAACGCGGTTGGTCGGCCGGGGTCATGCGGCACGGGGTCAGCACGGTGCGGTCCGGGCGGCGCCACGCGCTGGGGCTGGTCTTCCACGACGCCACCTGATGGCTCTCATCCAGTCCTCGTCCGCGGAGAATCCCGTATGAACGCCCTGATCCCCCGCCCACGTCTCGAAGTGGCTCCCGGCGCCGTCCATGTGCCGGGCTGGCTCGGCCTCGAGCAGCAGCGGGAGCTGGTCATCGCCTGCCGGGGCTGGGCCACCGGCCCGGTCCCGATCCGGCACACCAAGCTGCCGCGCGGGGGCGTCATGTCGGTGCGGACGGTGTGCATCGGCTGGCACTGGCAGCCCTATGCCTACACTCGCACCGCCGACGATGTGAACGGCGCGCGGGTCGCCGAATTCCCGGACTGGATGGTCGAGTTGGGCCGCCGCGCCCTGGCCGACGCGTACGACGACGAGACGGCCGGTGAGGGCTACACCCCCGACACCGCACTCATCAACTTCTATGACGCCCAGGCGAAACTCGGCATGCACCAGGACAAGGACGAGCGGTCATCCGCCCCGGTGGTCTCGCTCACCATCGGCGACAGCTGCGTTTTCCGCTTCGGCAACACCGAGACCCGTACCAAGCCCTACACCGACCTCGAACTCGCCTCCGGCGATCTGTTCGTCTTCGGCGGCCCCTCCCGTTACGCCTACCATGCCGTCCCCAAGATCCTTCCGGGGACCGGCGACCCGGCCACCGGACTGAAGTCCGGGCGGCTGAACATCACCATGCGGGTCACCGGCCTGGCCGATCCGACGCCGTCCCGCGATCACCCAGCGCCCGCGGGCCGCTGAGCCTCGAGCTCGACGGGGAGCGTGGTCAGCGAGCGGATGAACGGGTTCTTGCTGTGGCCGATCTCGGCGGCGGGAACGCCCAGCCGGAGGCCGGGGAACCGCCGGACCAGGCTCTCCAGGGCGATCTGCCCCTCCACCCTGGCCAGTGGCGCACCGATGCAGTAGTGGATGCCGTGGCCGAACTGGAGATGCGTGGCGGAGTCCCTGGTCAGGTCCAGCCGCTCGCCGTCGGTGAAGTGTGCCGGGTCGGAGTGTGCGGCGTCCATGTCCAGGAGCACCTGGTCGCCGGCGCGGATGGGTACGGAGCCGATCTCCACGTCCTCGTTGGCGAAACGCACGACGAGGATGCCCGGCCCGGCGTGCCGGAGCAGCTCCTCCAGCCCGCGCCCGGCCAGTTCGGGGTCCTTGCGCAACAGCTCCATCTGATCCGGCTGGGACAGCAGCGAGAAGACAGCGTTGCTGATGAAGCTGCCGGTCAGCTCGTACCCGGCGATCAGCATCATCCGGGCGGTGGCGACCACCTCGCGGTGGCTGAGCCGGTCGTCCTCGTGTGCGGACATCAGATCGCTGATCAGGTCGTCCTCGGGGGCCTTCCGCCGGGCCTCGGCGAGATCCTCCATGTACGCCCACAGCTTGGCGGAGGCGTCCTGGGAGCGCGCGGCGGTGTCCGGGTCCAGCGGGGGCATGAGCATCAGATCGGCCCACTGGTGGAATTCGGTGCGGTCGGCGATGGGCACGCCGAGGAGTTCACAGATCACCTGCATGGGCAGCGGGACGGCCAGCGCGGTGACGAGATCGGCCCGGCCGTCGACGGCGATCCGGTCCAGCAGTGTGTCGGTGATCTCCTGCACCCGCGGCCGCAGGCTCTCCACCCTGCGTGTCGTGAACGCCTTGGCGAGCAGCCTGCGCAGCCGGGTGTGCTGGGGCGGATTGGTGCCGGGCAGCGTGTCCTCGAACAACCCGCTGACCGGAGTGGTCTGGCCCTGGGATGCGGCGTAGGCGGCGGCCGGGCTCATGCCGGGGTGTCCGAGACAGTCCCGGACGTCTTCGTAGCGGGAGACCAGCCACGCCGTGGTCCCGTTCATCGTGATCTGCCTCGGCGGGCCGTGTTTGCGCAGCTCCTCGGCGACGGTCTGCGGGTCGAGGATGCGAAGTTCTTCTTCGGGGGTGTCAGCCATGGCGGTACCACGTTCTCCTTCTGCTTTGGTGATGCCGATGCCGGTGCCGGTGCCGTGTCAGCTGTGGGGTCAGCTCTGGCTCCGGTGTCAGCTCTGGCTCCGGGCGGGGATGATGTAGTCGAGGTCGGCCGTCCGTGGCGGCTCGCGCCGGGCCATGGCGGCGTCGATGGCGGGCCGGAGCCGGGCCGCCTTCAGCCGTTCGGCGGTCTCGTCGCGCTCCTTGAACTCGGGCATCACCTCGTTGGCGAAGAGCTCCAGCGACGCGCAGATGTGCTCGTGCCGGGTGCCGCCGCCCTGGACGAGGAAGATCGCCTGGTCCAGTCCGGCCTCCTCGTGCAGCCGCAGGAAGTCGCGTATCTGGCGCGGAGTGCCCACCGCGCCCCGGGCCGGATTGCCCAGTGGCATACCGGGCTTGCCGAAGGAGGAGCGGCCCATGCCGTGCTTGTCGCGGTCGCGCTGGAACTCCTCCCACAGCCGGGTGCGGCCCGGTGCGGCGGTGCCGAAGCCCGCGTAGAAGCCGAGGCCGAAGTTGAAGAACTGGACGCCGTCGACGGCGCGTTCCACCGCCGTGGTCTCGTCCTCGTGGCAGAACATCGGAATGGTCGCGGCGATTTGGGCATTGACCGCGAACCCGGCGGGCACGCAGTCCACCGACTCGATGCCCGAGTAGTAGGCGTCGACCCACTTCTTGGTCTCCGCCGGACCGAAGAAGGAGAAGTTCAGCGCGCCGAGCCCCTTGGTGGCCGCGATGCGGATCGCGTCCCGGTTGCCGCAGGCCATCCACATCGGCGGATGCGGTTTCTGCCGCGGCTTGGGCAGCACATTGCGGATGGGAGCGGACACGTACTTGCCCTCGTACCCGGCGAAGGGCTCCTCTACGAACATACGGGCGACGGCGTCCACCGCCTCCGCCCACTGGTCCCGTTTGACGGAGCGCTCCACGCCGAAGCCACCCAGTTCGGTGGGGGTGGTGGACTCGCCCGTGCCGAAGTCCACTCGCCCGTCGGAGAGCAGATCCAGCATGGCGATCCGCTCGGCGACCCGTGCCGTCGGGTTGAACCCCGGGGGCATCAGGGCGACCGCGTGGCCGATGCGGATGCGGCTGGTGCGCTGGCTGACCGCGCCGAGGAACACCTCCGGCGCGGACATGTGCGAGTACTCCTCCAGGAAGTGGTGTTCAGGGCACCACACATGGTCGAAGCCCAGCCGGTCGGCCAGCTCGATCTCCTCCAACATCTCCTTGAACAAGCGGTGTTCAGAGTCCTGGGTCCAGGGGCGGGGCAGCTGGGCCCCGTACAGCAAGCCGAATTTCATGGCGCATCATCACTCTCATCTGCTGGTCGTCGGCGGCAGCGGCACCGGTTCGGTCAGTCGCGACCGTCCCAGTACGTGTCGAGCACCTTCGCGCGCTGTTCCGGATCGACGAGGAGAGTGACCTTCTCACGGCCGTCCTCCACGATCGTGAACATGTTGTTGGTGAGGAAGACCTGCCCCTTGTCGATGGCGCGCCTGCGCCGGCGCATCGCGGCCAGGATGGCCGGGCCATTGCCCTCACCGACACCGGCCCAGGCGTCATAGGTCCTGGGCCGGGTGGTGAAGCGGTAGGTGGTGCGCCAGTCGTGGTCCAGGGTCTTGGCCTGCAGTACGAGATAGCCGTCCCGCCGGATCAGCCGGAACGCACAGCCGTACTGCCACTGCACCTCCTCCTCGGCCAGACGCAGCGGCTCGGTGAAGCACAGACCGGCATGTCCTACGTCGGCCAGCCACTCCTGCCCCTCGATACGGACGAGCATCAGCATGTGTTCGGGGTCGGGGGCGAAGATGTCACCGGGCAGATACGTGCCTCCGCTGATGACGTCCAGGTCATAGCCCAATTCGCGGAGCAACCGGGCGAACAAGGTGTTCAGCTCCAGACACATGCCACCGTCGCCGGTCGGCACGATGGCGGTGAATGCCTTGTCGATATCGATGTCGGCCATGTTCTCCGCACTGAGGCGGTGGGTGTGGTTGGTGTCGTAGGGGACCGTCATCAGATGGCCGCGGTGCAACTGCCGCAGGTTCGGCAGGGTGGGGGCGGGGGGCTGGGAGAACCCCAGATGCGCCAGGTAGGTGTCCGTGCTGAACATGCGCGATCCCTTTCTTGCCGCTTCGGTCGGTGCCCGGTCAGGCTGAACCGGGTGTGCTGGGCGCTGTCACTCCCGGGCGGCTCCGGGGTCCGGGACGGTTCCAGGAGGATCATCCGCATCGGCTTTCTCCAGTTCGTCCCGCAGTTGCCGGGCCAGCATCCGGAGAGTCGGGTGGTCGAAGACAAAGCTGGGAGGCAGCCGCAGCGCGGTGCGCTTGGCCAGGCGATCGCGTAGTTCCACCGCCATCAGTGAGTCCAGACCGATCTCGGTGAACAGAACGTCGGGGTCGAGGGTGGCGGCCGCCGAGTGTCCCAGAACCCGAGCGGCCTCCTGCTGCACCATGTCCAGCAGAATCCGCTCCCGCTCCTCGGGGGTGGCCCCGGCCAGTCGGCCGGTCACCAGGCCCTGATCGGCCGTGGCCCGAGGGGCAGCGGCTCGGCGAGTCACCGGGGCGAGCCGGTGCAGCAGCGGGTGAACCGTCCCGCTGACGGCTTGGGCGCGGAGCGCGCCGAGGTCCAGCTTGATGGGGAGGACCGTGGGTCCGTCCATACGCAGCGCGGTGTCGAACAGTCCCATGCCCTCGGCCGGGGACAAGGGGGCGACACCGCCGCGTGTCATACGGCGCTGATCGGCATCGCCGAGGCGGCCGGTCATCCCCGTTCCGGCCGCCTGCTGCCACATGCCCCAGGCCAGGGACACGGCGGGCAGCCCCTGGGCCCGGCGCTGATGGGCCAGCGCGTCGAGGTAGGCGTTGGCGGCGGCGTAGTTGCCCTGGCCCGCGTTGCCCAGGGTGCCGGCGGCGGAGGAGAACAGGACGAAGGCGGAAAGGTCCAGGTCCCGGGTCAGCTCATGCAGGTGGAGCGCCCCGTCCACCTTCGGCCGGAACACCGCGTCCATACGCTCCGGAGTCAACGCCGTCAGCACACCGTCATCCAGAACACCGGCCGTATGCACCACCGCCGACAGCGGCGCATCCTCCGGGACGGCATCCAGCAGCCCGGCCACCTCGTCGCGGTCGGCCACATCACATGCGACGATCCGTATCCGCGCCCCTGCCTTGACCAGCTCCGCCTCCAACTCGACGGCGCCGACGGCTTCGGGCCCACTCCGACTGGCCAACACCAGACTTCGCACCCCATGCACGGCCACCAGATGCCGCGCCACCACCGCGCCCAACGCCCCCGTACCGCCCGACACCAACACCGTCCCGCCGGAACCGAAACCGCCCGGAGCGGCTTCAGACACATCCGCGACACGGGTGAGGCGCCGGGCGAAGCACGTGGCATCGCGTAGGGCCAGTTGGCGCTGGTCACCGGCGAGCAGCGCGGGTAGCAACGCGGTGGGTATCGTCGCTTCGTCGATGTCGAGGAGGAGAATCCGCCCGGGGTTCTCCGCTTGTGCGGACCCCACCAGGCCCCATACGGCGGCCGCTGCCGGATCGGCCGGATCGGCCTCCCGGACGGCGACGGCACCCCGCGTCGCCACGACCAGTTGGCTGGACGCCAACGAGGGCTCGGCCAGCCACGCCCGTACGACCCGCAGCACCCGCCCGGTCAGCTCCCGCACATCGGCTGTGCCGCCGCCGAGGTCCAGCAGCAGCACGTCCGGCTGGGAAGCCTCCGGGACCGTGGCCAGATGGTGTACGTCCTCGGCGTCGGCCACCGATACGGGTTCCACGGTCGTACCGTCCGGCCGAACCGGCAGTTCCTCCCAAGCGATGCGGAACATCCGGTCCGCCGTCGCCGCCGTGCCGAACTGCTCGGCGCTGACCGGACGGGACACCACCGAGCCCACCGAAGCCACGGGAGAGCCGCTCTCATCGGCCAGTTCCAGGGTCATGGTGTTCGTGCCGGACGGTGTCACACGTACCCGCAGCGCTGAGGCCCCGGAGGCATGCAACGCCACCTCGCGATAGGCGAACGGCAGAACGAGCTCCGCATCGGCTTCGTCGCGATCGTGAAAGGCGATGGTGTGCATGGCCGCGTCGAGGAGCGCCGGGTGGAGCCCGAACCCTGCGGCCCGTACCCGATGTTCCTCAGGCAGAGCCACTTCCGCATACACCGCGCCATCCAGCCGCCAGGCCGCCCGCACCCCCTGGAACACCGGCCCATACCGATAGCCGACCTGTTCCAGACCGTCGTACAGGCCCTCCACGTCCCCCGGATCCACGGCTACGGCACCCGCCGGAGGCCACACCGACAACCCAGTGTCGGGAGCGGAGAGCTCTTCCGCACGGCACAACGTCCCGGTCGCGTGCCGCGCCCACGCAGCCCCCAGACCGGCGTCCTCCGCCCGCGAATAGACCCGCACGCCGCGCCGACCACCCTCATCGGCCTCCGCCACGCTCACCCGCACCTGTACCGCCCCGCCCTCCGCCAACACCAGCGGAGCCTCCATCACCAACTCCTCCACCCCACCGCAACCGACCTCATCACCGGCCCGCACCACCAACTCCACAAACGCCGCACCCGGCAACAACACCGCACCCGCGGCCACATGATCAGCCAGCCACGGATGGGACCCCAACGACAGCCGGGAGGTGAACAACACCTCACCCGACCCCGGCACCTCCGTCACCGCGCCCAACAGCGGATGTCCCACCCCGGCCAGCCCGGCAGACGTCACATCACCGGCTCCACGCCCGTCCCCCACCAACCAGTAATGCTCGCGCTGGAACGCATACGTCGGCAGATCCGAGATATGGGCAGGCAGAACCGTGTTGCCGAACAGGACACCGAAATCTATGCGTACGCCTGCCACGTGCAGGTGAGCGACGGCGGACAGCAGCGCACGGGGCTCGTCACCCTCACGCCGTAGCGACGGCACCACCACGGACTCTTCGGCCAACTTCTCAGGAAGACAGTCCCCGACCATCGCGGACAGCACCGCATCCGGCGCCAACTCCAGGTATGTGCCGACGCCATAGTCGGCAAGCGCCCGCACTCCGTCCGCGAAGCGCACGGCGGCACGCACATGCTCCACCCAGTACTCGGGCGAACACACCGCCTCCGTGTCTGCTAGCTGCCCGGTCACGTTGGACACCAGAGGGATCACCGGGGCAGCGAACGACACGTCGGCAATCGCCTCCCGGAACTCCTCCAGCATCGGTTCCATCCGCGTGGAGTGGAACGGGTGCGAGACCGCCAGACGCCTCGTCCGGCACCCCCGCTCCGACAACTCCCCCGCCACCCGCAACACCGGCTCCTCGTCGCCGGAGAGCACCACCGCAGCGGGGCCGTTCACCGCCGCGATATCCACTCCTGGCACCAGCAGAGGACGCACCCGGTCCTCACCCGCGCCCACCGCCACCATCACGCCACCCCCCGGCAACGCCTCCATCAACCGACCCCGCGCCGCCACCAACACCGCCGCATCCTCCAACGACAACACACCCGCCACATGCGCCGCCGTCACCTCACCCACCGAATGCCCACCCACCACATCCGGCACCACACCCCAGGACTCCACCAACCGGAACAACGCCGTCTCCACCGCGAACAACCCCGCCTGAGCAAACACCGTCCGCTCCAGCAACTCACCACCCCCGAACACCACCTCCCGCACCGAACCCGACACACCCCCGGTATTCAACTCCCGGTCCAACGCCCCACACACCGCATCGAAGACCTCCCGGAACACCGGGAACACCTCATACAACCCACGCCCCATCCCCACCCGCTGACACCCCTGACCAGCGAACAACACCCCCAACCGACCACGCACCACCGAACCCGACACCACCCCGGCAGCCGACTCACCCCGCGCCACCACACCCAACCCCGCCAACGCCTCCTCACGACCCCCCGCCACCACCACCGCACGATCCGACAACCCCGCCCGACCACAACCCAACGCGACACCGAGTTCGCTCATATCGAGCTGCGGCTCGTCTGCGAGGAAGGACCGCAGGCGTTGTGCCTGGGCCCGCAAGGCCGCGTCACCACGCCCCGACACCACAAGCGGCACGGGGACGCCCTTCGGCCAGGACATCGCCGGGTCGGTCGGCTCGGTCGGCTCGGTCGCCTCCGGCGCCGCCTGTTCCAGGATGACGTGGGCGTTGGTGCCGCTGACGCCGAACGCGGACACCCCCGCCCGGCGCGGACGCCCCACCTCCGGCCACACCCGCTCCTCGGTCAGCAGCTCCACCGCACCCGACGACCAGTCCACCTGCGACGTCGGCTCCTCCACGTGCAACGTCCGAGGCGCGATGCCATGCCGCAACGCCAACACCATCTTGATGACACCGGCCACCCCCGCCGCCGCCTGCGCATGGCCGATGTTCGACTTCAACGACCCCATCAACAGCGGCCGATCGCGGTCCTGGCCGTACGTAGCCAGCACCGCCTGCGCCTCGATGGGATCGCCCAGCGCCGTGCCCGTGCCATGCGCCTCGACCACATCCACCTCGGTGGCCGATACGCCCGCACTGGCCAGTGCCTGCCGAATAACACGCTGCTGCGACGGACCGTTGGGCGCCGTCAGGCCATTCGACGCACCGTCCTGGTTCACCGCACTGCCCCGCACCACCGCCAACACCCGATGGCCGTTCCGCTCCGCGTCCGACAGCCGCTCCAGCGCCAACACACCCACGCCCTCGGCCCACCCCGTACCGTCAGCCGAGGCGGCGAACGACTTGCACCGGCCATCGATCGACATGCCGCGCTGCCGCGAGAAGGCGATGAAGATACCGGGCGTGGGCATCACCGTGACACCACCGGCCAAGGCGATCGAACACTCACCGGCTCGCAACGCCTGAGCCGCCAGATGCAACGCCACCAGGGACGAGGAGCATGCCGTGTCCACCGCGACCGACGGACCCTCGAACCCAAGCGCATAGGACACCCGTCCCGACAGCACGCTGGCCGAGGCCCCGAGGCCCAGCATGCCCTCGAGCTCGGCGGGCACCGGCTCCACGCCCGAGCCGTAGTTGTGGTACGTCACACCGGAGAAGACACCCACGTCCTTGCCCCGCAGGGTGGTCGGGTCGATCCCGGCCCGCTCCAGCGCTTCCCACGAGGTTTCCAGCATCAGACGCTGTTGCGGGTCCACGGCCAGCGCCTCACGTGGCGAGATCCCGAAGAAGCCCGCGTCGAACTCTCCGGCATCGTGCAGAAATCCGCCTTGGTGCGCATAGCTGGTGCCGGGGTGGTCCGGGTCCGGGTCGAACAGGTTCTCCAGGTCCCAGCCTCGGTTTACCGGGAAGTCGCTGATCCCATCCCGGCCCTGAAGCACCAGCTCCCATAGCTCTTCCGGCGTGGTGACTGCCCCCGGAAGTCGACACGCCATGCCCACGATCGCCACCGGCTCGGTCGACACAGCTACGGACGCCGACGTCGGTCCCACTGCCTCCTCCGGGGCCTGGGCGGCCGTGTCCCCGATGAGCTCGTCACGCAGAAAGTCGGCGAGGATCAGGGGGGTGGGGTAGTCAAAGAGCAGGGTGGTCGGCAGAGTCCGGTCGGTGAGTGCGTTCAGACGGTTACGCAACTGCACGGCGGTGGCCGAATCGAACCCGATCTGGTTGAACACCATGTCCGGTTCAATGGCATCCAGCGAGGGATGGCCCAGGACGCCTGCGGTCTCCTGGCGGACGGTCTCCAACAGGATGCGTTCCTGCTCCTGCGCCGACTCCCCACGAAGGCGAGCGGTCAACGTGCCGGTCTCCTCGGACAGTTCGGCCAGACCCGGCAGTTGATCGTCTACGGATCCCGCGTCAGCGGGGGCGGCGTTCTTGAGCCAGTAGTGCTGATGTTGGAAGGCGTAGGTGGGCAGATCCGTCGCGACGTGCGCGGGGGTGTCGCCGAGCAGGGCGGACCAGTCGACGGTGACACCGCGTACATACGCCTCGGCCAGGGAGGTCAGCACACGGCGCATACCACCCTCACCCCGGCGAAGCGTCCCGGTCACCACGACCGGTCCGGCGTCCGCTTGCTCTGCCGCCGCCTCAATACTCATCGTCAGCACCGGATGCGCACTCACCTCAACGAACGCCCGGAAGCCCTCCTCCAACAGGCGCTCAATGGCCGGGGCGAAGCGGACGGTGCTCCGCAGATTGCGGTACCAGTACCCGGCATCCAACTCAGCCGTATCCAACCACTCCCCCTCCACCGTGGAGAAGAACGGAATACCCGAGGACACCGGCCGGACCCGCGACAACGAACACGCCAACTCCCCCTCGATCGCCTCCACCTGCACCGTATGCGACGCGTAATCCACATCGACCCACCGCGCCCGCACCCCCACGCCCTCACACTCCCCCACCAACTCCCCCAACGCCCCCAGCTCACCAGCCACCACCACCGACAACGGCCCATTCACCGCCGCCACCTCAACCCGACCACCCCAACGGGACACCAACAACTCCGCCTCACCCACACCCACACCCAGCGACACCATCCCCCCACGACCCGACAGCCCCGCCGCAATCGCCCGACTACGCAACACCACCACCCGCGCCGCATCCTCCAACGACAACCCACCCGCCACACACGCCGCCGCAATCTCCCCCTGCGAATGACCCACCACCGCCGACGGCACCACACCAGCCGCCAACCACACCCGCGCCAACCCCACCATCACCGCAAACGACACCACCTGCACCACATCCACCCGCTCCAACAACCCCACACCCCCAACACCCCGAACCACATCCACCAACGACCAACCCGTCAACGGATCCAACACCCCCGCACACTCCCGAAGCCCCTCCGCAAACACCACACTCGACTCCAACAACTCCGCACCCATCCCCACCCACTGCGCCCCCTGACCAGGAAACACCAACACCACCCGACCCCGAACCTCAGCCCTCCCCGCACCACCACCCTCCGCCACCACCGCCAGCCCCGCCAGAGCCTCCTCCCGATCCCCCGCCACCACCACCGCACGATCCGACAACCCCGCCCGACCACAAGCCAACGCCGCCCCCAGCTCCACCACACCCACATCCGGACGACCCTCAACGAAATCCAGCAACCTCCGCGCCTGCCCCCGCAACCCCGCACCACCACGCCCCGACACCACCAACGGCACCACACCACCACGACCACGACCCGGAGCCTCCGCCACCACCCCCACAGCCACCCCCGGCGCCTGCTCCAAAATCACATGCGCATTCGTCCCACTCACCCCGAACCCCGACACCCCCGCCCGACGCACACGCCCCACCTCAGGCCACACCCGCTCCTCCGTCAGCAACTCCACCGCACCCGACGACCAATCCACCTGCCGCGAAGGCTCATCCACATGCAACGTCCTCGGCAACACCCCATACCGCAACGCCAACACCATCTTGATCACACCAGCCACACCCGCAGCCGCCTGCGCATGACCAATATTCGACTTCAACGACCCCAACCACAACGGACGCCCCTCAGGCCGACCCTGGCCATACGTGTCCAGAAGCGCCTGCGCCTCGATCGGATCACCCAGCGCCGTGCCCGTCCCATGCGCCTCCACGGCATCCACATCCCCCGCCACCAACCCTGCACCCGCCAACGCCTGCCGGATGACACGCTGCTGCGACGGTCCGTTCGGCGCCGTCAAACCGTTCGACGCACCGTCCTGATTCACCGCACTGCCCCGCACCACCGCCAACACCCGATGCCCAAGCCGCTCCGCATCCGACAGCCGCTCCACCAGCAGCACTCCCGCGCCCTCGGAGAAGCCGGTGCCGTCCGCCGCGGCCGCGAAGGCCCTGCAACGGCCGTCCTTGGACATGCCGCGCTGCCGCGAGAAGCCGACGAAGATGCCCGGGTTGGCCATGACGGTCACACCTCCGGCCAGCGCCATCGAGCACTCGCCCAACCGCAGTGCCTGTACGGCCAGGTGCAACGCCACCAGCGACGAGGAACACGCCGTGTCCACCGCGACCGAGGGCCCCTCGAAACCGAGCACATAAGACACCCGCCCCGACAGGACGCTCGCCGAGGTGCCCGTTCCCATGACCGCTTCGAGCTCCTCGGGGACCCGCGCTCCGGAGCCGTAGCTGTGGTAGGTCACCCCGGAGAAGACGCCGATGTCCTTGCCCCGCAGAGCGGTCGGGTCGATCCCGGCGCGTTCGAACGCCTCCCAGGAGGTCTCGAGCATGATGCGCTGTTGCGGATCCATCGCCAGCGCCTCACGTGGCGAGATGCCGAAGAAGCCCGCGTCGAACTCCCCCGCGTCGCGCAGAAAACCACCCTCGCGGACATAGCTGGTGCCCGGGTGGTCCGGATCCGGGTCGAAGAGGTTCTCCAGATCCCAGCCACGGTCCTCCGGAAACCCGCCGATCGCGTCACCACCCTCCATCACCAGGTCCCACAGCTCCTCCGGTGTGGTCACCCCACCCGGCAACCGGCATGCCATCCCGACGATCGCGATCGGTTCCGACAGGCCGCGGCGTATGTCGGCGTTCTCCCGCTCGAGCCGCTCGTTCTCCATGAGCGTGACACGCAGCGCTTCGACGACCTTCGCTTCGGGAGTGGTCATCCCGGCCTCCGCATTCCGAACCGACATTACTTCCCGGCCTTGCTCATGGCTCGTTGCACCAGACTGTCGACATCCATGTCGGCGATCGCGGCAGCCGGTCGCTCCTCCGCCGACTGCCCGTCCACTTGCTGCTCCGCTTCGGGTTCCCGGACCAGTGCCATGAGGGTGTCGAGGATGCCCAGCTCCCGGAAGCGGCTCAGCGGTGTGCCGGCCAACGCGCGGCGCAGATCCTCCTCCCTCCCAGCAGGGCCCTGCTCAGGTGGGGCGTCCGGGCAGAGCTTCGTCCGCAAGTGGCGCATCAGGGCGGTGGGCGTCGGATAGTCGAAGACCAGCGTGGCCGGGAGCCGTATCCCGGTGTGGTTGGCCAGCCGGTTGCGCAGTTCCACCGCCGTGAGGGAGTCGAAGCCGATTTCGTTGAACGCCAGGTCCGGCCCGATGGCGTGGGCGGAGGCGTGGCCCAGTACCCGAGCCGCCTCCCGGCAGACCAGGCCGAGCAGGATCTGCTCCTGCTCCTCGGGGGTGGCCCTGGTCAGGCGCTGGGTGAAGGCGTCCAGATCGGCGGCCGTCCGCGCAATGCGCCGACCCTGCCGGACGAGGCCACGGAGCAACGGTGGCACTGGTCCGGTGGCGGCGGCCTGGGCTCGCAGTGCGCTCAGGTCCAGTTTCATCGGAAGCACCACCGGCTGGGGCATGCGCAGTGCGGTGTCGAACAGTGCTCCGCCTTCGCCCTCCGACAGCCCGGCCACTCCCCCGCGCGCCATGCGCCACTGGTCGGCGTCGGTGAGGTGGCCGGTCAGCCCGACCCCCGCACCCTGTGCCCACAGCCCCCAGCCCAGGGAGATGCCCGGGAGCCCCTCGGCGCGGCGCCGATGTGCCAACGCGTCCAGGAAGGCGTTGGCCGCCACATAGCTTCCCTGCCCCGAGCTGCCGAGCGTCCCCGCGGCCGAGGAGAACAGGACGAAGGCCGCCAGGTCCAGGTGCCGGGTCAGCTCGTGCAGATGGAGTGCGGCGTCCACCTTCGGGGCGAAGACCGTGTCCAGCCGCTCCCTGTTCAATGCGGTGATCACGCCGTCGTCCAGCGCTCCCGCGCTGTGCACCACGGCGGTCAGCGGTGCGTCTTCGGGCAGCGAGGACAGCAGCCCCGCCAGGGCATCGCGGTCTGCCACATCGCAGGCGGCGATCCGTACGCGTGCGCCGAGTGAGGTCAGTTCCCGCTCCAGCTCGGCGGCGCCGGCGGCCTGGGGTCCGCTCCGGCTGGTCAGCACCAGATTCCGTACGCCATGCTCGACCACCAGGCGCCGGGCGGCCACCTTGCCCAGCGATCCGGTGCCACCCGTGATGAGCACGGTGCCGTCCGGGTCCAGTCGGCGCGGCAGGGTGAACACGTTCTTGCCGATGTGCTGCGCCCGGCTCATGAAGCGGAAGGCGGCCGGAGCGCGCCGGATGTCCCATACGGTCACCGGTGGCGGGGTCAGCACCCCCTTCTCGAAGAGGTCGACCAGCTCGGTCAGCATCCGCTGGATGCGCTCGCCACCGGCCTCGGCCAGGTCAAACGCCCGATAGGCCACGCCGGGGTGCTGAACGGCCACCTCTTCGGCGTCCCGGATATCGCTCTTGCCCATCTCGATGAACCGGCCGCCCCTGGGCAGCAACCGGAGTGAGGCGTCCACGAAGTCTCCGGCGAGGGCGTCCAGCACCACATCGAAGCCACGGCCGCCGGTCACCTCGAGAAACCGCCGCTCGAACTCCAGCGTCCGGGAGTTGGCCAGCCGTCCGTCCGGGACACCGGCGGCGCGCGCGGCGTCCCACTTGGCCGGGCCGGCGGTGCCGTAGACCTCGGCACCCCAATGCCGCGCCAGTTGCACCGCGGCCATGCCGACGCCACCGGCGGCCGCATGGATGAGGACCGACTCCCCGCGCTCCAGCCGTGCCAGGTCCCGCAGGCCGTAGTAGGCCGTGAGGAATGCGCAGGGGACCGCGGCCGCCTGCTGAAAGGACCACCCCTCTGGCATATGGACGAGAGTGAGGGAGTCGGCGACGGCGATGGGGCCGCCCGCGCCCTCGAAGAGCCCCATGACGCGGTCGCCCGGAGCGAAGCGGGTGACACCCGGGCCGACCTCCGTGACCACACCCGCGCCCTCGTTGCCGATGCTGATCTCACCGGGGTACATGCCCAGCGCCATCAGCACATCGCGGAAGTTGAGCCCCGCGGCACGTGTCTCGATCCGGACATGGCCCGGGGGCGGTGGCGCCAGTGCCTTCGGCGACGGCAGCAGCGCCAGGCCCTCCAGCGTTCCCGGGCCGCGGGTGCCCAGCTGCCACGCGGGTTCTCCCTCGGGCGCCACCAGTGCCTCGTCGGCCGTCGCGCGGGTCAGACGGCGTTGGCGGCAGACGCCCGCGCGCAGTGCGAGCTGTGGTTCGTCTCCGGCGAGCAGGGCGGGCAGAAGGGCGGGCAGGGCCTCCGCGGAGGCCGGTGCGCAGTCCAGGTCGAGGAGCACGATGCGCCCGGGGTTCTCCGACTGCGCGGTGGCGACCAGCCCCCAGGCCGCGGCGACCGCCGGATCGATCTGATCGGTGTCCCGGACTCCTACCGCGCGCCGTGTCAGCACCAGCAGGCGTGAGTCCTCCAGCGTGGGCTCGGTCAGCCACGTCCGCAGCACGTCCAGTACTTGGCCCGTCAGCTCATGCGCGCGGACCGCGCTGGTGTCATCGCTTACGGCATCGTCGGGGCCGATCTCGTACCGCAACACCGGCGGCGCCCCGACCGGGGCGTCGGCTCGGGTGGCCAACTCCCGAACGTCCTGCGCGGTGTGTACGGAGACGGTGTGGACGGTGTCCAGTGGTGCGTCGGCGGCGTCGACCGGCAGTTCCTCCCACCCTACGAGGAACATCCGGTCGGTCGAGGTCCGTGTGGCGGCGTCCAGCAGCGCCGCCGGCATCGGCCGCGACACCAACGACTCGACCACCGCCACCGCCGCCCCGCTCGGATCGGCAAGCCGAAGGCCCACCCCATCCTTGCCGTTGGGTGTGATGCGTACGCGCAGTGCCGAAGCGCCGGAGGCGTGCAGGGACACTCCGCGATAGGCGAACGGCAGGGTGGGCCCTGTCTGGTCATCGGTACGGTCTCGGAACGCGGTGGCGTGCAGGGCCGCGTCGAGCAGTGCGGGGTGCAGCCCGAACGCGGTGGCTTCGGCCGACAGCTCCTCGGGCAGGGCCACCTCGGCGTAGATCTCGTCGCCCCGCGTCCATGCGGCCCGTAGGCCACGGAAGGCGGGGCCGTATCCGTAACCGCTCGCCTCCAGCTCCTCGTAAATGCCGCGCACCCGCTCCTCCGGGACCGCCACCCCCCCGGTGGGGGGCCACTGCGTCAGGTCCGCGTCCAGGTCATCGGGGGTGTCCTGGGCAAGGGTGCCGCTGATGTGGCGGGTCCATGGCGTGTCGCCGCCGCCGTCCTCGCCGCGTGAGTGCACTGCCACCGGGCGTCGGCCGGAATCGTCCACGGCGCCGACGCTCACCCGTACCTGCACACCGTCGCGCTCGGGCAGGGTGAGCGGTGCCTCGATCACGAGCTCTTCGACGACACCACAGCCGACCTCGTCACCGGCGCGCACCGCCAGCTCCACGAACGCCGCCCCGGGCAGCAACACCGTGCCCGCCGCCGCGTGGTCGCCCAGCCACGGATGCGTACGCAACGACAGGCGGGAGGTGAACAACAAGCCCCCCGACTCGGGCAGTTCGGTCACGGCGCCCAGCAGTGGGTGGTCGGCCCGCACAAGCCCCAGCGCGGTCGCGTCCACCGATCCGCCTCGCCGTCCCAGCCAGTAGTGCTGGCGTTGGAAGGCGTAGGTGGGCAGATCCATCGCGACGTGCGCGGGGGTGTACCCGAGCAGGGCGGACCAGTCGACGGTGACGCCGCGTACATACGCCTCGGCCAGGGAGGTCAGCACGCGGCGCATGCCACCCTCGCCCCGGCGAAGCGTCCCGGTCACCACGACCGGTCCGGCGTCCGCTTGCTCTGCCGCCGCCTCAATACTCATCGTCAGCACCGGATGCGCACTCACCTCGACAAACGCCGCGAAGCCTTCCCCGATCAACCGGTCGATGGACGGGGCGAAGCGGACGGTGCTCCGCAGGTTCCGGTACCAGTACCCGGCATCCAACTCAGCCGTATCCAACCACTCCCCCTCCACCGTGGAGAAGAACGGAATACGTGAGGACACCGGCCGGACCTGCACCAACGAACGCGCCAACTCCCCCTCGATCGCCTCCACCTGCACCGTATGCGACGCGTAATCCACATCGACCCACCGCGCCCGCACCCCCACGCCCTCACACTCCCCCACCAACTCCCCCAACGCCCCCGGCTCACCAGCCACCACCACCGACAACGGCCCATTCACCGCCGCCACCTCAACCCGACCCGACCACCCCTCAACCAGCCGCTCCGCCTCCTCCACACCCACAGCCAGCGACACCATCCCCCCACCACCCGACAGCCCCGCCGCGATCGCCCGACTACGCAACACCACCACCCGCGCCGCATCCTCCAACGACAACCCACCCGCCACACACGCCGCCGCAATCTCCCCCTGCGAATGACCCACCACCGCCGACGGCACCACACCAGCCGCCAACCACACCCGCGCCAACCCCACCATCACCGCAAACGACACCGGCTGCACCACATCCACCCGCTCCAAGGACACCGCACCCTCAACACCCCGAACCACATCCACCAACGACCAACCCGTCAACGGATCCAACACCCCCGCACACTCCCGAAGCCCCTCCGCAAACACCACACTCGACTCCAACAACTCCGCCCCCATCCCCACCCACAGCGCCCCCTGACCAGGAAACACCAACACCACCCGACCCTGGGCGTCCGCCCGTCCCACCACCTCGCTACCGGCCACCTCACCCCCGGCCACGGCCTCCAGCCCCGCCAACGCCTCACTCCGGTCCCCCGCCAGCACCACCGCACGTTCCGACAGCCCGGCCCGCGACGCGGCCAAGGAACGTGCCAGTTGGCCCAGCTCCAGGTCCGGCCGTCGCTCCACAAAGTCCAGCAGCCGCCGCGCCTGCCCCCGCAACCCCGCGCCGTCAGAGCCCGAAACGACCAACGGCACCACTCCGCCCGGGCCCTCCGACACCACCACCGGCGCCACCTCGACAGCCGCCCCCGGAGCCTGCTCCAAAATCACATGCGCGTTCGTCCCACTCACCCCGAACCCCGACACCCCCGCCCGACGCACACGCCCCACCTCAGGCCACACCCGCTCCTCCGTCAGCAACTCCACCGCACCCGACGACCAATCCACCTGCCGCGAAGGCTCATCCACATGCAACGTCCTCGGCAACACCCCATACCGCAACGCCAACACCATCTTGATCACACCAGCCACACCCGCAGCCGCCTGCGCGTGGCCAATGTTCGACTTCAACGACCCCAACCACAGCGGATGCCCCTCAGGCCGGTCCTGGCCGTAGGTCGCCATCAGCGCCTGGACCTCGATCGGATCACCCAGTGTGGTGCCCGTGCCGTGGCCCTCCACGGCGTCCACATCGCCCGCCGCCAGCCCCGCACCCGCCAACGCCTGCTGAATCACCCGCTGCTGCGACGGACCGTTCGGCGCCGTCAGCCCATTCGACGCACCGTCCTGATTCACCGCACTGCCCCGCACCACCGCCAGCACCCGGTGTCCAAGCCGCTCCGCATCCGACAACCGCTCCACCACCAGCACACCCACACCCTCAGCCCACCCCGTACCGTCCGCCGACGCCGCGAACGACTTACAGCGGCCGTCTTCAGCCATGCCGCGCTGCCGCGAGAAGCCGACGAAGGCGCTGGGGGTGGACATGACGGTGGCCCCTCCGGCCAGCGCCATCGAGCACTCGCCGGAGCGCAGCGCCTGCGCGGCCAGGTGCAGGCCCACCAGTGAGGAGGAACATGCGGTGTCGATCGTCATCGCCGGGCCCTCGAACCCCAGCTCATAAGCGACCCGCCCGGTGAGCACGCTCGCCGAGCTGCCCGTCATCAGATAGCCCTCGACGCCCTCGGGGACCGTGTCCACGTCCGTGGCGTAGTCCTGGTTGAGAGTGCCGAAGTAGACACCGACGTCCTTGCCACGCAGGGCCGTTGGATCGATCCCGGCGCGCTCCAACGCCTCCCATGACGTCTCCAACAGCAACCGCTGCTGCGGATCCATCGCCAACGCCTCGCGCGGCGAAATGCCGAAGAAGCCCGCGTCGAACTCCCCCGCGTCGCGCAGAAAACCACCCTCGCGGACATAGCTGGTGCCGGGGTGATCGGGATCCGGGTCGAAGAGGTTCTCCAGATCCCAGCCACGGTCCTCCGGAAACCCACCGACCGCGTCACCGCCGGACACCACCAGGTCCCACAGCTCCTCCGGTGTGGTCACCCCACCCGGCAACCGGCACGCCATCCCCACGATCGCGATCGGCTCCGACTGCGCGGCCTCGATCTCGGTAAGCCGCTGCCGCGCCTGGTGCAGGTCGGCGGTCACCCGCTTGAGATACCGGACCAGCTTCTCGTCGTTCTCCACCGGAGGTCACCTTCCCCTTCACTCGTAGGCGCGGTCGGAATCCGCCGGGTCCACGATTCCGAACTCGTCGTCGATGAAGGCCAGTACGTCGTCGACCGACGCCGCATCGAGCGTCGCTTCGATGTCGGCGCCTCCGGCCGGCCCGGAGGCGTCGGAGCTGAGCTTGGCCGCCAGCGCCCGGAGCCGGGCGGCGGCGCCCGTGTTCTTGGCACCGTCCGGTGGCCGGGCGGCTACCAGCTCTTCGAGCCTCGCCACTTCGGCCAGCACCGGGTCCCGCGGGGTCTCGGCGCCCAGGCGGGTGTCCAGATGGTCCGCCAGGGCCAGGGGCGTGGGGAAGTCGAAGGCGAACGTGGCCGGGAGTCGCAGCCCGGTACGGGCGAGGAGCCGGTCCCGTAGCTCGATAGCGGTGAGCGAGTCGAAGCCGACGTCGGTGAAGGCCGCTTCGGGGCCGATACGGCCGACCGAGGCGTAACCGAGTACGTACGCCGCCTCCTGCCGGACCAGGTCAAGCAGGATCGCCTGCCGGTCCGCGGGGCCCACCCCGGCCAGTCGTGCGGTGAGCGCGTCGGCGTCATGTGCATGCGCCGACTGGGCCTTCTGCCGGATCCGCCGGGACTGGGGGACCAGCCCGCGCAACAGTGGCGGCACCGCCCCGGTGGCGGCCTGGGCCCGCAGTGCGCCGAGGTCCAGTTTGATGGGGAGGACCGTGGGTTCGCGCGTGCGCAGCGCGGCGTCGAAGAGCTCCATGCCTTCGGCCGAGGTCAGCGCGGCGAGTCCGTCGCGTGCCAGTCGGCGGTGGTCGGCGTCGCCGAGCTGGGCGGTCATCCCCGTGTCCTGGGACCACATGCCCCAGCCGAGGGAAATCGCGGGAAGTCCTTGAGCGGCCCGGTGCTGTGCCAGCGCGTCGAGGTAGGCGTTGGCGGCGGCGTAGTTGCCCTGTCCGGAGCTGCCGAAGGTGCCCGCGGCGGAGGAGAACAGGACGAAGGCGGAGAGGTCCAGGTCCCGGGTCAGCTCATGCAGATGGAGCGCCCCGTCCACCTTCGGCCGGAACACCGCGTCCATACGCTCCGGAGTCAACGCCGTCAGCACACCGTCATCCAGAACACCGGCCGTATGCACCACCGCCGACAACGGCGCATCCTCCGGGACGACATCCAGCAGCCCGGCCACCGCCGCCCGGTCCGCCACATCACACGCGACGAGCCGCACCCGTGCACCCGCCCCCACCAGCTCCGCCTCCAACTCGGCGGCACCGGGCCCCCCAGGCCCGCTCCGGCTCGCCAACACCAGGCTCCGCACCCCATGCACGGCCACCAGATGCCGCGCCACCACCGCGCCCAACGCCCCCGTGCCGCCGGTGACCAACACCGTCCCGTCCACGCCCACACCGCCCAGTTCGGCCTCGGGCGGTTCCACCACACGGGTGAGCCGCCGTAGGAAGCACGCTCCGGCGCGGACCGCGGCCTGGGTCTCGTCGGCGGCGAACAGGGCGGGCACGAGGGTGCTCAGCGTCCCGTACGAGGACGGCTCGTTGTCGACGTCCAGCAGCAGGATCCGGCCGGTGTTCTCGGACTGCGCGGTGCCGACCAGCCCCCATACGGCGGCAATGGCGGGGTCGACCGGCTCGCCCGGATCGACGGCGACCGCGCCCGTCGTCAGCACGACCATCCGCGTGCTGTCCAGCGCGGGTTCGGCCGACCACGCCTGGACGACTTCCAGGACGCGGCTGGTCAGCTCACGCACACCTCCGGTCTCGGCCACCTCGACCGTCACGGCGTCGAACCGGTCACCTCGCTCGGCCAGCGCGCGCACGTCCTCGGCCGTGGCCACCCGCACCGCGCCCAGTGGGGTGCCATCCGGTGTCAGCGCCGCCTCCTCCCATCCCGGGCGGAGCAGACGGTCATGTGTCGAGGCGGTCTTGAACTGCCCGGGTTCGACCGGGCGGGACACCATTGAACCCACCGAGGCCACCGGGGCGCCGGTCTCATCGGCCAACTCCAGCGTCAGGGTGTCCTCTCCGGTGGGGACCACCCGTACCCGTAAGGCCATGGCACCCGTGGCGTACAGCGCCACATCGCGCCAGACGAAGGGCAACGCCGTCCGCTGGTCGGCACGCTCCGCACGGTGCTGGAACGCGGCGGCGTGCAGGGCCGCGTCGAGGAGTGCCGGATGCAGCCCGAACCCCGCGGCCTGGGCCCGATGCTCCTCCGGCAGAGCCACTTCCGCATATACCGCGCCATCCAGCCGCCACGCCGCCCGCACCCCCTGAAACACCGGCCCATACCGATACCCAGCCCGCTCCAGACCGTCGTACAGGCCCTCCACCTCCGCCGGGTCCACCGCCACCGCACCCGCCGGAGGCCACACCGACAACTCCGCATCAGGAGTGGAGACCCCCGCCGCAGGACGCAACGTCCCGCTCGCGTGCCGCACCCACGCGGCGCCCACGCCCGCGTCGTCCGCGCGCGAATACACCCGTGCCACACGCCGACCGCCCTCATCGGCCTCCGCCACGCTCACCCGGACCTGAACGGCCCCGCCCTCCGCCAACACCAGCGGAGCCTCCATCACCAGCTCCTCCACCCCACCGCACCCGACCTCATCACCGGCCCGCACCACCAACTCCACAAACGCGGCCCCGGGCAACAGCACCGCACCCGCGGCCATATGGTCAGCCAGCCACGGATGCGTACGCAGGGACAGTCGGGAGGTGAACAACACCTCACCCGACCCCGGCACCTCCGTCACCGCACCCAACAACGGATGCCCGACGCCCACCAACCCCGCGGACGTCACATCACCCACACTCCGCCGCTCCCCCACCAGCCAGTAATGCTCCCGCTGGAAGGCGTACGTCGGCAGATCGACCGAACCGGTATGCGTTCCGCCCAGCACCGTTGCCCAGTCCACACGCACACCACGCGTATGGCAGGTGGCCAGAGCCGTGACAAGGGCGCGGGTCTCGTCACCCTCCCGACGGAGGGCCGGTACGAAGGCCGCGTGCCCGTCGTCCAGGCACTCGCGGCCCATCGCGGACAGCGTGCCGTCGGGACCCAGTTCCAGATACGTACTCACCCCGTACTCGGCAAGCGCCCGCACACCATCCGCGAACCGCACCGCCGACCGCACATGCTCCACCCAGTACTCCGGCGAACGCACCACCTCCGCATCCACCAACTCCCCGGTCGCATTCGACACCAGAGGAATCTCGGGAGCGGCAAACGACAAACCCTCAACCACCCGCCGGAACTCCTCCAGCATGGGCTCCATCCGTGCGGAGTGGAACGCGTGCGAGACCGCCAGACGCCTCGTCCGGCACCCCCGCTCCGACAACTCCCCCGCCACCCGCAACACCGGCTCCTCATCACCGGAGAGCACCACCGCCGCAGGACCATTCACCGCCGCGATATCCACCCCCGCCACCAACAGAGGACGCACCCGGTCCTCACCCGCGCCCACCGCCACCATCACGCCACCCCCCGGCAACGCCTCCATCAACCGACCCCGCGCCGCCACCAACACCGCCGCATCCTCCAACGACAACACACCCGCCACATGCGCCGCCGTCACCTCACCCACCGAATGCCCACCCACCACATCCGGCACCACACCCCAGGACTCCACCAACCGGAACAACGCCGTCTCCACCGCGAACAACCCCGCCTGAGCAAACACCGTCCGCTCCAACAGCTCACCGCCCCCGAAGACCACCTCCCGTACCGAATCAGACACACCCCCGGTATTCAACTCCCGGTCCAACGCCCCACACACCGCATCGAAGACCTCCCGGAACACCGGGAACACCTCATACAACCCACGCCCCATCCCCACCCGCTGACACCCCTGACCAGCGAACAACACCCCCAACCGACCACGCACCACCGAACCCGACACCACCCCGGCAGCCGACTCACCCCGCGCCACCACACCCAACCCCGCCAACGCCTCCTCACGACCCCCCGCCACCACCACCGCACGATCCGACAACCCCGCCCGACCACAACCCAACGCGACACCCAGCTCCGTCACTCCCACCTCGGGGTGGCCTTCGGCGAAGTCCAGCAGCCGATGCGCCTGGGCCCGCAACCCCGCATCACCACGGCCCGACACCAGCAACGGCACCACACCCCCCGGAGCCTCCGCCACCGGCGCCGCTTCAGCCGCCGCTTCCGGCGCCTGCTCCAGAATCACGTGGGCGTTCGTCCCGCTGACCCCGAAGCCCGACACCCCCGCCCGGCGCGGACGCCCCACCTCCGGCCACGCCCGCCGCTCGGTCAGCAGCTCCACCGCACCCGACGACCAGTCCACCTGTGGCGAAGGCTCATCCACATGCAACGTCCGAGGCAATACCTCATGCCGCAGCGCCATGACCATCTTGATGACCCCGGCCACGCCCGCCGCGCCCTGGGTATGGCCGATGTTGGACTTGAGCGAGCCCAGCCACAGCGGGCGGTCCTCGGGCCGCCCCTGGCCGTACGTGGCCAGCAGCGCCTGTGCCTCGATCGGATCGCCGAGCGCCGTCCCGGTCCCGTGGGCCTCCACCGCGTCCACGTCGGACGGACCAAGGCGCGCATGGGCCAGCGCCTGCCGGATGACACGCTGCTGCGACGGACCGTTCGGGGCGGTCAACCCATTCGACGCACCGTCCTGGTTCACCGCACTGCCCCGCACCACCGCCAACACCCGATGGCCGTTCCGCTCCGCGTCCGACAACCGCTCCAGCAGCAGCACTCCCGCGCCCTCGGAGAATCCGGTGCCGTCCGCCGCGGCGGCGAAGGCCTTGCAGCGGGCGTCGGCGGCGAGTCCGCGCTGGCGTGAGAAGCCGATGAACGCCCGGGGTGTGCCCAGGACGGTGACGCCACCGGCCAGCGCCATCGAGCAGTCCCCGGCCCGGAGGGCGCGCGCCGCGAGGTGGAGTGCCACCAGGGACGCGGAACACGCGGTGTCGACCGTGACGGCGGGGCCCTCGAACCCGAAGGTGTAGGAGATCCGGCCGGAGAGCACACTTCCGGCGTCGGAGGTCATCAGATAGCTCTCCAGGGCCTCGGGCAGCTCCGGCAGCCCGGCCCCGTAGTCGCTGCCCGCGAACCCGGAGAAGACACCGACGTCCTCGCCGCGCCACGCGGCCGGGTCGATCCCCGCCCGTTCGAACGCCTCCCAGGAGAGCTCGAGCATGATGCGCTGCTGCGGGTCCATGGTGACCGCCTCGCGCGGGGAGATCCCGAAGAAGCCCGCGTCGAACTCCCCGGCGTCATGCAGAAATCCGCCCTCGCGGACATAGCTGGTGCCCCGGTGGTCGGGGTCCGGATGAAACAGATCTTCCAAATCCCAACCGCGGTTCACGGGGAAGCCGGTGATTCCGTCCCGCCCGTGCAGCACCAGCTCCCACAGCTGCTCCGGGGACGACACCCCGCCCGGAAGCCGGCAGGCCATCGCGACGATCGCGATCGGCTCCGACTTCTCGGCCTCCAGTTCGCGGACCCGCTTCTGGGAACGGCGGGCGTCCGCCAGCACGCGCTTGAGGTAGTCGCGCAGCTTCCCGTCATCTGCCATGAGTGTTCACTCCCGAAGGAAACGGTGGCGTCTGCTGGAGGGTCGGCGGCGTGTGGTGTGTCGTCGCGCGGGGCCGGGCGGTCACGAGGCGCCGAACTCCCGGTCGATGAGCTCGAACATGGCCTCGTCGGTCGCGGTGTCCACGTCGAACTCCTCGTCCTGGTCTGCGGTTGTGGCACCTGCCGTGGTCTCCCACTGCTCGACCAGCAGATGGAGGCGGGCCAGCACCGTGGCGTGAGTCGTGGCGTCGGGGGTCACCTCGGCCAGGGTCGTGGCCACGGTGTCGAGCTCGGCCATCAGCACCTCCGAGGTGTCGACCTCCTGGCCCAGTTCGGCCAGGAGGTAGCGGGCGAGGGACGCGGGGGCGGGGTGGTCGAAGATGAGCGTGGCGGGCAGCCGTACTCCGGCCCGGCGGGAGAGCCGGTTGCGCAGTTCCACGGCGGTGAGCGAGTCGAAGCCGATCTCCTTGAAGGGCTGGCTGGGCTCGATCAGGTCGGCCGAGGCGTGGCCGAGGACAGCGGCGGCCTCCTGCTGGACCAGGTCCAGCAGGATCTTCTCCTGCTGGCCGGTGGTTGCCCTGACCAGCCTGCTCACCAGGTCATCCATGTCCGCCGCCGCGTTGTCGACGGCCCGGCGCGGGGTGCGGACGAGGGCGCGCAGCAACGCGGGCAGCGAGCCGGAGGCGGCCAGGGCGCGCAGGGCGGCGAAGTCCATGTGGGCGGGGACGAGTACGGTGTCGGGGCCGCGCAACGCGGTGTCGAACAGCTCCATGCCCTCGGGTACGGAGAGTGCGAGCATGCCGCCCTGGGCCATGCGCCGCTGGTCGGAGTCGTCCAGGTGCGCGCTCATGTCGGTCACCTGCCCCCACAGGCCCCACGCGAGGGAGGTGGCGGGCAGCCCGTTGGCGTGGCGGTAGCGGGCGAGCGCGTCGAGGAAGGCGTTGGCGGCGGAGTAGTTGCCCTGGCCCGGGGAGTCGAAGGTGCCCGCGCCGGAGGAGAAGAGGACGAACGCGGCGAGGTCGAGGCCGCGGGTCAGCTCGTGCAGGTTGAGCACCGCGTCCACCTTGGGGCGGAACACCGTGTCCAGGCGTTCCGGGGTCAGGGTGGTGATCACGCCGTCGTCCAGCAGTCCGGCGGTGTGCACCACGGCGGTCAGCGGGGTGTCCTCGGGGATCGAGCCGAGCAGTGCGGCCACCGCCTCGCGGTCGGCGAGGTCGCAGGCCACCGTGTGCACGGTGGCGCCCAGCGCGCTGAGCTCGTCCTCCAGTTCGGGAATCCCCGTGGCGTCCCTGCCCCGCCGGCCGGCCAGGACGACGTTGCGCATTCCGTGTCCGGTGACCATGCGCCGGGCCACCAGGCGGCCCAGCGAGCCGGTGCCGCCGGTGACCAGGAGGGTGCCGCCGGCGTCGGGGGCGCGGGGCAGGGTGAACACGTTCTTGCCGATGTGCCGTCCCTGGCTCATGTGGCGGAAGGCGGCCGGGGCGTGGCGTACGTCCCAGGTGTTCAGCGGCAGGGGGTGCAGCGCTCCTCGGTCGAACAGCTCGACCAGTTCGCGCAGCATCTCCCCGATGCGGTCGTTGCCCGCCTCGTAGAGGGAGAACGCCTGGTAGGAGACGCCGGGATGGGTGGTTGCGACCTCCTCGGGGCTCCGCAGGTCGGCCTTGCCCATCTCCAGGAACCGGCCTCCTCGGGGCAGCAGCCGCAGTGAGGCGTCCACGAACTCCCCGGCGAGGCTGTCCAGCACCACATCGACGCCCCGTCCCCGGGTGGCGTCCAGGAAGTGCGATTCGAAGTCCACGGTGCGCGAGTTGCCGAGCCGGTCCCCGCCGATTCCGGTGGCGCGTACGGCGTCCCATTTGGCGGGGGCGGCGGTGGCGAACACCTCGGCGCCCCAGTGCCGGGCGAGCTGCGCGGCGGCCATTCCGACCCCGCCGGCGGCGGCGTGGACCAGTACGGACTCACCGGATCGCAGACCGGCGAGGTCGCGCAGCCCGTAGTAGGCGGTGAGGAACGCCATCGGCACGGTGGCGGCCTGCTGGAACGACCAGCCGTGCGGGATCCTGGCCACGGTGCGGTGGTCGGCCACGGCCAGCGGGCCGACCGCGTCGGGGAACAGCCCCATCACCCGGTCGCCCACGGCGAGCCCGGCCACTCCGGGGCCGATCTCGGTGACCACTCCGGAGCCCTCGTTGCCGATGGTGGCGTCGACCCGGTTCATGTCCAGCGCCACCAGGACGTCCAGGAAGTTCAGCCCCGCCGCCCGGACCTCGATCCGGACCTGACCGGCCGCCAGCGGTTGCAGCGCGGCGGGTGCGGGGCGCAGCGCCAGACCTTCGAGGGTGCCGTCGGTGCCGGGCTCCAGCCGCCAGGCCACCGCGCCCGAGGGTGGGGCCAGCGCGCCGGTGGTGTCCGCGCGGATGAGGCGGCGGGCGTAGCGGATGCCGTCGCGCAGGGCGAGTTGCGGCTCTCCCCCGGTGAACACGCCGGGCAGCAGGGCGAGGGACGCCTGGGCCCGGTCGGTGTCCACCAGTGTGATGCGCCCGGGGTTCTCGGCCTGGGCGGACCGGAGCAGACCGCATACGGCGGCGGCGGTGGGGTCGGTGAGCTCACGGTCGTGGTGCACGGCCACCGCGCCGTGGGTGAGTACGAGCAGCCGGGTGTCGTCGAGTTCGGGTGCGGCCAGCCAGGTCCGCAGCAGTTCCAGCACCCGGCCGGTCGCCTCCCGTACGCCGCTCGCGGTCGGCTCCTGGCCGTCGGCGGCCAGGTCCAGGAGCAGCGCGTCGGGCACGCCCAGGTCGGCCGTCCCGGCCAGTTCGCGGATGTCCTCGGCGGTCGCCACCGGTACGGGGTGGAGGGTGTCCGGTGTGGTGTCGGCCGCCGGTGCCGGGAGCTCGTCCCAGCCGACGCGGAACATCCACTCCCGGGCGGGGCTGGTGCCGGTGTCGAGCAGTTCGGTGGCCACCGGCCGGGACACCACCGATCCGACGGTGGCGACGGCCGCGCCGCCGGTGTCCGCCAAGGCGAGCGCCACTTCCTCGGGGCCGTTCGGTGTGATGTGGACGCGTAGCGCGGACGCCCCGGCGGCGTGCAGGGCGACATCGCGGTAGGCGAACGGCAGTGCCAGTGTGGCCTGGACGGCGCCGACGTCGCGGAAGGCGATCGCGTGCATGGCGGAGTCGAGCAGCACCGGGTGCAGGCCGAAGCCGTCCGCCGAGAGCCCCTGGTCGTCGGCCAGTGCGACCTCGGCGAACACCTCCTCGCCCCGGGCCCACACCGCGCGCAGCCCCTGGAAGGCCGGTCCGTAGCCGTAACCGGCGGCGGCCATGTCCTGGTACGCCTCGGACACCCGCTCGGTGTCCACCGCGACCGCCCCGGCCGGTGGCCACTGGGCGAGGCCGGTGTCGGGTGGGGTGGCGACGGCGGCCGGGGCCAGGACACCGGTTGCGTGCCGGGTCCAGGCCGTCCCGGGGCCGCTTCCCTCCGCGCGGGAGCTCACGGAGAGCGGGCGCCGCCCGGAGTCGCCCGCCTCGCCCACGAACACCTGGAGGCGCGCGCCATCGCCCTCGGCCAGGGTGAGCGGTGCCTCGATGACGAGCTCTTCGACGACGCCGCAGCCGACCTCGTCACCGGCGCGCACCGCCAGCTCCACGAACGCCGCCCCGGGCAGCAACACCGTGCCCGCCGCCGCGTGGTCGCCCAGCCACGGATGCGCACGCAACGACAGCCGGGAGGTGAACAACACCCCGCCGGACTCGGGGACTTCGGCGACGGCGCCCAGCAGGGGGTGCTGGGCCGGTTCGAGGCCGAGCCCGGCCGCGTCGCCGAAGACGTCGGTCGACTCCAGCCAGTAATGGTGCCGTTGGAAGGCGTACGTGGGCAGATCGATCCGGCGCGGGTCCGAACCGGCGAACGCCGTGGCCCAGTCCACCGGCAGTCCGCTCACATGGCCCTCGGCGAGGGAGGCCAGGAACCGTCGCGCACCGCCCTCGTCGCGCCGCAGGGAGCCCACGGCCACCGCGTCTGCCCCGGCGTCCTCGAACATCTGCTGCATGGCGGTCACCAGCACGGGATGGGCGCTGGACTCGACGAAGAAGCCGAAGCCGTCGGCGAGGAGTTCGTGGACGGCGCCCTCGAAGTTCACCGGGTGGCGCGCGTTGCGGAACCAGTACTCGGCGTCCAGTTCGCCGGTGTCCAGCACACCGCCGGTGACCGTCGAGTAGAACGGGATGTGGCCGCGGCGCGGGGTGATGTCGGCGAACATCGCGAGGATACGGCCGCGCAACGGATCGACCTGGGCGCAGTGCGAGGCCACCGTCGAGCCCACGACCTGCGCCCGGATCCCGTCGGCCTTGCACCCCGCCACGAACTCCTCCAGCGCGGCCACCTCGCCCGCGACGGTCACCGCCGAGGGGCCGTTGCGTCCGGCGATCACCAGTCGCTCGCCCCAGTCCGCCAGCCGCTTCTCCACGGCGTCGGGCGCCACCGCCACGGAGGCCACCGCGCCCTTGCCCACCAGCTCCTCGGCGAACAGGGCGCTGCGCAGGACCACGATCCTGGCCGCGTCGTCCAACGACAGCGCCCCGGCCACGTAGGCCGCCGCGATCTCCCCTTGGCTGTGGCCGACCACCGCCGCGGGTTCGATCCCGGCCGCCGCCCACACCGCCGCCAAGGACACGTGCACCGCGAACAGCGCGGGTTGCAGGATCTCGATCCGGTCCAGGGAAGGCGCTCCCTCGGCCCCCTGGATCACATCGGTGACGGACCAGTCCAGGAGGCGACCCAGCGCGTCGTCGCATTCGGCGAACCGGCCGGCGAACGCCGGTGAGGAGGCGAGCAGTTCGGCCGCCATGCCCTGCCACTGCGAGCCCTGGCCGGGGAAGACGAAGGCGATGTGGCCGGTGGCCGGGCCGGTGCCGCGGATCACATCGGGTGCGGGGGTGTTCTGGGCCAGTGCGGCAAGACCGCGCAGCGCGCCGTCCCGGTCGGTGGCCAGCACCACGCCGCGTTGCTCCAGCGCGGCCCGCCCGGAGGCCAGCGACCAGCCGAGGTCCGGCAGGGCCACGTCGGGGCGTTCGTCCAGGAACGACAGCAGGCGCTGGGCCTGAGCGCGCAGCCCCGAGTCGCCCCGCCCGGACACCAGAAGCGGCACCGGGGCGTCGTCCAGGACCGGCGGTGACGACGGCGCCGGATCGGTGACGGCGGTGGTGGTCTCCGCGGCCGCGCCGGTCGCGGGGCCGGGTTCGGTGAGCTGAGGGGCCGGGGCCTCTTCGATGATCACATGCGCGTTGGTGCCGCTGATGCCGAAGCCCGATACGGCGGCCCGGCGCGGCCGCCCCGTCTCCGGCCACGGCTGTTCGCCGGTCAGGAGTTCCACCGCACCGGCCGACCAGTCCACCTGGGGCGTGGGCGCGTCCACATGCAGCGTCTTCGGCAGTACACCATGCCGCAGCGCCATCACCATCTTGATCACACCGGCCGCACCGGCGGCGGCCTGGGTGTGACCGATGTTGGACTTCACCGACCCCAGCCACAGCGGGCGGTCGCGGTCCCGGCCGTACGTGGCCAGCAGGGCCTGCGCCTCGATGGGGTCGCCCAGCGCCGTACCCGTGCCGTGTGCCTCCACCACGTCCACATCGGCGCCCGACAGCCGCGCGCTGCTCAGCGCCCGGCGGATGACGCGCCGCTGAGAGGGGCCGTTGGGCGCGGTGAGGCCGTTGGAGGCGCCGTCCTGGTTCACCGCCGAGCCGCGCACCACCGCCAGCACCGGGTGCCCCGCGTCGACGGCGTCGGACAGACGCTCCAGCAGAAGCACACCGGCGCCCTCGGAGAACCCGGTGCCGTCCGCCGAGGCCGCGAAGGCCTTGCACCGGCCGTCGGGGGCCAGTCCGCGCTGGCGGGAGAAGCCCACGAAGGCGTCGGAGGCCGCCATCACGGTGACGCCACCGGCCAGCGCCATCGAGCACTCCCCTGCCCGCAGCGCCTGCGCGGCCAGATGCAGCGCCACCAGCGACGAGGAGCACGCCGTGTCGATCGTCACGGCGGGGCCTTCGAGGCCGAGTGCGTAGGAGACCCGCCCGGACAGCACACTGCCCGCGCCACCGGTGAGGATGAACCCCTCCAGCCCTTCGGGGACCTCGGCGAGACCGGCGCCGTAGTCGTGGAACGCGATACCGGAGTAGACGCCGACGTCCTTGCCCCGCTTGCCGGCCGGGTCGATCCCGGCGCGCTCGAACACCTCCCAGGACAGCTCCAGCATGATCCGCTGCTGGGGGTCCATCGCCACGGCCTCCCGGGGCGAGATGCCGAAGAAGCCCGCGTCGAACTCCCCGGCGTCGTGCAGGAAACCGCCTTCCGTGGCATAGCTGGTGCCTGGGTGGTCCGGGTCGGGGTGGAAGAGGTTGTCCAGGTCCCAGCCGCGGTTCACCGGAAAGCCGGAGATGCCGTCACCGCCGGTGGACACCAGCTCCCACAGGTCTTCCGGTGTGCTCACCCCGCCCGGCAGCCGGCAGGCCATCCCGACGATGGCGATGGGGGCGGAGGTGGCAGCGACCGCCTTGTCGTACTCGTGCTTCAGCCGGGCGTTGTCCTTCAGCGAGGCGCGCAGTGCGTCGACGATCTGTTCGCTCTGGCTGCTGCTCATGGCTGCCTCCCACCGCGTCGAGTACGTTCACAACTGGGTTCCGTCGAACGCCCGTTGGACCAGTCCGGCGATATCCATTCCATCGATCAGGTCGAGCTCCTCATCGGCGGACGGCCGGCTGCCGTCCTGTGCGGCCGCCTCGGTCCTGGCCAGCGACCGCAGCGCATCGAGCACTCCGGCCTCACGGAACCGGCTGAACGGCACGGCGGCCAGTACGCGGCGGATCTCCTCCTCATCGGCCTCGGTGGCCTCGTCATCGCCCTGGTCTCCCAGGAGCTCGGCGCGCAGGTACTCCACCAGCGCGGCGGGCGTGGGGTAGTCGAAGACGAGAGTGGCCGGCAGCCGAGTACCCAGCGCGGCGCCGAGGGTGTTGCGCAGGTTCACGGCCGCGAGGGAGTCGAAACCCATCTCCTGGAACGCGCGTTGCGGTTTGACGGCCTCGACACCGTTGTGGCCCAGCGCGACGGCCGCGTTCTCGCGCACCGCCTTCATCAGGGCGCGTTCCCGCTCGGCGTCGGAGCCCGCGGCCAGTTCGCGCAGGAACTCGGAGGCGGATCCGTCGGTGGTGTCGTCCGTACGAAGGCTGTCGACGATCTCCTGAACGCCCGGCAGATCACCGATCAGCGGACTGGGCCGCAGTGAGGTGAAGGCCGGAACGAACGCAGACCAGTCGATGTCCACCACGGCCACGAGCGTGTCGTCATGGCGGACGGCGTGCGTCAGAGCCGCCATGGCCGCCTCGGGCGCCATGGGCAGCACACCACGGCGGCGCAGCTGCTCCTGGGCCGTGGCATCGGCGGCCACACCGAAGCCGTCGATCACACCCCAGGCCACCGAGGTGGCCACCAGGCCCCTGGCACGGCGCCGCTCGATCAGGGCGTCGAGCTGGGCGTTGGCCGCGCCGATCAGCCCCTGGCCGCCACCGCCCCAGACGCCGGCGACCGACGAGAAGACCACGAACAGATCCAGTTCCCGATCGGCGAGGAGCGTGTCGAGATGCAGCAGACCGTCGACCTTGGCCGCCAGCGTCTCCGCCAGTTCATCGGTGCTGGTGGCGTCGGTCTGGGCGATCCGTGCCAGGTCGGCGGTGTGGACGACACCGGAGAGCTCGGGATACGCGGCGGGGCCGGTGAGCAGCCGCTCCACCGCGTCCCGGTCGGTGAGGTCCGTCGGGCACACCGTCACCTTCGCGCCCAGACCGCTCAGCTCGTCCCGCAATGCCACCACGTGCGGTGCTTCATGCGGCGCCTCCGGATCCGAGCCGACGGTCAGCACCAGATGCTCGGCGCCGGCACCGGCCAGCCAGCGCGCGGCATGCCTGCCGAGACCCTCCGTACCCCCCGTGACCAGGACGGTGCCACGCGGCCGCCACTCCGGCTTCGTCGCGCCGGTGGTCAGTGGATGGCTCCGCAGCCTGCGTACGAACGCGCCCGTGGCACGGATCGCGAGCTGATCCTCATCGCCCGGACCGGCCAGCGCGGCGAGCAGGGTCCGGGCGGCCCGGTCGTCGAACACGTCCGGGAGGTCCACCAGCGCCCCCCATCGGTCCGGCTGCTCCAGCGCCACGGCCAGGCCGAGCCCCCACACCGCCGCCTGTTCCGGGGCACTGAGCCGGTCCGTCGCGCCGACGGTCACCGCGCCTTGGGTGGCGCAGTACAGGCGATGCCCCGAGCCCGCCGCACCTGCCGGGGCCAGGTCGCCGAGGGCCTGCACCAGCGCCAACGTGGCCGCGGACCCCTCGGTGAGCGTCGCGGAGCCGGAACGTACGCGCTGATCGAGAGCGAGCAGGGACAGCACACCACCGATGTCGTCATGGTCCGCCAGCGCGCCGCGCAGCATCCCGGCGAAGGCGGCGCGGTCGGGTGGTTCCGGTCCGTCGAGCCGCAGGGTCGTGGTGCGCAGACCCTGGCGATTCAGCGCCGGGGCCACCTGGGCCGCGTACTCCTCGTCCTGGCAGCCGTACGGCAGGACGACCAGCCAGGTGCCGGTGGGTACACCGGAGGTGGCGCCGGGGAGTGGCTTCCAGGTGACCTGGTAGCGCAGCCGGTCCGCCGCGGACTTCTCACCGCGCTTCTGCCGCCAGTCCGACAGCACGCCCAGCGCACCACCCATGGCGTCCAGAGCGGCACGGTTCTCATCGGCGTCGGCAAGGTCAAGCGCATCGGCCACCGCGCCGAGGTCGCCGCGTTCGACCGCGGCCCAGAACCGGGCGTCGATGGCGTCCGCGCCGCTGGGGGCACCGGCGGGGCTCTGGTCAGAGGCGGGCCGGGTGTCGTGAAGCCAGTAGTGGGCGCGCTGGAAGGCGTAGGTGGGCAGATCGGGGAGGTGGACGGGCGGAACGGTGGCGCCGAACAGAGCGCTGAAGTCGATGCGTACGCCTGCCACGTGCAGGTGAGCGACGGCGGACAGCAGCGCGCGGGGCTCGTCACCCTCACGTCGCAGCGACGGCACCACCACGGGCCGTTCGGCCGCCTCTTCCGGCAGACAGTCCCCGACCATCGCGGACAGCACCGCATCCGGCGCCAGTTCGAGATAGGTGCTCACGCCGTGGTCGGCAAGCGCCCGCACTCCGTCCGCGAAGCGCACGGCGGCACGCACATGCTCCACCCAGTACTCGGGCGAACACACCGCATCTGCGTCCGCTAGTCGGCCCGTCACGTTGGAGACCAGCGGGATCAGCGGTGCGGTGAAGGACAGATCGGCGATCGCCTCCTGGAACTCCCGCAGCATGGGCTCCATCCGGGCGGAGTGGAACGCGTGCGAGACCGCCAGACGCCTCGTCCGGCACCCCCGCTCCGACAACTCCCCCGCCACCCGCAACACCGGCTCCTCATCACCGGAGAGCACCACCGCCGCAGGACCATTCACCGCCGCGATATCCACTCCTGGCACCAGCAGAGGACGCACCCGCTCCTCACCCGCGCCCACCGCCACCATCACGCCACCCCCCGGCAACGCCTCCATCAACCGACCCCGCGCCGCCACCAACACCGCCGCATCCTCCAACGACAACACACCCGCCACATGCGCCGCCGTCACCTCACCCACCGAATGCCCACCCACCACATCCGGCACCACACCCCAGGACTCCACCAACCGGAACAACGCCGTCTCCACCGCGAACAACCCCGCCTGAGCAAACACCGTCCGCTCCAGCAGCTCACCGCCCCCGAAGACCACCTCCCGTACCGAATCAGACACACCCCCGGTGTTCAACTCCCGGTCCAACGCCACACACACCGCGTCGAAGACCTCCCGGAACACCGGGAACACCTCATACAACCCACGCCCCATCCCCACCCGCTGACACCCCTGACCAGCGAACAACACCCCCAACCGACCACGCACCACCGAACCCGACACCACCCCGGCAGCCGACTCACCCCGCGCCACCACACCCAACCCCGCCAACGCCTCCTCACGACCCCCCGCCACCACCACCGCACGATCCGACAACCCCGCCCGACCACGAGCCAACGCCAGGGCGAACTCGCCCAGGTCCTGGTCAGGTCGCTGATCCAGGAAGGACAACAGCCGCTGCGCCTGAGCCCGCAGGGCGCCCTCGCCTCGCGCGGACACCGGAAGAAGCGCCTGGCCACTGGGCAGCTGCGGTGCGGGCGATGCCAGGTCAGGGACGTTCGAGGGCTGTTCCAGGATGATGTGGGCGTTGGTGCCGCTGACGCCGAACGCGGACACCCCCGCGCGGCGCGGGCGATCCACCTCAGGCCACACCCGCTGTTCAGTCAGCAGTTCCACCGCACCCGCCGACCAATCCACCTGCGGCGAAGGCTCATCCACATGCAACGTCCTCGGCAACACCCCATACCGCAACGCCAACACCATCTTGATCACACCTGCCACACCCGCAGCCGCCTGCGCATGACCAATGTTCGACTTCAACGACCCCATCAGCAACGGCCGATCACGATCCTGGCCGTACGTGGCCAGCACCGCCTGCGCCTCGATCGGATCACCCAGCGGTGTGCCCGTGCCATGGGCCTCGACCGCGTCCACGTCCTCCGCCACCAGCCCCGCCCCCGCCAACGCCCGCCGGATCACCCGCTGCTGCGACGGACCATTCGGTGCCGTCAAACCGTTCGACGCACCGTCCTGGTTCACCGCACTGCCCCGCACCACCGCCAACACCCGATGGCCGTTCCGCTCCGCATCCGACAACCGCTCCACCAGCAGCACGCCCGCACCCTCGGCCCATCCCGTGCCGTCCGCCGAGGCCGCGAACGACTTGGATCGGCCGTCGGGGGCGAGCCCGCGCTGACGGGAGAACTCCACAAAGGCGTCCGGCCCCGCCATCACCGTCACCCCGCCGGCCAGCGCCATCGAGCACTCCCCCGCCCGCAACGCCTGACCCGCCAGATGCAACGCCACCAACGACGACGAACACGCCGTGTCCACCGTCACCGCAGGACCCTCGAACCCCAGCACATACGACACCCGACCCGACAGCACACTGCCCGCGCCGCCGGTCATGAGATAGCCCTCGGAACCGTCGGGAGCCGTGTCGAGGCGGCTGGTGTAGTCGTAGTTGACCATTCCGGCGAAGACACCGATGTCCTGGCCACGGAGCGAGACGGGGTCGACCCCGGCGCGCTCCAACGCCTCCCAAGACGTCTCCAACAGCAACCGCTGCTGCGGATCCATCGCCAACGCCTCACGCGGCGAAATCCCGAAGAAGTCCGCGTCGAACTCGGCCGCGTCGTAGAGGAAACCGCCTTGTCGCGCGTAGCTGGTCCCCGCGTGGTCCGGGTCCGGGTCGAACAGGTTCTCCAGATCCCAGCCTCGGTCCACCGGGAACTCCCCGATGCCCTCGGCCCCCGCCAGGACCAGCTCCCACAAGTCCTCCGGCGAGGCCACGCCACCCGGCAACCGGCAGGCCATCCCCACGATGGCGATCGGCTCCGTGGGATCGCCCGCCATCCGCACCGGTTCGGTCCGTCCGGTGTCCTGTCCGAGCAGCCGGGCGTGCAGGAATGACGCGAGCGCGGCCGGTGTCGGATGGTCGAAGGCGAGCGTGGTGGGGAGCTCGGCACCGCTCAGGTCTCGCAGGCGGTTGCGGAGCCGGACCACGTTCAGGGAGTCGAAGCCGAGGTCCTGGAAGGCCCGTTCGCCGTCGATCGCCGACGCTTCGTCGTGCCCCAGCACGGCGGCCACGCTGCTCAGCACCAGGTCATGGACCAGCCGGTGCTGCTCGGCCTCGGTGCCGGCCTTCAGCCGTTCGACGAAGGCCGTGGCGTTGCCATTCCGGGCCGCTGTCTCCGGCAGCGGCCGAGGACGCGGCTCACCCACTGCGGAGGCGTCCGATACGGGAGCGTCCGGCCAGTACCGCCGGTGCCGAAAGGCGTACGTCGGCAAGTCGATCCTGCGCCGCGAGGTTCCCGGGAGCAGCGCGGTCCAGTCGACCCGGACACCACGGACATGCAGTCGAGCGAGCGCGGCCACGGCGGCGACCGGATCTGGCTGTTCGCCACCGTGCAACGTGGGGACGAACATGCCCGGGTCGGCGCCGTCGCCCAGCGCCTCCTGCGCCATGGCGGTGAGGACACCACCGGGGCCGAGTTCGAGGAAGGTGGTGACGTTCTGGGCGTGGAGTGTGGTGACGCCGTCGAGGAAACGGACGGTCCTGCGTGCGTGCCCGACCCAGTACTCCGGGGAGCACAGCTGATCCGGGGTGGCCAGCTCGCCCGTGACGTCGGAGACGATCGGCACCGCCGGAGGCGCGTACGACAGCCCGGCGGCGACTGCGCGGAACTCGTCGAGCATGCCGTCCATATGCGCGGAGTGAAAGGCGTGGCTCACCCGCAGGCGCTTGGTCCGGTGCCCCTGGGCCGCGCATAGCCGCTCGACGGCCGCCACCGCGTCCCGGTCACCGGAGACGACGACAGAGGCGGGCCCGTTGACCGCGGCGATGTCCACGGCGCCCGGTACATCGGCCAGCAGAGACCGCACCACGGTCTCGGGGGCGTTGAGCGCCACCATCGCGCCACCCGGCAGGGCCTGCATCAGCCGCCCCCGCGCGGCCAGCAACGCGGCCGCGTCCTCCAGGGACAGCACGCCCGCCACATGGGCCGCGGTCAGCTCGCCCACGGAGTGGCCGGCGAGGAAGTCGGGGCGCGCTCCCCAGGACTCGTACAGCCTGAACAGCGCGGTCTCCAGCGCGAACAGCCCCGCCTGGGCGAACACGGTGTGGTCGAGCAACTCCGCCTCATGGGTCCCGGGCCGGGCGAACACGACCGCGCGGACGGGGTGTGCGGCATGCCCGGCGTCGACCAGATGGCGGTCCAGTTGCGCGCAGGCCGCGTCAAAGGCGTCGCGGAACACGGGATGGCGTGCGTGCAGTTCCCGGCCCATCCCCGGGTGCTGGCTGCCCTGCCCGGTGAACAGCACCGCGAGCCTGCCGGGGCTCGCCACGCCTCGCGCCACGGGGCCGTCGCTCGGCCCGGCGATGGCGTCCAGTCCGCTCAGCAACTCGGCCCGCCCCGTGCCCACGACCACGGCCCGGTGGTCGAATGTGGCCCGTGTGGTGATCAGGGAGTGCGCGATGTCGCTCGGGCCGAGCTCCGGGTGGCTGCGGGCGAATTCCGCGAGCCGGGCCGCCTGGCCGTACAGCGCCTCGGCGCTCCTGGCCGAGATCACCCACGGTACGGCGGGGATCGTTTCCGGGTCCTGCGTGGCGGGCTCGGCGGCGGTGGCCGGTGCCTGCTCCAGGTTCACCGGCGCCTGCTCCACGATCGCTGGGGCCTGCTCCACGATCACATGGGCGTTGGTGCCGCTGACGCCGAACGCGGACACCCCGGCCCGGCGCGGACGCCCCGCCTCCGGCCACGCACGCCCCTCGGTCAGCAGCTCCACCGAGCCCGCCGACCAGTCCACCTCCGGTGTGGGGGCGTCGACGTGCAGCGTCCGCGGCAGGACACCGTGCCGCATCGCCATGACCATCTTGATCACACCGGCCACGCCCGCGGCGGCCTGGGCATGGCCGATGTTGGACTTCACCGAGCCCAGCCACAGCGGCCGGTCGCGGTCCTGTCCGTAGGTGGCGAGGATGGCCTGCGCCTCGATGGGATCGCCCAGTGCCGTACCCGTGCCATGCGCCTCGACCACGTCAACCTCGGCGGCCGACACACCCGCGCCGGCCAGCGCCTGCCGGATGACACGCCGCTGCGACGGGCCGTTCGGCGCCGTCAGACCGTTCGACGCACCGTCCTGGTTCACCGCACTGCCCCGCACCACCGCCAGCACCTGGTGGCCGTTCCGCTCCGCGTCCGACAGCCGCTCCAGGAGCAGCACACCGACACCTTCGGCCCACCCCGTACCGTCGGCTGAGGCGGCGAAGGGCTTGCACCGGCCATCGACCGACAGTCCACGCTGACGGGAGAAGTCCACGAAGGCGTCGGGACCGGCCATCACCGTCACCCCACCGGCCAGCGCCATCGAGCACTCCCCCGCCCGCAGCGCCTGCGCGGCCAGATGCAGTGCCACCAACGACGACGAACACGCCGTGTCGACCGTGACCGCGGGTCCCTCCAGGCCCAGGGTGTAGGCCACGCGCCCGGACAGCACTGCCGCGGAGACGCCGGTGATCCGGTGCCCCTCGACCTCGTCCGGAACATGGCGCAGGCGGATCGCGTAGTCCTGGGTGTTCATTCCGGTGAACACTCCGATGCCACTGCCGCCCAGCGTGGTCGGGTCGATCCCGGCCCGCTCGAACACCTCCCACGAGGTCTCCAGCAGCAGCCGCTGCTGCGGATCCATCGCCAGCGCCTCACGCGGCGAGATGCCGAAGAACTCGGCGTCGAACCCGGCTGCGTCGGACAGGAAGGCGCCGTGCCGGACGTAGGAGGTGCCGGGGTGGTCCGGGTCGCGGTCGTAGAGCGCGGACAGATCCCAGCCACGGTCGTCCGGGAAGTCGCCGACGGCGTCCCCGCCTTCACTGATCAGCCGCCAGAAGTCCTCGGGGCTGTTCGCCCCGCCCGGGAAGCGGCAGCTCATCGCCACGATGGCGATGCCCTCGTCCGAAGCCTTGCTGGCGGGTACCGGGGCGGCGGGGGCGCTCGGCGACCCCAGCAGCTCGGTGTGCAGATGCCGGGTGAGCGCCCGTGGGCTGGGGTGGTCGTAGAGCAGGGTCGAGGGCAGCCGGAGGCCGGTGGCGGCGTTGAGCCGGTTGCGCAGTTCCACGGACGTCAGCGAGTCGAACCCGAGCTCCCGGAAGGCCCGTTCGGCGGCGATGCCGTCCGTCGATGAGTGTCCGAGCACCTGGGCGGCGTGGTGTGTGACCAGGTCCAGCAGCCTCTGCTCCCGTTCGGCGGGGTCCACCGACTCCAGCCGCCGTACGAGGTCGGTCCGCGACGCTGCCGTACGGCTCACGACCCGGCGGCCCGGTGGCACCAGCTTGTGCAGCAGAGGGACGACCGGAGTGGCGGCCGCCGCTCCGGCGCGCAGTCCCGCGAGGTCCAGGCGAGCCGCCACCAGCGCGGGCGTGGCACTGCGCGCACCGGCGTCGAACAGCGCCAGACCGGTCTCCTCCGAGAGGGCGGTCATGCCGAAGCGCCGGGTGTGCTGCCGCAGGTCTGCCGCGGTGAGGTGTGCGGTCATCTCGCTATTGAGCGCCCAGTGGCCCCAGGCGACGGAGGTGGCCGGGAGCCCTTCCGCCCTGCGTCGCTGGGCGAGGGCGTCCAGGAAGGCGTTGGCCGCGGCATAGTTGGCCTGCCCGGGGTTGCCGAAGACGCCCGCGGCCGAGGAGAACATCACGAAGGCGGCGAGGTCCATGCCGCGCGTGAGCTCGTGCAGGATGAGGGCCGCGTCCGCCTTGGGACGGAGGACGGTGTCGAGCCGTTCGGGTGTCATGGCGGTGACCACGCCGTCGTCCAGGACACCCGCGGTGTGCACGACCGCCGTGAGGGGTGCTTCGGCGGGAAGCGAGGCCAACAGGTCCGCCACCGCGGTCCGGTCTGCGATGTCGCAGGCCACGGCGCGTACGGACGCGCCCAGCGCGCCGAGTTCGGACTCCAACTCCGCCACGCCTTCGGCCGCGCCGCCACGGCGGCTGACCAGCAGGAGGTTACGTACACCGTGCTCGGCGGCGAGGTGGCGGGCGAACAGCCCGCCCAGCGCACCGGTGCCACCGGTGATGAGCACCGTGCCGGTCGGGTCCAGCGGCCGTCGTGTCACTTCCTCGTTTGGCGCGGCGCGCACCAGCCTCGGTACGGATGCCACCCCGTCGGCGATGGCGATCTGCGGTTCGCCGGTGGCCAGGGCGGCGGGCAGCAGCGCGCCGGAGGCGTCGTCCGCGTCCATCGCCACCAGGACCAGCCGGTCCGGGGCCTCGGACTGTGCCGAACGCACCAGCCCCCAGACGGCCGCGCAGATCGGGTCGGTGACCTCGCGCGTGACGATGACCAGCCGCGGGTCCGTCTCCGGCGCGGCCAGCCAGGCCTGGACCCACTCCAGCGCCCGCGAGGTGACCGCCCGGAGGCCGTGGGTGGTGTCCGTCAGGTCCACGCGTACGAAGGGCGGTGCGTCGCCGTGGTCGGCCAACGTTGTCAACTCGGGCGGGCTCGTCACCGTCACCATCGCGGGATCCGAGGCGGGCGAGGGAACAGGGAGGGGGAACCACTCCACCTCGAACAGCGCGTCCTGCGGTTCCGTCCCGGCTGCCGACACCCATACGTCGGCCGGGAGCGGCCGCGACGTCACCGAGCCCACGGACCCGACCGCCCTCCCGGCGGAGTCCGCCAGTCGCAGCGTCACGCCGCCCTGACCGTCGGGGCTGATGCGCGCGCGCAGCTCGGCCGCGCCGGTCGCGGACAGGGACACCGCGCGGTAGGCGACGGGAAGGGCCGATGCCTCAGCGTGCGTGTCGGCGTGGCATACGGCTTCCAGCAGGGCGGGGTGCAGTGTGTAGCGCGCGGCTTCGGCCTGCTGGTCGTCGGCCAGTTCCACCTCGGCGAACACGTCGGTGCCACGGGTCCACGCCGAGTGCAGCACACGGAACGCCGGGCCGATGCCACGTCCAGCCCGTGCCAGATCGTCGTAGACCTGGTCCACATCGATGGGCGTGGCTCCAGGTGGCGGCCACGTCGCGAGGTCGATGTCAGGCGCGGTGGCAGGCCGGGCGAGCGTGCCCGTGGCGTGTCGGGTCCAGTCCGTACCGCGCGGACCCGGCCCGCTGCCCTGCGGGCGGGAGTGGACGGTGAGGCGCCGTCGGCCGGAGTCATCCGCCCCACCGACGACCACCTGGAGCTGCAGACTCATGCCCTCCGTCAGCACGATCGGGGCTTCGATCAGCAACTCGTCGACACCGCCGCAGCCGACCTCGTCACCGGCGCGCACCGCCAGCTCCACAAGGGCCGATCCGGGGAGGACGGCCATACCGGCCACCGTGTGATCGGCCAGCCACGGGTGGGTGCTCAGCGACAGGCGGGAGGTGAACAACGCCCCGTCCGTATCCGGCAATTCCACCCAAGCGCCCAGCAGAGGATGCTGAGCACCGGCGAGGCCGATGGCGGTCACCTCACCGGTCCGGGGGCCGCGCTTCAGCCAGTAATGCTGGCGTTGGAAGGCGTAGGTCGGGAGGTCACACGCGGTGTGTGCGGGGACGTCGCCGAGCAGGGCGGACCAGTCGACGGTGACACCGCGTACATACGCCTCGGCCAGGGAGGTCAGCACACGGCGCATACCACCCTCACCCCGGCGAAGCGTCCCGGTCACCACGACCGGTCCGGCGTCCGCTTGCTCTGCCGCCGCCTCAATACTCATCGTCAGCACCGGATGCGCACTCACCTCAACGAACGCCCGGAAGCCCTCCTCCAACAGGCGCTCAATGGCCGGGGCGAAGCGGACGGTGCTCCGCAGATTGCGGTACCAGTACCCGGCATCCAACTCAGCCGTATCCAACCACTCCCCCTCCACCGTGGAGAAGAACGGAATACCCGAGGACACCGGCCGGACCCGCGACAACGAACGCGCCAACTCCCCCTCGATCGCCTCCACCTGCACCGTATGCGACGCGTAATCCACATCGATCCACCGAGCCCGCACCCCCACGCCCTCACACTCCCCCACCAACTCCCCCAACGCCCCCGGCTCACCAGCCACCACCACCGACAACGGCCCATTCACCGCCGCCACCTCAACCCGACCACCCCAACGGGACACCAACAACTCCGCCTCACCCACACCCACACCCAGCGACACCATCCCCCCACCACCCGACAGCCCCGCCGCAATCGCCCGACTACGCAACACCACCACCCGCGCCGCATCCTCCAACGACAACCCACCCGCCACACACGCCGCCGCAATCTCCCCCTGCGAATGACCCACCACCGCCGACGGCACCACACCAGCCGCCAACCACACCCGCGCCAACCCCACCATCACCGCAAACGACACCACCTGCACCACATCCACCCGCTCCAACAACCCCACACCCCCAACACCCCGCACCACATCCACCAACGACCAACCCGTCAACGGATCCAACACCCCCGCACACTCCCAAAGCCCCTCCGCAAACACCACACTCGACTCCAACAACTCCGCACCCATCCCCACCCACTGCGCCCCCTGACCAGGAAACACCAACACCACCCGACCCCGAACCTCAGCCCTCCCCGCACCACCACCCTCCGCCACCGCCACCAGCCCCGCCAGAGCCTCCTCCCGATCCCCCGCCACCACCACCGCACGATCCGACAACCCCGCCCGACCACAAGCCAACGCCGCCCCCAGCTCCACCACACCCACATCCGGACGACCCTCAACGAAATCCAGCAACCTCCGCGCCTGCCCCCGCAACCCCGCACCACCACGCCCCGACACCACCAACGGCACCACACCACCACGACCACGACCCGAAGCCTCCGCCACCACCCCCACAGCCACCCCCGGCGCCTGCTCCAAAATCACATGCGCATTCGTCCCACTCACCCCGAACCCCGACACCCCCGCCCGACGCACACGCCCCACCTCAGGCCACACCCGCTCCTCCGTCAGCAACTCCACCGCACCCGACGACCAATCCACCTGCCGCGAAGGCTCATCCACATGCAACGTCCTCGGCAACACCCCATACCGCAACGCCAACACCATCTTGATCACACCTGCCACACCCGCAGCCGCCTGCGCATGACCAATATTCGACTTCAACGACCCCATCAACAGCGGCCGATCACGATCCTGGCCGTACGTCGCCAGCACCGCCTGCGCCTCGATCGGATCACCCAGCGGCGTACCCGTCCCATGCGCCTCCACCGCGTCCACATCACCCGCCACCAACCCAGCCCCCGCCAACGCCCGCCGGATCACCCGCTGCTGCGACGGACCATTCGGCGCCGTCAGCCCATTCGACGCACCGTCCTGATTCACCGCACTGCCCCGCACCACCGCCAACACCCGGTGACCGTTCCGCTCCGCATCCGACAACCGCTCCAAAACCACCACACCCACGCCCTCAGCCCACCCCGTACCATCCGCCGAGGCCGCGAACGACTTGCAGCGACCATCGGCGGCGAGGCCGCGCTGACGGGAGAACTCCACAAAGGCATCCGGCCCCGCCATCACCGTCACCCCACCGGCCAGCGCCATCGAGCACTCCCCCGCCCGCAACGCCTGACCCGCCAGATGCAACGCCACCAACGACGACGAACAGGCCGTGTCCACCGTCACCGCAGGACCCTCGAACCCCAACACATACGACACCCGACCCGACACCACGCTCGCCGAGGTGCCGGTCATCAGGTGGCCTTCCAGACCGGCGGGGGCATCTGCTCCTTCGGTGGAGCCGACTCCGTAGTCCTGATGCATCATCCCGGCGAAGACGCCCACGTCCTGGCCCCGCAACGAGACCGGATCGATCCCGGCCCGCTCCAAAGCCTCCCATGACGTCTCCAACAGCAACCGCTGCTGCGGATCCATCGCCAGCGCCTCACGCGGCGAAATCCCGAAGAAATCGGCGTCGAACTCCCCCGCGTCATACAGAAACCCGCCCCGACGCGCATAGCTCGTCCCCGCGTGATCCGGATCCGGGTCGAAGAGGTGCTCCAGATCCCACCCCCGATCCGCCGGGAACTCCCCGATACCCTCACCACCTGCCAGAACCAGCTCCCACAACTCCTCCGGCGACCCGACCCCACCCGGCAACCGGCAGGCCATCCCCACGATCGCGATCGGGTCATCGACCGGACCCGCCCCCGCGACCACAGTCGAAACCGGGGCCGGAGCCGGGACCGAATCGGGGGCCAGGAGCGGGACGGTCGGCACTCCCGTACCGCCGAGCAGTTCCCGCCGCAGCAGGCTCCCCAACGCCACCGGTGTGGGGTGGTCGAAGGCGGAGGTGGCGGGCAGGCGGAGCCCGGTGGCCTCGCTCAGCCGGTTGCGCAGCTCCACCACCGTGACCGAAGTCAGGCCCAGGTCGGTGAAGGCCCGCTCGGGCTCTACGGCGTGCTTGTCGGCCAGGCCGAGCAGGTCGGCCAGGTGTTCGCGGACGAGATCCGTGAGGAGCCGGTCCCGGTCGGCCTCGTGCGTGTCCATCAGCCGCTCCCGCAGGGCGACCGTGACGGCCTCGTCCACGGTGGCGGTACGGGCCGGGACGTCGATCAGGTCCTGGAGCAGCGGGGAGGCCGTCCCGGTCGGCACGGCGGTCGGGTCGAGCTTCATGGCGACGAGTTGGGCGTGGTCCACGCCCAGGGCGGCGTCCAGCGCGGCGAGCGCCTCCCTGGAGCTCAGCGCACCGGTCGTCTCGTCGGTCTCTCCCTCCCACGGCCCCCAGGCGATGGACTGAGCCGGTACCCCTCGCATACGCAGATGCTGGGCGTAGGCGTCGAGGAAGGCGGCGGAGGCGGCCTCGGTGGTCTCCCCTGCCGCGCCCAGCAACCCCTTGGTCGAGGAGGACAGCACGAACGCGGTGAGATCTGCCTTCCGGGTGAGCTCGTACAGCGTCCTGGCCTCGGCGACCACGCGCCCGTCCGACGGCTCGTCCACGGCCTCCCAGGCGTGGACGACCACGCTCAGGGGGCTGGTGGCCTTCGCCAGCGCCCGCCGCAGTTTGGTGCGGTTGTCCAAGTCGCATTCGACCAGTCGGACACCGGCTCCGGCATCGGTGAGCTGGGTGCAGAGCTCGTAGGCCCGGCCGCCCTGCCCCGGTGGAGCGATCAGCAACAGTTGGCGTACGCCGTAACCGGTCACCAGATGCCGGGCGATCGCGGCGCCGCGCCGGGTGTCCACTCCGGTGACGACCGCGGTGCCATGGGGGTCGAAGGCCACGGACGCATCCGGCTCGGTGTCCGGGCCCATGCCCAGACCCATATCCAGGGCCACGCGTTCGAGCCGTGGCAGCAGCACGACGCCCGAGCGCACCGCGCTCTGGGGCTCGCCCGACGCCACCGCCGCCAACAGCGCACCGGCACACGTCTCGTCATCGGGCGCGTCGAGGTCGACGATGGCGATACGGCCGGGATGAGCGGCTTGCAGGGAGCGCGCCAGCCCCCACAACGCGGCCTGTTCCGGGTTCGGCACATCCTCGCCCGCGGTCGTCGCCACGGCGCTTTGGGTGACCACCACCAGCAGCGCATCGGACAGTTCGGCGGAGGCCAGCCACGTCTCGACGTCCCTCAGGACACCCTCGGTGGTGTCCGCGGGGGCCGAAAGCAGAGCTACGGCGGGCGGGGGACTTCCGGCAGCCACCGCCGCTCTCAGGTCGACCGTGTCGACGTGCTCGCCCAACTCGGTACCAATCGAGGCCCGCAGCAGACCGACGAACCCGGGGGCATGCCGCCCGAGCAGGACCCAACGGCCGGGCCGAGGGCGTGAGGCAGCCATCTGAGGGACCGATGCCTGAGGGGCTGACGGCTGTGGAGCCGACGGCTGTGGGACCCACCTCGTACGGAAGAGCGCGTCATGGTGGGCGTTGCCCACCGCGCGCAGCCGTGCCGGGCCGTCCAGCAGCCGGTGCCGGGTGACCTTGCCGGTCGCGGTGCGCGGGATCCGCTCGATCTCGTACAGCTCCTCGGGCACCTTGAAGTACGAGAGCCGCTCCCGGCACAGGGCGAGCGCCTGGGCCGGGTCGAAGCCGCCGGGGGCGGGGACGACGAAGGCCACCGGGACTTCGCCGAAGACGTCGTGCGGTTTGCCGACCACTGCGGCGTCGGCCACGCCGGGCGCCGTCCGCAGGACGTCCTCCACCTCGACGGGGTGGATGTTCTCCCCGGCGCGGATGATGAGTTCCTTGAGCCGCCCGGTGACCGTCAGATAGCCGTCCCGGTCACGGCGGGCGAGGTCGCCGGTGTGGAACCAGCCGTCGCGCAGCGCCTCGGCGGTGGCTTCGGGCTGGTCGTGGTAGCCCGCCATGATGTTCGGGCCGCGGACCCACACCTCGCCCTCGGTCCCGTCGGGTACGTCCAGGCCGGTGCGGTGGTCGACCACCCGCAGGGCGAGGCCGGGGACGGGAAGTCCGCAGGAGCCCTCGACCCTGGGCCCGGTCGGCCAGTTGATGGCGATGGAACCGGAGGTCTCGGTGCTGCCGTACGCGTCGATGAGCGGGGCCCCGAAGGCGTCCTCGACCGAGCGCCGTAGCGCCGCCGTGGTCACGGCGCCGCCGACCAGGCCCACCCGCAGGTCAGGGGCGGTGAACCCGGGCGCTTTGGAGGCACGGACGAGGTAGTGGTACAGCGTGGGGACTCCGGCGATGACCGTGGAGCGCTCCTGGCCCCACAGCTCCAGCACGTCTTCGGCGGAGTGTCCGTCGGTGATCCGGGCGGTCGCCCCGACGGCGGTCACGGCCAGCACGCACACGATGTGGGAGAGGCTGTGGAACAGGGGCAGCGGCCAGAGCACCCGGTCCTCGGCGGTGAGGCCGAGCGCGGGTACGTACGACGCGGCGACCGACCAGAGGCAGTTGCGCTGGGTGGCGAGCACACCCTTGGGCTTGCTGGTGGTGCCGGAGGTGAAGAGCATCCAGGCGATGTCGTCGAGTCCGTGGGCGTCGCGGGCCGGGGTGTCGGGCTCGGTGGTGGCGAACCGCTCGTAGGACAGGCAGCCCGCGGGGACCGGGTCCTCCCCCACCACCAGCACGGTCAGCGGACTCGCTCCGGGGTCGAGCCGGCGCAGCAGCGGCAGGTGGGCGGAGTCCGTGATGACGACCTGACTGCCGCTGACGGTGAGCAGATGCTCCAGTTCGGCCTGGGAGACATGTGGGTTGACCGGAACGCCGATCCCCCCGGCGCGGACGATGGCGAAGTAGCTCTCCACCAGCTCGACGCGGTTGCCGAGGTACATGGCCACGCGGTCGCCCGGCAGCAGGCTCAGTCCGGCCAGATGGCCGGCGAGCCGGCGGGTGCGCGCCTCGAGCTCGGCGTAGCTGATGGCGCGCCGGGCGTCGGCGTAAGCGGTCTTGGCGCCGAAGCGGCGGCTCTGTTCGGTGAGGAGGTCCTGGATCGGGCGGATCAGTTCGGTGCGCAGCATGCCACCTCTACCCTCCCTGCGGTCAGGGTTCCAGGTGACGCGTCAGCGGCTTCACCCACTCCAGCTTCACACCGGAAAACTAGGAGAATCCCCTGATTCACCCCCCTCATCCCCCCTTACTTCGTGATCGTCAAGCCCCCTTTGTCACAGTCCGTTCGGGCCTCCGCTGATAGCTTCGCGGCACCGGATGAGGGAGGCGTGGATGTGCTCTGCGGGCTCTGGCAGGGGGCCGGACACTCCGGATGCGGATGTGCTCGTCGTCGGCTACGGACCCATCGGTCAGGTGCTGTCCATCCTGCTGGCCACCCGGGGGTGGCGGGTGCTGGTCGTGGAGCGGTGGGAGCAGCCGTACACACTGCCGCGGGCGACCAGCTTCGACGGTGAGACGGCCCGGACCCTGGCGTCGCTGGGGGTGGCCGGGTCGTATCCGGAGATCGGTCTGCCGGCCGACGCCTACGACTGGCGCAATGCCGAGGGCAGGTCCCTGCTACGGGTCGAGCTCGCCGAACGCGGTGTGCACGGCTGGCCGGAGACGACCACGATGCACCAGCCCGCGCTGGAGGCGGTGCTGTGCGCCCGCGCCGAGGAGTTGCCCAACCTGCGGGTGCTGCGCGGTTACGAGGCGGCGGACCTGGTGGACGACGGTACCGGAGTGGAGCTCACCGCGACCGACACGGCGGGTGAGCGGCTGCGGTGCGGCGCCTCGTGGGTGGTCGGGTGCGACGGGGCGAACAGTTTCGTCCGCGACCACATCGGGGTGCGCCGGACGGATCTCGGCTTCTCCTTCGACTGGCTGCTGTGCGATGTGGTGCTCCACGAACCGCGGGTGTTCTCCCCGCTCAATGTGCAGCACTGCGATCCGGCCCGGCCCACGACGGCGGTGGGAAGCGGACCGGGGCGCAGGCGCTGGGAGTTCATGCGGCTGCCCGGGGAGAGCGTGGCCGAGCTGAACCGGGCGGAGACGGCCTGGCGGCTGCTGGAGCGCTTCGACGTCACCCCGGAGAACGCCACCCTGCACCGGCACGCCGTCTACAGCTTCCAGGCCGCCTGGGCGGACGAGTGGCGGCGGGGGCGGGTGCTGCTGGCCGGGGACGCCGCCCATCTGATGCCGCCGTTCACCGGTCAGGGCATGTGCGCGGGCATCCGGGACGTGCTCAATCTGTCCTGGAAGCTGGATCTGGTGCTGCGGGGCGCCGCAGGTGAGGGACTGCTGGACACCTATCCGCGAGAGCGCGTCGGCCATGTGCGGGAGGCCATCGACACGGCGGTGCGGCTGGGCAGAGTGCTGTGCGTGACCGACGCCGCCACCGCCACGAGCCGGGACGCCTCGCTGCTCGCGGGCGGCGCCGACACCGGCCGGGGCGGGCAGCGCGGCGCCGCGGGTCCGCCGCTGCGGACCGGCCTGCTGTACACCGGCATCGGCACGGCGCCGGTGCCACCGGCCGGGGAGGTGATGCCCCAGGGCCGGGTGCGGCACGAGGGCGCGACCGGGCTGTTCGACGAGGTGGTGGGCACCGGTCCGGTGCTGCTGGGGTCGGCGGATCCGGCCGTGGCGCTTGAGGAGTCCGAGCTCACCTTCCTCACCGGGCTCGGTACGCGTGTGGTGCATATGGTGGCGGAGGGTGCCGAGGCGGCACCGGGTGCCGTCATCGACGTCGACGAGGTGTATCTGCCGTTTCTGCGAGCGGCACGGGCACGGTTCCTGCTGGTGCGCCCGGATCACCACATCTATGGCGCGGCCCGCACCTCACGTGAACTCGCCGAGCTGGTCAACCAGTTCAGGTCCGGGCTGGTGAAGTGACCGGAGTGAGAAGGAGGCTAGAGGAAGTGCGGCAGATCCTGCCGCCGCTTGACGTTGACTTTACGGAACACCCGGGTGAGGTGCTGCTCGACCGTGCTGGCGGTGATGTAGAGCTTGGCGGCGATCTCGCGGTTGGTGTAGCCCTTGGCCGCCAGTAGCGCGATCCTCCGCTCCTGTGTGGTGAGCGCGGACAACCCGTCCTGGCGCTGATGCGCGGACATCGCCGCCTCGGGGTCGATGGGGTCGAGCGCGGCCTCCCGGCACAGGTGCTCGGCCCCCGTCTGCTTCGCCAGGTGCCAGGCTCGGTGGGCCACCCGGCGGGCGTTGCGCTGGTCCCCGGTGTCCTTCAAGGCCGTGCTGAGGTCGATCAGCGCACAGGCCAGCTCGTAGTCGTCGCCGCTGTCCTTGAGCATGTCGACCGCCTCGGTGAGCAGTTGCGGGCGGCGGGTGACCCGGCTGACCGCCGCCAGGGTACGCAGAGACAGCCCGCGGGCCCGGGAGGGGCCCGGGAGCAGCCGGGCCATCTGCTCCCGTACCAGACGCTTGGCCTGGTCCTGGTCGTCCTGTGCCAGCCATGCCTCGGCCGCGCTGGTGCGCCACGGGACCACGTCGGGGCCGGGCGTCTGCCAGGTCTCGGCGAATCTGCCGCAGGCCAGGAAGTCCGCGAGCGCGGCCTGAGGGTGGTGGGTGGCCAGCCGGTAGTGGCCCCGGGCGTGCAGATAGTGCGCGCCGTGGCGGCCGTACAGGGCCTGCTCGGGGATCGGCTGCGCCACATACTTCTCCGCCTGCTCCAGCCTGCCGGAGCGGGTGGCGGCCAGGATGGCGCAGCCCAGCACCCCGGCCAGGCCGATGCCCCAGCCCTGGGGCGGTACGAGGGCCATGGCGCGGGCCGCCAGGTCATGGGCGGAGGTCAGGCGCCCCTGCCGCAGATGGGCCTCGGCGCGGATGGCGAGGAACTTCCCCTGCCAGGCGACGGCCTGGTGGGCGGCGGCCTCGGTCTCGAGCTTTTCGCACCAGACCACGACCTCGTCCAGGCGGCCCGCGTGGAGCAGTGCGCGCAGGGCGAGCGCTCCGGACTCGGCGTTCCACAGCGAGCCGTGGTCGAGGTGGAAGGTGCGCAGCAGCAGTTCGGCGCGGTGCGTCAGCTGGTCGTTGCGTCCGCTGATCAGATCGTCGGCCAGGGTGACCGCCGAGGGCAGCCACGGGTCATGGCAGGGGGCGGCCTCCGGGGTGGCGGCGGCCACCGAATGGGCCAGTTTCCGCAGCCCGGTGTGGAGGGGGTACGCCATCGCCGCCCAGTTCGTCAGGGGGCGGATGTCCTCGGTTCCGGGGCCGGCGCCCTGGTGGGCGCGGGTGCGCAGGGCCTCCAGCAGGGCGGTCAGCTCATCGAGCGCACCGGCCTGGGTCAGGCCCAGCACCAGTTCGGAGACCTCCCGCCGGTCCAGGTGGCCCGCGGTGAAGTCGCGCAGCTGGGGGCGGAGATGGCGGACGGCGACCTGCGGTTTCAGCTGCCACTCCAACCTGCTGAGCCGGGCGCGGATGCGTGCCGCGGTGGGGTCGTCGGCCCGGGTGTGCTGGGCGAGGTCCAAGCAGCTGAGCGCGGTGCCCACATCGCCGGTCGCCAGCGCCTCGTCGGAGGCCGTGACCAGCACCTCGGTGGCGCAGTCGGCACCGGGGCCCCCGGCGCTGAGCAACTGCCCGGCCACCGTCAGCGCGGGCGCCCCGGCCTCGTGCAGCAGCTCGGCGGCCGCGCGGTGCAGTGCGGCCCGGCTGTCGGCGGGCATGTCGTCCAGCACGGCGGTGGCGGCCACCGGATGGCGGAACGCCTGGCCCTTGGTGAGCAGCCCGGCGCCGGACAGGGCGTGCAGGGCCCAGCCGGTCACCGTGGAATCCACTCCGGCCAGTCGGGCCACGTCCGCCACCGGTGCCGTGCCGCCGAGCACGGCGAGGGCGCGCACCACGGACAGCATCGACGGCCGGGAGTGCGCCACCAGCTCGAGCAGCGCCCGTCCGTAGCCTTCGGGGTAGCAGGCGCCCCCCGCCTGCTGATCGATGATCAGGGCCTGCACGGCCAAGGGGTTGCCGCCGCTGATGCGGTGGAACTCCGCGGTGAGCCGGGGGGACGCGGTGTGCGGGCCGAGCAGCCGGACGGCCAGGGCGTCGACTCCGCTGCGGCTCAGGGGCCGCACGGCGATCCGGTGGGCGTTGGGACTCTGCGAGAGCAGCCCGGCCAGCAGGGGCGAGCGCGGCCACCGCAGGGTGTGGTCATCGGTGAGGAGCACCAGGATACGGGCGGAATGCAGCCAGGGGACGAGGCCGGCGAGGAAGTGCAGCGAGGGCTGGTCCAGGTAGTGGGCGTTGTCGACGCAGATCACCAAGGGGGTGGTCTCGGCCAGATGGGCCAGCTCCATGGTCAGCTTCTGGAAGACGTCGACGACCTGCGTCTCCCAGCCGCTCCCGGCTAACCGCCCGTCGGTGACCGTGTGTTCGACCGCCGAGGCGAGCAGCGCGCGCACCCGGTCCCGGCTGGGCGGCGGAATCGTCATGCCGTGGAAGAGCTGGGTCACCACGCCGAACGGCAGAAGGTGCTCGCGGAGCGAGGCGGTGGCCCTCAGCACGCGGGCGCCGCCCGGTTCGAGGTCTTCGAGGAACTCGTGCACCAGCCTGCTCTTGCCACTTCCCAGCGGCCCGTCCACGACGGCCAGCTGCCCCTTGCCTTTCGTGGCATCGGCGAGCAGGCGACCCAGGCCGGTCAGGATGTCATCGCGCTCGACCAGGTCGGGAAGCGCCCCGCCGGGCGCGCGGCCCCCCTCATTTTCCCGGTCCTCCTGGTCCTTCCGGAAACCGATCGCCGACCGACCGGCGCCAACCGTGGAATCGTGGCATTCCAACAAGCTCACAGGCACCCCGCTTTCTGACATTCCTCCATCCGCGCGGCCACTCATGGGGCGTGCCCGCGCGAAAGCGCATGACGAGCAGGCAGAACTCCTCAGCGGCACAGGTGCGTTGTCCACCCTTGATGCCCGTGGCCAACCGCCAGGGGAAGAGAAATGGATGAGGGAAAGACGCGAGCCGGCCGGAGTCTTGTGTTTCAACAGCATGCGAACAGCGCGTGGTGGCTGTGACATGCACCGGGTAGGGGGCGACATGCACCGGGTAGGGGGCACTCTCGGGTCCTATGCGTAGGTCCCGGCGCGCCGCACTGTCAAGCGAATGAGTTGTATATCACGAAACGATCACGCCGCACTTTTCGGCCGATGCTACGTGGCCCCCGTCGCCATGGGAAGGCACGGTACGGGCGGTGTGGGCGAGGGGGCGGGGGTCGGTGATTGGGCCGAAAATCGACGGTGCTTGATGGGTTCCTCGTACGGGGCTCGGCGTGCCGCCGTCGGGCGAGACGGACGCGCGCGAGGGCGCGCCGCCCGGTGCGAAAGCCGGGCGGAGGTCCGGCGAAGGCCGGTGCGAAGGGGGATCAGGCCACCGCGGCTGAAGTGGCCTGATCCCATGGAGGCGGGCGCCTCACATCACTCCGTTGAGGTCAGACCAGCTGTACCGCCTGCTCGTACGAGGGCCGCGGAAGCCGGTCCCGGAAGGCTTCGGGGCTCGGGTAGCCGATGTTGACCAGCAGGAGCGACCGCCACCGGCCATCGGGGAAGAACTCCTTGTCCACCGCCTCGGCGTTGAATCCCTTCATCGGCCCGGCGGCGAGCCCCGCCGCGCGGACGGACAGCACGAAGTAGCCTGCCTGGAGTACCGCGTTGAAGTCCATGTGGGTCTCGCGCAGTTCCTGGTTGGCCTCCAGCATCTGCTGTAACTGCGGGTTGGACGGAGCGAGGAACGGCACATACTCCGGGTAACGGGTGTCCGCGGCCAGTACCGCGGTGACCGGGGCCGAGGCGGTCTGCTCCTGATTGGGCTGCGCCACCCCGGGCAGCAGCCGCTGCTTTCCTTCCTCGGTGCGTACGTACAGAATGCGCAGCGGATTGATATTCGCCGACGTCGGGGCCCATTTGAACAGTTCGTAGATGGCCCGCAGTCGGTCGTCGCCCACCGGCTTGTCGCTGAAGTCATAGGCCGTCTTGGCCTCGGTGAAGAGAAGCTTCCGACCCTCGGGTGAGAGTGCGTACAGGGCCTGATCTATATCGGGGGCCAGGGTGCTGTCCGACATGGCCGTTCCAACTCCTAACTCTGGTAAGTCGATTGCGCCCACAGCGTACGCGTACGAGGTGTGCGGTGGCCGGGGACTCGCTCAGGTGGGCCGGTGGCGTGGGCGGCTGATGTGGGCCGGTGCCGTGGTCTACCGCCGCGCCGATCATGTGTGGCACGCTTTTGGCATGATGCCGACGGCGCGTCCCATCGGAAAGCAGGCGCCCCCTTGAGGGCCGCCGTGCTGACCGAGCCCGGCGCGCTGTCCGTGGTGTCCGTGCCGGAGCCGTCCTGCGGCCCGGGAGATGTGCTGATCCGCATGCGGGGCACGGGGCTGTGCGGCTCCGATCTCGCGGTGCACTCGGGACGCCGGCGGCCACCGAGCCTGCCCTGGGTCCTGGGCCACGAGGGGACGGGGCGGATCGTCGAGCTGGGCCGTGAGGTCAGCGGTCCGCGCATCGGCCAGGACGTGGTCATCGAACCGGACTACTGCTGTCTGATGTGCGAACCCTGCCGCGCCGGGCGGACGTCGGCCTGTGAGGGGCGGGCCGCCGTAGGGCTGACCGTCCCCGGTCTGCTGAGTGACTATGTGGCCGCTCCGGCCGCGTTCGTATGGCCGGTCGCCCCGCGTCTGCCCCTCGAGGACCTGGTCTGTGTGGAACCCGCGACGGTGGCACGGGCGGCGATGCGGCGCTCGGGGATCGCACCGGGGCAGAGCTGCCTGGTGATCGGGGCCGGTTCCCAGGGTCTGCTGCTGTGCCAGGCGCTGGTCGGCCATGGTGTGACGGTGTTCGTCCAGGAGCCCAACGAGGCCCGGCTCGACCGCGCGTGCTCCCTCGGCGCGACGCCCCTGCCGGTGGACGTGGCCGGGCTCCCCTGTCTCTTCGAGACCTCCGGAGCCCCCGGCGTGGTCGAGCAGGGGCTGCGGCGGCTCGCCAAACCCGGCACCGCCGTGCTGATCGGGATGAACGCCGCCCCGCTCGGGGTCTCGCCGCGGGATCTGGTGGCGGGCCAGATCACCCTCATCGGCAGCATGATCTACGACCATCCGGTGGACTTCGCACAGACCGTCAGTGCCCTGGAGTCCCGGACCCCACCCCGGCTAGGCGCGGTGGTCAGCGACGGTTACCCCCTCGACGACGTCCAGGAGGCATTCACCGCGGCGTACACCGCGTCGGGAAAGGTGTGGGTCGACCTGTCCTGAGGTGTCCGAGCGGCCGCCGATCTGGCGACAGGCGCCGCCGACGAATTCAGGGGTGCTCCGCCGGGGCCGCGGTCGGAGCCGTGGCCGGAGCCGGGACAGCGAGCTCGCGCGCATCGCCCAGGGCCGCTCTGGGAGCCTCCTCGCCCTGGGACAGACACTCGATCAGGTAGTCGCCGGTTTCCGGGTCGAGGGTCACGCCATGGGTCTCGCTGCGGAATCCGGGAAAGCGCCGGTCGAACGTCTCCAACGCGGTCAGATAGCGCAGCAGTGGACCGTCGGGCGTGCCGATGCCCTCGCCGGGCATCAGCACCGGGATACCGGGTGGAGTGACGGTGACCATGGCCGCGGCCACCCGTCCCGCCGCCTCGGAAATCCGCACCCGCTCCGTACCGCCGCGGATGAGTCGCTGGTAGCAGAGCTGTGGTGGGACGACCGGCTCCGGCAGCTCCTGAAAGGCGGTGTCCAGCAGCTGCACCAGGCTCACCTCCCGCAGCTGGTCGTGCATCTCCTGGCACAGCTCACGCAGGGTCCGGCCGGTGTAGCGGCCGGGATACGCGGCGACCAGTCCGGGCAGGACGCGGTCCAGTGGCGCGTCCTCGTCGTAGAGGGCCTTGAAGTCCATCAGGGCGTCCAGCAGGGTTCCCCATTTGCCCTTGGTGATGCCCATGGAGAACAGGACCAGGGTGGTGTAGCTGTCCGTCTTCTCGACCACCACGTGCCGGGTCGCCAGATAGGAGGTGAGGACCCGGGCGGGGATGCCCCAATCGGCCATCCGGCCGCTCGCGTCGATCCCCGGGCAGGTCACGGTGACCTTGAGCGGATCGAGCATGCAGTAGCCCTGGCCGAGCCCCGGGAAACCGTGCCACTCGGCGTCCGGTTCCAGCTCCCAGCACGAGGGGTCCGTGCGCAGCAGTTCGGCCGGGGCCTCGTCGAAGGGCAGCCGCTCACCGCTGGCCGGGTCGGTCACGGTCTCCGGCTGCCAGATCCCGAAGAACCAGGCGGGGCGGTCCCCGGCGGCCTTGATACGGCGCCCGATCCGCACCACCGACTGACGGAAGCGGACCGCCTCGGCCACCGCCTCGTCGATCAGCCAGCGGCCCTGTGGCCCGTCCATCATCGCGGTGGCCACATCCAAGGAGGCGATCATCGGATACAGCGGCGAGGTGGTGCCGTGCATCATGAACGCCTCGTTGAACCGGTCGTGCTCCACCGGGGCCCGGGGCGCGGGCTTGATGTGCACCATGGCGCTCTGCGAGAGCGCGGCCAGCAGCTTATGGGTGGACTGGGTGGCGAAGACGGTGGGCCGCTCGGGCCCGGGGAAGGTCTCGGGCCCCACCGACATGCCGTAGCGCCCCGCGTAGAGGGGATGGAAACGGGCGTAGGCGAACCATGCCTCGTCGAAGTGGACGCGTGGGGTGCTGGCCGCGAGCCCTCGGGCGGCCTGCACGGCGTCGTAACACAGTCCGTCGTAGGTGGAGTTGGTGAAGACCGCGTACTGGGCCTCGGCGGAGAGCGCGCCGCGCGTCAGCGGGTTTCCCGCGATCCGGGCGGCCACCGTGGCTGCCCGGATCTCATCCGGGGGCAGCGGCCCGGACAGTCCGTAGCCATTGCGGGTGGGGATCAGATAGACCGGCCGGGCGCCGGAGACGACCAGGCCGTGCAGCACCGACTTGTGGCAGTTCCGGTCCACCAGCGCGATCTCGTCCCGGGTGACGCTGAAGTGGCCGACCAGGCGGTCACAGGTGGAGTCCCCGTGGAGGACGAAGTAGGTGAGGTCGGCGCCGAAGACCCGGGCCGCGTTCCGCTCCGCGTCGCCGATCGGGCCCGTGTGCTCGAACAGCGAACCGAGCGCCTCGACCGAGATCGACAGATCGCTGCGGAAGAGCCGCTCCCCGAAGTAGTCGTGGAAGGCCCGGCCCACCGGTGACTTCAGAAAGGCGACACCGCCGGAGTGGGCCGGGGTGTGCCATGAGTACTCATGCGTATCGTCGAAGCGGCGCAGCGCCTTGAAGAACGGCGGCAGAACGGCCTCGCGGTAGACGCGGGCGGCGCTGGAGATCCGCCCGGCGATGAAGGCGACGGTGTCCTCCGTGGGCCAGACATAGCCGACCACGGTCTCCGACACCCACAGCGGCAGTTCTTCAAGGCTCTCATCGGCCGCGATCAGGAAGACCGGCAGATTCTGGAACCGCCGGCCGACCTGGCGCAGCACCGCGGCGCCACCCAACTCGCCACCCAACTCGCCGCTGGGTTCGTCGCGCGAGTCGAGTCCCCAGTCGACCAGCGCGGCGGCGAGACCGGCCTCGGTGCGCAACACCGTCCGGGCGTCGGCGCCGGTGCCGGCCCATCGCACCGCGAACCCGCCCGCTTCCAGCTCCGTGCGGATCCTGCGCAGCTGCTCGGCTCCGACCGTGTCGTCCCCGGGGTGCTCCCGCACCGCGAACAGAACCGTGTCGCCCGCCATATCCCCTCCTCGACGTGCCTCCCCTGTCCGTCCAGTGTTCAGGAACAGACCAGCACATGGGGGCATGCACCTGGAAGATCACACGAAGGAGGGAAAATCATCCCGGATGGGATCCTGATGAGGTCCTGATGAGGTCCTGGAGTCGCGGTGGCTCACTCGGCAGGCGCGTCCAGACGCAGCACACTCCCCTCCCCGTTGGCCGATACGAGGAGGGCCCCGTCCGGTGCCACGGCGAGCCCGGCGAACTGGCGCGGGCGGCCGGGGACTCCGGGAACCGGCTCGGGTTCGGTGCGGGTGACCCCGGGCGGCAGGCCGACCGCCAGGCCCTCCGCGTCGGTCCTGCTCTCGCCCGTGGCGAGCGAGATCGCCCGCAGCCGCCGGTGCGCGACCTCCACCGTGAACAGCTCGTCGCCGCGCACGGCGAGGCCCTGCGGTTCGCCGAGCCCGTCCGCGACGACCACCGCCTCGCCGTCCTCCAGCCGGAGCACCGCGCCACGCCGGTCGTCGCTCACGTAGCAGCGCCCTTGGCCGTCGAAGGCGATGTCCAAAGGGTGGTCGAGTCCCTCGGCGAGCACGCTGACCGTGTCGGTGTCATCGATGCGCAGGACGCGGCCGACGCCGGTCTCGGCGACCACGAGGGAGCCGTCCGGTGCGACGGCGATTCCGGTGGGCTGGTCCAGCCCGGTCGCGCGCACCCGCATGGTCCGGTCCACGGGGTCGTGGGTGCGTACATCGCCGAGTTGTGAGGTGAGGTGGAGCAGGCCGTCGTCGGCGGTGACGTTGTGCACGGCGTACATCAGCTCATGGGTGACGACACCGGGCTCCTGCCCGTCGTGGCCGGTGGCATCCGGGCTCGCCAGCCGGAAGTGGTCGGCCGCGTACACCGTGCCACCGAGGTCGACCGTAATGCCGAAGGGCCCGTCGAACCCCTGCGGGACCACCACCCGGGTCCGGCCGTCGGTGTGCACCTCCGCGATCCCGCCACTGGCGAAGCTGGACACGAACATGCGGTTCTCGTGGTCGAACGCGGCGTTGTCCAGCCCCACGACGCCGGTGGCGACGACCGACCGGGCCCCGGTGTTCAGATCGATACGGGTCACCACCCCGGCCCTGCCACGGGACAGGACGACGAGGACGCCGCCACGGTCGAACCGCACCGCGACCGGGTCGTCCACCTCCTCGGCCACCAGCTCGGGCACCCCGCCGTCGGGCGGGATCCGCCAGACCTGGTTGCGCATCATCTGCGGGTAGTACAGACATCCGTCCGGGCCGAGTTGCATCGCGTTGCCCAGGGCCAGTCCGTCGGTCAGCACCGCCGGGTCGCCACCGTCCGGAAACAGCTCCATCAGGCGGCCGTTCATCTTCATCTCGTTGACGAAGAGGCGGTCGCCGACGCAGGTGATGCCGTTGGGCACCGACACCTGGTCGGAGACGAGCGTGTACTCGCCCCCGGGGCCGCGCCGCCACACCCGGCCGGGGGTCAGATCGGCGATGTACATCGAGCCGTCCGCCCCGAAGGCCAGGTCGTCCGGCGCCTCCACCGGGCCGTCGAGCGGCACCACCACCTCGATGTCGCCCGAGGCCGGGTCCACGGCGCTGATCTGCCCGGCGAGGAACTGCGCCACGTACAGCCGCCCGTCGGGGCCGAAGGTGACGCCGTTGGAACCCCACAGCCGGTTCGCCCGGGTGAGTCGCCGCACCTCCATACGATCGCTCGTGACCTGCGTACGGCCGGTGTCGTCGAACCGGCTGGGGTGCATCGCCTCTCCTTCCGTACAAGTGGCACACATCGGTGTCAGGGGACCAGGACGTCGTCCATGCCGCCGTCCGCGCGCCAGCGCCTGAGCAGTTCGTGGAAGGCGACCGGCCCGTCGCCGAAGGACTCGCTGCGCTCCCTCGGCATGCCCTCGTTGTTGTAGTAGCCGGGGGTGCACTCGGCATGGAAGGCGTACAGGTCCGCCGCCTTCTCACGGATCGTGGCGCGCCACGCCGCCTCGGCCTCGGCGGTCGGCTCGACATGCCGGGCCCCGCGCTTGCGCGCCTCGGCGAGCACCTCGGCGACGTGAATGGCCTGCTCATCGAGGATGTGCACATAGTTGACGGAGCTGGCGTTCTGCAGCGGGCCGAGCTGGAAGAGGTTGGGGAAGCCGTGGCTGTAGAAGCCGTGCAGTGTCTTCGGGCCGCCGCTCCAGGCTTCGGTCAGGGCGACACCGCCCCGGCCGTGCACCGGGAGGAGTCCGGAGGTGATTCCGGAGACGCCGACCTCGAAGCCGGTGGCGAAGATGACGCAGTCGACCTCGTACTCGGCCCCGCCGACCACGACGGCCTTCTCGGTGATGCGCTCGACGCCCCCGTGGTCGGCCGTGTCCACCAGCGTGACATTGGGCCGGTTGAAGGTGTCCAGATAAGTGTCGCTGAACGTGGGGCGCTTGCACATATAGCGGTACCACGGCTTGAGGGCCTCGGCCGTCGCCGTGTTCTCGACGATGGAGTCCACTCGGTCGCGGATTCCGTTCATCTTCTGGAAGTCGGCGAGCTCGTAGAGGCGTTCGCGCTCCTGGGGCGGGAGGTCCGCGTAGCTGTCGGTCGGGATGAGCTTCTGCTGTAACCGGGCGGTGCTCGTCCAGCCGTCGCCCACCAGGTCCTCGTCCGCCTGGCCACCGGTGACGACGGCGAGGAAGTTGTCCCTGCGGCGCCGCTGCCAGCCGGGCGTGAGCGACGCGGCCCAGCCGTCGTCGGTGGGGTGGTTGCCGCGTACATCGACCGAGGACGGCGTGCGCTGGAACACATACAGCTGCTCGGCGTCGCGCCCCAGATGTGGCACGGCCTGGATGGCGGTCGCGCCGGTGCCGATGAGGGCCACGCGCTTGTCGGCCAGTTTGCGCAGACCGCCGCTCGCGTCGCCGCCGGTGTAGTCGTAGTCCCAGCGGCTCGTGTGGAACGTATGCCCCTGGAAGGTCTCGATCCCGGGGATGCCGGGGAGTTTCGCCCGGCTGAGTGTTCCGCTGGAGATGACCACATAGCGGGCACGGATGCGGTCGTCCCGGTCGGTGTGCACGGTCCACTCCAACTCGGTGTCGTCCCAGTGGAGTTCGGTCACCTGGGTCTGGAAGCGGACATCGCGGTAGAGGTCGAAGTGTCGCCCGATCGCCCGTGCGTGCTGTCTGATCTCCTCACCGGGTGCGTAGCGCCACCGCGGTACGTAGCCGACCTCCTCGAGCAGGGGCATATAGACGTAGGACTCGATGTCGCACTGGACCCCCGGATAGCGGTTCCAGTACCAGGTCCCGCCGAAGTCTCCGCCCTGCTCGATCAGGCGGATCTCGCGCACACCGGCCTGCCGCAACCTCGCACCGGCGAGCAGACCGCCGAATCCGCCCCCGATGATCAGCACCTCGACCCGGTCGCGCAGTGGCTCCCGGGTGAACCCCGGCTCCACATACGGGTCCTGGGCGTACGAGCCGAACTCCCCGGCGATGCGCCGGTATTGCTTGTTGCCGTCGGGGCGGATCCGGCGGTCGCGTTCGGCCCGGTACTTCGTCCGCAGGGCGTCCGGGTCGAATCCCAGCTCCTCGGTGTCCATGGGGGTGGTGGCGGTGGGCGGGCGTTGGGGGGTGGGCATAGGGGGTCCTCGGGCCTCTGGCGTCGGAAGGTGTGCGGGGCTCGGATGCCGTCCGGAGCTCGGATGCCATCCGGGGCGGCGTTGACCGGTGGCTGACCGGTCGACGGCTGACCGGTCGGCGACTGACCAGCCGCTGCTGACCGGCCGACGGTTGATCGGCGGCGCCGGCTCAGCCTCACAGAAACATTCCCAGTGCGCAAGATTGCCCAACGGGAAAGAATCGGCCTTCTCCCGTATGCTCATCGGCGATGACTACCGGCCTGCGTGAGCGCAAGAAGGCGGCGACCCGCCAGTCACTGCACGACGCCGCCGTGCTCCTAGCCGCCGAGCACGGCGTCGAGAGCCTTACGGTGGAGGCCATCGCCGATGCCGCCACCGTCTCCCGGCGCACCTTCTCCAACTACTTCGCCAGCAAGGAGCAGGCGCTGCTGCACCACGACCGGGCGCGTACGGTCCGGCTGGTCGAGCTCATCCGCGCCCGCCCGGCGCGAGAATCCCTGATGGCGGCGGTCATCGGCGCCGCCGAACAGCACTCCACCGAGTTCGCGGCCGACCCGGAGCAGGAGGAGCGCTACCGGACCCTGCGGCTGCACCCGGCGCTGCTGTCCGAGCTGGTCGCCACCTACGCCGCCGCGGAACGCGATCTCGCCGTGGCCGTCGAGGAGCGCCTGCCCGCCGGACCGGATACGCCCCTGCGGGCCCAGATCCTCGCCGCGACCCTGCTCGCCGCCTTCCGCGTCGTCGGGCAGACGGCTCTCGAACGCCGCGAGCGCGACGTCGTGGACCTCCTCCGCCGGGCGCTCGCCATCACCCGCGAGGGCTTCCGCTGACCGGTTTTCCCTGGCCGTTTTTCCCTGGCCGCATGGACGACAACGTCAAGCGTGGCCGGATCCGAGCGGCCTTCGATAGGCATCGCCTATCGAGATGATCAGAATCATATCTTGGCCCTTTTGACCCGTCCGGTTCTACCGTCGTGTGCATGGCATTGACAACGCGGCCGGAGCAGCGGCCGACGCGGGCGGAGCGGCGGCCGTCCATCGCGCTCAATTTCTGGCAATCGACCCTCGGCAAGAAGATCGTCATGGGCGCGACCGGTCTGATCATGATCGGCTACCTCTGCGCCCACCTGCTCGGGAACATGAAGATCTTCTTCGGCCCTGGGGAGTTCAACGCCTACGGACACTGGCTGCGTGTCATGGGAGCCCCCGTTCTGCACCATGAGTGGGGCCTGTGGATCGCCCGGATCGTCCTCCTGGCCGCGGTGATCCTGCACGCCGTGTCCGCCTACCAGCTGAGCCGGCGCGACATCAAGGCCCGCCCGCAGAAGTACGTCCATACCAAGCCACGGATGAGCTATGCCACCCGGACCATGCGCTGGGGCGGGGTGATCCTGGGCCTGTTCATCGTCTGGCACGTCCTGGACCTCACCACCGGCACCACGCACTCCGGCGGATTCCAGGAGGGCCATCCGTACCAGAACGTGGTGGACACCTTCTCCACCTGGTACGGGAACGTCATCTACATCGTGGCGATGCTGGCCATGGGCATGCACGTCCGGCACGGCTTCTGGAGCGCCGCGCAGACCCTCGGCGCGGGCAGCCACACCCGTGACCGCGCCCTCAAGGCCATCGCCAACGCCCTGGCCATCGTTCTCACCGCCGGGTTCATCTCCATACCCGTCGGTGTCATGACCGGAGTGGTGAGCTGACCATGACCTCGTACACCGAGTACAGCGAATACACCGAGTACACCGTCGGCGAGCCGGTCCAGGACGAGCGGGCCCCCTCCGGGCCGGTCAACGAGCGCTGGGACACCCGCCGCTTCGAGGCCAAGCTGGTCAACCCCGCCAACCGCCGCAAGCACACCATCATCGTGGTGGGCACCGGGCTGGCCGGTGGCGCCGCCGGCGCCACCCTGGCCGAGCAGGGCTACCACGTGGTCCAGTTCTGCTACCAGGACTCGCCGCGCCGGGCCCACTCCATCGCCGCCCAGGGCGGGATCAACGCGGCGAAGAACTACCGCAACGACGGCGACTCGATCCACCGCCTGTTCTACGACACCGTCAAGGGCGGCGACTTCCGCGCCCGCGAGTCCAATGTCCACCGCCTGGCGCAGATCTCGGTGGAGATCATCGATCAGTGCGTGGCCCAGGGCGTGCCCTTCGCCCGGGAGTACGGCGGCCTGCTGGACACCCGCTCCTTCGGCGGTGTGCAGGTCTCCCGCACCTTCTACGCCCGCGGCCAGACGGGCCAGCAGCTGCTGCTCGGCGCCTACCAGGCGCTGTCCCGCCAGATCGCGGCGGGCAATGTGGAGATGCACGCCCGCACCGAGATGCTGGATCTGATCGTGGTCGACGGACGGGCGCGTGGCATCGTCGCCCGCGATCTGGTGACCGGCCGGATCTCCACGTACTTCGCCGACGCGGTGGTGCTGGCCAGCGGCGGCTACGGCAACGTCTTCTATCTGTCGACGAACGCCATGAACTCCAACGCGACCGCCGTCTGGCGGGCGCACCGGCGCGGTGCGTACTTCGCCAACCCCTGCTTCACCCAGATCCACCCGACCTGCATCCCGCGCTCGGGGGACCACCAGTCCAAGCTGACCCTGATGAGCGAGTCGCTGCGCAACGACGGCCGGATCTGGGTGCCCAAGGCGAAGGGCGACACCCGTCCGCCCGCCGAGATCCCCGAGGACGAGCGCGACTACTACCTGGAGCGGATCTATCCGTCGTTCGGCAATCTGGTGCCGCGCGACATCGCCTCCCGCGCCGCGAAGAACGTCTGCGACGAGGGCCGTGGCGTGGGCCCCGGTGGCCAGGGCGTGTATCTGGACTTCGCCGACGCCATCGCCCGGATGGGCCGCAAGGCGGTCGAGGAGAAGTACGGCAACCTCTTCGACATGTACGAGCGGATCACGGCGGAGAACCCGTACGAGGTCCCGATGCGCATCTACCCCGCGATCCACTACACGATGGGCGGGCTGTGGGTCGACTACGACCTGCAGACCACCGTGCCGGGGCTGTTCGCGATCGGCGAGGCCAACTTCTCCGACCACGGCGCCAACCGGCTCGGCGCCTCCGCGCTGATGCAGGGCCTGGCCGACGGCTACTTCGTCCTGCCCTCGACCATCAACGACTATCTGGCCCGTAACCCGCACAAGAACGAGGTCGACGCCTCGCACCCGGCGGCCGTCGAGGCCGTACGGGAGACCGAGGACCGGCTGGCCAGGCTGCTGGCCGTGGACGGCGACCGCACCCCCGACTCCTTCCACCGTGAGATCGGCGAGCTGGTCTGGGAGTTCTGCGGTATGGCCCGGACCGACGAGGGGCTGCGCAAGGCGCTGGACCGCATCCCGCAGATCCGTGAGGAGTTCTGGCGGCGGCTCAAGGTGCCGGGCACCGGTGAGGAGTTCAACCAGTCGCTGGAGAAGGCCAACCGGATCGTGGACTATCTGGAGCTGGCCGAGCTGATGTGCCTGGACGCCCTGCACCGGGCCGAGTCCTGCGGTGGCCACTTCCGCGAGGAGTCCCAGACCCCCGACGGTGAGGCGGCCCGCCGGGACGAGGAGTTCTCCTACGCCGCGGCCTGGGAGTTCACCGACACCGGCGCCGCCCCCGTGCTCCACAAGGAGCAGCTGACCTTCAGTCACGTCCATCCCACTCAGCGGAGCTACGCATGAAGCTCACCCTGCGCGTCTGGCGCCAGAAGAACCCCGACACCCCCGGTGCCATGGCCACCTACGAGCTCGACGGCGTCTCCCAGGACATGTCCTTCCTGGAGATGCTCGACGTCCTCAACGAGGAGCTCATCGTCAAGGGCGATGAGCCGGTGGCCTTCGACCACGACTGCCGTGAGGGCATCTGCGGTGCGTGCAGCCTGGTGATCAACGGTGACGCCCACGGTCCGGAGCGCACCACCACCTGCCAGCTCCACATGCGGTCCTTCCAGGACGGCGACACCATCGACATCGAACCGTGGCGCGCCTCCGCCTTCCCGGTCATCAAGGACCTGGTGGTGGACCGCTCCGCGTTCGACCGGGTGATCCAGGCCGGTGGCTACATCACCGCCCCGACCGGATCCGCGCCGGAGGCACACGCCACCGCGGTGCCCAAGGCGGACGCGGACTACGCGTTCGAGCACGCCGAGTGCATCGGCTGCGGCGCCTGCGTGGCGGCCTGCCCCAACGGCGCGGCGATGCTGTTCACCTCGGCCAAGGTCAACCATCTCAATGTGCTGCCCCAGGGCTCTCCGGAGCGGGAGACCCGGGTGCTGGACATGGTGGCGCAGATGGACGCCGAGGGCTTCGGCGGCTGCACCCTCACCGGTGAGTGCGCCACGGCCTGCCCCAAGGGCATCCCGCTGTTCTCCATCACCGCGATGAACAAGGAGTGGCTGCGGGCGACCCGCAAGGTCAAGCGCTGACCCCACTCCCCCAGAACGGCACCCCTCGACAACGCTCCGTGGATGGGGTGTCCCGGCGGCGGAGGTCTTTCCGGACGCTAGACCTCCGCCGCCCCCGTACATCAAGGGCGGTGGCTCCGGTGCCATCGGGTCACATGCCCGCCACCGGGCCGCTAGGTTGAGCGCATGTACAGCATGCGACTCTCCCGGCGGGTGAACGCTCCGCGCTCCGCCGTCTACCGGGCGCTCCTCGACGCGGGCGCCGTCGCGGCCTGGCGGGTGCCCGAGGGCATGACCAGCCGGGTGCATGAGTTCGACCCCCGCGAAGGGGGCGCCTTCCGTGTCTCCCTCGTCTACGACGACCCGGCGAGCACCGGCAAGTCGGGCGGCCATACGGACACCTACCACGGCCGATTCACCCGGCTGGTGCCGGATGAGCAGGTGGTCGAGGTGCTCGAGTTCGAGACCGCGGACCCCGCCCTGCGCTCCACGATGACGATGACGACCACGCTCACCGACGCGGCGGGCGGCGGCACCGACGTCCACCTCGCGCACGAGGGGATCCCCGACGCCGTACCGGCCGCCGACAACGAGCTGGGGCAGCGCATGGCCCTGGACAAGCTGGCCGAGCTCGTCGAGGCGGGCGGGGCGCCTCGCTGAGCGGCCCGTCGGCCACCACCGGTCCCCGATCCCGGACGGCCGACCGGTATCCGCTCAGCCGGCCCGATCGTCGTCGAAGGAGTTCAGGTGGGCGGTGAGGTCGTCGACGAAGCGCGCGAGCAGACGGCCGAAGGTCTCGCGGTCCTGGGGGCTCCAGGCGGCGAGGGCGTCGCTGAACCAGCCGAGGACGGTCCGCATATAGCGGTCGGTCGCGGCGGCTCCCTCGGCGGTCGGCTCGATGAGCCGGGCGCGCTGATCGTCCGGGTCGGTGACCCGGCGGACCAGCCCCCGCCGCGCCAACTCGTTGATCTGCCGGGTGACGTGGGGCCCGACGACCTGCATCCGCGCGGCGATCTCCCCCACCCGCAGTGGGGTGCCCGCCACGTGCAGGGCGACCAGGACCGACATCGCGGGGCGGTCCACGGATACGCCGGCGGCCTCCATGGCGCGCTCGGTCACCCGGCCCCGGTTCACGGCGCCGCTGAGCTGCGTCAGACGGGGCAGCATGGCCAGTAGGTCGTGTTCACCGTCGCCGCCCTGCCCGGCCTCCGGTCCCTCGGCGGTCATGCCCGGCCTCCACATCTACCTAACTTAGGTATATAGTCTTCTCATCGACCCCGAACCTCCGGGGCTTTTCACGCCATGAAAAAGGATACCTGAGTTAGGTACGCGACCGGGCCCTCCCCGCAGGAGGGCCGGAGAGGAGCACCCATGGGTGCTATGAACATCACACCGCGGCGTACGGTATTGGTCTCCGGTGCCAGCATCGCCGGCCCCGCGCTGGCCTACTGGCTCCGCCGGTACGGCTTCGCGGTCACCCTCGTCGAGAAGGCGGCCGCACTGCGCGGTGGCGGCTACCCCATCGACATCCGCGGCACCGCGATCGAGGTCGCCCGGCGGATGGGGGTGCTCCCCCGGCTCCGGGACGCCCACGTCGGCATGCACCGGATCACCTTCCTCAACGAGCAAGGCGATCCGGTAGGCGCCGTCCCGCCCGAGGCCATCTCCGGTGGCGAGGAAGGCCATGACCTCGAAATCCCGCGCGGAGAGCTGGCCGAGATCCTCTACGGCGCCATCCGCGACGACGTCGAGATCCTCTTCAACGACTCCATCGCCACCCTCCACGACCACGACGGCGGGGTGGACGTGACCTTCCGCGGCGGCGCCCGGCGCACCTTCGACGTGGTCATCGGCGCCGATGGCATCCACTCGCACACCAGGAGCCTGGCCTTCGGCCCCGAGGAGGGCTACCACCGCTACCTCGACCACTGCTTCGCCGGATTCACCATGCCCAACCACCTGGGGCTGGTGCACGAGGGGCTCACCTGGAACGTCCCGGGCCGGACCGCCGTCCTCTACGCGCCCCGCGACGACGACCGGGTCCACGCCTTCCTCACCTTCCTGCACCCCGAACCGTCCTTCGACGCCTTCCACGACCCCGCCGCCCAGCGCGACCTCGTGGCCGAGGTGTTCTCCGGATACGGATGGGAGGTCCCGCGCATGGTCGCCGCCATGCGCGACAGCGACGACCTCTTCTTCGACGTGGTCAGCCAGATCCACATGCCACGGTGGTCCACGGGCCGGGTCGCCCTGATCGGCGACGCCGCCTACGCGCCGTCGTTCTTCTCCGGCCAGGGCTCGAGTCTGGCGCTGGTCGGCGCGTACGTCCTCGCCGGTGAACTGGCCGCACACGCCGATCACGACGGCGCCTTCGAGGCGTACGAGCGCACCCTGCGGTCGTTCGCCGAGCGGAACCAGGCCCTCGCCGGGGAAGGAGCCGGCAGCGTCTCCCCTCGCACCGCCGAGGACCTGGCCCGGCGCAACAGGGCGCTGCGCGAGCCGTCCGCCGTGCTCAACAGCGTCGGCCGGGAGGTGCATTCGGCGCTGGCCCTCCCCGGCTACGACGGCTCCGACGCCCCGTGAGGACGGCGCCGCGTCAGCCGGTGGCGCCGATGGCCGGGGTGGGGCCCGAGCCGGAGCTCACGATGGACGGCACCCGGTCGGCGGGGTCGAGGGAGTAGGAGTAGTACGCCTTCGGGTCGAACGCGGTGCCACCGCTCTCGTTGCGGCCGGAGGTGTTGACGAAGACGTTGCCGCGCTGGACCAGGGTGGCGGTGGCGTCCTTGATGACGGGGTTCTTGAAGCCCTGGAAGTAGCTGTTCTCCAGCACCATCCTGGTGTTCCCCCGGGCGTAGTTGCCGTAGGAGGAGTTGATGTCCGTGCCGGGGTCGTCCTCCAGGTAGTTGTTGTACAGATGTGCGTGGGCGATGTTGTCGGCGGACGGGTTGCGCTGCTCGCTCTCACGGAACCAATTGTGGTGGATCGTGATGTCGGCCGTGGTGTTCTCCGTCCAGCCGATTCCGAAGCTCTTGTTGTTCTGCTGCAGCCGGTTCCAGGACACCGTGAGGTAGGTGGTGTCCTTACGGCTGTCGATCAGGCCGTCGGCCATGTGGCGCAGATCGTTGTGATCGATCCACACATGGTGGGCGCCGTCCATCTGGACGGCGTCCCAGTCGTGCTCCTTGTCGTTCCAGGTGCCCTCGTAGGAGTCGCGGATCGTCAGATTCCTGAGGATGACGTTGTGCACGCCCTGGCCCAGGAAGAAGCCACCACCCACGATCTGGCCCGACGTGCCCGAGCCCACGATCGTCTTGTCCGAGGCGACCTTGATCTCCTTGCCCTTGGGGTCCATGGTGATCGCCGCGGCCACGACGATGACGTACGGCTCGGGCGCGGTCGCGTACTTCTCCAGGTCGGCCAGCGTGCGCACGGTGACCGTACGGCCGTCCCGGCCCCCGTACGTGCCGTTCTGCCCCAGCGCGTCGACCGACGCGAAGCCGTCGGCGGCATCCGCTTTCCAGGACGCGGCGGCCGGGCCCCGCCCGCCCTCGGCGAACGCCCCCTGCCCCGGCAGGGCGACCGTACTGGCCAGGGCCAGAGCTCCGGCGGCCACCCCCAGCACCCGACGCCTGCCGCGCCCCACCCCTCGACGTTCGGCTTCCATGACCCCTCACTCCCACTGCTCGACGGCTCCTGCCGTGCGACTGTCGCCACCGCGCACCAGGAGGTTGCCGGGTCGGGCCAGGAGGTTGCCGGGGCGGGCCGATCGTCGGGGGGGCGGATTCTCACCCCGTCTTGCCCACGCCACGACGCGCTGACAGACTCCGGCGGCAAGCGCTTACCGAACGGACGCACCACACCCCTGAGTCGCCCCGGAGGGAACAGTGAGCGAACACGGTCGCAGGCAGGTGTTACGGACCGGCCTCGGCGCGGTCGCCGGATCGACGGTGCTCGGAGCCATCGGCGCCGCCACCCCGGCTTCGGCGACACCACGACCCGACGGGCCACTTGGGGCAGGCGGCGGGGTGACGCGAGGCGAGCGGGAGTCAGCCCGGGCGGACCTGCCATGGGTGGCCGACCTGGGAGACGGCCGCTATCAGAACCCGGTGCTCAACGCCGACTGGTCCGACCCCGACGCGATCCGGGTGGGCCCGTACTTCTACCTGGTGGCCTCCACCTTCAACCGCGTTCCCGGACTGCCCGTACTGCGGTCGGTCGACCTGGTCAACTGGACCGTCATCGGACACGCCCTGACCGAGTTGCTGCCCAGGGAGCACTTCGGCGAGCCCAGGCACGGCGAAGGGGTGTGGGCCCCGGCCCTGCGCCATCACGACGGCAAGTTCTGGATCTTCTACCCCGATCCCGACTTCGGGATCTTCATGGTGACCGCCACCGACCCGCGAGGGCCCTGGAGCACACCGCGTCCGGTCAAGCCGGGCAAGGGGCTGATCGACCCGTGTCCGCTGTGGGACGACGACGGGCGGGCGTATCTGGTCCACGCGTGGGCGAAGAGCCGCAGCGGCATCAACAACCGGCTCACCCTGCACCGCATGAGCCCGGACGGGACCGCTCTGCTCGACGAGGGCCGGATCGTGATCAACGGCGATGACCTCCCCGGCTACACCACTCTGGAGGGGCCGAAGCTCTACAAGCGGGACGGCTGGTACTGGATCTTCGCTCCGGCCGGAGGCGTCACCAACGGCTGGCAGTCGGCGTTCCGCTCCCGCTCCGTATGGGGCCCGTACGAGGACCGCGTCGTGCTCGCCCAGGGCGACACCCCCGTCAACGGGCCGCACCAGGGGGCGTGGGTGACCACCGAGGGCGGCGAGGACTGGTTCCTGCACTTCCAGGACCGCGGGGCCTACGGACGGGTGGTGCACCTCCAGCCGATGCGGTGGCGTACGGACGGCTGGCCGGTGATGGGCACCGACGACGGCAGCGGCCGGGGCGCGCCGGTGCTGGTGCACACCAAGCCGCGGGTGGACGGGCGGACGGAGGTGACCGCACCGGCCACCAGCGACGACTTCACCGGGTCGGGGCTGGGGAAGCAGTGGATGTGGCAGGCGAACGCCGATCCGGCCTGGTGGTCGCTGCGCCGCTTCCCGAGCCGGCTCGCGCTGGTCTGCGGTCCGGGCCCGGTCACCCATGACCTCCGGCTGCTGCCCAATGTGCTGGGCCAGCGGCTGCCCGCCGAGTCGTTCACCGCGACGACTTCGATGAAACTGTCCACCGCGACGGCGGGGTCCCGGGCCGGGCTGGTGGTCCTGGGCGAGACCTACGCCTGGGTGGGCCTGCGCCACGACGGTGACCGAATCGTCCTCGTATGCCGTACCGCTGCAAAGGACGCCGCCGAGGCGGACACCATCACACCGGTACCACTGCCGAGGGGGCGCTCGGCCGTACCGCTCCGGGTGAGTGTGCGGCCGGGAGCGGTGTGCCAGTTCGCGGCCGATGTGGACGGGCGGGGGTTCACACCGCTCGGGGCGCCGTTCCCGGCGATGGCGGGCAAGTGGATCGGGGCCACACTGGGGCTCTTCGCCACCGGTCCGGCGACGGACGGCACGGGTGGTGTGGCGACCGGACACACGGGCGATGTGGCGGCCGACGGCACGGGCGACGTGGCAGCCGACGGCACGGGCGACGTGGCGGCCGGACGCACGGCCGGCGTGGCGGAGTTCGACTGGTTCCGGGTGGGTCCGATTTCCTCGTAGATGGCCGATGACGGGCGCTTCGGGACCAGTCCCCGCGGATTGTGGTGCCCTGTCTGCCGGAAGGGGCGACCAGGAGGGCGCCCCGCGGAAGCCGGGAGGAACACCATGCACCAGCGCCTCGCCGCCACGGCGGCCATGTCCGCGGCCCTCGTCGCCGTACTGGCCAGTGCGCCCACCGCGTCGGCCGAGCCCAGTCCGCCCAACTGCCCTTCAGGGAACGTCTGTGTGTTCGACAGCAACGTGGGCACCGACGGTCCGGCCGTCATCAAGACGACCGGCAACTGGCGGGGCTCCCACCAGACCAGCATCGTCGGCAGCACCATCTTCAACAACGGCACCCGTCAGCCGGGCCACGATCACATCCAGGCCACCTGGGTCTTCAACGGACGGACGTACGACAGGTGCCTCCACTTCAACCCCGGCCCCGGCGACTACAAGTTGATCATCGGTGACCACGCCACCATCACCAGCCTCACCTGGCGTGGCGAATGCGATTTCTGAGCGGGCCGACTTCCCCTGCCCGGCAGGGCAGGGGAAGCGCTCAGAGGCCGTAGCGGCTCTTCAGGTGGCGCCAGAAGTCACGGAGCATCCATTTGTCGAAGTCCGTGATCTGCGTGGCGCTTCCCGCCTTCATGAGGAAGCAGCACTGGCCGGTCGGGGTCCAGTCGTAGAAGTCGTCGAGGCCGAAGGTGTGGCCGACTTCATGCAGGTAGATGTGGATGTTCTCCTGGTTCAGCGCACCGGTGAAGTACTCCTGTCCCACGCGCTGGCCCCAGTCCCCGCCGGCCCCGCCCTGGAACCCCTTCGTCAGCCACAGCGACTGGTCGTAGTGGCGGGCCGCACCGCCGGGGCAGCGCGAGTAGTTGCCGTCCTGGTGGAAGAAGCGGCCGCAGTCGGGTGAGCACTGCGGGGCGCCGCCGCTGTCGAGGTTCCCGGCGTAGACGTCGACCGAGTTGTCCGTCCACTGGAGCGTCGAGCGGTTCTTCACCGCCCAGCCGACGATGTTGACCGGGACGTTGGTGTAGGGCCAGGCGTTGTGGCCCTTGCCGTTCTCCACCATGGCCGCCATCCACTTGGCGAACTGCTTCTTCAGCGCGGCGTGGACCTGGTCGCGCAGCGCGGCGCTGACCGGGGCGTCGGACTCCCAGCGGACGCAGTAGTTGACGCTTCCCCTGTTGGCCATGACCTGGTCCCAGCCGTAGTTGCGGAAGCCGTAGAGGTCCGGATAGGTCGACTCGACGTGGTTCCACACCTCGCCCAGCGGCTGTACGAGGTTCGCGGGCGGGTTCCAGTCGTCGGCGGCCCGCGACGGGGCGGCCGTCGCGACACCGGGCGCGGCGACCAGCGCGGCCAAGGCGGCCAGCACGGTGGCCAGGCGCGCGAGGAATGAACGCACTGTGAACTCCCTTGAGTGGCTGACAGGTTGTCAGCATCAGGTCGCCGCCACGGCCGCATCGGTTGCCGTCGTGTGTGACCCCCGGGGAGTATCGGAGCGGATCTGAGCGGTGAGCGCGGCGGCCACGAAGGACGCGACCAGCGACCGGCGGTCCTGCTCGTTCCAGGCGAACACGAGACGGCTGGGCGGCGCGTCGGTCACCGGGACGCAGACCAGGCCGTCCGGGACCGGCTCGACCAGCGAACGGGGCAGCACCCCGATCATCCGGCTCACCGTGATCATGTGGAGCATCTGGACCACGTCGGCGACCTCGGGCCCGGTGCCGTCGCCTCCGGGGACCCCTTTCCAGCGCGGCAGCGTCTCACCCTCCAGATCGGACAGGTGTACCGCGGCGCGCCCGGCCAGCCGGTGCCCCGACGGGACGATGACCACGCGGTCCTCGGTGTGCAGCGTTTCGTGGGCCAGGCCGTCGAGATCGTCGAACGGCGCGTAGAGCAGGCCGACGTCGGCCCGGCCGTCGCGCAGGAAGTCGGAGCGGTCGGCGGGGCCGCTGAACAGGATGTCCACCCGGCGCGCGTCGGGCTGGTGGGCGTACCCGGCCAGGATCCCGGACAGCAGACCGGCATCGCCACCGGGCTTGAGCACGAGCCGCAGATGGGCCTGGGTGTCCCCGGCGCGCCGGGCGTTCCGGACGGCGGCGCCGACCGCGTTGAGCGCATGCCGCCCGTGTTCCCGCAACGCCTCCCCAGCCGGGGTGAGCTCGACGTGTCGGCTGGACCGGACGAACAGCTGGACGCCGAGCCGGGTCTCGATCCGCCGGATCGCCTTCGACAGGGCCGGCTGGGCGATCGAGAGCCGTACGGCGGCCCGGCCGAAGTGCCGTTCATCGGCGACCGCCAGGAAGTACTCGAGCTCGCGGGTCTCCAGTTCGATCATGCCTCCAGGTTATCGCCGGACTCCGAACCGGGCTTGGACACCGGCGGCGTGCGCCCCCAAGAATCGAGGCGTGATCTACCACACGATGATCATCTCCTTCGATCAGCCGCCGCACGAGACCGAACTCGACCAATACCTCACGGACATCGAATGGGTCATGCTCGACTCCGGTCTCGTACGGTCGGTGGTGACCCGGCGCCACCTTCCCATCCCCGGCAAGGAGGCCATTCCGGCACTGATCGCGACCGCGATCGTGCAGGTGGCCGTGGCCGACACCGAGGCGCTGGCGAAGGGGCGTTCACCGCGCCCGGTATGCACGAGGTCATCGAGCACTGGCAGTCGCGGCACCCGTACAAGGTCGCCTGGGCGAACCACGAGCCGCTGGTATGAGCGGCATGACCGGGAAGGTGGGTCTGGTCACCGGCGCCGGCAGCGGGATCGGCCGCGCGGCGGCGCTGGAGTTCGCCCGGTCCGGCGCCGCGGTCGCCGTACTCGACATCGACGAGAGCACGGCCGCCGAGACCACCGAGATGATCAGGAAGGACGGCGGAACAGCGCTGTCCGTCCCCGTCGACATCGCCGACGAACACTCCGTGCGGGCGGCCGTCGAGCGCACGGTCGCGGCCTACGGTGGACTCGATTTCGCCGTGAACAACGCCGGTCTGGCCTCGCACCACCGGCAGCTCGACCAAATGCCCCTGGACGAGTTCGAGCGCGTGGTCCACACCAACCTGACCGGCACCTTCCTGTGCATGAAGTACGAGCTGCCCCTGCTCGAAGGCGGCGGCGCGATCGTCAACGTCGCCTCCAACGGTGGCCCGTACGCGATCCCGACCGCCCCCGCCTACGTGGCCGCCAAACACGGCATCGTCGGGCTCACCAAGGTCGCCGCGGTCGACTACGCACCGGATGGCATCCGGGTCAACGCCGCCTGCCCCGGCCCCACCCGCACCCCCGGGTTCGAGCAGGTGGCGGCCGGTACCGACATGATCGCGATGCAGGAGGCGATCACATCGCTCGGCCGGATGGCCACCCCTCAGGAGGCCGCGGCCGCTGCCGTCTGGCTCTGCTCGGACGACGCGTCCTACATCACCGGGGTCGCCCTGTCGGTCGACGGCGGACGGCGGGCATGAGGGCCGTCGCGGTCGAGGAGCACCTGGCCACCGAGGCGTTCCCACGCGCCACGCAGGGCCCGGACGTCGTGCCCGGCGACGGCTCCGTGGCGTGCGGCCCGCTCACACCGGCCGGGTGGCCACCACCAGGCGGCAACGCGGGCTGCCGTCCGCCCGGCGGCCGAGGTCCTCAAGTGCCCGCAGTTCGACCTCGAACCCGGCCCCGATCAGCTCCTTCCACACATCCCCGAGCCGGAAGGTCCGGTAGTACATCACAAAGGGCGGCCGCCACACCGCGTTGCGCACCCGCATCGCGGTGTCGAACGCCAGGAGCGACCAGTAGGGCCGGGAGCCCGGGCGGGCCGGTGCCACGATCGGGAAGGCGAACCGGCCGCCCGGGCGGAGTACGGAGTGGACCTGGGCGAAGAGCCCGGGCCGCTCGCGCGGCAGGAAGTGGCCGAACGCCCCGAAGCTCACCGCCAGGTCGAAGACCGGACCGAACGGGAGGGCGCGCGCGTCGGCGCGTACCCAGTCCGTGCGCGGGGCGTCCGGCACCGCCCGCGCACGGGCCCGGCCCACGGCCAGCATGCCCGCGCTGAAGTCGACGCCGGTGATCCGCTCCCGGCAGACCTGGCGCAACACGCCCATGCCCGCGCCGGTTCCGCAGCACACGTCGAGGCCACTGCCGAAGGGCCCGAGCGGGCGCAGGGCGCCGGCCACGGAGTCCAGCACCGAGGCCGACGTCCGGTACGCGGTGTGGTCGAACTTCGGGGACAGCAGATCGTAGCCGCGCTCGACGGAGGACAGCGCCTGGACGACGAGTTCACGGAAGCTGGGGCCCTGGCCCTGAGGTGCGGACATCGCGCTCAGCATAGAGCCCACCGGGCAGGGCGGCCCGTCGAACTTATGGACAGCGCGCCGGTGGCGTGCTGTGATGCGCGACAACGATGTCAGGCGCCACCCGTCTTCCTCGGCACCCCACCGACAGGAGCCGCACGATGCCCCTCGATCGACGTCGCTTCCTCCGCACCGGCGCCCTCGCCCTCGGCGCCCCCGCGCTCGCCGGACACCTGGCCACGGACGCCGTGGCATCCCCGGCCAGGCGGCCAAGGGCCCCGCTGCCCGACGCCTTCGACCGGCTCCCGTCCGGGAGCATCACCCCGCGCGGCTGGCTGGCCGAGCAGCTGCGCCTCCAACTCCACGGCCTCTGCGGCCGCTACGAGGAGCGCTCGCACTTCCTCGACGTCAACGCCACCGGGTGGACCCACCCGGACCGGGAGGGCTGGGAGGAGGTGCCCTACTGGCTGCGCGGCTACGTCCCACTGGCCGTGGCCACCCGTGACCGGGCGGCCCTCGCGAACTCCCGTAAGTGGATCGACGCCATCCTCGCCACCCAGCAGAGCGACGGCTTCTTCGGACCGCGCTCCCTGCGGACAAAGCTGAACGGCGGCCCCGACTTCTGGCCGTTCCTCCCCCTCCTCATGGCCCTGCGCACCCATGAGGAGTTCACCGGCGACGAGCGCATCGTCCCCTTCCTCACCCGCTTCCTGCGGTTCATGAACGCGCAGGGCCCGGGCGCCTTCGACTCCAGCTGGGTCTCCTACCGCTGGGGCGATGGAATCGACACCGCGATGTGGCTCCACCGCCGCACCGGCGAGGCCTTCCTCCTCGACCTCGTCCAGAAGACGCACACGTACGGCGCCGACTGGGTCGACAACATCCCGACCCCGCACAACGTCAATATCGCCCAGGGCTTCCGCGAGCCCGCCCAGTACGCCCAGCTGACCGGCTCCGCCGAGCTCAGACAGGCGACCTACCGCGCCTATGCGTCGGTGCTGGGCGCGTACGGCCAGTTCCCGGGCGGTGGCTTCGCCGGGGACGAGAACTACCGCCCGGGTTTCGCCGATCCCCGGCAGGGCTTCGAGACCTGCGGCGTCGTCGAGTTCATGGCCAGCCATGAGCTGCTGACCCGGATCACCGGCGACCCGGTGTGGGCGGACCGCTGCGAGGACCTGGCGTTCAACATGCTGCCCGCCGCGCTCGACCCCCAGGGCACCGGCACCCACTACATCACCAGCGCCAACAGCATCGATCTGAACAACGCGGTGAAGTCCCAGGGGCAGTTCCAGAACGGCTTCGCGATGCAGTCCTACCAGCCGGGCGTCGACCAGTACCGCTGCTGTCCGCACAACTACGGCATGGGCTGGCCGTATTTCACGGAGGAGCTGTGGCTGGCCACTCCCGACAAGGGGCTCGCCGCCTCCCTGTACGCCGCCTGCCAGGTGACCGCGAAGGTGGCCGGTGGCACGACGGTCACCGTCACCGAGGACACCGACTATCCGTTCGACGAGATCATCACACTCACGCTGTCCACCCCCGAGAAGGTGGCCTTCCCGCTTCATCTGCGTGTCCCAGGCTGGTGTGAGGAGCCCCGTATCGAGGTCAACGGCCGGGCGGTGGCCGCGCGCGGCGGTCCGGCCTTCGTCAAGGTCGACCGGAGCTGGACGGACGGCGATGTGGTGACGATCCGGCTGCCGCAGCGCACCACCCTGCGGACCTGGTCAGCGCAGCACGGCGCGGTCAGCGTCGACCACGGCCCGCTGACGTACTCCCTGCGCATCGGCGAGGACTTCGTGCGCTACGCCGGAACCGACACCTTCCCCGAGTACGAGGTGCACGCCACCACGCCGTGGAACTACGGCCTCGCCCCCGGAGCCCTCCCCGTCCTCACCCGCGACGACGGTCCGCTCGCCGCCAACCCCTTCACCCACGAGACCACCCCGGTCCGCATGGCCGCCCGGGCGCGCCGCATCCCCGAGTGGGTCTCGGACGACGAGCGGGTGGTCACCCCGCTGCAGCAGAGCCCGGCCCGTACCGACGCACCGGCGGAGACGGTCACCCTCATTCCCATGGGCGCCGCCCGGCTGCGCGTCACCTGCTTTCCGACGGCCTCGCCGGACGGCCGGGCGTGGACCCCGGAGCCGCCCTTCCGCCGACTGCTCAACAAGCACAGCGGCAAGGTGCTGGCGGTCGACGGGATGTCCACGGCCAACAGCGCCCGTGTGGTGCAGTTCGACAACACACCGACGGGCGACCACGCCTGGCAGTGGATCGACCGGGGCGACGGCTGGTTCCTGGTCCGCAACGGCCACAGCGGCAAGGTCCTGGGCGTGGACCGGATGTCCACCGCCAACAGCGCCATCGTCGTCCAGTACGAGGACAACGGCACGGCCGATCACCTCTGGCGGAAGGTGGACAACGGCGACGGCTGGTTCCGCGTCCTCAACAAGAACAGCCAGAAGGTGCTGGGGGTCGACGGGATGTCCACCGCCAACAGCGCCCAGGTGGTGCAGTACGACGACAACGGAACCGATGACCATCTGTGGCGGCTGGTGTGATCCGCCCCGGCGATTATCCGTTGGAACGTGTCGGGAATAGCCCTGTGGGGCGGCCGGGAGCGGATCTAGCGTGATGAACCGTGATCCAATACATCGCCCCGGTCTTCATCGGACTCCTCTACGCGCTCCTGATGTCCCTGATCCGTGAACCCCACCGACGGCGCTTCAACGCGATCATGGTCGGCGGAGCGGGTGCCGCCTACCTCAGCGGCGGCGGCCTGGACGGCTGGGAGTTCGCCTTCACCGTGGTCGCCACCTATGTGGCCTACCGTGGCCTGGAGTCGTGGACCTTCATCGGCATCGGCTGGCTGCTGCACACCGCGTGGGACATCGTGCACCACATCAAGGGCAACCCCATCGTTCCCTTCGCCCATGGCTCGTCGCTGGGCTGTGCGATCTGCGATCCGGTCATCGCGCTGTGGTGTTTCCGGGGCGGCCCGTCGCTGCTCCGGTTCTTCCGCAAGGAACGGCCGGAGGGACCGGCCGCCACCGCCCTGTCCGGCTCCCAGTCCGCCGGGCAGGCGGCGGGGAATGGATGAGGGCATCGGCGCCGGGCCACCCGCCCGGCGCCATCCCCCCATCTCCCTGTTCAGCCCCCGGTATCTCCCTGTTCAGCCCCCGGCGCGCACCCCTTCGGCGGCCGGGCCGGTCCAGGCCCGCCATGTGGTGTGCCAGCCGTCGGGGCCGTCCGTACGGACACCGGGTCCCGCCCAGGCGATATAGCCGTCGGGGCGGACCAGCAGGGCGGGGCCGGAGTCGGCGCGCTCGGCCTGGGCCACCGTGGTGTCGACGCGCGACGCGCCCCTCTCACGGATCAGCAGAAAGCCACCGGTCCGCTGCACTTCGGTCAACCGGCCCTCGGCGAGGGGGACTTCCGTGGCGCGGGTGCCCACGAGCGCGTGCCGGCGCCGTCCGCGCGGATAGCACAGGGTGACGCCGGTGAAGCTTCCGGCGATGGTGTCGCGCACCCGGCCGACGCCCAGCAGGGCCGGGGCCAGGTGGTCGCGCAGCCACCGCGCCGGGCGCGGCCCGAGGGTGACGGCGCGCATCATGGCACCGCTCTGGAGCAGGACACGGCGGCCGACGGGGTGGCGCTCCCGGTGGTAGGTGTCCAGGATGGCCGGGTCGGCGCCGCCGAGGGCAAGGTCGAGTTTCCAGGCCAGGTTGGCCGCGTCCTGGATACCGGTGTTCATGCCCTGGCCACCCATCGGGGAGTGCACGTGGGCGGCGTCCCCGGCGAGGAAGACCCGGCCGTGCCGGTAGGAGCTGACCTGGCGTTCCTCGCAGTGGAACCGGGAGTGCCAGCCGATCTCACGGACCCCGACGTCGCGCCCCATGGCCTCGGCCAGTACCCGGGTGACCTCCGTCTCCTCCACGGGGGCCCGGTCGGGCAGTTGGTGGCGACGGTCCCAGGTCATCGACCGGTACCAGCCGGGGCGCGCCTGCCCGTACGGCACGAGGAAGCCGAAGACCCCGGGGGCGTTGCCCAGGGTGAGCCCGTTTCCGGCCGGGCCGTCGGTGAGGCGGACGTCGGCCAGCACCACGGAGGTCAGGACCGTCTTACCGGGGAAGTCGGCGCCGAGGAGGTCGCGGACGGTGCTGTGCGCCCCGTCCGCCCCCACGACGTACCGGGCTCGCCACGTGGAGGCGGGTCCGCCGGCGTTGGGGCGGGCGGTGACGGTGACCGCGTCGGCGTCCTGTACGAGGCCGGTGACCTCGGTGCCGCGCAGCACCTGGGCGCCCTGGTCGCGGGCGTAGCGTTCGAGCGCCTGGTCCACATTGGTCTGCGGGGTGATCATCCCGTATCGGTGGCGGGAGGGCAGATGTGTCAGGTCGAGCGTGGCGCCCGCGAACAGGTGGACGGCTTCGGTGGTGTTCGCCTCGGCCAGGAGGCCGTCGGCCAGACCGCGGCTGTCGAGGACTTCCAGGGTGCGGGGCATGGTGACGAAGGCACGGCTGGACGGATGGATCTCCGGTCGGCGCTCCAGCACGGTGACCGCGCGTCCGGCCCGGGCCAGATCCCCGGCCAGGGTCATTCCGGTCGGTCCGCCGCCGACGACGAGCACATCCGTGGGGTGGAGGTCGGGGTTCGCCTCCTCGTGGGGCCGGGACGGGGCGGCGGTCACCGCGTCTCCCTCGGGCCGTGGGCTGCTTCGGGGCGGGCGGCGTTGCCGGGGTTCTTCACCGCGGCCTCCTCGAGGTCACGGGGGATGTCGAGGGCAACGGTGGAGGCCGGGTCGGGGTAGTGGCGGCGGATGTCGTCGGGGGTGGCCGCGGCTGAGTGGTTGAAGATGAACCGCGCGTGGGGCAGTGCGGTGTGGACGAGGTTGACGATGGATTCGAAGAGCAGCGTGTTGCCCGCGGTGAGCCGTACCCCGGCGCCGATGAGGACCGCGTCGTAGCGCTTGCGGCCGAGCATGGCGCGGATGGTGTCGAGGGCGGTCTCCCCGAAGTCGATCTGACATCCGTCCGCCTCGTATCCGGCGTCGCGCAGCAGGGCGAGGTTGTCGTCGTTGGCTGCGCGCAACCTCTCCCGCGTCAGACCGGCGAAGGCGGTGAACTCCGGCGCCTCGTAGTCGATGGAATCGGGGTGGAGCCCGATCTGGATGGCTGAGACGCTCATGACGATGGATGCCTTCCGTGGTGAAGTGCGTTGGCGCAGGGGGAAGTTGAGGGAATGCGGCGCCGAACCGGGCGGTTCGGCCGGGGTATTCGGCGGGGGCGTTCCGCTTCCCCTCCACGGTGGCGGGCCCATAGGTATCGTGTCCAACGATGATGTGTGCTGTGTGGCATCGCGAATGGAGATGACGGTGGAGCTCCGACAGCTGGCGTACTTCGTCGCGGTGGCCGAGGAGCGCAGCTTCACCCGCGGCGCCCAGCGGGAACACGTCGTCCAGTCGGCGGCCTCCGCCGCCGTGGCCCGGCTCGAGCAGGAGTTCCAGACCGCGCTCTTCGACCGCTCGCACCGCACCCTGGAACTGACCACCGCGGGGCGCACGCTGCTGGCCCGGGCCCGGATCCTGCTCGCGGAGGCGCAGCGGGCGCGCGATGACATGGGCCGTCTCACCGGAGGGCTCAGTGGCACGGTCACGCTCGGGACGGTCCTGTCCACCGGCTCGTTCGATCTGATCGGGGCGCTGAGCGCGTTTCAGGCCGAGCATCCCGATGTCGTGGTGCGGCTGCGCCACTCGACCGGTCCGCTGGCCGGACACGCCACCGCCCTGCGCGAGGGCAGGTTCGACCTCATGCTGCTGCCCGTGCCCCCGCACGGCCCCGCCGTCCTCGGCCCGGATCTGGTCATCGATGATGTGTCGCGGATACGCCTCGGGCTGGTCTGCCGCGCCGACGACCCCCTGGCCGAGGCCCACGGCGTGACCTACGCCGACCTCGCGGACCGCCGCTTCATCGACTTCCCCACGGGGTGGGGCGACCGCACCATCGTCGACAGCCTCTTCGGCACCGCGGGGGTCCAGCGCACCGTGGCACTGGAGGTCGTGGACACCACCACCGCCCTGACCATGGTCCGGCGGCGTCTCGGGCTCGCCTTCGTGGCCGAGGAGACCATCGCCTCGCAGCCCGGCCTCACCCAGGTCGATCTCGCCGATCCGCCGCCGCTCCACGGTCTCGGCCTCGCCGCCTCGCGCAACCATCCCCCGTCCGAGGCGGGCCGCGCCCTGCGCCGGACCCTGCTCGCCGCGCGCTGACCGACGACGTCGAAGCCGAAGGTCTCACCCGCCACTCCCCCTGTGGTCATGCGCCACACAATTGACGGAGTGAGTACTCACTCCGTAGTGTGTCCCGTATGACGGAGAAGGCAGCGAACCCCGCCACCCCGCCCCGGCGCCGCGCACCGGCCATGGATCCCGAGCAGCGCCGCGCGATGATCGTCGCCGCGGCGCTCCCCCTCGTCGTCGAATACGGCGCCTCCGTGACGACCGCGAAGATCGCACGGGCCGCGGGCATCGGCGAAGGCACGATCTTCCGGGTCTTCGAGGACAAGGACGCCCTGCTCGCGGCCTGTATGGCGGAGGCCGTACGGCCCGATGACACCGTGGCCCACCTGGAGTCGATCGCCCTGGACCAGCCGCTCGCGGACCGGCTCGCCGAGGCGGCCGATGTGGTGCGCGGGCACATGGGCCGCATCGGCGCGGCCGCCGGAGCGCTCGCGGCGGCCGGGCGGCTGGAGCGCATGGCGCCCAAGCCCGGCAAGGACGGGCGCCTCCCGGACCGCGAGGCGGGCCTGGTCCGGCCGCGCGCCGCGCTGGCCGCGCTGTTCGAACCCGACCGGGACCGCCTGCGGCTCGCCCCGGAGCGGCTCGCCGACGCCTTCCAGCTGACGCTGATGTCGGCCGGGCGCCTGGGCGCCCCCGAGCCGCTGACCACCGAGGAGGTCGTGGACCTCTTCCTGCACGGCGCGCTCATGGCGCCCGGGGAGGCCCGGTGACCGGACCCGACGCGTACGAGGCGCTCCCGCCCCGCCGCCGGACCCTGGTCACCGTCGCCCTGCTGGGCTCCGCCTTCCTGGCCATGCTGGACGGCACCGTGGTCGGCACCGCGCTGCCCCGCATCGTCGAGCAGATCGGCGGAGGCGACTCCTGGTACGTCTGGCTCGTCACCGCCTACCTGTTGACCTCCTCGGTCAGCGTGCCGGTCTACGGCCGCTTCTCCGACCTCCACGGCCGCCGCCGGCTGCTGATCGGCGGGCTCGCCGTCTTCCTGGTCGGCTCCGCCGCCTGCGGCCTGTCCGCCTCGATGCCCGCCCTGGTCCTCTCCCGCGCGCTCCAGGGCCTGGGCGCGGGATCCCTGCTGACCCTCGGCATGGCGCTGGTCCGCGACCTCCACCCGCCGTCCCGCCCCCAGGGGCTGATCCGGATGCAGACGGCGATGGCCGCCATGATGATCCTGGGCATGGTGGGCGGCCCGCTCCTCGGCGGGTTACTCGCCGACCACATCGGCTGGCGCTGGGCGTTCTGGCTCAACCTCCCGCTCGGGCTGACCGCGGGCGCCGTCATCGCCCTGGCCCTGCCCGACCGCCGTCCCGCCACCCCGCCGTCCGGCCGGCTCGACGTGGCGGGGATCCTCCTGCTCGCCGCCGGGCTCTCCCTCGCGCTGACCGGTCTCAGCCTCAAGGGGAACGCGACCGCCGGACGCGCGCCCTCCTGGACGGACCCGGCCGTGCTCGGCTGTCTGCTCGGCGGTCCGGCGCTGCTCGCCGCGCTCATACCGGTCGAGCGGCGGGCCGCCGTCCCCGTCCTGCCCCTACGGCTGTTCCGGCACCGCACCTACACCGCCCTGCTGACCGCCGGTTTCTTCTTCCAGGTCGCCGCGGTGCCAGTGGGGATCTTCCTGCCGCTGTACTTCCAGCACATCCGCGGCCACTCGGCCACCGCCTCCGGTCTGCTGCTGCTCCCCCTGCTCATCGGCATGACCCTGGGCAACCGGCTCACCGCCGCCACCGTGCTGCGCAGCGGGCACGTCAAACCGGTCCTGCTGATCGGCGCGGGGCTGCTCACCGCCGGTACCGCGGCCTTCGTCGCCCTGCGGGCCACGACGCCTCTCGCGCTGACGTCCGTCCTGCTGCTGCTCGTCGGGCTCGGCGCCGGACCGGCCATGGGCGGGCTCACCATCGCCACCCAGAACGCCGTCCCGCGCACGGACATGGGCACCGCCACCGCGGGCTCCGCGCTCACCAAGCAGATCGGTGGCGCGGTCGGCCTGGCCGGCGCCCAGTCCCTGATCGGCCACTCCGGCGCGGCCGCGCCCACCGCCACGGCCATCGGCTCCACCGTCGCCTGGAGCGGCGGCGCGGCCGGGCTCCTCGCCCTCGGGGCGCTGCTCCGGATGCGGGACATCCCCATCGCCACGGCCGGAAAGCGCCCCGGCGCGCCCACTCCCGCGTCCGCCGTCCCGGCGAAGGCCGATCGGCGCACTTGACCTCAAGCGCTTCAAGTATCGGATGCTCGTTCCATGACAGCGACGAGGACAGAAGTCCGGGGCTCCCCGATGACCATCCAGCAGGTGTCGAGGCTGAGCGGCCTCTCGGAGCCGACACTGCGCTACTACGAGAAGATCGGCCTGATCCCCGCGGTGGACCGCGACCCGGACAGCGGCCACCGGCGCTACCACCCCTCCGTGGTGGAGACGATCAGGTCACTGGGGTGCCTGAGATCCACCGGCATGAGCATGCGGGACATGCGCGCCTACCTCGGCCACCTCGACGAAGGCGACCAGGGCGCGGCTCCCCTGCGCGACCTCTTCCAGCGCAACGCGGACCGCTTGGAGCACGAGATCGCGCTCATGGAGGTCCGCCTGCGCTATCTGCGGCTCAAGGCGGACATGTGGGATGCGCGGGAGCGCGCCGACACCGATGCGGAGCGCCGGGCGATCGACGAGGTCACGGACGTCATCGACGCGTTGCAGCCGTGAGAGACACCGCTGCGAGAACACACTTGGGAAGGAATCCGAAGGAACCGATGGAAGGCAAGACGACCCCCGTGTCCGCTGACGCCGTTTCCGCCGCCCGTGCCGACGCCGGTGCCGACACCGGTGGTGGCGAACTCGTCCTGGTGACCGGAGGCAGCGGGTATCTCGGCACCCATGTGATCAGCGGCGTGCTGCGGAGCGGCCATCGGGTCCGCACCACGGTCCGTTCACACGGCCCGGCCACGAGCGCCGCCACTGGCGCCGCCACTGGCGCCGCCGCGAGTGTCCGGTCGGCCGTCGCGGCCTCCGGTGTCGATCCCGGCGGGCGGCTCGACATCGTCAGCGCCGACCTGACCACGGACGACGGCTGGGACGACGCGATGGCGGGGTGTACGCGCGTCCACCACATCGCGTCACCGTTCCCCTCCGTCCAGCCGGACAACGCCGACGAGCTGATCATCCCCGCGCGGGACGGCACCCTTCGTGTGCTGAGGGCGGCACGGGACCACGGTGTGAAGCGGGTCGTGATGACGTCCTCGTTCGCCGCGGTGGGGTACAGCCGCAAGGACGGCGACGAGTACGACGAGAGCGACTGGACCGACCCCGAGGACGACAACCCGCCCTACATCCGCTCGAAGGCCATCGCGGAGCGGGCCGCCTGGGACTTCGTGGCGAAGGAGGGGGACGGCCTCGAACTGACGGTGATCAACCCGACCGGGATCTTCGGTCCGGCACTCGGCCCCCGGCTGTCCGCCTCGACGGGATACGTCCGGGCGATGCTGGAGGGGGCGATGCCGGCCGTCCCTCGCGCACACTTCGGCATGGTGGACGTACGCGATGTCGCCGAGCTCCACCTCCGGGCCATGACACATCCCGCCGCGGCCGGAGAGCGCTTCCTCGCCAGCGGCGACCGGACCGTCAGCTTCCTGTGGATCGCCCGGGTGCTGGCCGAGCACCTCGGAGAGCGCGCCGCACGGGTGCCCACGCGGGAGTTCGACGACGGACGAGCGCGGGAAGCGGTCGGCGTGACGGAGCGGGTACCGATCCTGCGCACCGAGAAGGCGCGTTCCGTGTTCGGATGGACCCCGCGCGATCCGGTGACGACGATCCTCGACACCGCGGAGAGCCTCTTCCGCCTGGGCTTGGTGAAGGGCTGATCCACGCCTGGCCGCTGCCGCCCTCTGACGGGGGCGGTAAGGTCGGCGTCGTGGAGTGATGACCCGGCACACCGATCCGTATGAACGCCGTCGTTGGAGCCTGTGCTCCGGCGTGTGTTCGGTGTGCCCGCGGCACCCGTCATCCACTTCACACGATCGGAATCCGTATGACCGACGCCATGACCGACGCCATGACCGACGCCATGTTCCTCGACGATGTCGCGGAGCGACTCGCCGCCCTGCCCGCCGTGCGCGCCGTCACCCTCGGGGGTTCGCGTGCGCAGGGCACCCACACCCCGGAGAGCGACTGGGACCTGGCCCTGTACTACCGGGGCGGCTTCGACCCGGCCACGCTGCGGGCCGTCGGCTGGGAGGGCGAGGTCTCCGGGCTCGGCGAGTGGGGCGGCGGTGTCTTCAACGGGGGCGCCTGGCTGACCATCGACGGACGGCGCGTGGACATCCACTACCGCGACCTCGAGGTGGTGGAACACGAACTCGCCGAGTCGCGGCAGGGCCGCTTCCACTGGGAGCCGCTGATGTTCCACCTCGCGGGCATCCCCAGCTATCTGGTGGTGGCCGAACTCGCCCTCAACCAGGTGCTGCGGGGCACCCTGCCCCGGCCCGAGTACCCGGGGGCGCTGCGTGCGGCGGCGCCCCCGGTATGGCGCGGGCGCGCGGCCCTGACCCTGCGGTACGCCTCGGCCGCGTACGTGACACGTGGCCAGGCCACCGAGGTCGCGGGCGCGGTGGCGACCGCCGCCCTGCAGACGGCGCACGCGGTGCTGGCGGCGCGCGGTGAGTGGGTGACCAACGAGAAGCGGCTCCTCCAGCGGGCGGACCTGCGTGGCATCGACACGATCGTGGCGGGGC